>CAZVZK010000121.1:0-30610 GCA_964630925.1 uncultured Alcaligenaceae bacterium
ACTGCCCTTGCCCATCGCCAAGGCTACTCCCGACGAACTTACGAGACGGTGTACTCAGGCGCCCTCGGGCGTCTCGCCCCCGGGCGCGGCGGGCTCGGCCGGGGGCGGGGCGGTGGCCGCCGCCTCCCCCTCCGCCGCCACCTTCGCCACCGACCGCACCGTGTCGCCCTCGCGCGTGTTCACCAACCGCACCCCCTGCGCGTTCCGGCCCGTCACACGCACCTCGCGCACGTGCGTCCGGTTCACCATCCCCGCCGACGTGATCAGCATCACGTCGTCGGTCTCGCGCACCGCCACCACGCCCACCACCGGCCCGTTCCGCTCGCTCGTCCGGATGTCGCGGATCCCCTTCCCCCCGCGCCGCTGCTTGCGGTACGAGCGTGCGGACTTCACCCCCTCGCCGTCGCCCTCCGCGTCCGCCGCGCCCTCCTCCTCGCCCGCCGGCTCCGCCTGCTCCGCCGTCTCCGCCGTCTCCTCGGCCTCGTCCTCCGCCACGGCAGACGCCGTGTTCGGCCCGAACGGCGTCCGCTTGCCGTACCCGTTGGCGCACACGCTCAGCAGGAACCCCTCGGGGTCCGCCACCACCATCCCCACCACCTCGTCGTCCTTCCCCAGCTTGATCCCCTTCACCCCGCGCGTGTCGCGCCCCATCGCCCGCGCGCCGTCCTCCCCGAACCGGATCGACATGCCGCCCTTCGTCGCCAGCACCACCTCATCGCCGGCCTTCACCATCTCCACGCCGATCAGCGTGTCCCCCTCGTCCAGCGCGATCCCGATGATCCCGCCCTCGCGGACACGGCAGTACGCCGACAACGGCGTCTTCTTCACCATCCCCAGCCGCGTCGCCATCAGCAGGTGGGCGCCCTGATTCTCGGGGCGGTCCGCGTTCAGGTACCGCACGGGCACGATGCTGGTGATCTTCTCCTCCGGCTTCAGCTTCAACACCTGCGCGATGTGACGCCCCGCCGTCGTGCGCCCCCCCTCGGGGATCGTGAACACCCGCAGCCAGTACAGCTGCCCCCGGTTCGTGAAGCACAGCAGGTAGGCGTGCGTCGTCGTGGCGTGGAAGTGCTGGACGAAGTCGTCCTCCCGCGTCCCGCTCATCACGCCGCGCCCGCCGCGGTGCTGCGTCTTGTACGTCGTCAGCGGCAGACGCTTGATGTACCCCTGGTTGCTGATCGTCACCACCTGATCCTCCTCGGGGATCAGGTCCTCGTCCATCAGGTCCGCCGCCGCCCCCGTGATCTCCGTCCGCCGCGGCTCCCCGTACTTCTCCCTCAGCTCGACGAGGTCCTTCTTGATCACGTCGAGGATGTTCTGCTCGCTCGACAGCAGCGTCTCGTACTCGCGCACCTTGCCGCGCAGCCCGACGTACTCGCGCATCACCTCGTCGCGCTGCAGGCGGGCCAGCTGCCCCAGCTGCATCCGCACGACGGCGTCCGCCTGCGCCTCCGTCATGTGGTACTCGGGCGCCTCGCCGATCTCGCGCACCAGCGCCGTGTAGTGGTCGTCCCCCAGCGCCCGCTTCAGAACCGCCGCCGCCACCCCCATCTTTTGCAGCGACTCCTTGGCCGCCTCGCGGCTCTCGGCCTCGCGGCAGGCGCGGATCACCTCGTCGAGGCTGCTGACCGCGATGAGCTGCCCCTCGATCACATGCGAGCGTTTCTTCGCCTCGCGCAGCAGGTGCTCCGTGCGCCGCCGGATCACGTCCCTGCGGTGCCGCAGGTGCTCCTCCAGCACCTGCTTCAGGGTCAGGACGCGCGGCCTGCCGTCCACCAGCGCCAGCATGATGATGCTGACCGTCTTCTCGATGGGAGAGAGCTGGTACAGCTGGTTGAGGACGACCTCCGCGTTGGCGTCACGCTTCAGCTCGATCTCGATCCGCACCGGGATGCGTGCCGTCTCCGCCGCGGCGCCACGCTGCCGCGAGGCCGACACGTCGCGCATGTCGCGGATGCCCTTGATGCGCTCGTCCTTGACGAGCGCCGCGATGGCCGCCGTCACGCGGTCGCGCGTCTGCTGGTAGGGCACCTCGCGGATCGTGATGCTCTTGCCCTCCGCGTCGATGTCGGCGCGGGCGCGCAGCGTCACCTTCCCCCGCCCCGTCGCGTACCCGTCCATGATCCCCTGCCGCCCCATGATCGTCCCGCCCGTCGGGAAGTCCGGCCCCTGGATGCCGAACCCGTCCTCCACACGCTCCTCCATGAGGCCGGGCAGGGTGATGTCCGGGTCGTCGATGAGGCGGATCAGCGCGGTGCACACCTCGGCGAGGTTGTGCGTCGGGATGTCGGTCGCCATGCCCACCGCGATGCCGTCCGCCCCGTTGACGAGCAGGTTCGGGAAGCGCGACGGCAGCACCAGCGGCTCGCGGTGCTTGCCGTCGTAGCTGTCCATGAAATCGACGGTGTCGTTGTCCAGGTCCGCCAGCATCTCCGCCGCCGCCGGCGTCAGCCGCGCCTCGGTGTACCGGTGCGCCGCCGGCGGCAGCCCGGCGATGCTGCCGAAGTTCCCCTGCGGGTGGATCAGCGGCACCCGCATGTTCCACTCCTGCGCCATGCGCACCAGCGTCGGGTAGATCGACTGGTCGCCGTGCGGGTGGTACCGCTTCATCGTCTCCCCGATGATGCCCGCGCACTTGGTCGTCGAGGAGGTCGGCCCCAGGTTCAGGTCGTTCATCGCCACCAGGATGCGCCGCTGCGACGGCTTCAGCCCGTCACGCACGTCCGGCAGCGCCCGGCTGACGATCACGCTCATCGCGTACGTCAGGTAGCTGTCACGCAGCTCGGTGGCGATGTCCAGGCCCGGCGGGCCGTCGCCGTTCAGGCCGTCCAGGGCGGTGGGGGGGGCGGGCGGGGGGGGTGGGGTCTCGTCGGACAAGGCAAGGCTCCTGGCGGGCGTCTCGGCGGGCGGTTGCCGGCATCGGGCATGGTGTTTATTCTACCAGAAACGGGGCCTCTTCCCAAGCGCCGCGGGCGCGGGAACCGGGACGCCCCGCACACCGTCCAAGAGATGACAACCGGCACCCCGAGGAGGCTCTTCCCATGCGTCCGTTCGCCGTATTCGCCCTGTGCGTCGTGCTGTCCGCACCCGCGTCCGCCGCCGAGGGCGACGACGACACCCCGGCGGCCGCCAAGACCCGCAAACTGCTCAAGACCAAGGTCACGGTGGACTTCAAGGACACCCGGACCGAGGACTGCATGGACGAGCTGAAGGAGATGGTCAAGGGCCTCAAGTTCCTCCTCGACACCAAGGGCGGCGTCTCGCGCAACAAGACCCTCTCGTTCAAGGGCAAGGACGTGACCGTCGAGGAGGTCCTCGCCGGCCTCTTCAAGAGCACCGACCTCGGCTACATCGTCATCTCCAAGAAGGGCAACGCCTACGACGGCCTGGTGGAGATTCGCAAGTCCGACGAGCGCGGCTACCCCAAGAAGAAGTGAGCTGGCTCCACGACCTCCTGTCTGGCCGCGCCGGCTTCCCCGACCCGGCGCGTGCCGACGCCGACGGCCTCGTCGCCGTCGGCGGCCCCCTCACGCCCGCCCGCGTGATGCAGGCCTACCGCGCCGGCATCTTCCCCTGGTACAGCGAGGGCCAGCCCGTCCTCTGGTGGTCCCCCGACCCCCGCGCCATCATCCCCCTCGACGGCCTCCACGTCTCCCGCAGGCTCGCACGCACCCTCCGCCAGGGCAAATTCACCCTCACCGCCGACCAGGCCTTCGACGCCGTCATGGCCGGCTGCGCCGTCCGTGAGGAGGGCACCTGGATCACCCGCGACATGCGCCGCGTCTACGGCGAGCTGCACCGCATGGGCCACGCCCACAGCGTCGAGACGTGGATGGGTGATCGCCTCGTCGGCGGCATCTACGGCATCGCCGCCGGCGGCCTCTTCGCCGGCGAGTCCATGTTCCACACCGAGTCCGACGCCAGCAAGGCCGCCCTCGTCGCCCTCGTCGAACGCCTCCGCGAGCGCGGCTTCGTGCTGTTCGACGTGCAGATGACGACCGACCACACGCGCACACTCGGGGCCATCGACATCCCCCGCGCCGAGTACCTGCGGCGCGTCCGTGAGGCCGTCGCGCTGGCGGTGGACTGGGGCCGCGAGGGCGGATAGGACATCGGGGACGTTTTCATCCGTCCCTCATTTCCCCGGTCCTTTCATGAACACCCCTGACTCGCCTGCCGGCGCGGCGGACGAGGGCGGCTCGCCGCTCCGTTCCTACCTCGCCGTCGGGCTCGCCGGCCTGCTCCTGGTGGGCATGGCCCTCGCCGTCGCGCTGTGGCCGGATCAGACACCCCCGCCGCCGACACTCGATGACGACATCGAGGATGTCGAGAAGGCCCTCGCCGCCGTCAACCCCGGCTACGTGGGCATCGACGCCTGCGCCGCGTGCCACGCCCCCCGTGCCGCCGAGTTCAAGACCACCCGCCATTTCCTCGCCTGCACCACTGCCGCCGGCGTGGCGGCACCGGGTTTCGCGCCGGGCCGAGGCGCCTGCGCCACCCGCTTCCCCGGCCTCCGCTACGAGATGACACGCTCGGGCGATGACTTCTTCGCCACCGCCATCCAGGACACGCCCGACGGCGAGCGGCGCGTCTCCTACAAGATCGGCCTCGTCTACGGCTCGGCCAACACCCGCGACGAGATGTATTTCGCCTGGGAGGACGGGCGGCTCGTGCGCCCGCCGGTCGCCTGGCTCTACCCCCAGGCCCGGTGGGGCCACGACGTGGACAACCAGCGCGTCGGCGACATCCACCCGTCCTGCCTCGAGTGTCACAACACCTGGATCGGGCACACGCAGGGGCCGCCCGTCCGCTACCGCCGCGACGACATGCTCCTCGGCGTCACCTGCGAGCGCTGCCACGGCCCCGGCCGCGCCCACGCCGAGCACCACCGCAAGCACCCCAAGGGCGAGGCCCGCGCCATCCTCCACCCCGGCACCCTGAGCCGCGAACGCCTCACCGACATCTGCGCCCAGTGCCACGGCAACACACGCCTCGCCGGCGGCGCGTTCTCCTACCGCCCCGGGCAGCCCCTCGACACCGCCTACCGCACGGCCAGGGCGAAGTTCCGCGAGGACGACACCACCACCAACCAGGTGCAGTACCTCGGCGAGAGCAAGTGCTTCCAGAAGAGCGAGATGACCTGCATCACCTGCCACGACCCCCACACGCCCGCGCCCGCCCACACCGGCTGCCTCCAGTGCCACAAGCCGGCCTCGTGCAAGGACCGGCCGAGCCAGCCGGCCGCCGTCCGTGATGACTGCGTCGGCTGCCACATGCCGCAGCACGTCTGGATGAATTCGCACTTCTACACCACATCGGACGACCACTACCTCCCCGTCGCCCCGCGCTCCGAACACCGCATCGGCGTCTACCCCTGGGCCAAGCAGGCCGTCGAGCTGGCCTGGCACCGCAAGCAGAAGGACGCCGCCAGCCGCGCCCAGGCCGAACGCCTCGCCGCCCTCCTCACCAAATACTGGCTCGACGAGGCCGGGCGCCGGGCCGACGCCAAGCGATACAAGGCGGGGATCGGGGCCTTCCGGGAGGCCCTGCTCGTGACGCCGAGCCCGAAGACGCGCGAACGCATGCAGGATCTCATCAAGCGGCAGACCGAGCTGGACGACATCTTCATGCGGCTGGAGGAGTCCGACGGCCGCAAGCCCGACGAGGCCATCCGCCTCCTGAAGAGGGCGCTGGAGATCAGGCCCGACGACGCCCGCGCCCACGCCGAGCTGGGCACCATCTACTCGATGACCGGCCGCACCGCGGACGCCATCCCCCACCTGCAGGCCGTCGCCAGGTGCGAGCCCAACGACGCCTCCGGCGTGACACGCCTCGCCTGGATCGCGCAGGGCGAGGGCCGCCCCGAGGAGGCCCTCGGCCTCTGCTCCCAGGCCGACATGATCGCCCCCGGCAGCCCCATGACCCACCACGTCCGCGGCCTGGCCCTCTCCAAACTCAGGCGCTGGCCGGAGGCCGAGGCCATGTTCCGCAAGTCCCTCAAGAACAACCCCACGGACGCCGAGGCCAACAAGGGCCTCAGCGTCGCCCTGCGCCACCAGGGCGACGCCGCCGAGGCCATCCGCTTCGCCCGCCGTGCCCTCCGCTGGGCCGACCCGAAGGATGGCGAAGCCCTCGCCGTCCTCGCCGAGGCGTTCGCCGCCGCCGGACGCCCCGGGGAAGCCCGCCGCGCGTTCACCCACGCGCTGCCCGGCGCGGAGGCCAACAACCCCCCGCTGGCCCGGGCCATCCGCGAGCGCCTCCGCGAGCTGCCCTGAGGCGCCCCGAATCCCCTCGCACCCAACCCCCCGTTCGGCTAGAACAGGGGCAGCCTCATTCTTCTCTTCATTAAAACCTGAAAGGAGCGACCCGTGATGTCCCCCCGCTGGTGCCAGGCCGCGTTGCTCGGCCTGGCCATCCTGGCCCTGGCCGGCTGCAAGCCGCAAGAGCAAGGGCCCCCGCCCGGCCCGCCGCCCGGCCCGCCGCCCGGCCCGCCGCCGATGCCCCCCGGCCCCCTCACCGAGGCCGAGCCGCACCTCGCCGGCAAGAAGGTCTTCAACGCCCACACCTGCTTCCGCTGCCACACGATGAACGGCTCCCAGCCCGGCGGCCCCCCCTTCAAAGGGCCCCCGATGGGTGGCCCGCCCAAGGGCGGCCCCCCGATGGGCCCGCCGCCGATGATGGGCAAGGGCCCCGACCTCGCGAAGACCGCCGCCACGCCAGGCCGTGACGCCAAGTGGTTCGCCTCCTTCGTCGGCAACCCCAGGAAGGATAAGCCCGAGAGCCGCATGCCCCCCTTCGAGAAGCTCATCAAGCCCGACGACATGCGCGATCTCGCCGAGTTCCTCGCCTCCCTCAAGTGAGCCGCCGCCCATTCCCGTGGCCCGCTACCGGACGGACGCATAGGACAGTTGGGACGCCTCCCCCGGGGGGCGTCCCAGCCGCCCCAGCCGGAGGCCCACCATGTGCTGCTTCTCGGGCCGCGTCAAACTCGTCGCGGCCACCAACATCTTCGCCCGCGCCACCAAGCTCGGTAAGCAGATCCTCGTTTACAGCCTCATCTTCAAGGCCGACGAGGACCTCGCCCTCATCCTCCCCATCCCTACCCCCAAGGGGAGCAAGGACGACGCCGTCCGCTTCATCCCCCTCAAGGACCACCCGCGTTTCTTCGAAGGCCTTGAGAAGGTACTCTTCCCCTTCTCCCCGCGCACCCCGGAGCTGCCCAAGCTGAAGGTGGTGGAGGTTGGGGCGTTCGAGGCGTCGTTCGTGCCGAAGGCGAAGGACTTCGCGCGTCTGGATGAGCGCTTCCGCATCCCCGAGGCCACCTGGGACAAGCTGCCGGCGGTGAAGGACTTCGGCTTCGCCGTCTTCAAGCTCAAGAAGGGCGAGAGCAAGGTCCACCCGATGGCCTTCGAATTCCCGCGTGCGGACGACAAGAAGCTGTTCTTCCCGACGGTGCACATCCACGACGGCAAGATCCACAAGACGGCCAACTTCGACCACGCCCTTTACTGCCAGATCGCCGCCGAGAGCGTCCTGGGGTGGAAGGAGTCCGCCGGGGTCGGCTCGGGCATCGTGGACACGAAAAAGGCCGGCGGGGTCATCGACCCCGACGGCCACGTCTACCAGATGCTCATCAAGGGCCGCAAGGACAACAAGGACACCTGGCTGGCGTGAAGACAACCCCACCCCCCCAGCCCCCTCCCCGAAGCGGAGAGGGGGCTGGGGGGGTGGGGTAGCGTCTCACGCCAGCCTGATCACCGCGCCAGGCCGGGGGCCTTCGGCGCCGGCGTCGCCTTCAGCTCCTTCCGCAGGGCGTCCAGCTCCTTCAGCAGGGCGTCGATGCGGTCCTCCACGCTCTTGCCGCGTGGCGGCGCCGGCATCGGCACCACCGCGATGGGCGGGGCCGGCACGCCCGGCGGCAGCGGCGCGATCCCAGGCACGCCCCAGCGCAGCACGTCCTTGTCCCCGATGACGATGACCTTGCGCTCCGCGCGCTTCGGATCGACGGCCACACGCTTGTCGCCGAACGCCTCCTTGAGCTTCTTGATCAACGCCTCCACCTCCTCGGCCTTGCCGCCGCTGACGTGGATGGTGATCGTGATGCCGGCGGCGGCCCCGCCCTTGGCCTTGGCATCGTCCTTGGCCCTGGCGTCGGCCTTGGCCTTCAGCGCCGCGGCGGCCCTGGCCTTGGCCTCGGCGATCTTCGCACGCATCGCCTCGATCTCGGCCAGCCGCCGGGCCAGGTCGGCCTCCAGCGCCTTCAGGTCGCCGCCGCCCTCCCCGTCGAGCCGCAGCTCGATGGCGAACGCATTCTCCTTGCCGTCCCCCTTGAGGAACAGCACGTCCTTCAGCACGCCCTTCGCCGCCGGGGGCGGCGCCTGCCCCTCGGACAGCGCCGGCACCAGCCCCAGCATCAGGGCCGCCAATGTCAAGCCACGCAGGATCATGGCAGGTCTCCGTTCGGGTCTGTGTGTGTTGAGGGGCATCAGCGTGACGGTGCGAGGCCGGGGGCCCTTGTGCCGGGGGCGGCCTTCAGCTCCCTGCGGAGGGCCTCCAGCTCGCGCATCAGGGCGTCGATGCGCTCCTCCGCGTTCTTGCGCGGGGTCGGCACGGCGATCGGCGGGGCGGTCACGGGCACCCGGACCGCCGGAGGCGGGGCGGGCACGCGCGGGGGCGGCGGGGGCGCCGCGACCCCGGGCACGCCGTACCGCAACTGCCCGTCCCTGTCGAGCAGGATGATCACCTTGCCCTCCGCGGGCCTGCCGCCGGGGAGCTTCGCGTCGAAGAAGACCCGCTTGTCGCCGGCCGCCTCGCGGATCCTCTTGAGCAGGGCGGCGATCTCCTCCGGCTTGCCCCCGTCGATGTGGATCGTGATCGTGACGCCGCCCTTCGCCTCCGGCAGCCGGGCCACCGCCGGCCGCGACCTGGCCGCGTCCAACCGCCTCTTCAGCTCGGCCAGCTCTTCCGCCTTGCGGGCGAGCTCCGCCTCAAGCTTCTTGAGGTCGTCGGCTCCGTCCAGCCGCGCGATGAACCGCACAGGCTCCCTGTCGTCGGCCTTGAAGATCAGCACGTCCTTGTCCACGTCCGCCGCCCGGGACACGGGGGGCGGCGGGGCCTGCGCCTCCGCCAGCGCCGGCACCAGGGGCAGGACGAGGGCGGCCAGGGCCAGCACCGCCAGGCTCATCGGCCGGCCCATCACGGCCGGGGTCGCGCCACGCAGGATCATGGTCAGTCTCCGTTTGAGGTCGGCCACCGGCCCCAGCCCGCTGGCCATCAGCGGCGGAGAGGGGGCCCCGGCCAGGAAGTCCAGGACGTCGATCAACGCCGCCGCGTACGCCTTCTTCGCCTCCGGCAGCACCCGCACCACCCAGGCGTCGCAGCACCGCTCCTCCGCGTCACGCAGCTCACGCGAGGCGAGCCACGCCAGCGGGCACCACCACCACGGCCCCAGGGCGGCCGCCTCCAGCCAGCGCACCCACGGGTCGCCCCGGCGGATGTGCGCCAGCTCGTGCATCAACAGCGTGTCGAGGCCGGCCTCGGGCACGCTCGCCTCGATCCCCTCCGGCAGCACCAGCACGGGGTCGTAGGCGCCCCAGACCAGCGGCGGCAGACGCCCCGGCACCATGACCACGCGCGGGGCGCGGACGCCCAGCAGCGCCGCCAGCCGGGCCACGCGCTTCACCAGGGCCTCGTCGGCGGGCCGGGCCAGGGCCAGCAGGCGCGAGAACTCCGCCGCCCGCCGCCACGCCAGGGCGTACCAGCCGATCATCCCCGCCACCCAGGCCGCCCACAGCCAGAAGCCCCACGCGAACGGCCGCGCCTCCTCCTTCGGCGCCTCCTCCGCCGGCGCCGGGGGCAGCTCCGCCGGGACGCCGTCGCCCACGACGAATTCCACCGGCACGTCCTCCTCGCCGGGGTCATCGGCTACGGGGGCAGGAGGTGCCTGCGGGCTCTCGACGGCCGCCGAGGGCCACGGCACCGACACGCGCACGAGCGGCGGCGTCACCATTTTGACCAGCACCAGCACCCACAGCAGGTGCGTCAGCGCCGGACGCCGGCAGCACAGGCCGACGAGGAGTGCGACGACGGCCAGGGCCAGCGCCACGGCCAGGTTGCTCAACGCCATCTCGCCCAGCGTCATGGGTTGTCGCCCTCGATCAGGTCCCGCAGCTCCTGCCGCTCCCTGTCGCTGAGCCGGACGCCACGCACCAGGTGTGTCAGAAGCGGCGTCAGCGACCCGCCGCACAGCTTCTCCGCCACCTCCTGCAGCCGCCGCCCGATCAGCTCCTCGCGCTGCACCAGGGCCGTGAAGACGTGCGGCGTCTTCTCCCGCCCCCGCGCCACGAAGCCCTTCTCCTCCAGCCGGTCGAGCAGCTTCTGCACCGTCGCGTACTCCGCCGTGTCGCCGCCCGGATAGACGGCGTCGCGCAGCTGCTTGATCGTCGAGGGCCCACGCGCCCACAACGACTGCATCAGCTCCAGCTCCTTCCCCGTCACGTCCTGTGGAGTCCGCGCCATCCGCCCTCCTCGTCTCAGACATTCTTTCTGACCCACATAGTAAGGCAGAATGTCTGAGGTGTCAAGAGGGGCCGTGCGGATTCCGGGGCGGCCGGGCCCATACGATGAACCGGGTCGCGCACGGGGGAACACGAATGGCCCTGCTGGAGGTAGACGGCGTCACCAAGCGGTTCGGCGCCCAGGTGGCGCTGGACGGCGCGTCCTTCCAAGTCGAGGAGGGCGAGCTGTTCGGCCTGCTCGGCCCGAACGGCGCCGGCAAGACGACGTTGATGGGCGTGATCTCACGGCTCATCGAGCCCGACACCGGGGCCGTGCGCTTCGCGGGGGACACGGCCCGGCTCATCGGCGTGGTGCCGCAGGAATTGGCCCTGTACGCCAACCTGACGGCGCGCGAGAACCTCGTCTTCTTCGGCGAGCTGTACGGCCTCGGGGGCCGGGACCTGGAGGAGCGGGCGGCCCGTCTGCTGGCGGCGGTCGGGCTGGAGGCGCGGGCGTCGTCGCTGGTGGAGACGTTCTCCGGCGGCATGAAGCGGCGATTGAATCTGGCGGTGTCGCTGGTCCACGGGCCGCGCCTGCTGCTGCTGGACGAGCCGACGGTGGGGGTGGACCCGCAGTCGCGGAACCTGATCTTCGAGGAGGTGCGCCGGCTGAACCGCGAGGGGATGACCGTCGTTTATACGAGCCACTACATGGAGGAGGTGGAGGCGCTGTGCAGCCGGGTGGGGATCATCGACAAGGGCCGCGTGGTGGCGTGCGACACCCTGCCGAACCTGTTGCGGAGCCTGCGCGGCCTGATCCGCGTGGAGGTGAAGGGCGATGCCGCGGGCCTGGAGCGTCGGCTCGGCGAGGTGCCTGACCTGACGGTGCGCCGGGACGGCGGCGAGCTGCAGGTGGAGTGCGCCGACGTGAAGACGACGCTGATCCGCCTGATCTCGCTGATGAACGAGGCGGGCGCCGAGCTGCTGCACCTGGCGACGGAGGAGCCGAACCTGGAGCGCGTGTTCCTGCACCTCACGGGCCGGGCGCTGCGGGACTGAGCGGAGGGCGCGGCGCTCACTCCGCCAGCGTGAGGTCGTCGAAGAAGTTCTGCTCCACGTGCTGCTTGAAGGCGGGGTCGTTCCGCACCCTCTCGCGGATGACGCGCAGGGCGTTGCGGTAGTTGCCCGCGTAGGCCTCCAGGACATCGACGCAGTCGCGGATATGGCGGCCGTCGTACTCCACCGGGAACGTCACCTTCCAGCCGTCGTCCTCCTGCACGACGCGGACTGAGATCTCCATCGGCAGGGGGGTGCCGCTGATGAGCAGCCCGTGCAGGAGGCGCGGGTCCACGACCCGGACCGGGGCGGCGGAGGGGATGTTGACCTTGCCGGCGTCCTCCCCCCAGTCGAGCACCGCGATCACGTCGCCATCCTCCTCCTGGGTGATGGTGTGGCGGAACGGCGGGAGGGGGTCCAGCCAGTAGAGGACGCGGGCGATCCGGGGGGAATGGACGCCCTGGGCTTCCATGGTCCCCCGCAGCTCGTCGCAGGCCCGCGCCAGCGCCTCGGCGGACTTGCGGCCACGGGCGAATTGCTCGGCGTACTCGCCGGTGAGGTAGAGCTGGGCGGCTTCGTAGTTGCGTGTCTCGAGGGCCTTGCGGAGCTTGAGGAGGGCGTCCTCCGCCGAGGCTGCCTGGGTGAACCCCTTGCCCCGGAGGAACCAGACCCGCATGAAGGCGGGGCGCGAGGTGGGGAAGATGAGGAACATGAACATCGTGAGCACAAACGCTCCGACGATGACCACGGGGATGATGACCGCCGCCCTCATGATCGTGCCCTCTGGGGTTGGCCCGGACGGCGTTCTTCTAGCCCCGCCGCGCCGTGCCGCCCAGCCCGAAAGCGGACCCACTCGGAAACTTCACCGCGGCCACATCTCCGGTGAGGGGCTGCACACGGGCGTCCGGGCCGGGTAGACTTTACCGCGTATCTGCTCATCCGGGAGAATCGCCATGATCCCGCTCCTGCTGTTGCTCGCCGACGCGGCCCCGCCCGCGCCCCGAATCGACAACGCCACCGATCACGCCCTGGCCTGGAAGGGCGCTCTCCTCCTCCGCCAGCAGGAGCGCCGCCTCTTCCTCCGCCTCGACGATGACCCCGCCGCACGCATGGCCGCCGAGGCACTCCAGTCGGTGACGCGCCGCCTCGCCGCGCTCCGCCTCTCGCCCGCGGCCACCAAGGCGCGTCTTGACGCGCTGGAGAAGGAGCAAGAGGAAGCGCAGGCCGAGCTGTCCCGCCTCTCCGCCGCCTTCCGCGAAGCCAGAGAGAAGGAGGAGCGGCCCACCCCGGAGCGACTCGCGAAGGCGTTGCCGCCAGACGTGGCCCTGGTCGATTACCACTTCCACATCAGGGGCTGCACGGCGTTCATCCACCGCAACGGGAAGACGGCGGCGAGGGCCCCCCTCGGCGCGGCTGACGAGATCGACAAGGAGGTGAAGGCCTGGCGTTCCGAGCTGCTCAAGGGCAAGCCAGGCGACCCGTCCCGCCTGCACGGGCTCGTCTGGAAGCCTTTGGAGAAGCATCTCGGCGGCGCGAAGGTCGTCCTCATCGCGCCCGACGGATTGCTCGCGACGATCCCGTTCGCCGCCCTACCCGGCAGGAAGAAAGGGACGTACCTCATCGAAGACCACGCCATCGGGATCGTCCCCGTCCCGGCAACACTCCCGCAGCTCATGAAGCCGCCCGCAGGCAAACCGTCGCTCCTGACCGTCGGCGACATCGATTACGGCGATCCGGGCAAGAAGAAGCGGCCCTGGGTGGCCCTGCCCGCCACGAAGGACGAGCTCAGCTCGGCCGCGACGGCCTTCGGCAAGCGTGGCCCCGTCGTGTCGCTCACGGGCGCGAAGGCCACGAAGGCAGCCGTCCGCGCCGCGCTCGCGTCATCGCGTTTCGCCCACATCGCCACGCACGGCTTCTACATGCCGGAGAAGGGTGCGAAGGACGCCGACGGCTGGCACCCGCTCCTGCGATCGGGCCTGGTCTTCGCCAACGCCAACAAGGGGGCGAAGGGGGGTGAGGACGGCATCCTGACGGCGTCCGAAGTCGCCGAGCTGGACCTCTCGACGCTCGAGCTGGCCATCCTCGCGGCGGACGAGACGGCCCTCGGCCCTGTTGCCGGCGGCGAGGGCATGTTGAGCACGGCGCGGGCGTTCCACGTCGCCGGGTGCCGGAGCGTGGTGGCGTCGCTGTTCCCGTCCGACGATGCCGCCACGCGCGTCCTGATGGGCCGCTTCCATCACCACCTGTGGGTGAAGAAGCTGCCGAAGGCCGAGGCGTTGCGGCAGGCGCAGCTCGACATCCTGCGTGACCCGGCCGTCGTGAAGAAGGGCGCGAAGTCTGCCCCGCCGGCGTGGTGGGCGGCGTGGCAGCTCAGCGGGGACTGGCGCTAACGGGCAAGCGAGCGGACATCGCATCCCACTCGCCCGGATAGAATCGGGCGAAACAGGAGGGAGGCGGACATGCCGGCGACCAGGAAGGCACTCGGGATCGACCGGCTCAGCTTCGCCGAGCGCATCCTGCTCGTCGAGGAGATCTGGGAGAGAATCGCCGAGATGGCGGACGCCGCGCCACTCACCGAGCCGCACCGTCAGGACCTGGAGCGGCGGCTGGCCGCCCCCGCCGCCGACCCCAAGGCCGGGTCCTCCTGGGAGGAGGTCAAGGCCCGGCTCCGGGGGCGGCAATGAGCCGCTTGCCGCTCATCACGCCTGACGCCGAGGCCGACATCGCCGACGCGCGGGCCTGGTGCGAGCGTCAGCGCGAGGGGCTTGGTAACCGTTCACGCGGATTCTGGAACTAGACAGAATCAGACAGGGCGGCGCGGGTGTCGGTGACCTGACCACAGGCCCTGTAATGCAAATTCCGGCACGAATTTGCGTTTCAGGGGGTGCCTGGAGACTGCTGAAAAACTCGGTTTCGTCGACGTAAGTCCGTAAAGTTCGTGTCCCGCGAGGACGACTTTTACGGACTTACGTCGAGTCGAGGGGGTTTTTCAGCAGTCTCGCCTGGGGGGGTGCAATGCAATGCAATCCACCCCACCCCGGCCATCCCACCTGTCTACTTCCGTCGAATTCCCACCCCGGCCGAACGGTAACTCGCATTCATCGCGGTCTCCCACGGCAGCCGCAACCCACGCGGCTGGCAAGAGCGGCTGTGACGCCCCGGTCAAGCGCCGGCCTGTGCCACTGATCATTACGCGAGAGGCCGCCGAGGGGCTTCCGGGGCATCCGGCTCAGGCCCCCGTCGCGCCGAGCGGAACAGGCGGAGCAGGGTGCCAACCCACGCCAGGAACAGCGCCGGGGCCACCAACGCCACGAGGCGGTTGTAACGCAGCGCCTCCGCGATGTCGCCGTGCGTCAGGCAGCACAGGGCGCGGGTCATCCCGCAGGCCGGGCACGGGCCGCCGAAAAGCCGCGGCCAGAGGCACAGCCCCGGCAGCCGTTCGAGCTGCTCGGGCGTCACCGCGGCAAGCGCCGCCAGGAGGGCCGGCAGGCCGATGACCACGGCCAGCGCGTGGGCGCGTGCCAGGCCGGGGCCGCCCCGCCGGTCCTCAACGCTCGAGGGGGTTGCCGTTGGCATCGGGGAGCTTGTCCATGAGAAGCATGATGAAGTCGATTAGCGCCCAGATCCCGCAGCCGCCGATGGTGAGCAGTTTCGCGACCCCGAGGCCCGTGTAGCCCAGGTAGAACCGATCCACCCCCAGCGCTCCCAGGAAGAACGACAGCAGCACCGCCGTCAGCCACGGCGTCCTCGGCCCCTTCGACTTCTTCTTGCGCGGACGCTCGTCCTCGTCCTCGTCCTCCTCGTCGCGCTTCTTGCGCTTGCGCGGAGGCTCCTCTTCCTCGTCCTCCTCCTCATCCCGCTTGCGGGTACCCTTGCGCGGGCGCTCCTCCACTTCCTCGTCACGCGGGGCGGCGCGGCCCGGCCGCGCCTTCTTGCTCGGAGGCGGGGGCGCCTCCTCCTCCTCTTCCTCCGGGACCGTGACGGGCTCGGAGCACCTGGGGCACTTGATGCGTCTGCCCGCCAGCTCGTCCTTGATGCTGAGCGGCTTGCCGCACTCGGGGCAGTCGAACTTGATGGGCACGGGCCTGGACCTCGCGTCTTGGGGGTCGCCGGAGCCAGGCGGCATTGTAGGGAAAGCGTCCGGCGCCGCGACGCGGAACCCCGTCAATCCGCGTCCAGGTCCCACACCACCACGTCCTCCGCGCCGCCCGCCGCCGCCGTCATCCCGTCCGGGGCCGCCGTCACCGCCTCCACCGGACCGACCTTCCAGCGGTATACCGCCCCCGGCTTGCCCAGCGCCACGTCCCAACAGCACACCGTCCCGTCCTTGCTCCCCGACATCAGCGTCCGGCCCGACGGCGTGAACGCCACGCTCAGCACCTGCTTCCGGTGCCGCGCCAGCACGCCCAATTCCTCGCCCGTCAGGGCGTCGTGCATCTTCACCATCTGCCCCGCCGCCACCGCCAGCTTCTTCCCGTCCGGCGAGAACGCCAGCCCCTGGATCCACGCCCGGCTCTTGATCCGCGGCCCCTCCTCGCCGTCCGGCAGCCTCCACAGGCGCGTCGTCTTGTCCGCCGCCCCGGACGCCAGCCACTTGCCGTCCGGCGAGAACGCCAGCGCCCCGATCTGGTCGTCATGGTCGCCCACTTCGGACAGCCTGGTCACCCGGACCTTCGTGCCGGCCTCCGCGCCGAACAGGTGGACGCGCTCGTTCGTCGTGAACCACCCGCTGGTCCCCGCCGCCGCCGCCGTCAGCCCGTCGGGCGACGCCGTCAGGAAGTTCATGCTGATGGTGTCGAACTTCTTGATCTGCTTGCGCTTCGCCACGTCCCAGAAACGCACGGTCTGGTCCCAGCTCCCCGTCGCCAGGACCGTACCGCCCAGCATCCACCCGATGCCCGTCACCAGGCGCTCGTGCTTGTGGATGATCCAACCCGGCTTCCCCGCCGCCAGGTCCCACACGATGGCCGTCCCGTCCTCCGCCCCGGAGGCGAGCCGCGTCCCGTCGGGCGAGTACACCAGCGCGTTGGCCCCGATCTTGCCCCCGTGGCCCTTGAGCAACATCATGGCGATTCACCTCACGAGCCGAACACCTCTTCCAGCGCCCGCCGCATCACCCCCGGGTCGGGGTCGCGCCCCGACCACAGCCGCACCCCGATCACCCCCTGGTTCACCAGCATCCCCAATCCGTCCAGCACCCGGCACCCGCGTGCCTCGGCGTCGCGCACCAGCCGCGTCCGCGGCGGGTTGGGGATCACATCGCACACGGTCATCGACGGCCGCAACGTCGAGACGTCGAGCGCGAGCCGGGCATCGACATCGGGGAACAGCCCGACGGACGTGGCGTTGATGACGAGGTCGGTCCCCGCCGGCACCGCGAACTCACCGGCCCACGGCACCAACGACGCCCGCCCCGGCGCCGCCGCCTCCAGCACGCCGAGCAAGTCGCGCCCCCTGCCGTCGCGGCCCCGCTCCACGACCGTCAAGGCCCCCAGCCCCGCCAGCAGCAATTCGACGCCGATGGCCCGTGCGGCCCCGCCGGCGCCGAACATCACCGCCGACTTCCCCTTGACCTCCCCCAGCGTCCGCACCGATTCGAGGAACCCCTTGCCGTCGGTGTTCTCGCCGAGCAACTTGCCGTCGCGGATGGCGACGCAGTTGACCGCCCCGATGGCCCGCGCCGCCGGCGTCAATTCATCCAGCAGGGCGACGACGGCGACCTTGTGCGGGATGGTGCAGTTGAAGCCCTTGAAGCCCATCGCGACGGCCCCGCGGACGGCGTCGCGCAGGGCGGGGGGCGTCACCTCAACGGTGAGGTAACGCCAGTCCAGCCCCAGCGCGCGGTACGCCGCCTCCACCATCACCTGGGTGGGGTTCTCGGCCACGGGGTGGCCGAAGACCGCGGTCAGCTCTTGCTTGAAGGATCGCGTCATGGGCGGGCCTCTACCCGGCGCCGGGGCGTCTCTGTCCTCTCTGTCCTATCGGCCCTCTGCGCCACCGTCATTCCTTGTCCTTGAACTTCACCCCCAGCTTGGCCAGGCGCGCCCTCGCCTCCTTCACCTTCGCCGTGTCGCGGGCCAGCCGGTGGCACAGCTCGATCCCCTTCAGGACCTCCACCTGGTCCGGCCTCGCCTTGTCCACCTTCAGGTACTGCTCCAGCGCCTCGCCGTACAGCCCCAGCGACTCGTAGGCCACCCCCGCCAGGAGCCAGTCCGCCGTTTCCTTCCCGTCCGCCAGCTCCTTGACCGCGGCGGCGTCCTTCATCGGCCCCTCCTCCAGCACGCCGAACCACGCCGACAGCACCACCGGCTCCAGCGCCTCCTTGCCCTTCTTCTTCACCCACACCTCCCAGTTGCGCGTCAGCCCGTGCGACAACGCCGCCGCCTTCTCGGGGAACGTCAGCGCCGGCTTCGTCGTCCGGGCGAACCACTCCTTGTGGAAGCCCCCCTCCTCGCCGCTGTAGAACCGCACCTCATAAAAGTCGGCCCCGTCCACGGCCTCCCAGCGGAACGAGGGACGCAGCGTCGCCACGTTCGACGTGTGCAACGGCCAGATGCCGGCCCCGGCCTTGCCGCCCGGCGGCCCCCGGCGCAGCGACCCCACCCCGCCCCGCTCGCCCATCAATTTGCCGATGGACTCCAGCTGCGCCGCGCTCACGCCGCGCCGCTTGAGCTGCACCGCAGCCGGCGTGCATCGTGCCTCGCCGACGACGGCCTTCTCGCCCGCCTTGATCTGCCACGCCGTCCCGTTGCCGCGAAGGAACAGCAGCACGTCGCCCTTGCCCGCGGTCACCGCCGCCCCGGCCGGCACCATGTCGCCGTCGCGCAACGGGCGCGCCGCCGCCGCCCCCTCCTGCACGGTCGCGCCGTCGCCCGCCTTGAGCGCCATCGCCGCCGGCGCGTCGCCCGCCCCGGCCAGTAGCATCGCCGCCACCAGTGCCTGCATCGCCCGCCCTCCTCACCCGACGTTGACCGCGTGGACCTGCAGCTCGGTCTCCTTCATCTTACCCTTGCGCGGCGTCGCCTCGCACCCCAAAGCCGCCGCCACCCCCCCCACCTCACGATACGCCGCCTCGCTAATCAGGATGTCCGTCCCCAGCTCCTTGTTCATCCCCTCGATGCGCGCCGCCTCGTTCGTCGTCTCGCCGATGGCCGTGTAATCCATCCGGTTCGACGACCCGACCCACCCCACCACCGCCGGGCCGGTGTTGATCCCGACGCCGATGCGGAGATGCGGGAAGCCCTCCTGCGTCCACCGGGCCCGGTGACGCCGCACCTCGCGCACCATGTCGCGGGCCGCCTCGACGGCGTGCCGCGCGTGGTCCGCGTCGTCGCGCGGCGCCCCGAAGATCACCATGATCCCGTCGCCCATGTACTGATTCAGCGTCCCGCCGTGCTTCTCGATCACCGGCACGATCACGTCGAAGTAGGCGTTCAACAGACGCACCACCTGCTCCGGGGCGCGCCCGTCCGAGAACGCCGTGAACCCGCGGATGTCGGCGAACAGCACCGTGACGCGCCGGGCCGACGCCTGCCGGCCCAGGTCGCCCTCCGCGCCCTCGGCGGCGGCGGCGATGTCCTCCGACTTGAGCAGGGCCAGGGCCCGCCGCAGCTGCCGCCACCTCATCCCCAGCACGCCGATGAACAGGAAGCACCCCAGCAGGAGCATGCCCACCGCCGGCACACGGAAGGAGAATTGCGCGAACGCCACGACGCACAGGATCCGCCACCCGGCGAGGTAGAGGAGCGTCAGCGGCAACAGCCACAGTAGGCCGACGCGGGCCAGCAGCGAGCCCAGCACGGCCCCCGCGACGAGCAGCAGCGGCCCGGTCAGCCACGGCAGCTCGTGGATGTACGCCCGGTCGGCGATGGTCGCCAGGACGTTGGCCTGGATCTCGGTGCCGGCCATGCGCCCCGCCTCGCCTTCCCCCGAGAGCCAGCGCGTGTAGCCGTTGGAGTACGGCGTGGCGTGGTCGTCCTGGAAGCTCCGGGCGGTGATCCCGAGGAAGACGATGGCCCCCTCAAGGTCGGCGCGGCGGCGTCCGGCGGCCTGGTCGGCCAGCAGGTCGGCGAATCGGAGGCGGCGGAAGGTGCCGGGCGGCCCGACGTAATTGATCCGCAGCCGATCGCGCCCGTCCGTCGGGACGACCTCGCCGCCGAGGAGGGCCTTACCGGAATCGGGGCGGAGAGACTTCCCCTCGGCGATGGCGAGGACGGCGAGGGGGAGATGGGGCCAGACGGCCTCCTCCTCGTCCTCCGGCGTCTCCTTGGCCTTGCCGAGGAGCTGTTGCGTGCGCGTGAATTGGTCGCGGTCGGAGTCGAGATTGACGGCCCCCAGGAAGGGCGACAGGCCGTCATCCTCCTTGGGGATGAACGTCCGATCGAGGACACGCCACAGGGCGAGCGGCTTCTGCATGTGGTCGGGCAGCTTCCAGATGGGGACGACGACGTTGCCCGCTTTCAGCATGGCGAGCGCCATGGAGTCGGCCTCGCCGGGATCCCTGGGGCCGGCGATGCCTGGCAGCCGCCCCATCTCCTCCGGGATGATGACATCGATGCCGATGGCGGCAACCTTGTGATCGGCGAGGTGGGAGACGACGCGGGCGATCTCGGGGCTGAGGTGCGAGGACGGTTTCGGGAGGACGCGCAGATACTCCTCGTCGATCTCGACGATGACGACCCGCGATAGCGTGGCGCTGGCCCGGGTGCCGCGGGCGACGAAGCAGGCGTCGAGCATCCAGTCCTCGAGGCCGGCGAACATCGGCAGGCGCGAGACGTACCACGCCAGGGCCGCGCACAGCAGCCCCAGCCACACGCCCTGCCACCGCCGCGACCACAGCCTCGGCCAGCCCATCGCCCGCCCCCCACGGGGGAACCGCCCTCCCCGTAGGATACAACGCCGCCGAGGCGCGGGCAGGACACGGGGTGCGCGAAGGAGAAGAAGAGTCGTCCACGGATCACACGGATCAAACGGATCAGAACCAAAGCAAAGAAGTAGCGGCAGAATACACCTGGTCTTCTGCCTGCTTCTTGTCTTGGCTGTTGGCTGTTGTCCGTGTGATCCGTGTGATCCGTGGACAGCTCTTCTTCCCTGCCTCACCAAGCGTTCACCTGGCGCAGGCCCTCGTACACCGCCACCGCGGCCGCGTTCGCCAGGTTCAGGCTCCGCACCGGCCCCGTCATCGGCAGGCGCAGTAGCCGCGAGGCGTGCCGCTCACGCACCGCGTCCGGCAGCCCGCGCGACTCGCTCCCGAACAGGAACACGTCGCCGGCACGGTAGCGCGGCGACGTGTACGGCGTCTCGGCGTGCGTGCTGAAGACGAACAGGCGCTCCACGCCGAGGGCCGCCTCGAAGTCCGCCAGCGTCGCGTGCCGCACCAGCGCCACCAGGTGCCAGTAGTCGAGGCCGGCACGCCGCACCGCACGGCCGTCCAGGCGGAAGCCCGGCGCGCCGATCAGGTGCAGCGTGCAGCCCGTGGCCACGCACAGCCGGCCCACGTTACCCGTGTTCGCGGGGATCTCCGGCTCGTACAGCGCTACGTGGAACATGCCGCCCCCGTCACGACCTCGTGTCGCCCTCCGCCAGGCTGAAGTCCACCACCACGTCCTTCCTGCGGGCCAGGAAGCGGTCGGCCCCGGCCCCGCCGATCAGCGTGTTGGCCCTGCCGGAGCCCGCGGACAGCACGTCGTCGCCGTCGCCGCCGTACAGGATGTTCGCGCCGCTGCCGCCGATCAGCGTATCGTTGCCGGAGCCGCCGGCCAGCACGTCCTTGCCGGCGCCGCCCTGGAGGAAGTCGTCGCCGTCCCCGCCGTCGAGCAGCACCTTCACGCAGGCGTTGGCCTGCGCCGAGGCGTTCAGCACGTCATTCCCGGCCCCGCCCTCGACCACGACGTTGCGCAGGGCGCGCACGCCCGTCAGGTCGCCGACCGTCACCACGTCGTCGCCCGCGCCGGGCCGCAGCGTGATCGTCTCCGTGTTGGCGATGTCCACGGTGAACTGCACGAGGTTCGTCCGCTTGAACACGACGTGCCCGTTGTCCCCCGCCGTCAGCGAGAAGGCGTCACCCGCCGGGTTGCCCAGGAACGAGTCGTTACCGATCACGAGGACGCTGTCGTTGCCCGCGCCGCCGTCCCACGAGTCGGTCAGCGTGCCGGGGGGCCAGGTGTACGAGTCGTCGCCGGCCCCGCCGAGCATCACGTCGTTGCCGAAGCCGCTGACGAGGGTGTCGTTGCCCGCCCCGCCGTCCATGTAGGCGTTGCCGACCACCGGCCCGACCACGACGCCGTCGGCGTCCACGCCGGCCAGCCCGCCGACGATGCCGCCGTGGTTGACCTGCAGGAAGTCGTTGCCGCCGCCGCCGAGGAGGGTGGCCGAGGGGGCCCTGGCCAGGCTGCCGTTGACGACGGTGTTGAGCGAGCCGTCGGTGACGAGGCGGTCGTCGCCGCCCCTGCCGTCGATGGTGACGTGCGTCAGCTCGGACTTGTTGGCGGTGCCGAGGACGGTGCGGATCTGGACGGACTGGCCGTTGTTGGTGACCTGGAGGGTGCCGTCGGCGGCGGCCTTGACGACGATGTCGTTGGCGTTGGCGTCGCCGGTGACGCTCAACAGGCCGGCGTTGTAGGTGGCGAGGACGGCGGGCACCTCGCGTCCCTCGAGGCGTTCGAGGGACGGGCGACGATTCGACAGGGACATGCTCACTCCCGGAGACAGTGGAGACAGATGGGGTTGACCAACGGGATCGTGAGCGGGATGGCAGACAGGATGGGGGCCGCCCCGGCTCTGCCTCAACGGTAGGCGGGGCGCCGGGGCAGGTCAAACGCGGTGCGCGCGATTCCGGCGCTCGCCGCACCTGAGTCATGCGAGGCGTGAATGAGGGGCCCTCGCTCCGGCCCCGCCTCAAAGCACCGGGCAGGTCGGATTGAGGCGGGGGGCCTCGCGAGGCGTTGCCCGACGGGGGGGCTTGGCGAGCGTCGTCGGGCTTCGCCCGGCTGACGCCTCGCTCAACCCGACCTCCGCGCCAGACCTGGATGGCCCGCTCAAAGCACCGGGATGCCCAGCTCGGCGCCCTGCTCGCGCATCGCCTCGTGCAGCGACCCGATGAGCCGGCCCGGCGTCACGCCGGCGAGGTACGCCTCCGGGTCGCCCTCCTCGGCCAGCTTGAACCACGCCAGCTTCACGACCGTCTGCACGCAATCATCCAGGAACTCCTGCGTCACCGGGATGCCGGCCTCCTCCGCCTGCCACTGGGACCACGACGTGGCGCTGATCCCCAGCCGCACAACCTCGCTCAACAGGCCCGGCTCATCCAGCTCATGCACCGACTGGATCAGCCAGCGCTTGTACCCCGCCTCGATCTCCCCGAAGACCGCCGACCCGAACGGCCCCAGACGCGCCAGCACCTCGGGGGCCTCGTCGTCCGCCTCGTCCAGCAGGCGCAGCATCCAGTTGGCCACCAGCCCGAACGCCACCATGTCGGTGATGGCGAGGTAGTCGCCGGCCTCCTCGGCGGCGCCGATGTCCATGCCGAATGACGAGTACACAGGCGCCACGGCGGCGTGCAGGGTGTGGTATGACGACATCCGTTGTCTCAGGGGTCAGGGATTAGGGGGTCAGGGGTCAGGGGTCAGCAAGAAACAGCCAACAGCCAGTGGACAGCCGAGCGAACAATCAGTGACACCAGCCAAGTCCTGTCTCCACTCGGCTGCTCGCTGGCTGTCCTCTTACTGACCCCTGACCCCTGACCCCTATTTCCCGCCGACGAACCGCACGCCGGCCGACGCCGGGGTGTCCTCGATCTCCAGCCGCAGCGGCGTCTTGCGGGCCTTCAGATCCACCGCCACGGTGATCGTGTGCAGCCCCGGCTTGAGGGCCAGGTCGGCCTTCTCGGCCGGCTCGCCGTCGAGGTACACCGTCAGCCCCGTGGCGTCGCCCGTCTTCAGGCGGATCCGGGCGGCCGACGCCGCCTCGACCACGGTGCGGACGACGGCCACCTCGCCGCCGGCCTTGCCGAACGCCTTCAGCCCCGGCAGCCCGGCGGCGGGCAGCGCGCCCGCTACGGTCGCATAAGCCGGCTCCCAGGTCAACCCCGGCTCGTCGCCGGCGAGGGCGCTCAGGCTCTTGCGGTTGAGAATGAAACGCGCACGCTCGTCAGGCACCAGAGATTGCCAACGCCGCGCCAAACGCTCGCGGCCGACGCTGAACTTCTCGTTCTTCCCCAGCGCGGCGAGGAACTTGACGAGGTCCACCAGCTCGCCGCGCGTCAGCGGATCGACGAGGCCCTCCGGCATCAGCGACACCTTCGACGGCTCGCGCGACTCGATGTTCCGCGTCGGGATCGACACCTCCCTGTCCTCGTTCGTGCGCAGGACGAGGACGTCCTTCGTCTCGCGCACCTTGACGCCGATCACCTGCTTGCCGTTGGTGTCGGTCACGAGGAGGGCGTGATAGCCCTCCTTGATCGCCTTGCTCGGCAGCAGCAGCGACTCGATGAGGTAATCCACCTGCGCCGACCCGCCGATGCTCGACAGGTCCGGCCCCACCGCCCCGCCCGCGCCGCCGACGGCGTGGCACTTCATGCACAGCATGTCGTTGCGGCGGTAGACCGCCTCGCCGCGTGCCGGGTCGCCCTTGTCGTTCACCTCGGCGACGAGCGCCTTCAGCTCGTCGGCGGTGAGCGTCCGCTTCGGCGCGGTGAGCCCGCCGGCCTTCGTCAGCGCCTCCAGCAGGGCCGCGTCTTCGCGCCCCGTGGCGCGGAGGGCACGCACGCCGATGCGGGCCACGTCGGCGGGGAGTTTCTTCTCGGCCAGCGCCTTCGCCAGGGCCGCGCCACCCCCCTTGCGAGCCACGAACGCGTCGAACACGTCGGCCACCCCCTCGGACTTCTCATCGGCGAGCAGCTCCGCCGCCGCGGATGCTGCCGCCGCCGGCGACGCCCCCGCCAAGGCCACCACCGCTCGCCAGCGGACCGGCATCGGAGTGCCCGCCTTCGTCATGCCGTTCAGCTGGAAGGCCCCGCCCGTGCTGGCCAGCGCCCCGATGGCCGCCCAGCGGACCTCGTCGTCCACCTTGGCCTCCACCAGGCCCGCCAGTACGTTGCGCGCCTCCGTGACCTTCCACAGCCCCGCCAGCCGCGCGAACGTCGCCCGCGCCCGCCCTTCCTCCTGCAGCAGCGCCACCACCACGTTGCGGTTGCCCGGCACGACGCCGCGCTCCGTCGCCGCCTGCTCCAGCGCCGCCGCCAGCCGCAGCCGCCGGGCGTCGCCGGCTTTCCGCTCGGCGGCACGGGCCAGGACGGCGGCGGCATCGGCCGCGGTCCCCGCCCGCGCCAGCAGCGTCAGCAGGCCGTCCTCCGCCTCGCCCTCCAGCTTGCCCGCCTTCACCAGCGCCCGCAATGGCTCCAGCACCTTGGCCCCGCCGACCGCCTCCAGCGCGAATGCCAGCCGGCGCGCGTCCCACGCGAACCGCAACTTGCCCGTGTTGAGCGCCGGGAGCCATTGCCCCTCCAGCTCACGCATCGTCAGCCACAGCGAGTAGTCGAGGTATTTGTCCAACGGCCGTTCCATGGCCCGCATGGCCACCTCGGCGGCGGACGCCGACCGGACGTGCCGCAGGGCACACACCGCCTCCAGACGCACCTGGGGGTGCTCGTCGGCCACGCGCGCCTCCAGCAGCCCGAGTGGCGATTCGGCCTTGTCGAGCCACGCGGACAGGACACGCACGGCCGCCGCCCGAACGCGGTAGTCCTTTGCCTCCAGCAAAGAGGTGAGGAGCCTCATGTCCGGCTTCCCCAGCGTCTGGAGCGTCCACAGCTTCTCCAGCCGCTCCGGCTCGCCCTTCGGCTCCCACGCCTCGACGGCGGGCAGCGACTTCTTGACGCCCACCTCCCAGAGCTGCCGCCGCGCGAAGTGCCGCGTCCAGCCCTCGGGCGATTCGAGCTGCTTGACGAGCGCCTCGGGCGTCATCTTCGTCAGGCCGGGGTTGGGCAGCGTCTTGCGGCCCTTGGCCGTGATGCGCCAGATGCGGCCACGGGTGAGGTCGCGGCGCGGGTCGCGGAAATCGACCTCGCCGTGCTGGATGATCGGGTTGTACCAGTCGGCGATGTAGATCGCCCCGTCGGGGCCCATCTTCACGTCGATGGGCCGGAAGGCCGGGTGCGTGCCGCGGATCACGTCCGGCATCAGTTTGGCCGAGTACCCGGACTCGTTGGGGGAGAGCTTGAAGCGGACGACGCGGTGCGCGCGGAAGTCACAGGTGACGAGGTCGCCCTGCCAGTCATCGGGCAGGTGCCGCCCGCTGACGATCTCGCAGCCGCAGTATTTCGGCGACGGGTTGTTGATGCCCTCCAGGAGGCGCGGCGACTTGGCGGCCCAGAAGTACGCGCCGCCGGGGATCTGCGGCTGCACGCCCTGGAAGCCTGCCCCGTCGGTGGCGAACGACTGGCCCCAGCGGTCGAAGTGGTGCCCCCACGAGTTGACCATGCCGCGCGTGAAGACCTCGAGCCTGAGCGTGTCGGGCCGGAATTGCCAGATGCCGCCGCCGCCGAGGCGGCGCGGGCCGTGCGGCGTCTCGATGTGGCTGTGGATGTACACCGACTGGTTGAAGTACAGGTTGCCGTCGTGGCCCCACCGGAGGGTGTGGACCATGTGGTGCGTGTCCTCCGTCCCGAAGCCGGACAGCACGACGCGCTTCTTCGTCGCCTTGCCGGTGTTCTTGGGATCGGAGAGATGCTCCAGGTCGGTGGAGTTGACGACGTAGACGCCGCCGTCACCGACCTCCAGGCCGGTCGGGATGAGGAGCCCGTCGGCGAAGACGGTGACCTTGTCGGCCCTGCCCGCCCCCTTGGTGTCCTCAAGCACGATGATCTTGTCGTCGGCCTTCTGGCCGGGCTTGATCTGCGGGTAGGCGTTGCTGGACGCGATCCAGAGGCGGCCCGCCGCGTCGAAGTTCATCTGGATGGGCTTGGCGAGCAGCGGGTCGGAGGCGAAGAGGTTGACCTCGAAGCCGTCGGCGACCTTGAAGGACTTGCGTTCGACCTCGGGGTCGGGGTCGGGGATCTTGGCGTCTTTCTGGCCGAGGACGAGGAGGAGCAGGAGGGGGAGCATGGCATGTCTCTCGGGATAGGCGAGCGGCACGGCGTAAGCGTGCCGTGTCTTCTATCGGATCAGGCGAGCGGGCCCCTGACGGGGCCCGAGTGTCTTCGTGGGGCCGGCGCAGGCGTCGGCAGCCAGGGGCGGGCCGTCACCGCAGCAGCTCGGCGATCTCGCGCTCCTTGGCCGCGACGAGGGGGTCGAACTTGGGGATCTCAATGCCGTTCTTCCCCTGCTCGTGCTTGCGGAAGCCGAACAGGTACGTCTCGTTCTGGGGCCTCCAGCGGTGGAAGTACAGCTCGTTCTTCTTCACGATGGCCGCCCGCGCCTTGTCGGCGTTCCGCGCCTCCGCCGGCTCCATCCCCAGCCCCTTGAGCAGCAGCGGGGCGGTGGCGCGGTAGCCCTCGTCGGTGAGATGGATGCCGTTGTCGCTCCACCCCTTCTTGCCGATGTCGCCGGCGAGGGACGCCAGGTCGATCAGCCCCAGCTTCTGCTCCTTCGCGACGGCGCGGATGGCGTCGGCGTAGAGCCTCAGGTTGGCGTTGGCCCTGTCGGGCGGGGGCAGCGGGTGGGGCATGGTGCCCTGCATGAGCGGCGTGACGAGCCACACCTTCGCCTTCGCCGGGGACAGATCCTTGAGGAGCTTCTCCAGCCCCTTGCGGAAGGCGGGCAGCTCGGCCTCGCCTCCGAACGACTCGTTGGTGCCGTAGGCGATGAGGAGGTGGGTGGGCCGCACGGAGAGGGTGTGGTCGATGAGGTGCTTGTAGCCGCCGGCGACGGTGGCGCTGCCGGTGCGCGTGTAGGCGTAGCCGTCACGGGCGTGGCCGAAGACGGTGTCGCCGGACCAGCCGAGGTTGCGGACGCGGACGGCGTTGCCGGGGGAGGCCGCCGTCAGGGCCAGCTCCCAGTGACCGAAACGCTGCTCGCGTTCGATGAGCGTGTTGCCGAGGAGGACGACGCGGGGGACGGCGACGGGCGGCCCGGCGGCGGGCAACAGCAGCAGGAGGGAGAGCATGCGGGGAGGCTCCGGCGGGCGGGATGCGGGCTATTGTACGTGGCTGAGGGAGGGGTTCCAGCGGCGGCGCGCCGGCGGTATCATGCCGGGTGGAGGGCCGGTCGGATGGCGATCTATACGACGTTCTTCCTGTGCAAGCCGAAGGATCTGCTCCCCGGCTTCCCTGGCTGGCGGCCTCCCAGGGCGAGGCCGGTCCGACGCGAAGTCCGGATTCCGTTCACCGGCGAGACGAAGGTCATTCTGAGTCGGGAGCCGGATTGGCCCGAAGGCGCCGACGAGGTGGAGGCTCCGGCGCCCCGTGTCGTCGCCATCACGGGCAGCTACGAGGATTACCTGCAGGCGCGGCTGCCGCCGTTCGTGCGCGGATGCCCGCACTGGGCGACGAAGGGCCTGACGGAGGTGGAGCTGGCCCCGCTCCTCGCGGCCGTGGGCGTTGACGGGACGATGGAGGAGGCGATTTACTCCCCGCCGTCCTCGACGGCCATCGTGGATGTGATGCCGGCGACATTCGCCCGACGGCTCGGGGCGCTCGATCCGGGGCGGGCGGCGGAGTTGTGGGCGGCGGCGATGTCCACGCCGGAATTCACGCATTCCGTGTCGGGCACGAGGGTGAGCGACGGGTGGACGGCTGAGGAGGCGCTCGGCCTGTTGCAGCCTCTCATGGCGCTGGCGGGGAGGGCCACCGCCGGGCAGCGGATGTATCTGCTCGTCGAGGCGTGAGAGATGGCGCCATGCGGCCGCCGGCGGGGCTTGATCTTCCACAGATCGCTGGGCAGAATACCCGCGCCCTGATGATCGAGAGGATCTTGAGATGCCGAACACGGTCCGATTCCACCGGGTGCTGCGGGCGACACCGGAGCGGGTGTACAAGGCGTTCCTCGACGCCGACGCGATGGCGAAATGGCTGCCGCCGAACGGCTTCACCGGCAAGGTCCACCAGATCGACGCCAGGGCGGGCGGCACCTACAAGATGTCGTTCACGAACTTCTCCAGCGGCAAGTGCCACTCCTTCGGCGGGACGTATGTGGAGCTGGCCCCCAACGAACTCATCCGCTACACGGACCGGTTCGACGACCCCGGCCTGCCCGGCGAGATGCTCACCACCATCACGCTCAAGAAGGTGTCGTGCGGCACGGAGCTGAACGTCGTGCAGGAGGGCCTGCCGGACGTGATCCCACCCGAGGCGTGCTGCCTCGGCTGGCAGGAGTCGCTCGCCCTGCTAGCGCTCCTCGTCGAGGCGGAGATCCCGGATTAGAATCGCGTGGGAGGAGGGCCGGCCATGCCCGAGCAGGCGATGAAGCAATACTCCTGGCGGGATCTGCTCGCCATGCCCGATGACGGCGTGGAGCGGTGGATCGTAGATGGTGAGCTGAAGGAGTGGCGCCCACCAGCCGGGAAGGAGCATCTGGCGCGGGTGAAGGATCGCTTCCACAGTCGGACGTTGGTATGCGTCAGCATGGAGCTGCTCACCTGGCTCAACACACAGCACGAGCCACGCGGCTGGGCGGGCTGCCTGGTGGGGATCATCCTCGCCACGGATCCCGAAACCACCCTCAGCGCCGATGTGGCGTGCTTCGGTCACGAGGTGGACGCCCGGCAGACGGCGGACACGCCGCTCATGGTGGGCGTCCCATTCCTGGCCGTCGAGATCCTGTCCCCCGACGACACGGTCGGCTTTGTCAACGAGCAGGTTCGGTTGTACCGTCGGGCGGGGGTGCCCCTCGTCTGGATCGTAGACCCGATCCAACGGACTATCACCATTCACGCACACGGCGCGCGGCCGCGCATGGTCGCTGCGGGCGACGAATTGGCGTGCGAACCTCACCTGCCGGGATTCCGCATCCCGGCAGCGCGGCTCTTCGAGTGACAATCACGCGATTCGCGGGAACAGCGGCTTCACCTTGCCGTCCAGCGCCTCCGCCACGACGCGCAGGTCATCTGCCTGCGCGACCAGCGCCGCCCCGTCCGCGTACCTCACCTCGGCCCACGGCTTGGGGAAGTTGAAGGCCGTGTAGATCGTCTCCGCCGACCTCGGGATGAACGGCTTGAGGAGGATCGCCGCGACGCGCAGTGCTTGCACCGCGGCGAACAGCACCTCCTTGGCCGCGTCCTTGTCCGTCTTGACCAGCTTCCAGGGGGCGTGCGCCTCCAGGTACTGGTTCGTCGGCGTCAGCAGATCCTGGATGATCGCTTGCAGCGCCTGGTGGTAACGGCATGCCTCGACGTGCCCACGCACGGTCTCGACGAACGCCGCCAGGTCGAGGCCCGGAACCGGCAAGGTGGGCACACGCCCGGCGGTCCCGGCGAAGACGCCGTCGAAGTTCTTGTACGTCAGCGTCATCTCGCGCGAGAACAGGTTGCCGAGGTTGTTCGCCAGCTCGCTGTTGTAGACCTCTGCGAACCGCCCCCAACTGAACTCGCCGTCCGACGGGAACGGGCACTCCCTCATGAAGTAGTACCGGAACGCCTCGGCGCTGAACTTCGTGATGACGTCCATCGGCTCGACGACGTTCCCCAGCGCCTTGCCGATCTTCTCCACGTCGCCAGTCGTCTCGTTCTTGCGGTAGACGAACCCGTGGCCGAACACCCTCTTCGGCGCCTCCTCGCCGGCCGCCCACAGCATCGCCGGCCACAGGGCGCAGTGGAAGCGCGTGATGTCCTTGCCGATGAATTGAATGTCCGCCGGCCACCACTTGTCGAACGAGGCGCGGTCGTCGCCGTAGCCGATGCCCGTGATGTAGGTCAGCAGGGCGTCGAACCAGACGTAGATGGTGAACTCCTCGTCGAAGGGGATCTTGATCCCCCACGTCTCGCCCTTCCGCGAGATGTTGATGTCCTTCAGCCCCTCGCCGCGGATGAGCGAGACGATCTCGTTCTTGCGCGTATCAGGCTGGATGAACTCGGGGTGCGCCTCGTAGTGCGCCAACAGCCGGTCGGCGAACGACGAGAGGCGGAAG
>CAZVZK010000122.1:0-30202 GCA_964630925.1 uncultured Alcaligenaceae bacterium
CGGGCATGGTCCCCGGCGTGGTGCCGGGCGTGGTGCCGGGGATGGTGCCGGGGTAGGTCGTGCCGGGGCCGACGATGGTGCCCGGCAGCGTGCCGGGGTGGCCCGGGGTCAGGCAGCCCGGGCCGGACGGCGTCGAGTAGATCGGCCTGCCGGTGTACGGCGTGGCCACGGGCGGGGCGGTGCTGGTGACCACCGGGGCGGGCGCCGACGGGGGCGTCCCGGGGTTGGCCTGGGCCTGGGCCACGACACCGGCCATGAGAAGGCCGCCGCCGAACAACATCTTCTTCCAGCTCATCAAAGGATTCCTTCCGTTGTGGCGCCGCGGGGTGAGCGCGGGCCGGCCTCTCCGCCCTGGGGGGCCTCCCAGGGTCGCGGCCACCAGCGCGGATCCCTCCACGCGGCGGCCCATTCGGGCGTGTCCTCCTCCTCCCCGTCACCCGGTAAGGGCAGGGGAGGGTTGCCTTACCTATCGGTGATCCGCCCGCCCCCTGTGTCCCCGGACTGGCAAATCCGAGGCGTCGGAGGGGGCTGGGGGCTCCGGGGGGGCCGGGCGTGACGGGCGTTCCCTCTGGAGAGCCCTGGCGCTCTGGGCAAGCCCCCGGCGCTTGCACGTGCCGTCCGGCGCCCTGACGATGGCGGTTGTCCGCCTCCCGAGGACGCCTCCATGTCGCGCTCCCCCTGGGCCGCCCTCTTCCTGCTCGCGCCCCACACGCCCGCGCCGGCGCCGGCCGCACCTCCCCCGGCGTCGTCCTGGTCGGACTGGAGAGAGCAGGGATTCAAGGAGGTCAACGTCTCGAACTGCCCCTGCGTGACGGGGAACATTCCCAGGCAGAAGGGCCGCGTGATCTCCACCTCGTGGTCTTCGGACCAGTCGGCGGCGACGAGCCACAGGGCGTCGTCGGCCGGGTCGCGGTTGAGCCCCTCCAGCAGGGCGGCCAGCTCGGGGTGCGTTTCGCTCATGTGGCGGGCCGGCCGGACTGGCCGGGTGTACCGCCGCGGTGGGGCGTCCACCGACATCCCTATTGACGCCGGGGCGGCCGGAAAAGACAACATACCAGGAGAGTCCCTCTCCGAGGCCCCACCCATGGCCGCGTTCGACCGCGTCCTCATCGACCCCGCCGACGGCGAGCTGCGCGCCGCGCTGCGCGACGCCGTCCAGGCCGCCAACGACCGCCGCAAACTCCGTATCGTCCGCCTGCCGGACGCGCCGCTCTCCCTCGACGGCCCGGACGGCTTCCGCCAGTTCAACGGGGGCGACGGCCCGGCGCGCCCCGGGGACGGGCGCAGCGCCGTCGCGGTCGCGTGGTGGACCGACCGGGCGGCACGCAAGCACGTCCGCGTCGTCGGCGACCAGGGGCCGTTCAAGCGGCCCATGCTCGACAACATGCTCTGCCCGTTCGACGAGGCCCGGCCGCCGCTGTGGCTCGTCTACCCCGAGTACGTCTTCATCAAGAGGCACGGCGGGCAGCGTGTCGTGCAGGCGTTCTGCGCCTGTGGCGCCGTGGGACGCCCCGAAGAGCTGGGTTGGATGGGCACCTGCTGCGACGCCTGCTATGACCGCGCCGAGGAGGGCCGGCCCATCGCGCCCGCGTGGCTCGACCCGCGCCAGGCCACCCTGCGCGGCGAGGCGGGCCGCGTCCTCTTCCTGGCCAACTCCCCCGACGGCAGGCTCCTGGCCATCGGCACCGGGCGCGAGGAGATCACCCTGTGGGATACCTCGACGGCGCAGCCGCGTGGGCGCGTGGCCGTCCCCGACGGGGAGTTCCTGCTGTGCATCGGCTGGTCGCCCGACGGGCAGGGCATCCTGACGTACAGCGCCGGCGGGCAGTCGCGGCGGTGGAGCGCCCGCACCGCGCTGCCCATCGATGCGAGTGAGACCGGCAAGCCCGCCGAGGCCGCCGCCATTTGCTCCACCAACGGCGTCCTGGCCCGGGGCGAGCGGAGCAAGATCTGCCTGGCCCGGCCGGACGGCACCCTGATCCGCGAGCTGCGTGGCATCTCGCGTCCCGCGTCGCTGGCGTTCTCGCACGATGGCAGGCACCTGGCGGCCGGCACGATGGACGGCGAGGTGGTGGTGTGGGACGCCGGCTCGGGCGTCGAGCGCGTGCGTCAGGAGCACCCCGGCGCGATGGCCGCGTGCGTGGCGTTCTCGCCGACGGGCCAATCGCTGGCGGTGGCGCTGCACCCGGCGACGGGCAGCACGTCGCCGGGGTCACGGCACGTCCTGATCATCGACGTGATGGCCGGCCACACACTGCAGACATTGGCCGGCCACGCCGGGGGGAGCCGGTGCGTGGCGTTCGCGCCGGACGGGCGTCTGCTGGCGTCGGGCGGCGAGGACGGGATGCTGCGGCTGTGGGACGTGCCCTCGGGCCGCGAGCGCGTGACGTTGGAGTGGCACCTGGACACCATCGGCTCGGTGGCGTTCACGCCGGACGGGCTGACGATGGCGTCGGCCAGCTTTGACGGGACGGTGAAGTTGTGGCCGCGCGAGGTGCTGCGGCCGACGCGGCCGGCGCGGCCGGTGGTGGTGTGAGGGGCTGAAGTCCCAGGGCTCGCAAAGCCTCGCCGCTGGGCAACAAAGCCAACAGCCGTCGCCGCAGCGGCTCCAACAGCCAAGAGGCGTGCTGGTCGGGGTGTTGTCTGCCGCATCAGCTCCCGGCCTGGGGACGGAAACCTTGGGGGACGTGACGGAAGCCGGGAGCAGATGCCCGGCTCGTCAACACCCCAAATGCTGACCGGGGGGATAACGCGGCCGAACGGGCGGTGGGGAGGGCGGAGATTGCCCGACAGGGGTCGCGTGCGGTAGGATGGAGTGAGGGAGTTCAACACCCCTCGCGAGGCCCTGACTTGTGCGAATCGCTCGAGGGTGAGCGCTGGCTCTATCGGGGCGTCCCGGCGGAGTCGCCCGAGGTGGCCGACGTTCGGTCGGACGGGGAGGTCTGTCCGCCTCGGCCGGACCGTACCGGGGAATACTGGCGGCAGGTCCACGTCGCCGGCATGACGGAGACCGGCTACACGAGCTGGACGACGGACCGCTCGATCGCGGAGGCGGCGGCCGAGGAGGCCGCGACGGGGGACGGGTTGAGCGGGCGGGTGTGGATCTTCCGTGTGCCTGTTGGCACGCTCAACATGGAGCGGGTGTTCGAGGGCAGGGACGACGAATGCGAGTACCTGATTGAAGGGCGGGTGGAAGGCGTGCGGCGTTCGCCCGGCGCCGCGGATGAAGAGGATGACGAGGACGAAGATGACTGAAGCCGTCAAGCAACTGAGGTGGCTGCCGGCGGTCGCGGAGGCCGCGAAGGAGCAGGGCATCCCGCTGCCGCCGTTCGCCGGGCGGGGCATGGGGAACGCCCAGACGGCGCGCGGAGAGGATGGGCGGCTCGCGACGTTCAAGCGGCGGCTCGTGCCGGAGGAGCAGGCGGCCATTGACGGCGTCGAATGGACGCTGTGGGGCGAGGAGGCGGGCGTCCTGACGCCCGTGGCGGCCTTCCGCGTGCCGGCGCAGCCGAGCGCGGAAGGCATCGCGGCGGTGCTGGGGCTGCTGCGTGGCTGGTTGGTGGAGAAGTGGCCTGTGGAGACGGCGCGGGCCGCGGTGCGGAAGCACCCTGGGGCGAGGCCGGAGGACGCCGGGGCCGCGCCCCTGGACTCCCGCCCCCTGCCAGCCGAATAGAATTGGCGGCCGTGGTGCGGGTCGGGGTGTTGTCTGCCGCATCTGCCCACGGCCTGGGTGAGATGGCACAGAGACAACGGGGAGACGAAATGGCCCCTGAGCGAGGATCTCGGCTCCCGTATCAAGAGTCGTATGCCTTCCTGCAACGGGAGGGCTACCGCAGGGCAGGCGAGGCCCCTCCCATTCCAGAGCGGCGCCCCCAGTTTGACGATGACGATTTGCGCGGAGTCAGATTCTTCCGCACGCGGCTCGCGGGAGGGAGGCTCGACGATCTAACTCTTCCTCGCACCTATATTGCCTTCTCTGAAGTGGCCACGCTGTCATTCAGAAATACAGATCTGTCTGAATCAACGTTATGCTGGAATGACTTCAACAGCGTCAGTTTCGCGGACGCATGCCTGTTGGACTGTGACCTCCGCGCTTCCATATTCCGAGAAGCCAGCTTCGTCCGCGCAAACCTCCAAAATGCGGACCTCCGGCACTCCACCTTCACGAAGTGCGACTTCACGGAGCCGCTGACGCTCCAACTCGGGGCGCTGACGTTCAAAGATCCGCTGACGCTCCACTCGGGGCGCTAACGCATCCCCGCTCGCCCGATCCAGATGCGCTGACGCTCCACGTCGGCGGGCGGGGGCCGTGCGACGAGGGACGCGAGGGACGAGGGGTGACGTGCGGGTGTCCGCCTAGAATGGAGGAGTTCACCTCGCCCCCGCTGAGGCGATGATCCAGAGGCCCGGCCCATGTATGACTCCGAGACCGTCTCCGTGCGCCGCGACGCCGACGGCTCCTTCGCGATCAACATCGACGTGCCCGGCAAGGCGCTCAACGTCCTCAACCGCCAGGTGTTGGCCGACCTCGACAACGCCCTCGCCGTGTTGGAGGGGCAGCCCATCCTCCCGGCGGTCGTGGTGCGCGGCGGCAAGAAGACGGGCTTCCTCGCCGGCGCCGACCTGTCGGAGTTCACCGCCATCCGCACCGCCGACGAGGCGCGGGCGATGAGCGAGGCGGGCCAGAAGCTCTTCAAACGCCTCGCCGACCTGCCGGGGCCGAGCGTCGCCGTCATCCACGGGCCGTGCCTGGGCGGCGGGTTGGAATTGGCCCTGGCGTGCGACTACCGCATGGTCTACGACCGGCCCGACACGCAGCTCGGCCTGCCGGAGACGGAGCTGGGCCTGCTGCCGGCCTGGGGCGGCACGGTGCGCCTGCCGCGCGTCATCGGCCTGGAACGCGCCCTGCTCGTCATCCTGTCCGGCAAGCGCCTCAACGCGAAGGAGGCCAAGGAGTGGGGCCTCGCCGACGAGATCGCCGCGTCGGAGGAGGAATTGAGAGAGCGGTTCTCGCGCCTGCTGTTCATGTCGGTGGGGAAGGGCAAGGTGAAGCGCACCGGGCTGCCGCTGCGCGGCTGGCGGCAGTGGTGCATCGAGTCGAACTGGTTCGGACGCTCGCTGATCTTCGGGGCGACGGAGCGGCGCCTGCGCGAGCGCGTGCCGGACGACATGCCGGGGCCGCTGGAGGCGCTGGAGGCGGTGCGTGCGGGCACCGACAAGGGCGGGGCGGCGGGCTACGCCTTCGAGCGCGACGCGGCGGCGCGGCTCGCCATCTCGCCTTCGTGCCAGAATCTCATCGGCCTGTTCTTCCGCCGCGAGGCGGCCCGCAAGGTGCCGGCGGCGATGGCCGACGCCCCGGCGACGCGGCGCGTGGCCGTCGTCGGTGCCGGCGTGATGGGGGCCGGCATCGCCCAGGCGGCGGCCATCGCGGGGATGGATGTCGTGGTCCGCGAGGTGAGCGACGACGCCCTGAAGGCGGGGCTGGCCCGCATCGACGACCTGTTCGCCAGGGCGGCGGCGCGCGGCAAGCTCTCGGCGGCGCAGGCCGCCAAGCTCCGCGCCAACATCTGGGGCACCGCCGCGTGGGAGGGCTTCGGCGACGCCGAGGTCGTCATCGAGGCGGCGTCCGAGGACCTGACGCTCAAGCGGGCGTTGTTCGACGAGCTGGCGGCGCGGTGCAAGCCCGGTGCCATCCTGGCGACGAACACGTCGTCGCTGACGCTTGGGGCTATCCGCGAGGACGAGCGGTTCGCCGGCATGCACTTCTTCAACCCGGTCCACAAGATGCCGCTGGTGGAGGTGGTGCGCGGGGCGAAGACCTCCGACGCGACGGCCGCGCGGCTGGTGAAGCTGGCGGTGGCGCTGGGCAAGACGCCGGTGGTGGTGAATGACGGGCCGGGCTTCGTGGTCAACCGGGTGCTGATGCCGTACCTCGCCGAGGCCGTCTTGCTGGTGGCGGAGGGCGTGGGGGTGGCGGCGGTGGACCGGGCGATGAGGCGGTTCGGCATGGTGGCCGGCCCGCTGGAGACGCTTGACCAGATCGGCCTCGACGTGGCCGCCCACGTAGCGCGGCAGTCCGGCGAGACGACGCTGGCGGGGTCGGTGTTCGCGAAGATGGCCGAGAAGGGCTGGCTGGGGGTGAAGTCTGGGCGCGGCTTCTACGTCCACACGGGGAAGACGCCGGCGGCGCACCCCGAGGCGGCGGCGCTGGCCCGCGAGCTGCACACCGGGCCGGTGATGTCGGAGTCGCTGCCGTTGGCGGCGCGGCTGGCGGAGGCGCGTGAGCGTCTGGTGCTGCTGACGGTGAACGAGGCGGTGCGTGTGCGGGACGGGGGCATCGCGCCGGTGGACACGGTGGATCTGGCGCTGGTGCTGGGCGCCGGCTGGGCGCCGCACCGGGGCGGGCCGCTGCGGTATCTGGCGGCGCGGGGCGTGGCGGACGTGCGTGAGGCGCTGACGCGGCTGGCGGCGCGGCTGGGGCCGAGGTACACGCCGGCACCGGGGGTGGGGGCCAGTCCCCCGGCCGGGGATGGGCCGTGATGCGCTTGCAATCGGCGCGCGTCGGCGCGAGAATGAGGCCCAGCCTCGAATCGAGGTGCGATCATGCCGACGGCCACGACGGCGCGCGAGAAGCCGGCCCAGCAGCTCCGCCAGGGCTTCCCCCCATCGTTCAAGCGGGAGGGCACCGTGTACGCCATCGCCTTCGACATGGACATCAGTCAGTTACGGCTGCATTACGGCGATCCGTACAACAACGCCTCTCTCGAAATCCGTCGCGTGCTGGAGGGGCACGGCTTCACCTGGCAGCAGGGGAGCGTCTACTTCGGGGACGCGGCGATCACCGCCGTGGCGTGTGTCCTGGCCGTGCAGGATCTCGTCGCCGCCCTGCCGTGGTTCGCCGGGTCGGTGCGTGACATCCGGATGCTGCGGATCGAGGAGCTGAACGACCTGATGCCCGTCGTCCGGCGGGCGGCCGGGGGGTGAAGTGGACGAGGCGGCATTCACCAGGGCGATCCTTGATGCCCCTCAAGACGATGCGACGCGGCTCGTCTTCGCGGACTGGCTGGAGGAGCGCGGCGACGTGCGGGGCGAGTTCTTGCGCGTCCTCGTCCGACTCGACGCGCTGTCCGAGAAGGGCGCGCCGGAGGACGCCAGGGCACGGCTCCGGTGGATCCGCGAGCGTGCGGCGCTGCGTGAGCGCTACCGGCAACTGCGGGAGGTCGTCCCGCTGGACTGGGCCATGCGGGTGACGCGGAGCCGGATCGACTGCGAGAGGCGCCATGACGGCCCGGCCTGCCCTGGCCGTTGGGAGCTGTTGCGGGAGACGGATGATCCCCGTGTCAGGCGTTGCGGCCAGTGCGGCTGTTCGGTCTGGTTCTGCGACACGTCCGGGGAGATCGCCGAGGCCATCCACACCAGACATCCCTTCGTTGTCTCACCGGGGCTCGGCCGCGAGCGCTGACATGTTCCTCGATCCTTGTTCGGCCCCGCGGCCCCTGGTAGATTGGCGGGAGGAACGACAGGCCCGACGACCCGAGGGGATCATGACATCGGCTGATTTGCAGAGGGTCGCCTCGCAGAAGCCATTCGTCCCGTTGCGGCTGTTCATCACCGATGGGACGGTCCACGAGGTCCGCCGCCAGGAGATGATCTGGGTCGGACTTGGCATGGCAAGCCTGGTCGTGCCGCTCGAAGGGCAGGATCAGGCCGACAAGCCCCTCGTGGAGCGGATGATCCACATCGACCTGCGGCACATCCTCAAGGTCGAGGTCGTCGCGCCCCAGCCGGTGCCGTGACCCGTGCCGAATCGAGGACGGGATGATGATGGCGATCGCGGAGTCCGACCTTCCTCCGGCCCTGGTGGACCTGAGGCCGATCGTCCGGCGCTCGGCATTCACACGGCTCATTCGGACGTGGCATGAGGCGGCCTGCGAGCGGGACGCACGCGGACGCTTCGGACGGGGGATCGGCTCGCCGACGGGCTGACGCCCTGCGCGCGCCAATAGCTCACCGCAGCAGATCGCGCTCCGAGCGCTCGATCAGCTCGCGGGCCTTGACACGCCTCTCGCCCAGCGCCAGCTCCTCGTTCTTCTCCAGCCACTGACGGACCTTCTTCTCCGCCGCCACCACCGTGCTGTGGCCGCGGCCGCCGAAGTAGGCGCCGATGTCCGAGTACGAAGACGGGGTGTGCTTCCGCGCCAGGTACATGGCCGCCATCCGCGGGTGGCTCACCGCCCACGAGCGGCCCTTGCCCTGGAGCGTCCCCGGCTCCAGACGCAGCACGCCGCACACCGCGCGGTCCACGTCGGCCAGGTGCACCGCCCGCACCGCGTGACGGAGCAGCTCCGCGAGCGCCTCGCGCACCAGGGCCACGTCCGCCGCGCGGCCCGTCACCTTCGCGTAGTGGCGGACGCTCTGCAGCGCCCCCTCCAGCTCGCGCACGTTGCCACGCAGCTGCTCCGCCATGAACTTCAGCACCGCGACGGGCAGGCCGCTCGCCTCCGCGTGCCGCGACTTGGCCTGGAGGATGGCGAAACGCGTGTCCTGGTCGGGCGGGGTCAGGCCCCACACGGCCCCGCCGAGGAGGCGGTCGGTCAATTCCGGGGAGAAGTCGTCGGCGAGGCGCGGGTGGCAGTCGCACGTCACGACGAGCTGGCGGCCGTCGGCGTGCAGCGTGTCGAAGGTGTGCAGGAACTCCTCCTGCGTGGCCTTCTTCGTCGCCAGGAAGTCCAGGTCATCGACCAGCAGCATGTCGGCCTCGCGGAGCTGGCGGCGGAACGCGCCGAGCTTGTCGTGGCGCATCGCCTGGAGGAAGCGGTTGGTGAACTCCTCCGACGTGAGGTACATCACGCGCCAGTCCGGGTGCGCCTTGCGGGTCGAGCCGTAGATCCCCTCCAGCAGGTGGGTCTTGCCGGTGCCCACGGGACCGTGGATCACGAGCGGGTTGGCGCAGTCGCCGGGCGCCTCGGCCACGCTCACGGCGGCGGCGTGGGCCACCCGGTTGCACGGCCCGACGACGAAGCCGGACAACTGGTGCCAGCGCCGCGCCCGCGCCTTCGGGGCCGGACGGGCCTCCTCCGCGGGCACCACGGGGACCGGGGCGGCCACGGCCTCCTGCTCGCGGCGAGCGGCCTGGAACAGGGCCGGGTCGATGTGGAACTTCACGCCGAGCGGCTCGCCGAACACGTCGCAGGTGGCGGCGACCACGTCGGGGCCGAACGTCTTCTCCAGCCATTCCTGGAAGTGGCGGTTGGGCACGCCGACGATCAGGGTGTCGCCCTCGACGCGGAGGCGGGCGTTCTTGTCGAACCACAGCTTGTAGCGGGGCGCGCCGACGCGCCGGATGATCGCCTCGGAGAGGGCGGCCACGTCGTCGCGGGTACGGACTTGCATGACCGGCCTCCTTCCGCTGGCTTGCGCAGACTGCCCGGCCTTCCGGGGCGCAATACTTCCCCCGGATCGCCGGGGCGTCCAGGCGCGGCAAGCTCGGTAGGATGGCGAAGGAGGGGATCCGCGCGGCGCAGGCGCAACCGCCGCGCCAGCCGTCACCGCAGGCGCAGGAGGACCGCCTGGCGGCCCGCCTCCTCGAATCCGAGGCGCTCGTACAGCTTCCAGGCGGGCGAATTGCGCTCGTCGACGCTGATGACCAGTCGCGCCACGCCCGCCGCCCGCGTCTCGGCCAGCGCGCGGAGCAACAGCTCGCGGGCGTGCCCGCGCCGCCGCGCCTCGGGGACGACGCCGACGTAGGCGATCTCGCGCTCCTCGCCCGAGGGCTGGTCCATCATCAGCAGCACGGCGACGGCCCGGCCGTTGTGGCGGGCCAGCCACCAGTTGGCGGGGTCGAAGACCCCCTGCTCCTTGTGGCCGGCGATCACCTCCTCGATGGTGCGCGCGCCGTTGACCTCCGGGCAGTCGAGCGACCCCTCGTAGGAGCGCAGCAGGACGGCGTGCAGCTCGTCGGGCCGGGCGACATCGTACGGCTCGACTTGCAGGTCGTCGGGGCCGCCCATCTGGCCCGCCGTCAGCACCAGGCCGTGGGTGAAGGTGATGAGCGTGGTGACGCGGCGGAAGCCGTTGTCGAGGAGGAATTGGGTGCGTCCGCCGAACGCCGGGCCGAGCAGGCTCTGGACGACGCGCGCGCCGCGCGAGCGCAGCCACGCCCACGCCGCCTCGATCAGCAGGGACGCCGCCTCGCCGGGGGCGTGGAGGGTGGCGACGGCGGGGGGCCAGAGGATCCCGCCGGCCCCGGGCACGGGGGCGGCCAGGATGGCGCCGAGGAGGCGGTCCAGCCCCGGCAGCACGAGGAGGCCGGCGCCGTCGATGGTGCCGTCGGCGAGGGCGTCGAGCAGCCCGAGGCGGCGGGCGTCGCGCTCGGCGGCGTCGTGGTGCGACAGGAGCATCTGCAGGGCCGCCGATCTCTCGTCGGGGCGGGCGGGCCGGGGCCGCATGGCTCTCTCCTCGCGAACAGGTGTCCCATCCGTCCTATTCGTCCTATTGGGCGGGAGGCCCGGCGGAGGATTGACCGCGGCCGCGGGGGCCCCTATCATGGCGTTTTATCCGACGCGATCCGCTTCCCGGAGTGACGGTCCGATGTCCATCGACAAGAGCCTGCGGCGCAAGAACACGCTGGCGCGTTCGCGCAACGTCCTGACGCGGGGCGAGCGCATCCTCGCCCTCAAGGCCGACGAGCGCTGGCCCGAGGGCCGCAGCCCCTACAACCTGCCCAAGGTCCGGGTCCTGAAGGTGGCCAAGAAGGCCAAGAAGGCGGCCAAGGAGGAGGCCGACGCGGGGGCCGAGGGTGACGCCAAGGCCGGCGCCAAGAAGTGACCTTCACCGCGCCCAGAAGTGCCGGCAGACGTGCGTCTGCCGGCACGCCCGTACACGTCCCGGCCCAACCCTTCTAACCGCCCGATGTGAAAAATCCTGCCGCTTCGCATTTGACCGCACCTCCCTCCGCGCTCTAAGCTTTTTCACCGGGCGTAGATTCCCGGCAGCCCTCAATCGAGCCCCACCCTCCACCAAGGGTAGGTAAGGCCATGTCCGACCACGTCAGCCGGGCGCTGCTCGCCCATGCCCACACCCTGCTCCAGGGGGTCGGCGGGCCCGCATCCCCCGGGGCCGCCCTCGAGGCGCTCGCCCGCGCCGCCGGCTGTGCCGCCGCCGGGCTGGCCCGCTGCGGCCCGTGGGCGCCCGCCTACAGCCACCCCGCCCGCGACGGCGGCCCCTGGCTCCGTATCCCGGACCTGCCCGCCCTCCTCCGCTCCTCGGCCTCGGCCGTCGCCCTGCCCGGCGGCGCCGTCGCCGCCCTGACCCACGCCCCCGACGGCTCCCCCTGGGTCGTGTGGGCCGAGCCCGCCGCGCCCGTCGATTGGGATCCCCGGGGCCTGTCCGGGTTCGCCGTCGCCGCGATGGCGACCACCCGGGCCCTCGCCGGTGACCCCGAGTGGGCAGGCCAGGCCGAGCGTGCCGCCCGCCAGGCGCGGATGGAGATGGCGGCGAACCTGACGCGGCACCTGTCGCACGACTTCGGCAACATCCTGACCGGCATCATGGGCTTCACGGAGCTGGCCCAGGCCCAGCCGATGCCGGCGAGCACGCCGCTGCACTCGTACCTCAACGAGATCTACCGCGCCGCGCAGACGGGGGCGCAGTTCACCGAACGGCTGCGGCTGTTCTCGCGGCGGCAGACCGTGAGCACGCGGCCGTGCCCGCTGCCGCTGGCCCTGGCCGGCCTGTCGTCGCGGCTCCAGGCGCTGCGTGACGCGGGGCACCAGGTCAGCCTGGACATCCCGGCCGGGCTGCCCGCCGTGGGCGTCGGCGTGGACAGCCTCCAGCAGGTGATCGGCGCGCTGCTCGACAACGCCCGCGAGGCCTTGCCGGCGCCGGGGGCGGTCAGCGTCAGTGCCCGCGCCGTGACGCTCGACGAGGCGGCCTGCCGCGGCCTGTACGGCGCGGCGCGGCCAGGCCAGTACGTCGAAGTGACCGTGGCGGACACCGGTTCGGGCCTGTCGGCCGAGGCGCAGGGGCGGCTGTTCGACGAGCCGTTCTTCTCGACGAAGGCGCGCAAGAAGGGCTTCGGGCTGGCGGTGGCGTACGGCATCCTGTCGGCGCACCAGGGCGGGCTGCGTCTGTACGCGGGCACGGAGCGAGGCGTGGTGGCGCGTGTCGTCCTGCCCGCCGGCACGGCCGCCGCCCCCGCGGCGGTGCCCGAGGCCGCCGCCCCGCCCGTGTCGGCCCCGGCCGCGCAACGGGTCATGGTCGTCGACGACGAGCGCGACGTGCTGGCGTCGGTGGCCGCCGCCCTGGAGCAGTCGGGCTACCGGGTGCAGGCGTTCCAGAGCGGCGAGAAGGCGCTGGAGGCGTACTTCGCCGCCGGGCCGGACCCCTTCGCGCTGGTGCTGACGGATGTCCTCATGCCCGAGCTGGGCGGGGTCGAGCTGGTGCGGCGCCTGCTCAAGCGTGACCAGTCGGCCCGCGTGCTGTTCATGAGTGGCTTCGTGTCCTCCGACTTCCTGCGGCACGACTTCGCGGGCCGGCAGTTCGAGCTGGTCAACAAGCCGTTCCGCCTCGATGACCTGCTCTCCGCGGTGCGTGCGGCCCTGAGCCGGCCCGCCCCGCCGCGGCGGCCCGGCCCGCGCGAGCCGCTGCTCTCGGCCAAGAAATCATGACGCCCCCCTCAGCCCCCGCACTCTCCAAGGAGTCCCCCGTGGTTGCCGTCCGCTCCGCTAATGGCCAGGGCCTGCTGGCGCCCGAGATGCCCGCCGACTTCCACGGCGACGCGGGCCGGCAGCCGTGGGCCGGGGACAACGGCCTGTACCGCTCCAGCGAGGTGCGTGTCCTGGTCGTGGACGACGACTCGTCGGTGTGCCGGGTCATCCAGGCGGCGCTGGCCCCGCATGACTTCCGCGTGGACTGCATCTTCGACCCGGCGTTGATGGAGGAGGGCCTCCGGCGCACGCCGTACCACCTCATCATCCTCGACTACGTGATCCCCGGCATCGAGCCGGAGCAGATGCTCGAGTGGGTCCGCGAGCACCAGCCGCAGGCGAGCGTGGTGGTGGTGACGGCGTACCCGTCGATCGACTCGGCCCTGAGCTGCCTGCGTGCGCGCACCTACGACTACCTGACCAAGCCGTTCCCCATCGCGCAGCTGCAGAAGACGGTGCTCCGCTGCCTGGAGGGCCGGGGCCTGTTGCGCATGTCGGAGACGGCGCTGAAGGAGGCGCTGGGCAACGCCATCCGCGAGCGGCGGAAGGCGCTGGGCCTGACGCTGGCGCAGATGGCCCAGCGGACGGGTGTGTCGCTGGGCTACCTGTCGCAGATCGAATTGGGCAAGAACTCGGCGTCCATCGAGACGCTGTACCGCATCTCGCTGGGGCTGGGCGTGAAGATGGCCGAGCTGTTCCAGACGCTGCAGCCGTCAGCCTAGTAGTTGACAGCCAGTAAACAGCCAGTAAACAGCCGGTCAACAGCCAGTTTCAAGCAAAGAGAACAGCCGGCCACCCATCACGGGAGACCGGCTGTTTACTGGCTGTCAACTATTCCTTGGCCTTCTCCTTGGGCTTGTCCTTCTTGGGCGCTCCTTCCCCGAACGACCTCAGGGTGATCGTCGTCTCGGCGATGGTCTTGTCGCCCTGCTTCGCCGTCCGCATCCGGCTCACGATGCCGCCCGGCACCGTCTCGCTGAACATCAGCCTGAACTCGACCGTGTCGTCGCCTTTCTTCGTCGAGCCGATCACTATTTTGCAATTGATGTCCTTGCCGCCCACCTTGACCACCGCCTCCTCGTCCTTGATCTTGGCGCCGAACTCGGCGAAGACGGCCTCGAGGTGGGACTTCTTGATCCTGGCCGGGTAGGTGATCTTGGTCGGGGCCGACTCGACGGAGCCGAAGTGCTCGCGCTCGACGACGACGACGCGGACGACGGCCTGCTTGTCGTTGACGCTCAGGAGCGTGTAGGAGATCACCTTCTCCTCCACGCCATCGGGGAAGGCGGCCTTGTCCTCGCCGGAGTGTTTGGTCTTCTCGACGTGGACGGCGGTGGCGCCGGCCTTGAAGCCGGCCCAGAACTTGTACTTGGGGTTGGCGACCATCTCGTCCTTGTCGCCCTCGGCGGCCATCAAGGGTAGGGCGAAGGACAGCAGCCCCAACGCCAGCAGCCCGCGCAGCGTCCACAGCATGATTCGACTCCGTGGTGGTAGGTACTGGGGTGTTCTACGGCCGGCCTGGATGGTGACAATCACTCTTCCGAAGAAAAGGGCAGGAAATTGCTCAACGGCGATTGCCCCTGCCCAGAGGGCGGCTATAACGGACCAAACAGCCATTCTGCGAGGACACACATGAGCGCCATGAGCCGCCGGGGTATGTTGCGAGAGGTACTCGGCGGCCTGCTGGGCGTGGCCGGGGCGGCCGTCATCGCCCGCGCCGTGCTGGAGCCGGCGGCCGCCGAGGCGGCGCCGGCCGACGGCGACGTTCAGCGGCGCGCCGACCAGGTGGCCGCCGAGGTCGGCACGGCGCCGGAGGGCGACGGGACGGAGCTGACGGCGTTCGTGAACGGCGGCTTCCGCAACGGCGGGGGCGGGGGCGGCTTCCGCAAGGGTGCCTTCGCCAACGGCGGCGGCGGTGGCGGCGGGTTCAAGAACGGCGCCTTCGCCAACGGCGGCGGCGGTGGCGGCGGGTTCAAGAACGGTGGGTTCGCCAACGGCGGGGGCGGGGGCGGCTTCCGCAACGGGGCGTTCCGCAACTTCTGACCGGAGGCGGCCCGATGCCCGCCACCACGTCCGGGCCTCTGGAGCTGCTCGTCGTCCAGCCCACGCCGTTCTGCAACATCGATTGCTCCTACTGTTATCTGCCCGACCGGGCGAATACGGGGCGGATGTCGCTGCCGACGCTGGACCGCGTCTTCGCGTGGGTCTTCGACAGCGGGCTGGTGCGTGGGCCGTTCACGCTGCTGTGGCACGCCGGCGAGCCGCTCGTGATGCCGCTGGCCTTCTACGAGAAGGCGGCCCAGCTTCTGGAGATGCACAACCGGGACGGCGTCCCCGTCCGTCACGCCTTCCAGACCAACGCCACCCTGCTCGACGGGGCGTGGTGCGGCTTCATCCGGGAGCACGGGCTGGAGGTCGGGGTGAGCCTGGACGGGCCGGGGTTCCTGCACGACCGCCATCGGCGGACGCGCTCGGGGGAGGGGACCCTGGGGCGCGTGCTGCGCGGGGTGCGGATGCTGCGGGACGCCGGCATCCCGTTCTACGTCATCAGCGTGCTGACGGCCGAGTCGCTCTCGTACCCGGACGAGCTGTATGACTTCTACCGGTCCAACGGGATCGAGAGTGTGGCGTTCAACGTCGAGGAGATCGAGGGGCCGCACACGTCGTCCTCGCTGGCGGGGGAGGGCGTGCCCGAGCGGTTCCGGCGGTTCCTGGCGCGGTTCGTCGATCTGGCGACGCGGGCCGATCCGCCGCTGCTGGTGCGTGAATTGACGCTCTCGGTGGGGGCGGTCCTGGGCGAGCGGTACGGCCCCGGCTCGCGGACGCAGGAGAACCGCCCGTGGGCCATCGTGAACGTCGACTGGCAGGGGAACTTCAGCACCTACTCGCCGGAGCTGCTGGGCCTGTCGAGCCCGCGGCACGGGGACTTCGCCCTCGGGCACGTCTCGCGTGACACGGTGGCGAGCGTGGAGGCGACGGGGCGCTTCGTGCGGCTGGAGGGGGAGATCGCCCGAGGCGTCGAGATGTGCCGCGAGTCGTGCGATCACTTCGCCTTCTGCGGCGGGGGGGCGCCGGCGAACAAGCACTTCGAGAACGGGACGTTCGCCTCGACGGAGACTCTGTTCTGCCGGCTGCACAAGAAGGTCTGCCTGGACGTGGCGCTGGGGTGGCTGGAGCGGAACGCCGCGGAGGGGCGGGCGTCATGAGCATCCTCTTCATCGGGTGTGCCGGGGTTGCTTCCCGTGGAGGACGCTTCCAGCGTGCTCCTGTCAGAAAGCACGCTGGAAGCGTGCTCTACGGGAACAGCCGGCCGGCGAAGAGGCTTGAGGGTCAGCCGCCATGACCCTCCTCGCCGTCGCGCCGGGGTTCCACCTCGACGGCTCGTGGGCGGGCCGGCTGCGGCTCGGCGCGGGGCGCACGCCGGACGCGGCCGAATTGGCGGCGCTGGCCGCCGAGATGCCCGGTGACTCGCCCGGCCTGCTGTGCCTGTTCCGCCTGCCGGCGCATCTGCTGGAGTCATTCTGGGCGGCGCTGGAGCGCGAGGGCGGGCTGGGGCCGGACGCGGCGTGCGGCTTCTTCGCCGAGGTGGCGGCGTTCCTGGAATACAAGCGTTTCGCGCCGCCGACGGGGGCGGTCTTCGAGGTGGTGGTGCGCAAGCAGGGCGAGGCGGCGGCCGTGCGCCACTCCTCCGACTGGGGGGCGGTCAATCTGGGGGACGAGGCGACGCACGTCGTGTTCGTGGCGTGCGGGGCCCCGGTGCGGCTGCGGCTGGAGCCGGGGGAGGGGTATCGGCTGCCGGCCGGGGGGCTGGAGATCGGGGCCTGCACGGTGGGCATGGAGGGGCCTGGCGTGGCGCTGGAGATCCGCCTGCCGGGGGGATGATCCTCCGCTCGATCAATCCTTTTTCGACTTGGGGGCGGGGCCGGCCGAGCCGGGCCCGGCGGGGGCGGAGTCGCCGAGGAGGAAGGCCTGGGGCGACTGGCCGGCCTGTTTGATGCGGCCGCGGGTCGCCAGGGTCTGGGAGGACTTCCAGCGGCGGAACTCCATCGACGTGGCGAGGCGCAGGAACAGGAACGCCTCGTCCCAGGTGAGCCTGCCGTCGCGGTTGGAGTCCATGCCGGCGGCGGGGTCGGTGAGGACGCGGCACAGGACGCGGGTGAAGACGCCGCCGTCCCGGTCGTCGCCCCAGCTCGCGGTGCCGGCCTGGGCGCCGGTGATGTCCACGACGCCGCGGCGCAGGAAGAAGAGCTGGCGGATGGTGGGGTGGAGGGGCTTGATCTCCATCTTGTCCTTGCCCTTGCCGGGCGGGGAGCCGACCACGGGCGGGATGTCCACCTTGTTGGAGCAGCAGTCGGTGAGGAGGACGACGAGGCCGGCGCCGGTGTCTTGCAGGGCGCGGCGCAGCTCGGAGCGGAGCAGCGGGGGGCCGCCGGCGGGCTGCATCTGGAGGTAGTGGCCGCGTTTGGAGTCGAGGGCGCCGTGGCCGGCGAAATAGAAGACGACGCCGTCCTCACGCCCGGGCTTCAGCTTGCGGACGTGGGCGAGGACGGCGGCCCTGGTGACCTGCTTGCCGTCGAGGTGGGAGATCGCGAGCCGCTGGTCGGGGATGTTCCTGTCGAACAGGGAGTGAACGCGAGAACGGTCGGCGGAGACGGACTCGCGGAGGTCGCCGGCGGTGTCGGCGACGACGAGGACGTGGAGCTTGCGTAGCTCGCCCGGCCCCGGCCGGTCCACCCGGTCCGGCTGGGCGGCGGCCGGCAGGGCGGCGAGGAGGGCGAGCAGGCAAGCGGGTCGTAGCACGGCATCGGCCTCCCGGCGGGGCGCCCACTGCTGGAGAGCGTATCCGCCGGGCGTGTCGGAGGACAGGGCCGCTCAGCGGAGGAAGAGGAGCGCCTTGAGGTTGTGGGCGAAGACCTTCCTCGGCAGCCAGGTGTCGCGGTAGGGGATCTCGACGCAGTCCTTGAAGCCCATCCACTCCATGCTCTTGTAGAGGAGGGATTTCGACATCCCGGTGCCGTTGTCGAAGCCGTGGGGGAAGGGGAGGGGGTCGTGGGGGCGGAAGAAGTTGGGCTCGTGGTAGTGGACGGTGTAGCCCTCGGCGTCGGACATGCCGGTGAACAGGAAGATGCCCTTGCGGGCGATCTTGCCGAGGCAGGCGAGGAAGTAGAGGGGGTCGGGCAGGTGGCAGTAGACGACGGAGGCGCAGGCCACGTCGTACGACGCGGGGGCGCAGCCGGGGAGCGTGTGTGTGAACACGTCGTACATGGAGCCGTGGAACTTCGCGCCGGCGGCGGTGGCGCGGTTGAGGGCGTCGAAGGCGGGGGCGAAGCCGGGGTTGTCGTAGCCGGCGCAGCCTTTCATGCCCTTCATGTGGGCGCGGACGGGGAAGTAGCCGCTGTTGCAGCCCACGTCCACGAGGCTGCCGCGGGGGACGCGGTCCGCGATCACGTCGAGCCAGTCGTCGTACATGGTGCGGAGGCGGGCGTTGGCGTCGGTGAACTGGCTCCAGTACTCGGGGGTGGCGGAGCGGCGGTCGCACAGCCACTCGTGGGGGCCGCTGAGGCGGCCGGCCTGGGGGCCGTACAGCCAGGAGTAGGCCACGCCGGTCTGCAGGTCGTCGCTGAGGATGAAGGGCTGGTAGCGCAGGTTCTCGGACGCCTTCTTCAGCAGGGCGGGGTCGCGCAGGTACGGTCGGAGATCCATCTCGCGGCACCTCGGCGGGGGTGGTCTGGGTCAGGGGAGCAATCTAGCGGGGGCGTGCGGCCCGATGCAAGCCCGAAACCCAGTGGGCGTCGAGCAGGCCGTCGGGCGCCACGGGGAGGGGCCACCGCGCCGGGCTGGCGCCGCGCCCCTGGACCCCCTCAGATCGTTCCTGGGGCGGCGTCTTGGCCGCTACCCAGGTACACGTCGAACCACAGCTCCAAGCCCAACCGAGCCAACTCCCCCATCTGGGCCGGCCGCACTGACGGCCCGCCGTGCCCCGACGCTGACACCCAGAAGCAGCTCACGTCCATGCGGCACCCCTCGGCTTGGAGCGCTACGACGGCGTCGGCGCGCGGGGTGAGGCGGGCCAAGAGCCAGTCCAAGTGCCGCCGCACGTCCCGCGACTCGACTGCTCCTTCGCTCGACAGGAACCAGCCGTGCAGTTTGGCCGGACGATCTCCGGGCTTGCGGGACTCGCCCTGCCGCTGCCAGTCCGACGGCTCGATGCCCAGCCGGGCGGTCACGTCAGATGGGTCGAGCGCCTCCGGGTAGATGCGGAGGGTGGCGTAGGTCCGCTCGCAGGTCGGGTAGTCGCTGACCTTCACGCTTCCGAAGCCCTCCGCCGCCGAAAGAATCCATGCAAGCCCCCTTGCCCTGCGCTACGGCTGGGATGACCCAGCCGGCGACACCCGACACGGAGCTCGCAGATGAACGCCGGCCTCATTCTGGCCATCGACCTCGGCAAGTTCAAGCCCGCCGCCCACGCCTCCCCGCGCGGCGGCGCACAAGCTGGCGCGGATCCTGTACCACCTGATGCGGTTCGGGGAAGCATACGCGAAACAGACGGAACAGGAGTATGCCGAGCAAGTCAGGAAGCGTCTGGAGAAACAGTTGGCGCGGCGTGCGCGGGAGCTGGGCTACGAGCTGAAGAAGGTTGAGGCGGGGCCAGCAGAGCAGAAAGGTTGAGGAAGTGGGGCAGGGCCAGGGCAGGCACAAGGCAGCGGCGAACGCAGGGGAGGGCCAAGGCCTGGCAGGCGCTGGGCAAGGGCCCGCACGCGCTCTGGCCACCCATCACGCCCAGGAGCCGCTGCCCCCCCTCCCTACTCACCCCTCGGGAAGTTCCTGGGGCGGCGTCTGCGCCCTGCCAGTCCAGCCACGCTTGGACCCGCAGCGAGTACAGCACGCCGCCGTCGGTGTACCCGCCCGCGATCTCGACCCGGTACTGCCGGCCCCGCGTGGCCGTGAACGCCACCCGCAGCTGCTCCGTCGGGTGCCCCTCCCACACGTACAGGAAGAAGTACGGCCAGCACGGGTCGGCCGCCTGCCACTCGGACGGGTCCGGCTCGGGCGACGGCGGGCACAGGTACTCCCGGCCGACCAACTCGTCCGGCGACCCCACCCGGAGCGGCAGCCGCTGTGCGCCGAGCATCACCGCCGTGCCCGCCAGGAAGTCGTCCGGGGTCTCGACCCGGTCGTCCGGCCAGTTGCGGAAGTCGAGCTGGGGCGACTCGCCGCAGTAGACTTCCACCCCCCAGCGGTAGTCGCCCAACTCCTCCCGCCCCCGGTACAGTACGCCCCGCTCGACGGGGAAGGCGATGTCGTTCAGGAAGAGGTGATCCACCCGCTGCGCCTCCGCCGCCGAACGACCCTGCTCACCTGCCGGCGGGGCGCGGTGAGCGTTGAAGTCCCAGAAACCTGAGTGCCCCGCCGGTCAGGTGCAGCAGTTGGTTCGGCGTCTTTGGCCTACATCTCGTAGTCGAGCGCCAACTGTTCCCAGTCGATCGCCGCCAGGGCGGCGCGGCCCGCATTGTCCGGGACCGGGAACTGCTCCCGCTGGAACCAGACCACCACGAGCGATGACAGGTGCATCTCGCACAGCATCGGCAGCGACGTGAAGAACGCCGTGACCCGGACCGGCGGGTAGTCGATCTCCCCCGGCCGGCGGGCCGGCTGGACGATGTGGATGGGCCACCCGTCGCCGAAGTACCGGGCCACCTTGTGCGGGATGCCCTCCAGCATGTCCTCGTTGCAGTCCTCTGACGGGCTGCGGACCGGGTACCCTTCGTAGGAGTACGCGACGACGTACTTGAAGCACCACAGGGACCGACCGCCCGGTTGGTGAACGTCGATCAGTGTCCCGCTGCTCTTCGCCACAGGGTGCGCCTCTGCCGCCGAACGAGTCATTATCCAACCAACGCGCTGGGTATCACACCACACCCACCTCAGGCTGTCAAGGCCCCGCCTCGCCGAATCCCTCGTCCTCGCGGCTCCCCCCCGCCTGCCCGATCCGCGCATCTCATTCCCCCTCAACAATTTCCGCCCGAATCGTGTCCCAGTGGACGGAAATTCCGTCCACCGTCCTCCCGTTCATATACTCTGAGGCCCAGCCGGCCTGTGCCCCGCGGGTTGGCTTGTTGGTTGCCATAATCCGCGTTCTGCCAACCCGCCGGTTGGTGAGCAGCCCCTCCTCACCTCGCGGGCACGGCGGAACGGGAAGGAGGCCCCATGAAGCTCCTCGACCAGTGCCGCGACAAGTTCCGCCTTCTCCGCCACGCCCTCCACACCCAACGCGGCCACCTCGCCTGGATCGGACGCACCAGCCGCCCGCGGCACCGGGCCATCCCCGTGGGACGCGGGTGAGCGCGGCTCTCGACTCGTTTGCGTCAACGGATGCCGCGCTGAGATGTCCCGGGCGGCCTCACCAGCCGCGGTGCGTCCACTCCTTCCTCTCGGGGCCGGGGGGCAGGCCGAGCCGGCCCAGGAGCTGCCGGGCGAAGTTGTCGTGCGCCGAGAGCTGGACGAGGCCCGTGGCCTCCGCCCCGATCGGGACCTCCTTGAAGGAGAGGGAGGGGGCCGGCCACGTCGTCCAGGCCGCGGAGTACAGCTCGACGCCGTTGACGTCGAGCAGGCGGACCTTCCACTCGATGCGGAAGTCGGCGGCCAGGGAGGCGCCGCCGAGGCTGCCCTTGTACTTCGAGTAGGTGCCCTCCAGGCGGGTGGCGGCCTCGACCTCGAAGACGACCTCCGCGCCCGGGCGGTCCTTTTCTGAGCGGTAGCCGGTGTCGAGGAGCGTGGCGGGGAGGACGGGCTTCAACGCCTCGCGCAGGCGGCCCTCGATGTGCTCTTTCCCCAGGTACACGAAGGAGGGCCTCGCCCCGCGGATCTCGTCGCCGGTGCGGGTGTGATGGGCGAAGTCGGGGTCGAGCTTCCAGATCGCCAGCGCCAGCTCCATTTTGGGCGTCATCGTCCTGTCGTGGGTCTCCTTCATCCGGACCGAGACGGTGGGCCGGCGGGCCTCGCGTCTGCGGAGGCCGGCCAGGGCGTCGAGGAAGGCGGCCTTGAGCGCGGCGTCCGGCTCGATCCCCGGCGCGCCGGCGTTACCCTCGGCGATCGCCCGGCTGATCCCCTGCCACTCGCGGTGGGAGGCGATGCCGTTGGCGGCGACGGCCAGCCCGACGTGCAGGAGGGCGACGGCGGCCCAGCTCCGCAACGTCAGGCCACGCCCGAACGGGTAGGTGAGCAGGTGCAGGGCGAGCGCCGACGCCAGCGCCCCCAGCGGCGCGAGGAACCACATGGCGGCGGTGCTGAGAGGGTGGCCGGTGAAGGGGCCGCTCAGGGGCACGGCGGCGACGAACACCGCGAAGGCGAAGAAGAAGAGCAGGCCGAGGGCCTCATTGAAATCAAAACCGCAACCGTCGTGGCGGGAGAGCCACCGGGCAGGGGTGGGCGGCGGTGCCGGCTCGGGGATCGGCTCGGTGAGCAGGGACGGCGGCAGGGGCATGCCGCAGGGGCAGCGCCCGAAGTTGAACGCGAAGAGGGCGAGGGGCTGATCGCAGGAGGGGCAGATACGCTCGCTCATGACGGGTGACCCCTGAAGGGTGGATCGGTCTGGGTGGCTCTCGCCACCATCTACGCACCACGCGGGGCGGCGTGACACGGTCCTGAACCTCACCCCCATTCCGCCCCTCTCTGCCGCGAGCTGGGGGCGAGACGCCCGATGGCACTTGAGCTCTGCCGCTCGCCTTGAGCGAAGACACGGCACGCTCACGCCGTGCCGCTCGCCGAGAAGCGCGCTGACGAAATCCGCCTTGCAACGGCGCCCCGGCCTCGGCTATACGGGGCCGGCCGGGCGCCCCCTCCACGCGCAGGAGCAGCCATGAGCCGCACGCCGACCAGGCCCCGCCTCGAGCCGCTCGAGGACCGCCGGCTCCTCGCCGGCATCTACGGCGCGCTCTTCAACGACCTCGACGGCGACGGCCTGCGCGGCCCCGCCGAGCCGGGGCTGGCCGGACGCACCGTCTTCCTCGACACCGACGGCGACGGGCGCCACGACGCAGGGGAACGCTCCGCCCTGACCGCGGCGGACGGCGGTTACTCGTTCGCCGACACCGGCCCCGGCACGTTCACCGTCTGCCAGCTCCTGCCCGCGGGGTGGCATGCGGCGGGCGATGCCGCCGCCGGCCCCGGGACGGCGGCCGAGCGGCTGCTGCGGCTGGACGCGGTGCGCTCCGACCCGCGCTTCGCCGGCATCGACGGCTCCGGATTCTCCGTCGCGGTCCTCGACACCGGATTCGACGCATCGCACCCCGCGCTGGCGGGGGCGTTCGTGCACCAGCACGATTACCTGGACGACGACGACATCGCCGACGACCCGTCCGGGCACGGCACCCACGTCGCCAGCCTGATCGCGGGGCGCGACGAGGCCACCCCAGGGGTCGCGCCGGGCGCGGGGCTTGTCGGGCTCAAGGTCCTCGACGCGGGCGGCGGCGGCAACTTCTCGCACATCGAGGACGGCCTGCGCTGGGTGATCGACCACGCGGCGGAACACAAGATCGTCAGCGTGAACCTCTCGCTGGGGGACGGCGGCAGTTACGCGGCGGCGCTGTCGCTGCACGGCATCGGCGACGAGCTGGCCGAGCTGGAGGCGATGGGCGTGGTGGTGGTGGCGGCGGCGGGCAACGCGTACACGCCGAGCCACGCGCAGCCGGGCGTCGCGTACCCGGCGGCGGACCCCAACGTCGTCGCCGTGGGCGCGGTGTGGGACTCGGACCGCGGCGGGCCGTGGTCCTGGGGCACCGGGGCGATCGACAACACCTCCGCGCCGGGTCGCATCGTGAGTTTCAGCCAGCGCGGCGGGGCCGGCAGCACGCAGGTGTTCGCCCCGGGCACGTTCCTCATCGGGGCGTCCCCCGGCGGGGGCGTCAACGCCCTGTCCGGGACGAGCATGGCGGCGGGCATCGTCGCCGGGCTGGTGCCGCTGGCGCAGCAGCTCGCCCTCCGCGACCTGGGCCGCACGCTCACCGCCGACGAGGTCCGCACCCTGCTGCACGACAGCGGGGCCGTCGTCATCGACGGGGACGACGAGGACGACAACGTCGCCAACACGGGGCTGGCCTACCGGCGGGTCGATGCCCTGTCGCTGCTGGAGTCGGTCATCGGCGTCGAGGGCGTCACGGGCGCCCCGCTGCCGCAGGCGAAGGCCGTCCACGTCCTCGACGGGGACGTGGAGGCGTCCCTCGGGAGCATGAGGCCGGGGCGGGTGCGTGGCGTCGTGTATCAGGACAGCAACGGCAACGGGCGGCGCGACGCCACCGAGGCGGCGGCCGCCGGGCGCACGGTCTACCTGGACCGCAACAACAACGGCAGGCTGGACGCCGGCGACCAATCCGCCGTCACGGATGCGCTGGGCCGGTACACGCTCGACGACCTGGCGCTCGGCCCCGCGGTGGCGCGTCTCTTGACGCAGCCGGGTGAGGCGGGGGTGGGCGTCGATTGCCCCATCATAAGCGGGCTGGACAGGGGGATCGACTTCGGGGTGCGGGCGGCGACGGGCAACCGGGCGCCGGAGCTGCTGGGCAACGGGCGGATGCCGTCGGTGGACGAGGACGCGGCCCCCGGGCAGGGGGTCACGGTGGGCGAGATGCTGGGCGCCACGTTCCGCGACGCGGACGTCGGCTCGCGGAAGGGGATCGCCGTGGTGGGGGTGCAGGGGCCTGGGCGGTGGCACTACTCCACCAATGACGGGGCGACGTGGACCGACTTCTACAACCCGTCGGTGAACGGGGCGCGGCTGCTGCGTGCGGAGGACCGCATCCGCTTCGTGCCGGCGCGGGACGGCTCCGGGGGGGGGACGCTGACCTACCACGGCTGGGACCAGACCGTCGGCGCGGGGGGCGGGTCCACCACGCTGACGGGCCGCACCGGCGGGGCGGCGGCGTTCAGCGCGACCTCGGCCATCGTGCAGTGCGTGATCAGGGCGGCCAACGACGCGCCGGTCCTGCTCGGTCCGGGCACGCTGCCGGCGGGCGTGTCGGACGGGATGACCTGGCCGGCGGTGCGCGTCAGTGATCTGCTGGCCGGCAAGGTGAAGGACGCGGACGGGGCCGTCGGCATGGGCATGGCGGTGGAGGGCTTCACGGGCGACGGGCGCTGGCAATACTCGCGGGACGGCGGCAGGTCGTACACGGACATCGGGACGCTGGCGGCGGGGCAGGCGCGGCTGCTGGAGGATCACGCGCTGTTGCGGTTCGTCCCGCGCAAGGGGTCGCAGGGGGCCGCCACGATCTCGTACCGGGCGTGGGACCGCTCCGCCGGGCGCGCCGGGCTGATCGGGGCGGTGGGCGAGCTGTCGGCCACGTCGCCGTTCAGCCTCTTGCTCGCGACGGCGACGATGCAGGTGCGCAAGGCGTAGGCGGGTCACGCCTCGCCGGGGGTGACCTTGCGTTCGGGGCCGTCGAGGGCGCGGAGGCGCTCGTCCTTCGGGGCGCCCTTGCCGAAGGTGAAGTCGGGGCGCGGGTCCTCCTTGCGGCCGCTCTTCTGTTGCTCCTCGCGCTGGCGTTGCAGGTCGGCGTAGATCCAGATGAGGAGGATGAGGCCGGGCCAGAAGTTGGCCTCGGCCAGCGGCTGCTGCACGACGGGCTTGGGGGCGCCGGTGACGAATAGGTCCATGTGCATCTGCAGCAGGTAGTACGACGTGAGGTGGTACGGGGCGGTCACCGGCTCGGTGTCGCCGAAGAAGCCCGCCGGGCGGTACTCCAGGCCGCCCGGCATGAAGCGCAGGCGTTTCGTCCACTGCACGGGGCCGCGCGACAGCTGCTCGGCCCAGCGGGCGGCGACGGCGGAGGCGGCGAGGTCGCGCATGGCGGCGAAGTCGACGTCCTCGACGACGCCGACGGTGGAGAAGCGGATGGGGGGGCGCGGGTCGCCCTGGGGCGGCTCCAGCAGGATGAAGTTGGCGTGCCAGGTCATGCGTTCCACATCCGCGTAGAGGAGGGAGCGCCCGCGGCCGGGCTGCGCGACGCCGAACTGGTGGAAGGCCAGGCGGAGGTAGGACGCCCGGAGGGTGAGCCAGAGGCCCAGGGCGGCGAGGGGGGCGAGGAGGCAGGCGAAGGCGATGTAGCCGGCGAGCGGGGCGCGGCTGTACGACATGGGGACGAAGAGGGACGACAGGCCGAGGGCGATGGCGAGGCAGAACCATCCGAGGGCGGCGTCGCGGCCGCGGCGTTCGAGGAGGAGGCGGCCGAGGGGTTGGCCGGGGAGGGTGCCGGACTGGTCGGGGCGCTTCTCGACGAAGTGCCAGACGACCTGGCCGAGGGCGTGGGCGTTGACGGTGTGGTCGGGGACGCGGAGGAGGGCCTCGGCCTCGATGCCGCGCCAGACGCACATCTTCTGGTCGTGGACGGCGACGTGGGTCAGCTCGTCGGGCCTGTAGACGCCCTTGTGGGGGCCGTGGTGCACGTGCAGGCCGTGGCGGTCGAAGTGCCAGCCGGTGCCTTCGAGGCGTGCGCCGACGTCGGCGCCCTCGATGGCGCGGGTGGCCATGCCGCGGACGACGCGGTCCACGAGGGTGAAGAGGGGGTCGGGCTGGCCGGGGGGGACGGGGTAGGAGAAGGACACGAACTCGGGGCCGGCCTCGGTGTGTGTGTCGAGCCTGACCCAGCGCCAGAGGCCGCCGTCGGGCTGGGCGGTGGTGCGCTGGGAGACGCCGGTGATCTGGTCGTCGCGGTAGGGGCGGCGGACGCCGCCGCGGCGGACGAGGGTGAAGCCGTCGTCGGTGACCTCGAGCCATTGCTGGCGTGAGAGGAGGATGAGGGCGGCGACGACGCCGGGGGCGGCGATGGCGGCGGCGATGGGGCCGCCAATGAGGAGCCAGGTGAAGGACTCGCGGGCGGTGCCGATGATGGTGACGCAGAGGGCGAGGGCGGCGATGGCGAGGGGGACGCCGACCCAGGCCGACTGCAGGGAGCCGCCGACCTGGACGGGCTTGACGTAGGTGCGTGGCTTCGGCAGGAAGTCGGCCTTGCCGAAGGGGTTGCGCGGGTCGGCCACGACGGGGCTCCTCACGAGTGCGGCGTATCTTGTGCCTGGGTGATGCGGCGTCCGGGGGCGTCGGCGGGCTCGACGCGCATGTCGGGCGGCCTCGTGTCGCCCCAGCGGGAGAAGTCGAAAGGGCCGTCCGTCGGGCCGGCCTGTTGCTGGCCCCGTTTCTGCAAGGCCTTGCGAATCCAATCGAGGAGGATGAGGCCGGGGTAGACGTTGGCTTCATCGCCCGGTTGCGTGAACAGGACGGAGATGCGGTCGGAAACGAAGAACTCCAGTTTGTCGTTGTGATCGACGTAGCTCAGGCCGGCGTAGGGTATCGTGACGGGCTCGTCGCCGAACCGACGCGAATCCAGACATTCCAGGGCGTCGGAAAGGAAGCGGAGGCTCTTCGTCCAGCGCACCGGCCCACGTCGCAACTCCTCCGACCACCGGGCCGCGATGAACGAGGCGGCGTGGGCGCGGGCGGCCGCCTGCCGCGCTCCGAGCGACACCGACACCTCGTAGATGCCGAGGCGGATTGTGGGCTGTGACTGGTCGGCGGGCTCCAAAAGGATGAGGGTGGGCGTCCAGGTCAGGCGAGCCACTTGGGAAAAGAGGAGCGTGTGGCCCGTCGCCGGGTGGATGACACCGAACTCGTGGTGATCGAGCCTACCCGAGTAGCTTCCGAGGATGAGCCAGAGCGCCAAGGACGCGACGAGGACACCCAGGATAGCGAGTGTCAGGCCTCCCGCGCCTTGTCCCTGGATGTAGGCCACGACGGACAGGATAGTCAGGATCGGTAGTATCCCCCCGAGCAGCATCCATCCCAGTCGGGCGCCGCCTCGTACGTGGGACCACAGCCGCCGTCCGAGGGGCTTGTCGGGCGACGGCGAGGGAGACGGCGGGAGACGCGAAAGTAGCGACTGGAGAATCTTGGACAGAACATGGGCGTTCGTGGTGTGCTCGGGGACACGGAGGAACGGCTCGACCTCGTCGTTCCGCCAGATGCAGTAAGCCGCGCCGTCGTGGGCGAAGAACGAGATTGCTTCCGGTGGGCAGGCCCGCTTCGCGCCGGGTACGTGCAGCCCCTCGCCGTCGAAGTGCCAACCAGCCCCGTCGAGGCGGATGCCGCCCTCTGTCGCCCTGCGGGCGAGGGACTCGATGACGCGGGAGAAGAAGTGAGCAAGAGGGTCGGGCTTGTCGTGGGGCAACTCGTATTCGATGGTGAACGAGGTCGCGCCGGCCTGCGTCCGCACGTCGAGGCGTGCCACGCGCCAGTGGCCGACCCATCGCTGGGAGAGGCCGACGATGTCCGCGTCCTTGAAGATAATCTGTTCCGCGCCGCGGGCCAGGATGAAGCCATCCGTGGCAGCAAGGAACGACTGCCTGCGGGCGAGGGCGACGGAGATGGCCGTGGCCCCGATGAGGACGAGGGCGAATCCGATGCCTATTAACCACCAGAAGAAAGGCCGGTAGTGCAACGCATTTCCGGCGCCGATTGCCCCGATGAAGAGGGCCTGGAAGGCGAGGAGGAAGGTGCTCACAATCCAGACGATCTCATGCGGGCTGCTGAGCTGGACGGGGAACGCGACGGGCCTGGAGAGGAGGTCTGGCTTGTCGAATTCGTTCGGAGTCGGCACGGGCGGTCCTCCTCTGGCGGCTCGTCAGGGCGTTTCGTGGACGGTAGCGGGAGGGTGAGGCTCTTCTTGTCGTAGAGCACGCATCTTGCGTGCTTGCTTCGGGAGCACGCAAGATGCGTGCTCTACGACAAATCCAATCGGCCGCTCGCCCTCCCGTTGGCCGCCCCGGACCCGCCCTAGAACGACGGGATGTCCACGCGGGCGCCGCCCTTCATGGCGGACTCGTGGGCGCAGATGCCGACCATCGTCCAGTTGGCGCTGGTGGCGGCGTCGGGGAAGGCGGGCTGCTTGCCGAGGCAGGCCATCAGGAAGTTGTGGGCGAGGTGGGGGTGGCTGCCGCCGTGGCCGCCGCCCTGGAGGAAGCTGAGGTGGTCGGCGTCCTGGATGGCCTGGGGGCGGGTGAACTTCTGGATCGGCCCCGGCAGGCGGCTGGCGAAGTCGGGCACCGGGACGCGCTTGGGGATCTTGTCCTCGGTGAGGGGCTTCTCCGGGGTGGACTTGGTGTGGATGACCGGCTCCTCGTTCTCGAGCTGCTGCCACTCGAAGGAGGCCTTGCTGCCGTAGGCGTCGAAGCTCTCGCGGTACTGGCGGGCGGTGTCGAACAGGCTGCGCGTCACCTCTGCCACGACGTCACTGCCGCGGATCTTGAAGGTGGCGGATTCGTAGCTGAAGGGGCTGCCGTAGATGGGGATGTACTCCTCGCGGATGCGTCCGGAGCCGTGGCAGACGACGCTCTCGGCGTGGGCGGGTGCGCCGGGCTTGCTGAGGAGGGCGAGGCAGGGGCTGACGCAGTGGGTGGCGTAGTGCATGGGGGGCAGGCCGGGCCAGTAGCCGGGCCAGCCGTCCATGTCCTGCTGGTGGGAGCCGCGGAGGAACTGGATGCGGCCCAGCTCGCCCTTGTCGTACATCTCCTTGACGAAGAGGTATTCGCGGGCGTAGACGACGGTCTCCATCATCATGTAGACCTTGCCGGACTGACGCTGCAGCTCGACGATCTTCCGGCAGTCGTCGATGCTGGTGGCCATGGGGACGGTGCAGGCGACGTGCTTGCCGGCCTGGAGGGCGGCGAGGGACTGGGCGGCGTGGTCGGGGATGGGGGAGTTGATGTGGACGGCGTCGACGTTGGGGTCCTTGAGGAGGTCGTCGAAGGAGGCGTAGCGGGCCTTGATGCCGTACTTGTCGCCGCACTTGTCCAATTCGGCCTTGTCGCGGCGGCAGATGGCGTACATCTCGGCGTCGGGGTGGGCCTGGTAGATGGGGATGAACTCGGCGCCGAAGCCGAGGCCGACGATGGCGACGCGGATCTTTGCCACGGGAGGGGCTCCTGGGGTGTGACGTGCGGGCGTATGGGGATATCAGGTAGGGGGGGAGGGGGGGAAAGGCCAGCGGGTGGGCACGGCGGATGGGACGGAGAGGACGGATGACCGGAAATGAATGTGGGTGAGAATGGGTGACGGCACTCACGGACGCCGATACTGCTCATCCGAGTTGTCGCGCCCCGTGGTATGGTGCGCGGTGCGGGGCATCCCAGCGCCACGCACGGAACAGAAGGTGGTGCGGAGATGAGGGCGAGTGTGAAAGGGCCGGGGAGCAATGGGCACACGAACGGCGTGGCGCACGACGGCCACTCCGACGGCAGGCCGACGGACGACGAGGCGAACGGCGTGGCCGACGGCACGGCGGTGAAGGGCGTGCCGGCGGGTGAGGAGGACAACGAGGGGGACCCGTACATCCGGATGGAGTGCGGGCGGTTCATGCCGGGGAACAGGGGCGGCCCCGGCAACCCCTTCGCCCGACACGTCGCCGCCATGCGCGCCGCCATCTGCGCGGCGGTGCCGCGCGAGAGGCTCA
>CAZVZK010000123.1:0-29979 GCA_964630925.1 uncultured Alcaligenaceae bacterium
AGGCGAACTCCCACTTCGGACGCCCCGCCCGGTCGACCTCCATGATCCGCCCCTGGCCGGTCTTCGGGTTGTACTGCTCCATCACCAGGGTGGCCCCGCCTTCGCGGCCGCCGGCGAATTCGACCTTGGCCAGGTCGACGGTCTTCTCGTTCTCCTTCCACCAGGCGTCCCAGGCCTCCTTGGCCTTGGCCCGGCCCTCGGCGGTGTCGCCGGCGGACGGGGCCGGCGTCTTGTCGCCGGCCAGGCGGTTGAGCAGGTCCTCGGCGTCGCTGACCAGGGGGGCGGGCAGGTCGGTGAGGGACGCGATGACGGCCGAGACGCCGATCTTGTCGCCGACGGAGGCGAGGCCCTCGCCCAGGCGTAGGCGGACGAGGGGGTCCTTGTCGTCGAGCATCTTGCGGAGCAGCGGGTACTGCGCGGCCGCCCTGCCTCGGCAGAGGGCGGTGACGGCGGCGGCGCGTCTCACGGGCGCCTTGTCGCGCAGCGCCTTGACCAGCGCCTCGTCCGCCTTGCCCCCGGGCACCCCGATCCCGGCGAGCAGATCGATGACCTGGCCCTGCACGTCCTCGGACTCGGCGACGGCGACGTAGCCGAGCAGCGCCTCGACCGCGCCCTCGGGCCGGCGCAGCGCGAGGAGGCGGGTGGCAGGGCCGGGCAGCGGGTCCGGCTCGCCCTTCTCGATGGCATTCAGCGCCTTCAACGCCAGCGTGGCGGACGGCCCGTAGGAGGACGAGGCGCGGCGGAGCTGTGAGGCGGCCTTCTTGCCGAAGGCGGCCAGCGCGACGACGGCGTCGTCGCGCTCCTTGGGCTCGGCGTCATCGAGCTTCTTGATGAGGGCGTCGATCCTCTCGCGGTCGTCGTCGGTGGGGGTGCGTGAGCGGAACTCCTCCAGGAGGGTGCTGCCGTCGGTGTTCTTCCACCAGCCTTGCCACACGTCGCGGCGGAGCTTGCGCGACATCAGGTCGTGCCCCTTGGGGCCGGACACCGCCCACTCCCCCGCGAGGTCGTTGAGGTACGCCTCCGCCACGGGCTTGAGCGACGAGGGCAGCTCGCCGATGAGGTCGATCAGCACCGGCACCGCGTCCCCGTCGTGCGCCCCCACCAGCCCCAGCGCCACACGCAGACGCACCGAGGGCAGGGCGTCCTTGAGCAGCGGGCGCACCGAGGCGTAGAACGCCGGCCCCCCCACCTGCGACAGCACCTGCGCCGCCGTGCCGCGCCTGATGCCGTTCTTGTCCTTCAGCGCCCTGACCACGGCGGGGTCGGGCCTGCCGCCGGTCATGGCCGTGGCGACCAGCGCCGCCTCGCACTCGTGGAAGGAGGCGTTGTCCTCGCAGAAGGGCAGGTACCCCAGCAACGCCTCGGCGGCGGCGGCGGGCCTGCGTGCCGCCAGCACCCGCGCGTTGTTGATCACCAGCGCCGCCGCGTTGGAGCCGTCCACGGCGGCGACGATCTGGCGGGCGCGGGCGTGGGCCTCGACGGCGTCCACGTCGTTGACGGCCTCGCGGACGAGGGGCAGGGCGGGCGCCCCGACGGCGACGAGCTGGCGGTGGGCCTTCTCTCGGGCGGCCACGTCGTCGTCGCCGAGCTGGGCGACGAGGGCGCGGACCTTGTCACGGCCCAGGCCGGGGGGCGTGCGGAGGCGGAAGAACTCCAGGGCGTCGTCGGCGGTCACGCCCAGACGCGCCCCGCGCAGCACCGACTCGTCGGCGGGGCCGCCGACCTCGGAGGGCAGCGGGCCGATGGTCACGTCGATGCCTTCCTTGGCGGCGGTGATGACGGGCGGCGGGACGGCGGGGATGAGCTCCAGCGCTTTCTTGAATCGCCGGATGGAATCCAGGACGGCTTTCGGCGGCAGCGCCGTCGGGAAATGGCCGGGGGTCAGGACCAGCGCGAGGACGAAGGGTGACATGAGCATGGGGTGTCGCTCTCCGCAGGGGTCGCAGGGGCGTCTCATCATCCTAGACGTTCGAGGGGCCGCCGGGAGGGGGGGACGTGCGGAGGTGTTACACGGGATTCGGGAGGCGGCTCAGGGCGGCAGGACCTCGACGTGGATGTCGGTGCAGCGGGAGAGGCGGACGTCGTTCGTGAGGAAGCGATCACAGCCGGCCTCGATGGCGGCCGCGAGGTGGAGGCTGTCGGCGAGCTTGAAGCCGTGGACGGCGCGAAGGTGGGTCGCCCGGTCGTAGACGGCGGCGGGGATGGGGACGATGCGCACGTCGGCGCGGCTGAAGAAGTTGTCGAACTGAGCCAGGGACGCGGCGTCCCCCAGCCGGATCGGCTTCACGCGGCATTCGAGGCGTGTCAGTTGGCTGACCGCGATCTGGCCTCCGGCGGCCTCCAGGGCGGCGATCCGTCGTTGTGCGCGGGCCTGGAAGGTGCCGCCGTTGTCGAGGAAATAGATGACGATGACGCTATCGAGGTAGATCAGCACGGCTCACCCCCTTCTTTTCTCCGCCTCGATCTCGCGATAGATCTCGTCGATACGATCCCCCTCGTCGCGCAGCTCCTCCATCCAGATGTCCGTTTCCGCGTCCGTCATGAACTTGTGCCCCGCCGCCGCCAGCTCACGGCGGGTCCGTTCGGCGTACTCCACGAGGCTCTCGGCGGGGCGTGCCGGCTCCTCGACGGACTCGACGCGGACGCGGACCTTGCCGGCGGGGACGGTCAACTTGCCGGACAGCTCCAGCGAGCCGTCGGCCCGCACCACGCCCATCAGCTCGTTCGTGCTTGTCGCCATGATCGCATCCTCCCATCGAATATTGTCGTGGAGCACGCATCCTTCCAGCGTGCTCACCGCACCTACCGGGAGGGATCGCCCCCCACGGGTCTCCGCCGAGCACGCAGGATGCGTGCTCTACGACAGCCCCACAGGAAAGATTGTACCAGCCCTGTCAGGTTCCGCGTCCCCGCCGGAATAGGATGGCGAGGGGGGGGCGATGGACACGCGGGGAGAATTCCTGGAGCTGTTCCTCCGCCACCAGGATGGGCTGAAGGCGTTCATCGGGTCGGTGGTACCCGACGCCCACCTGCGAGCGGACATCTTCCAGGAGGTGGCCCTCACCCTGTGGCAGCAGTTCGAGCGCTACGACCCACAGCGTCCCTTCGGCGCCTGGGCACGCGGCGTCGCGCTGCGCAAGGTGTTGCAGCACCGCGAGAAATGGGCGCGTCTCCCAATGGCCTTCTCGCCCGAGGCCATCGAGGCCATCGCCGAGGCGTACTCGCGTACCGAGCGCGAGGGCCTCGACCGTCCGGCGGCGCTGCGCGAGTGTCTCGCCCGCCTGCCGGAGAAGTCACGCCAGCTCCTCGCCTGGCGCTACGAGGGCGGCCTGGCGGGCGAGGAGGTGGCCCGCCTCGCCGGCACGACGCTCGACGCCCTGTATCAGACGCTAAGCCGGCTGCGTGGCCGGCTGGAGGAGTGCATCCGTCAACGGCTCGCCCTTCAGGAGAGGTGAATGTCCGCCGCCGCGAGGGCGCGTGAGCTGGCACGCCGGCTGTCCGACGGCACCCTGTCGCCGGAGGGGCACGCCGAGCTGGAGGCCCTGCTGCGCGTGCCCGAGGGCGCCGACACCTTCGCGGAGGCGTCGCGTCTGGAGGCGGACCTGTCCGCGCACTTCGCCCACGAGGCGGAGGTCGAACGCGAGGCGGAATTGCTGCGGCGATTGGCCCGCCCGCCGCGGCGTCGGTGGGGCCGGCTGCTCCTGGCGGCGTCGGTGCTGTTCCTGGCACTTGGCGGGCTGGCGTGGTGGCTGTCCTTCCTGCCGGTGCCGCCGGGGGAGACGGGCGCGGCGGGGCCGGCCGACCTGCGGCTGGCCGACGGCACGCGGCTGCGCCTGGCCGACGGCGCGCGGGCGAGGATCGGGGTGCGGCGTGTGGAGCTGCTGGAGGGGGAGGCGGATTTCGACGTGACGCCGGGGACGCCCTTCGAGGTGGTGACGCCGGCGGGGCGCGTCCGTGTGTTGGGAACGTCATTCAACGTATTGCTAACCGACGAGGGTGAAGAGATGAACGCCAAGACGATGATACTGGCGGTGGCGGTGTTCGCCGGGCTGGTGCAGGTGGAGTACCGGGGCGTGGAGTACGACCTCGTTGCCGGCCAGACGCGGGCCTTCGGGCAGGGCCGCGAGGAGAGGCCGGCGGTGCGGACCACGCACGGCGTGTTGGAGGAGGTGGGCGACGGCAAGCTGACGATCCAGGGCGGCCGTGGCCGCGAGAGCGCGACGCTGGAGGTGGCCGGCGACGCCAAGGTGAAGATCGACGGCAAGCCGGGCAAACTGGCCGACATCCCCAAGGGGGCGCACCTGGTCATCGAGGTGACCGGGGGCAAGGTGTCGGCGGTGTCGGCGGCCGGGGCGACGGCGGCCATGAAGGTGAAGGAGGCGGGCAAGGATTCGGTGACGTTCACCGTTCGCGGCCGGCGCGAGGAGGACGCCGAGAAGAAGTTCGACACCAAGGACGTGCCGGTCGTCGTGGACGGCAAGCCGGGCAAGGCCGAGGACCTGAAGGCGGGCGACGAGGTCGCGGTGACGCTGACCATCGACGGCAAGGGTATCGTGCTGATCGCCAGGGGCGGGGCGCGTGAGGGCGGGGACAGGCCGGAGCGTGGCCGGGGGGCGGCCGGCGCCGTCAAGAGCGTGGACGCCAAGGCCAACACGATCACGCTGGAGGGCGTGCGTGGCGGCGAGGACAAGACGCTGACGCTGGCCGAGGGCGCGAAGATCCTCGCCGGCGACAAGGAGATCAAGCTGGAGGAGATCAAGGCCGGGACGCAGATCGTCGTGGCTCTGGACGGCGACGGCAAGGTGACGGCGATCCGCATGCGTGGCGAGGGCGGGCGTCGCCCCGAGGGCGGCGAGCGTGGCACGCCGGGCGTGGTCAAGAGCATCGACGCCAAGGCGAAGACGATCACGGTCGCCGGCGGGCGCGGGATGGAGGAGAAGACGTACACGCTGGCCGAGGGCGCGAAGGTGATGGCGGGCGAGGTGGAGATTAATCTCGAGGGCGTGAAGGCCGGGACGCGCGTGATGCTGGCGGTGGACAGGGACGGCAAGGTGACGGCGGTGCGTCTGGGCGGGGCCGGCGGCGGACGCGAGGAGCCGCGCACGGGCGGCACGGTGAAGAGCGTCGATGCGAAGGCCAACACGGTGACAGTGACGGTGGGCCGGGGCGGCGAGGACAAGACGTTCACGCTGGCCGAGAGCGCGAAGGTGGCGGTGGGCGAGAAGGAGGCGAAGCTGGAGGACATCAAGGCCGGGATGGTGGTGCTGTTCCGCATGGACAGGGACGGCAAGGTGACGGCGCTGATGGCGCGCGAGGCGGGCCGCCGTCCCGAGGAGGGCACCAGGCCGACGGCTGGCCAGGTGAAGAGCGTGGACGCGAAGGCGAACACGATCACCGTGGCGACGCGTGGCGGCGACGAGAAGACGTTCACGCTGGCGAAGGACGCGAAGATCACGGCGGGCGAAAAGGCCGTGAAGTTGGAGGACATCGCGGAGGGCGCGGGCGTGGTGATGACGCTGGACAAGGACGGCAAGGTCACGTCGATCCAGATGCGGGGGCGTCGGGAGCGGGAGTGACGCCGCGTGTCGGCCAGAGGGCCGCGAGCAGCAGCGCGACGCCGGCGAGGCCGAGCAGCGCGGCGGCGACACGCGGCCAGACGGGGGCGTGGCGTGCGTCGTGGAGCGACATCCGTTGGACGCCGTCGTGCTGGTGGAAGGTGACGACGGCGGACCCGTCGTCGAGCGGCAGATAGCCGCACAGGTCGCGGCCGGCCAGCGTGAACGTTGGCCGGCCGTCGGCGTTGACGGCGAAGAGGCGTTGGTGGCCCTCGGGGGTCGGGGCGAGCCACGCGGGGAGCCACCACGGTGAGGGCTGCCGCGCGACGGTGGCCTGGAGCCAGAGGGTGCCGTCGGGCGTGAAGCGGGCGTTGCCGGTGTTAGTAAGCGGCGGGAGGGGGCAGGGGGTTTCCTGGCCCGTGGTGAGTCGAGGAAAAAGACGGGCTCGCTGTGGTGCGGGAATGCACGGGCGGCAAGACGCGTCGCGTCCTGCGACTCGGCCAACGGCTCAAGGCCTGGCGTCCGCCAAAGTTCCTTGCCAGTCCGGAGACTCAGCGCCCGGACATCATCAACGGCCAGCGACAGTAGAAGTCGGTCAGTCGGCCGGTCGGGGTTGGCCTGGCTCCAGTGTCCGATGAGCGGGGATCGCCACAGCGCGAGTCCCGTTCTGGCGTCCCAGGCGCGGATGGCATCCACCCCGTCGGGATGCGTCGGAAGGAGGAGGGCGACATCGTCCGTGAGGCAGATCGTGTCGGCCTCATCCGCCGGGAAGAGTGCCTTCCGGCGTGGGTGAAGCCGGTCCGAGATGTCCCACAAGATGACTTGCTTGTCGGGGCCGCGGGCGAGGAGTTTGTTGCCGTCGGGGCTAACTTCGAACGCGGGGCCGGTGGCAGGCTCAACGCGGCCCGTCTCGCGACGCGATGCCGTGTCCCATAAGGCGATGCTGCCATCCTTCAGCGAGATAAGGAGCAGGCCCGGTGCCTGTCGGATGTCGCCCAACCCCGCCCGGCCGGGGAGCGGGACCGGCTTGCCGTCAATGCGGTCGAAGCCGAGCATCCCATCTTGAGACAGGACCAGGAGGAGGCCGGGATTTGGCAGCAGGAGTGGGCCGACGTAGTCCGCACGAGGCAGTGCCTGCCGCCAGTGAGCGCCTGTGGCCGCGTCGAAATAGCGGAGATCATCCGCAAGCGTCAGCCCTGCCACGCGTCCTTTCTGGACGTGGACGGCCCGGAACGTCTCACCGTCCCAGATCGACCGCACAAGCCGCCCCGTCGCCGTCTCGCGCACCTCGACGGGCCCGGCCCACTTCTCCCCCTCGCCCGGTTCGTGCGGCACGGTGACGAGCAATCGCCCGCCGTCGGCGAAGGCGGCGGTGCGCGCGCCGAGGGCGTGTGCCGAATGCACCGTCCAGCGTGGGCCGCCGGCGTCGTATCGCAGCAGTAGGCCGGCGGCGGCCAGCAGCGTCAGGCCCAGCAGCAATCGGTGCAGGCGCGGCATTCGTCGAAGTTCGTGGGAATAAGGAGACGTCGGGCGTCATCTCTATGTGTGAGGTCACGTCTTCATCCTCACCCCCGGATGCCACCGGGGCAAGCCCAACCCGTCCCCGCAGGAGGCCGCCATGTCGCGTTGGCTGTCGTTGGCGCTGCTCTGTGCCCTGATCACCGTCCTCGGCTGCGGCGACCCGCCGAAGCCCATGTCCGACGGCGGCTACGCCAAGAGCGACTCCAAGAAGGAGGGCTCGCCGCGCGACGTGGCCTGGGATAGGGACGGGCGGGATCCTCGACCCAGGGTGGACCCGCGGGCGGACCCCAAGTCGGATCCCAGGTCGGCCCCCCGGCCGGACTCCAGCCTGGATCCCAAGTCGCCGCCCCGGAAGAGCGATGATCTGCGGCCCGACCAGAAGAAGGTCGCGGACGAGACCCGGGAAACCGCAGGCAGCCCCCCCCCGCCGCCCGGCACGGGGGCCGGCACCGGGGGCGGCGTCGGCGAGGGCAGCGGCAGCGGCAAAGGCAAGGACAAGGGCAAAGGCGGCATCATCGTCGGCGGCGAGAAGCCCGACGACAAGAAAGGCCCACCCAAGGCGCCCGCCGTCTGGAAGCGCGACGCGGCCCGGCCCACGTTCGCGCGTGTCTACGTCGGCGACGGCAACTCGCTCGAGCTGGTCAGCCTCGACGTGAGCGTGCAGATCGACGGCTCGCGCGCCCGCACCCTCGTCGATCACGTCTTCCGCAACCCGCACGACAAGACGCTCGAAGGCACCTTCGAGTACCCGCTGCCCGCCGGGGCCAGCCCGTCTTATTACGCCATGTTCCTCGGCGCCTCACGCGCCACGCCGCCCGCACGCTTCCAGGCGCCAGGGCCCGGCAAGCCGGCCGTGATCCCCGAGAACCTCGCCCCCGCCCAGCTCGCCCGGCAGATCAACACGGCGGATTGGGGCAAGCTGCAGGAGGCCCGCGTCGTCGCGCCGGAGAAGGCGGCGGAGGCCTACGAGGAGGTCACGCGGCAGCGCATCGACCCGGCGCTGTTGGAGTACGCCTCGGGGAACACGTTCCGGGGCCGCGTCTTCCCCATCCCGGCCAAGGGGTATAACCGTGTCCTCGTCGCCTACGAGGAGACGCTGCCCGTCGTCGGGGGCCGGCTCGTCTACCGCTACCCGCTCCCGGCCACCAAGCTCCAGGAGATGCGCTTCGGCCTGTCCGCCGACGCCAAGCACCTCAAGGAAGTCACCTTCCTGCCGAAGGAGGCCCGCAAGGACGACTCCGACACCCGCATCGGCATGCAGCACACCTGGAGCGATACGAAGCCCACGGGTGAGGTGGTCTTCTCCGCCAACCCGGCAGACGCCGGCATCCAGGCGACGAGCGGGCGGGTCGGCGGCGAGGGGCCGGCGTACCTGCACGCCCGGGTGCGGCCCGACCTGCCGAAGGTGGCCGCCGCCGAGCCGTTCGCCCGGCACGCGGTCTTCCTGCTCGACACGAGCCTGAGCGAGGACCGCGACCGCTTCAACGTCTCGATGAAGCTGCTGGAGGCGATCCTGGCGAAGGATGCTGAGATCAAACACTTCAATGTGGTGTGCTTCAACGCGGGGGCGGCGTGGCTGCACCCCAAGGGCTTCCTCCCCAACACCAAGGAGGGCCGCGACACCGCGCTGTCGCTGCTGGACGGCATCCTCCTTGAAGGGGCCACCGACCTTGGGGCCGCCCTCGACAAGCTGATCGCCCCGCCGTTCCCGCTGGCGAAGGGGACGCCTCTGGCGTGCTTCCTGCTGTCGGACGGGCATCTGACCTGGGGCGAGACCGACCCTGCCCGGCTGACGTCACGATTCAGGGTCACCTGCCCGTATCCCGCCCGCTTCTTCTGCTACCGCACAGGGCTGGGGCAGGAGAACGCCGAGCTGTTCGACGCGCTGACACGCGAGGGCGGCGGGACGTTCCAGGTGTTCGGCGAGGCCGAGGTGGCCGCCGCGGCCACGGCCCACTCCAGCCAGTGCCTGCAGATCACCGGCGTCACCCTCGAGGGGGCGAAGGAGGTGCTGGTGGCCGGGCGGCGGGCGGCGGTCTACCCCGGCGGCGAGCTGGTCGTCACCGGGCACTTCGCGAAGCCGGGCAAGGCGAAGGTCGTCGTCAACGGCACGTTCCACGGCAAGGTGTTCTCGCAGTCGTTCGACTGCGAATCCACCGGCGACAGCGACCTGGCGCCGCGTGCCTGGGGCGAGGTGGCCGTGGCGTCGCTTCTGTCGCTGAATGATCCCTGGGTCGAGGGGCTGGTGACGGCGTACTGCCAGCAGTTCAACATCGGCAGCAAGGCGGCGTCGTTCCTGATCCTGGAGACCGAGGCCGACTACAAGCGCTTCGACATCGACGAGCAGAAGAAGGCGGCCACGGTCAGCGACGTGGGCAAGTACCTCGCGGATGCGTGGGCGGGTCTGGCCAAGGAGCCTTCGCGCAAGCACCTGCTGGGCCGGCTGCTGTATCTCATCGACCCGAAGACGAAGGTGCTGACCGGGCCGGAGGGTGAGACGCTGCGCAAGATGCTGGAGCTGCTGAGCGAGGGCGACTGCGAGCTGCCGGCGGCGGCGCTGGAGGGGAAGGTCCGCAAGGAGAAGGACGCGACGGCGGCGTATCTGGAGGGCCGGCGCAAGGACCGGCGGAACATCCAGACGTACATCGACGAGGCACACCGGCGGGCCAATGACGGTGATGCCGACGGCTCCGTGGTGGCGCTCTCGACGATCCTGGAGGAGCACGCGGGCCGGGGCGACGCCCTGCGTCTGGTGGGGTATCGCCTGCTCGACATGCGGTACCCGGGACAGGCGGCGGCGCTCTTCTCGCGCGTGCTGCGGCAGCGGCCCTTCGAGCCGCACAGTTACCGCGACCTGGCCCGGGCGATGGAGGACGCGGGGCGGTACCCGCTGGCGGCGCTCCTGAACGAGGCGGTGCTGTCGGGGGCGTGGCACGCGCGGTTCGGCACGTCGCTGAAGACGGTGATGCAGGAGGAGCAGGGCCGGCTGCTGCGGGCGGCGATCAAGGACGGCAAGCTGACGGCGGCGCAGAAGGTGGTGTTCGAGAAGCGGCTGCAGACGCTGGGCGGGATGCCGAAGGCGGCGTTGCGGGTGAGCATCACCTGGAACACGGACAACACGGACATCGACCTGCACGTGATCGAGCCGGACGGGACGCGGGTGAATTATCAGGCGAAGGAGAGCAAGAACGGCGGGCGGCTGTCGGAGGACCTGACGCAGGGGTACGGCCCGGAGCGGTACCACACGGAGAAGGCGCTGAAGGGCGAGTACAGGGTCGTCGCGCACTACTTCCGGACGAACCCGAACCTGCTGGGGGGCGAGACGCACGTGAGCGTGACGGTGACGCGCGACGCGGGGACGGATCGGGAGAAGACGGAGCGGAAGACGGTGATCCTGCGTCGCGAGCACGAGGAACAGGAGGCGTTCCGCATCCGGTATTGAGGGCGAAGGCGGGCGGTTGCGGGTCGGGGTGTTGTCCGCCGCATCTGCTCCCGGACTGGGGGACGGAGAGGGTGGGGTGACGTGAGGGCCGGGAGCGGATGCCCGGCCCGTCAACACCACCGAATGCTGACCGGCATCCGCGGCTGGCCACACCGCTGGCCATCTTGGCGGTCAGGCCGCGCTGTGCCCCTGCCCCGCCGTGGCCATCAGCATCAGGATGTGGCGGGCGATGGCCTGGGCGAGCAGCGGGGGGACGGCGTTGCCGACCTGGCGGTACATCTCTGTCTTCGAGCCGGTGAAGCGGAAGGAGTCGGGGAACGACTGGATGCGTGCGGCCTCGCGGACGCTGATGATACGATCTTGCGCGTAATGAATGAAGGTGCCCCAATGCGGGTCGCACTTCGTCAGGATCGTGCCGGACACCTCGTCCGGGTGGAGGCGGCCGTAGCGGCGGGTGTGGTCGCTCTTGCGGGCGCGCTGCATGCCCCTGGGCAGCATGTCATGGGGGATGTCACGCCACGACCCGCCGGGCCGGACGTGGGCGATCCGCGCCTGGTTCACCTTCGCGAGGTTGGCGCTCTCGTGGTTGTAGAGCGTCTCGGAGTCTCGCGCCCGCCGCTGGTAATCGTTGAGCGGGGGGGACACGTAGTCCATCTCCCCCTCGCCGCCGCCCGAGGGGATCTCTGGCAGGTCGCCGATGGCCTCTGAGATGGTGACGGGCGGCAGGAGTGCGGTGGCCGGACCGAACAGCCCCGCCTCGGGGACGCCGATGGCGTGGGTGAAGGTGCAGGTGCGGCCGCCCGTGAAGTTAGTGCGCTTGGTGCTGTAGTGGCGCGGCTCCGGAAGGGATGGCGTGACGCCAGGCAGACGTGTGCCGAGGATGACGAGGCGCCAGCGCTCCTGTGGCACGCCGTAATGGGCGGCGTTGAGGATCTTGTACGCCACGCGGTAGCCGGACTGCTCGAACGCGGTGAGGACATCGCGGAGCGTGGCGCCCTTGTCGAGCGACAGCAGGCCCGGCACGTTCTCCATGACGACGAATTTGGGGCGCAGGCCCTCCAGCACCAGCCGGATGTAATGCCGGAAGAGGTGGTTGCGGGGGTCGTCCTCGCTGCGGACGGGGGCGTTGATGCTGAACCCCTGGCACGGCGGGCCGCCCATCATCACGTCGATGCCGTCGGCGGCCTCGGGTGAGGCCTCGGTGATACGGCTCGTGGTGAGCTCCTGGATCGGGCAGACGAACGGGACGGCGTCGGGGGAGTTGAGTCGGAAGGTGGCCGCGGCGTCGGCGTCGATCTCGTTGAAGAGGAGCGAGCGGTAGCCGGCCTGGTGGAAGCCGACGCTCAGCCCGCCCGCCCCCGCGAACAGGTCGGCGCATGTCGGCGCGCTCTTCTTCTTTTTCGCCACGTGTGCTTCCCGTTCCGCCGTCCTCGCGCGCGGAGAGGCGCGCCCTCACCCTCATTGCTCGTAGCCCGGCACCAGCGCCTCGTCCACGGCCTCGTCCAATTGCCGCCGCGTCCGCGCCAGCCGCTCGGCCAGCTCCGGCGTGGACCGTAACACCGCCTCGACCCATTCGTCATGAATCCGCTCGGTCCAGCGGCCCCGGCACAGGCCGTCCACGGCCAGTTGCATCAGGAAATCCCGGACGGTCTGCGGGGACAGGACGCGGGCGTCGAAGATCACGGCGTCCCCCTCCCGGCCCGCGGCGTGACCGCCCGCCCCCTGGGTCAAGAGCCGCGTCCGGCCACCCAGGCCTGATACCCCAGGCCAAGCTCCTGGGCCTCGCACGTCAACTCGTCGAGGAGCTGCTTGCCGCGGGCCCGCATCTTCTCCTTGGAGCCGAGGACATCGCGGACGGCGATGCGGTGATGCGTGCCCACCATGCGGTCCAGCATCGCCCCCTTCTCCAGGAGCCCGACGACGAATGGGCGAGAGACGTTCAGGATACGGGCGGCCTCCCGCGTGCTCACCTCGCCCTCCAGCGTCATGACGGCCAGGGCATGCCCCTTCTCCATCCCCTCCAATACGCTGAAGATCGCCGCCGCGGCCGGCCTGGAGAGGGTCATCGTGTCCCCCCCAACCGTTACCTCGACCTCGCCTCCGCGCAGACTCTCGGAGAGTTTCGACCGCAGCCGCCCAGCCCCGACACGGTCTGAATCACTCGGGGTAAGGGTCGGCGTGATGGCCATTTCGACATTACCCCCTCGGATCCCGACCGCGAGGATTGTAGGCGGCAGTCGCAACAAGTGCAACACGAGAAACAACCGAACACACATGGCTCGACGGGGAAGCAGGGGCGTCCCACGTCTCAACCACCACACCCTGCCATCGGTCCCATCCGTCTCATCGGCCTCATCCGTCCCAGCGCCCGCACTCCACTCACCCGCCTCAACGCCGCTCGCGGGCTCGCGCTCGCGCCCCCTCGGGCGCGCCCCCGCCCCCCTACAGCCCCGCCCGCCCGGTCAGCCATTCGATCTGCCGCGCCAGCCCCAGCAGCAGACGCACCTCCGTCGGCGACGGCCGCGCCCGCGTCAACAGATGCCGGATCGCGTTCCACAACGCCGGCCCGCCGGGGCCGCGCAGGTACGCCGACCGGTCCAGCGCCGACCGCAGCAGCGACAGCATCCGCTCCTGCTCCTCATACGTCGCCACGTCCGGCGGCGGCCCCGGCGTCCGCGCCAGCCACGCCCGCCGCACCTCGTACAGGCACACCCCCGCCGCCTGCGCGATGTTCAGCACCGGGTAGTCGTCCGCCGCCGGGATACGCACCAGCAAATGGCACTGAAGCGCCTCATCGTTCTCAAGCCCCGTCCGCTCCGGCCCGAACACCAGCGCCGCCGGCCCCGCCGCCATCACCTCCGCCACCGGGGTGCCGGCCTCCGGCAGCGTCACGGCCGCCTGCCCCCGGTACAGCCCCGCCGTCCGCGCCGACGTGCCCGCCACCAGCAGGCAGTCGCCCACCGCGTCCGCCAGCGATGGCACCACACGCGCCGCCCGCAACACCGGCTCGCCGTGGATCGTCGCCAGGGCCAGGGCCTGCTCGTCCAGGTGGTCGGCGTCCGGCGCCACCAGCACCAGCTCGCGGGCGCCCATGTTGCGCATCACGCGGGCCACCGACCCCACGTTCCCCGCGTGCTGCGGCCGCACCAGCACCACCCGGCAGTTCTCCATCGCCTCACCGCCGCGCCAGCGCCAGGGCCATGTCCTTGACCGCCTTCAGGTTCATCTTGCCCGTCCCCAGCACCGGGATCTCGTCCACCGGGTGGAAGTCCCGCAGGCCCGGGATCCACAGGTTCGCCAGCCCACGCTCGGCCAGGGCGTCACACCACCAGCGCACGTCGTGGCCCGTCTCGGCCAGACCCGCCGCCAGGTACAGCACCACCACCCGCTCGCCGCGCGACTCGTCCGGCACGCACGACACGGCGCACACACGCTCCGCCACGCCCAGCGCCTCGTGCAGCTCCTCCTCCACACGCTCCAGCGGCACCATCTCCCCGCCGATCTTCGCGAACCGCGACATCCGCCCCGTGATCGTGATGGACCCCTCCGCATCAATCCGGCCCACGTCGCCGGTGATGTACCAGCCGTCCTTCATCACCCCCGCCGTGAGGTCGGGCCGATTCAGATAGCCCGTCATCACGTTCGGCCCGGTGAAGACGAGGATGCCCTCCTCCCCCGCCGGCTGCCACTCATACGTCTCGGGGTGGACGGTGCGGCCCGCCACGCCCGGCAGCGGCGCCCCGACGGTGCCCGAGCGGTTGAACACCTCCACCACGCCGCCGCACGGCTGGTCCGCGATGTTCGTCGAGACCACCGGCGACAGCTCCGTGCAGCCGTACCCCTCGAGCGGCAGGATGCCGAAGCGGTCCCGGAACTCCGCCGCCAGGGGCGGCGGCAGCTTCTCCGCCCCGCAGATGAGGATGCGCAACGTCTTGAAGTCGTCCGGCCCGCATTTCCGCAGGCAGAACCGCAGGAACGTGGCCGTGGACAGGTTCACCGTCGCGGAGTGGTCGCGGCACAGGTCGCCGATCTCCCGCGCCTGCCGCGGGTCGGGGTGGTACACCACCGACGCCCCGAGCTGCAGCGGCCCCCACAGCGTCACCGTGTACCCGAAGCTGTGGAAGAACGGCAGCACGCCCATCAGCCGGTCCGACGGCACCAGCGTCGCCCACTGCGTGAACCCCTCCACGTTGCCGACGATGTTGTCGTGCGTCAGCATGATCCCCTTCGGGTCGCCCGTGCTGCCTGACGAGAAGATCACCGTGGCCAGGTCGTCCATCCCGTGGCCCGACAGCCCCAGGACGAAGTGGTCGAGGAGCCATCCGGGCAGGACGAGGACCGAGACGAACGCCCAGAACTTGTCCCACGACGACACCAGCGGCAGCAAATCCTCCAGCAGGATGACCTCGATCCCCGGCCCGAAGTCCATCGGCATGCGGGCGAGGAACCGCTTCGCCGTGATGACGTGCTTGCACGCACACTGCGCCAGAGACGACCTCACGCCCTCGGCGCTCGTGGTGTAGTTGAGGTTGACCGCCGTCTTGCCCAGCAGCGCGAGCGCGACGTTGGCCAGGGCCGCCCCGCGCCCCGGCGGCAGCCAGATGCCCACCATCTTCTCCGCGCCCAGCATCCTCCGCAGCAGACGCGACAGGCACACGGAGCCGACATACGCCTTGGCGTAATTCATGTCCTGGCCGGGCGCCGTGCTGTCGATCCAGCACGGGCTGAACGGCCTGCGGGCGGCGGTGCGGACGAACTGCCGATGCACCGGCAGCCGCCGCGGCTTACGGGCGATGGCCGCCCGCGCCGACAGCTCCTGCATCTGCTGCCGCGCCTCGGCCGCCGTCGCCCCCGCCGGCAACGTCCGCCCGAACGTCACCTCCACGACGCACGGCCAGCGGGGCGGCCACTTGCGCACGAACGTCCCGCCGTGCATGGCGAACAGGCTGCCGGTGGGCTGGATGAGGCAGGCGGGGACGATGGGCACCTTCTTGCGGGCGGTGAGCGTGTCGAGGACACGCGACGCCGGCCACTCGCCCCCGTCCGACGTGCGGCACCCCTGCGCCAGCACGCAGACGACCTCACCCGCCTCCAGGCAGGCCGCGGCCCGCGCCAAAGCGTCCTCGACGGCCCGCGAATCCTCCCCCTGCATCGTCACCGCGCCGGCCCGGCGGAGCAGCCACCCCGGGAGCCCACGCGATGTCCACCCGGCGAGGATCAGGAACCGCACGCGCCGCGGCGCCGCCACCAGCAGGATCAGCCAGCCGAGGTACGAGAGCGGCGAAGAGAGGATGATGGCGGGGCCCGGGGGGACGGTGCCTTCGACGCGCAGCCACAGCACCGACCGCGTCACGAAGCGCATCACCAGACGCAGCGCGTAGTACGGCCAGCAGACCGCCAACAGGGTTAGCGCAGCCAGCAGGATCGACAGCCCGATGATCACGCGCGGCCCTCATGCCTTGTTGGCAGGATAACCGCCCCGCCCGATCCGTCAAGGCGGGCGCGTCCCCCCTGGCCGCCGCCGCCCCGCCCCGCGATGATACCCCACACCCGCCCCACACCCCGCCGAGGCCACCATGCGCACCGCATTCGCCGCCCTGCTGCTCGCCGGCCTGTCCCTGGCCGACGACCCGAAAACCGATCCCGTGAACGTCGCCCCGAAGGGCTTCACCTCGCTCTTCGACGGCAAGAGCCTCAAAGGCTGGAAGCGTCACGGGGGCAAGGAGGGCACCTGGGCCATCGATGAGAAGGCCGGCACGATGTACACCAAGGGCGGCGGCGGGTGGATCATGACGGAGAAGGAGTACGGCGACTTCGAGCTGCGCGTGGATTTCAAGGTCCCCAAAGGCGGCAACAGCGGCGTCGCCCTGCGCTCACCCATGAAGGGCGACCCCGCCTACACCGGCATGGAGATCCAGATCCTCGACGACCCCAGCTATAAGGGCCTCCAGAAGTGGCAGCACACCGGCTCGATCTACGGCGTGGTGCCGTCGTCGGGCCAGCCGACCAGGCCCGTGGGCGAGTGGAACACCTACGTCATCACCTGCAAGGGCAAGAAGGTCACCATCACGCTGAACGGCACGGAGATCATCAACGCCGACCTGGCCGACCACGAGGAGAAGCACGGCAAGACGCACCCCGGCATTCTGCGGGCCAAGGGCCACATCGGCTTCCAGGAGCACGGCGGCAAGGTCGAGTTCCGCAACGTCTTCATCAAAGAGCTGGAATGACGGCCGCCACCCCGCGCGCGTCGCACCGCCGCCGGCCACGGGCGGGCGACGCGAAATCCCACCCCCGTTCGGGGAAACGGATCGTGCCCGCCCCGAGGCACCCATTGAACGCTGAGGGGCTCGAACCCCCGACCCTCTGCTCGTAAGGCGGATGCTCTAACCACTGAGCTAAGCGTCCCCGCCCGGCGCCGGAGGGGCGTGGCTGTCGGACGCCTCGCCACGTCACATCGTGAAGGACGACCCGCAGCCGCAGGTGCTCTTGGCCTGCGGGTTGCTGATGCTGAAGCCGCTCTTGTGCAGGTCGTCGTGGCCCTCGGGCGGTTCGACCCCCGCCCTTCGTTCGGCCACCCCGCCCTTGCGGCCCACCGGGGCGGCCGGTATCCTGAACTCACAAAACCGGCTCCCGAATGGGGCGGCCCTTTGTCCGCCCGCCTCAGGAGGACGTGGCGTGGGTCGGTCCCGCAGGCCGAGCGAGGTCTACGACTGTAGCGACAACCCCGTCGCGGGCCGCACCACCGTCGAATTCATCGACCACGCCGTGGAGCGGCTGGGCGAACGCGGCATCAGCCCGAACGAGGTCATCGACACCATCCGCTCGCCGGACGAGGACGGGCTCCCCACCGACGAGGGCCGCTCTCGCTGCCGCCGCCTCTACGACGGGGGCCTCGCTCGACGTGGTCTACGAGCTCTCCCCGGACAGGGTCATCGTCATCTCGGCGTATCTCCGCAGACCGCGTCCCGGCGGCCGGTACTGAAAGGGCGCGGTCATGAGCGAGATCTCCTTCCAGGTGTCGGTCTCGGTGGATGAGGACACCGGCCGCGTCCGCGCCACCTACTTCCGCTTTCGCAAAGGCGCCGTCGCCGAGACCGTCGAGGTCGTTGAAGGGAAGGCGTTCGCCGACCACGACTCCTCCGGCCGGCTCCTGGGGGTTGAGATGCTCTCCCCCTGCTACGCTTCGCTCATGGAGCGGCTCGGCGATGAGGTGGCCAAGGCCTTCATCCAGCGCGCCATCCCCCACGAATTGGCCGCCTGCTGACACCACCCACCCATTGAACGCTGAGGGACTCGAACCCCCGACCCTCTGCTTGTAAGGCAGATGCTCTAACCACTGAGCTAAGCGTCCCCGCCCGGCGCCGGAGGGGCGTGGCTGTCGGGTCGTCTTGTAGGTCGGGTTGAGGCCGTCAGGCCGAAGCCCGACAATGCGCCTCACGCCTCCGTCGGGCTTCGGCCCTGGCGGGCCTCAACCCGGCCTACACGATCCCCCATCGCCCCCGGCACGGCACGTCACATCGTGAAGGACGACCCGCAGCCGCAGGTGCTCTTGGCCTGCGGGTTGCTGATGCTGAAGCCGCTCTTGTGCAGGTCGTCGTGGTACTCCACGTTCGCCCCGGCCAGGTACAGCAGGCTCATCTTGTCGATGACCACCGGCACCCCGTGCAGCTCGAACACCTCGTCCTTCTTCTCCTTCACGTCCGGGTCCAGGTCCAGCTTGTGCTGGAAGCCGCTGCACCCGCCCCCCACCACCGCCAGACGCAGGTACAGCTTCTCCTTGGGCAGCGTCCCGCTCGCCTGCCCCTCGGTGATGATCTCCTTGACCTTCGACGCCGCCTTCTCCGACAGGTTGACCGCCATCGTACTTCCCTCTCCCTCGGGGCCGCCCCCACGCATCCCTCCCGCCCCGCAGGGAGGACGCAGGCTGAATAACCTCAGGTCCGCGCCAGGACGCCCCGGCGCACGATGTCCTCCGGGCTCGCGGCCCGCGCCGCCTCCACCGCCCGCACCACCTCATCCGCCGCGTAATCGACCTCCGCCTCCGTCGTCCATCGCCCCAGGCCGAAACGCAGGCTCGCCTGCGCCAGGCCGTCCTCGACGCCCATCGCCTTCAACACGTGGCTCGGCCCCGCGTCCGCCGCCGCGCACGCCGCCCCGCTGCTGACCGCCAGCCCGCGCAGCCCCAGCAGCACCGCCGGCCCGTTCACCCACGCGAAGCTCACATTCAGTGTAGTCGCCAGCCTCTCCCGCGGATGCCCGTTGACCGTCACCCCCTCCAGCCGCCCCGTGATCGCCGCCTCCAGCCGATCCCGCAGCCCCCGCAGCCGCACCGCCTCCTCGGACATCGCCTCGCGGCTCAATTCGCACGCCACGCCGAGGCCCACGAGCAGCGGCACCGGCAGCGTCCCGCTCCGCAGCCCGCGCTCCTGCCCGCCGCCGTGCACCAGCGGCTCCAGGCGCACCGCCCGCGGCGAGCGCCGCACGTACAGCGCCCCCACGCCCTTCGGCCCGTGCATCTTGTGCCCCGACAGGCTCATCAGGTCGATCCCGCACTCATCGACATCCACCGGCAACTTCCCCGCCATCTGCGCCGCGTCGGTGTGGAACAGCACGCCGCGCTCGCGGCACACCGCCCCGATCTCCCGCAACGGGTGCAGCGTCCCCGTCTCGTTGTTGGCCGCCATCAGGCTGACCAGGACGGTCGCCGGCGTGATCGCCGCCCGCACCTGCTCCGCCGACACCCGCCCGTCCCCGTCCACCGGCAGAACCGTGACGCCGTACCCCTGCTTCTCCAGATGCCGGGCCGTGTCCAGCACGGCGTGGTGCTCCGTCGCCGCCGTGACGAGGTGGCCGCCCTTGTGCGCCCGCATCGCGCCCATAAGCGCCAGGTTATCGCTCTCCGTGGCCCCGGACGTGAACACGATCTCGCGCCGCCGCGCCCCGATGAGCGCCGCCACCCGCTCGCGTGCCTCCTCGCAGGCCTCCGCCGCCCTCTTGCCGAAGGCGTGGTGCGGCGACGAGGGGTTGCCGTACTCCTCGGTCAGCCAGGGCAACATCGCCTCCACCACGCGCGGGTCGCAGCGCGTCGAGGCGTTGTTGTCGAGATACACCGGACGGCTCATCTCTGCTCCACACCGCGGGGGCGCGGCCCAATCACCGCACACACCCACATTGTACCACCCGCGCCAATCCGGCACAGCCCGATTCGGCACGCCCCGTGCCGGGGGGCGCATGGGCTGCACAGGCGAGCGGCGGGGCGTAAGCCCGCCGTGGAGATCGCCAGCGCATCGAGTGATCTGTTCTTCGTGGAGGCTTGCCGCCACCAAGAGGCCACGTCTCCACCGGCAAATCGGCGGATTCCGAAGATTCCGCGTAAGATTGGCGGTGCCCCTCTCGCTCGGAATAGAATGAGCAACCCGACCCACACGCCTGACTGGCCCGCCGCCGCGGGACGCCTCCTGCCCGCCCTCCTCCGCTGGGCCGAGTGCCAGATGCCCGACTGGCTCCGCGGCAAGCTCGACCCGGCCGACCTCGTGCAGCAGGCCCTGCTCGACGCCCGGCCCCCCGCCGGCCTGGACGAACACCAGCTGCTCGCCTACCTCCGCCGCGCCCTCTCGAACGACCTCATCGACGCCGCCCGCAAGCACGCCCGCGCCCAGGCCGACGTCCCCCTCGACGTCCTCGCCGCCTCGTCCCTCCGCCTCCTCGACTGGCTGGCCGACGACGCCACCTCGCCCAGCGAACGCGCCGCCCGCGGCGAGCGGCTCGCGCACGTGTCCGCCGCCCTCGCCTCCCTGCCCGACGCCCAGCGCCTGGCGGTCGAGATGCGTTACCTGCGCGGGTGCAAGGTTAAGGAGATCGCGGACGCCCTCGGACGCAAGGAGGGCGCCGTAGCCCAGCTCCTGGGACGGGCCATGGACGCCCTCAAACACGTCCTCCGCGAGCCAGGGGAGTGAAAGCCATGTGGGACGCGCCGACCACCCCGCCCACCCCGACCACCCCGCCCGAGCCCGGCACCCTCGACGACGGCATCGCCCTCGTCCTCAAGGCCGAGCAGGACGGCGGCTGGAGGCCGGTCATCGCCTGGCTGGCCCGCCACCCCGCCGCCGCGGCCGGGCTGGCCGACTTCCTCGACACCGGCGAGCGCATCAAGGCCGTCCTCCCCGCCCTGGCGGGCCCGGCACGCGTCCCCGGCCTGGAGCTGTTGGAGGAGCTGGACCGGGGGTCCTTCGGCATCGTCCATCGGGCACACGACCCGGCGCTGCGCAAGGACGTGGCCGTCAAGTTCGTGCAGGCACTCGGCGAGGAGGGACGGGCGCGTTTCCGCTTCGAGGCCGAGGCCGCCGCCGCCATCGACGACGCCAACGTCGTCCCCGTCTACTCGTCCGGCGAGGCCGACGGCGTGCCGTACCTGGTGATGAAGTTCATGCCCGGCGGCAGCCTGCAGAGGTGGCTCCGCGACATGGGGCCGGACCGCCGGCTGCCCCCCGACGAGGCCGCCAGGATCGTGGCCGACATCGCCCTCGGCACGCACGCCGTCCACCGGCACGGCCTGATCCACCGCGACCTGAAGCCGGGCAACGTCCTCCGCGACGAGGGGGGCTCGTGGCGCATCACCGACTTCGGCCTGGCGCGCCTGGCGGAGCGCGCCTCGGATGTGACGAGGACCGGGGCGATCGTGGGCACGCCGGCGTACATGGCGCCCGAGCAGGCGCGCGGAGAGAAGCGCCTCACGACCGCCGTGGATGTCCACGCGCTGGGCGTCATCCTGTTCGAGCTGCTGACGGGGCGGACGCCGTTCGCCGGGGAGGATCAATTCTCGATCCTGTTCCACATCATCGAGGAGGAGGCGCCGCCCCTGCGTTCGCGGCGGGCCGACGTGCCGGCCGATTTGGAGACGATCTGCCGGCGCTGCCTGGAGAAGCGGCCGGAGGACCGCTACCCGTCGGCGCGGGCGTTGGCCGACGACCTCACCCGCTTCCTGGCCGGCGAGCCGGTGGAGGACCCGAAGCGCGGCCTGCTTGAGGAGGCCCTGCGGGCCGTCGGCCGCCGCGTCCCCACGCGGGGCATCGGCACCTGGCCGATGGCCTTCCTCGGCGCGGCCAACAGCACGCTGACCCTCGGCGCGGTGCAGGCCGCCGTCCTCCTGGACGCGCCGGCGTGGGTCGCCTGGGCTGCCCTCGCCTGTTACTTCCTCGGCTGGGCCGTGGTCTCCTGGGTGATCGCCGTCCGCCTCAAACACACCCTCAGCCCGGTCGAACGCGCCAGCGTCGTCATCCAACTCGCCATGAAGCTCGCCGCCCTGGCCATCCTGCCGCCCGTGGCCTGGCTGCACGGCGGGGCCGTGGCCCCGGTCTTCGCCCCCATGTTCGTCATCATCGGCCTGGGCCTGTTCATCGGCGGCTACACGTTCTGGGGCCGGCTGTACCTGGTCGGCCTGCTCCAGCTCGCCGCCGCCGCCTCGCTGCCGCTCGTGCCGCTCCGCCTCTGGCCGGGCGTGTACTGCCTGAGCCAGCTCGCCGTCCAGCTCTGGTTCGGCTGGGAGGTGTGGCGCATCCACAACGAGGACCGCCGCGACCCCGCCCGCGCCGCCTGACCCGCCCTCGACCCCCGGCCCTCACCTCGGGTGGCACATCGCCGCCCCGAGGACCGTCCGCGCACGCCCACATGGAGAGGATCCTATGCTCCCGTTCGCCGAAGCCCCGATCCGCCCGGCCCCCGCCCCCGCCGCCCCGGCCGCCCACACCGCCCCCGCCGTGGTCGCCTGCTACTCCGTCTACGACCACTTCTTCCCGGCCCTCGGCTTCACCGACCTGACCGAGGGCGTCTACGAGGGCGACCCGTCCCGCCCGTACGAGCAGGCACAGGCGCTCCAGGCCGAGCTGCTGCTCGACAGGGCCGGCGTCGGCGCCGGCATGCGGCTCCTCGACATCGGCTGCGGCTATGGCCGCATCCTCCGCGCCGCCGGGGCCCGCGACGCCCGCGCCTGGGGCATCACCGTCTCGCCGGAGCAGGTGCGCCGCGGCACGGAGGCCGGCCTGAACGTCCGCCTGCACGACTACAAGCACCTCGGGCCGGAGTGGGACGGCCAGCTCGACGCCGTCATCGCCAACGGCTCGCTCGAGCACTTCGTCCAGCCCGACGACGCCGCCGCCGGGCGGGATGATGCCATCTACGCCCACCTGTTCGCCACGGCCTCCCGCCTCCTCGACCCGGCCCGGCGCGGGGCGCGTCTCGTCACGACGGCCATCCACTTCCGCTCCGGGCGGCCCGACCCGCGCGACTGGCTGCGCCCGGCGTCCGACTTCCCGGCCGGCTCGGCGGAATACCACTGGTCGAGCCTGGCCTGGTCCTACGGCGGCTGGTACCCCGAGCGTGGGCAGTTGGAGCGCTGCGCCCGGGGACGCTTCCGGCTCGTCCACGAGGAGGACGCCACCGAGGACTACCGCCTGACCTCCGAGGCGTGCCTCGCCGCCGTTCGGCGCACGCTCTCCTCGTGGCGTGTCCTCGGCGTCGTGTGGTCGGCCCTGCCGGCGTTCGTCTTCCGCCCGCTGCACACCGTGCGCATGCTCCGCTGCATGCTGGGCTCCGAGTCGTGGAACTGGCAGTTCCGCGGCCCGACCCCGCCGACGGCCCTGCTGCGGCAGACATGGGAGCGTGTGGGGTGACCGTTCTGGGGACGCCCATCTGGACCTGGCCAGCATGAGCCGGCGTGTGCGGCCACGACGCGGAGGTCGGCGGCCTGGCCACGGCAGGGGGATCGAGTGGTGTACCAGACCCGGTCTCGCCTCCGTTGTCAGCCAACACGCTTCAATGGACACTCCTCGCTCAAGCGACCCCCGAAGGGCCCGGATCAAAGGCGGGGGGCTGCTGGAGGCGGGATCGGAGGTGTTGCCATCGCGCGGGGCGATTCGTTTCCATCGCGCGGGGGGTGTGAGGGGGTCGGGGAAACGAACTTCCTCAAGTCGTTCTGCCGCTCGCCTTTGCGGAGGGAAAGTTCGTTTCCCTAGTTCGTTTCCTTCACTGATGGATGTCCATTTCACCTCCATCCGTTTCCCCGGTTCGTTTCCCTCACTGACTGGCGTCCATTCGCCACCATCCGGGGCGGGGCCTGATCCGGCGCGGGGGGCCTCAGCGAGGGGTGTCGCAATACCACGGTGGCCGGCGCGGCCGCCGACGCCTACACTCGCCGCAGCACCCCGAGGCGCGAGGGACGGGCGATGAGCGAGGAGCGGACCTACCTGGAGCTGTCCGAGGACGAGGGCTCGCACAAGTTCTACGAGGCCATCGTCAAGGGCAAGGAATTGACCATCCGCTACGGGCGCATCGGCGACCCCGGCCAGAAGCAGGTCAAGACCTTCCCCACGCCCGACGCCGCCCGCGCCGAGGCGGCGAAGAAGGTCGCCGAGAAGACGCGCAAGGGCTACGCCCCAGCCGTCGAGGGCGAACGCAAGAAACGCCCCGTCACGCGGCGCCCCACCGCCAGCGCCCCGTCGAAGGCCAAGCAGGCCCCCGTCCTGTGGAAGTTCAAGACCAGGACGTCTGCCTTCGGCATCTTCATCGACGACGAGCGCTGCTGGGTCGGCAATCAGGACGGGGAGGTGTTCGCCCTCGGCCACGACGGCAAGGTGCTCCAACAGTTCAAGCTCCCCGACGGCGTCAAGTGCCTCGTCGGCGACCACGATTGGCTGTACGCGGGCTGCGACGACGGCAACGTCTACGACCTCACCGGCAAGGTGCCGCGCCTCGCCTACTCCATCTCCGAGAGCATCGACATCCTCTGGCTCGACATCTGCGGCGGCGTCCTCGCCGTCTCCTCCGCGAACGGCGGCCTCACCGTCCTGAACGCCGAGGAGGAGTTGATGTGGGAGAAGAAGGGCACCGGCGGCAGCGCCTGGATGGTGCGGTCGACACAGGAGGCCATCTACCACGGCCACAACCACGTCACCGCCTACAACGCCACGGACGGCAAGAAGCTGTGGGAGCAGAAGAAGGGCGGCGCCATCCTCTTCGGCTGGCAGACCGACAACTACGTCTACCCCGGCGGCTCCGACGTCCACCGCATCGACAAGAAGAGCGGCAAGCTCGACCTCACCTGCAAGGTGAGGAACACCGTCCTGTCCAACGCCGCCTCACCGGATGACAGGTACGTCTTCGCCGGCGACAGCAATTCGACCGTCTCCTGCTTCGACGACAAGGGCAAGCTGCTCTGGGCGCTGGGCACCGGCTGCGCCTCGGCCCTCTCGATGCAGTACCACGGCGAGAAGCTGTACATCGTGACGACCGACGGCACCCTGGCGTGCCTCGACGCCAGCGAGGCGGCCATCACGGCGGCGCAGGCCGGGACGCTGCCGAAGACGCAGCAGGTGCAGGCGCCCAAGCCCGTCGCCCAGGTGGACACGCGCCAGGTGGAGTCGGTGAGCGACGCCGGCGGGGGCGTGATCGTCGAGTGCGTGAAGGAGGGCGAGAAGGTCCGCGTGCGCGTCGTGTCGAAGGGTTACGACCCGACGTGGCACGTCCAGTTCCCGCGCAACCTGCGCGAGGAGGGCGCACGCTTCGTCGTCGCCGAGGTGCGCGAGGCCACGCAGGGCGGCTTCTACCGCGCCCACGGCGACATCCGCAAGTTGGCCGCCGCGCCGGCCACGCCGAAGAAGAAGAAGCGATCTTGATGCGCCTCGCCCACTTCATCCACCGCTACCCCCCGGCGCCCGGCGGCTCCGAGGCGTACTTCGCCCGCCTGTCCTCCTACTGCGCCCGGCAAGGCGACGAGGTCACCGTCTTCACGACGACGGCCCTCGACCTCGACGCCTTCTGGGACGCCCGCGCCCGCCAGCTCCCCGCCGGCACCTCCCGCGAAAACGGCGTCACCGTCGTCCGCTCGCCCCTGTGGCACGTCCCGATCCTGCACCGCTACGTCATGAAGGCGCTCTCGCTCGTCCCCATCCCCGCATGGCAGGCGCTCACTGTCCCCGTCAACCCGATGGCCCTCGGCCAGTGGAACGTCCGTGGCCGCTTCGACGCCGTCCACGCCAGCGCCTTCCCGTACTCGTTCCCGCTGATGTGCGCCTGGCGTCTGGCCCGCCGGCTGCGCGTGCCGTTCCTGCTGACGCCGTTCGTCCACACCGGCGACCCGCGCGACCCCGCCGACCCCATCCGCCGGGCCTATACTACGCCGGCGCTCGTCCGCATCGCGAAGGGCGCCGACGCCGTCTTCGTCCAGACGGAGGGCGAGCGCCGCGTCCTGGCCGGCCTGGGCGTCGAGGAACGCCGCCTCGTCCTCCAGGGCCTCGGCGTCGATCCCGCCTCCTGCACCGGCGGGGATCGCGAGAAGGCTCGCCGCAACTGGGCCGTCCCGCCGGGGGGCGTCGTCGGCCACCTCGCCAACGCCAGCCGCGAGAAGGGGACGGTGGACCTCCTCGAAGCGATGCAGCACGTCTGGGCCGAGCGCCCCGACGTGCATCTCGTCCTCGCCGGCCCGACCATGCCCTCGTTCCGCGCCTTCTGGGCGGGCTTCTCCCCACGCGGCCCGGTGCGTTTACTCGGCGTCCTCGACGAGGCCGGCAAGCGTGACTTCTTCGCCGGGCTGGACGTGTTCGCGCTGCCGAGCCGGTCGGACTCGTTCGGCCTCGTCCTCCTCGAGGCGTGGGCCAACGGCGTGCCGAACGTCGTGTACGAAGCCGGCGGGCCGCCGTGGATCGTCCGCCACGAGCACGACGGCCTCGTCGTGCCGTGCGGCGACGTGCGCGCTCTGGCGTCGGAGCTGCGGCGTCTGGCGGGCGACGCCGCCCTCTGTCGCCGTCTCGGCGAGGCGGGGCGGGCGCGGCTGGGTGAGTTCGAGTGGGAGCCGAAGCTACGGCTCGTCCGCGAAGTATCAATGGCGGGACAGGATCGAGCAGATGCTCGGCGCGGAAGAGGATCGAACGCGGGGCGGTGATCTATCCCCTCTGCTCGTCCGCTTCAACTGCGACCCGTGGTTGCGGGGCCAGGCCGGGAGCGATACACTGCCCGACGACACCCCCTCGAGGAGACGCCCCATGCCACCGCAACAACGAGTCAGGCCGGCGCCCGGCGTCGGCGACCCGTTCGTCTGGGCGTGGCTTGATGAGGAGGGCTCTCGCCGGCGCGTCCATCCGCGACAGCCGTTCGCCCTCGGCCCGATCCCGCGCGGCTGGGTGCATCTCGGCGTCTGCCTCCTCGTGGGCGGCGTCGCGGGCCTGGGCGTCTGCGCCATCGTGCCGGGAAACTCGCCAGCCTCGCACGCCAGACGCCGCGCGACCTCCAGGGGGCAGCTTTCGACAGCGTCCGCGTGGAGGGGGTCACCCGACACGCCCTGCCGGATGGCACCCCGGCCTGCATCCTCACCGTCCGCAAGGGCGGGCTCGTGATGGCCTGTGAATTCGTGGGCGAGCGGGTGCCGTGGCGGACGCGGATCGGGCACGAGATCGATGTCCGCAGCGACGGCGCCAGGGCGGAGGGGGCGCCGGGGCGCGTGCTGCTCCTCGATTGCGTGGTGACGGGCGCGTTCATCGAGCCGGAGGATTGACCCGCCGTGCCGCGCCACTACACGAAGGAGGCCCTCGCGGCCCTGGACCGCGTCCGTGGGCTGCTCGCCCGCATGGACGAGTGGCCCGAGCCGTTCGTCCCCAACCCGCCCCTCACCGAGGGACGCGTCGCCGCCTGGGAGGCGGGCAAGGGCGTATCCCTGCCCGACGAGTACCGCCTGTTCCTGGCTGAGGTCGGCGACGGCGGACGGATAGCGGGCTACTCCTGCGATTTCGAGATCCTCCCCCTCGTCCGCACGTACCACGGGCCGGGGCTGGCGTTGGCGACGCCCTTCCCGGTCACCCAGGCACTTCTCAGCGAACGTCTGGCGGAAGGCCGGCCCATCTTCGCGCCAGTATTTCCTGAGCTCGCTCCGCTCTGGGACACCGGATGGTTGCCAGGATGCCTGCACTTCGGCGGATACCCTGGAGGAGATGGGGTGTTCCTCGTTGTCACCGGTGAGGTACGTGGGAGCGTCTGGTGTTCCGTGAATTCTGGCACGCCAGAGTCGCGAGAGGGGGCGACTCTCCGGTTCCTCGATTGGCTTGAGATCGTTCTCTTGGATGCGCGGACATGGGGATAGCGCCACGGCGCCCCAGCTCTGCGGAGTGAGTGATTCTTCGCACCGTTGATCCAGTCGTAAGTGCTTACGCCCGAGGCGCGGAGGGCGAGGGGCCCGCGGCCCTGCCCTCGCCCCATTCTTCGCGTCTTGATTGTCCGGCCCGGGTCTGGGTAGGCTGCCCCCTCACCCTGCTCGCTGATCGCCGACGCAAACCCGTGCTGGGACCTGCCATGCGCATCCCCGACCACCCCACCGACATCCGCCGCTCCCTCGACGCACGCCTCGCCTCGTCCGGCCCCGCCCTCGCCGCCACCCTCAACCGCGTCCCCAAACGCTGCGGCAAGCCCGCCTGCCGCTGCAAGAGCGGCGAGCCCCACTTCGCCTGGCGCCTCACCTACAAGGAAGGGGGCAGGACGCGCGACGCCCACGTCCCAAAGGGCCTGCTCGAGGGCGTCCGCTCATGGATCGCGGAGCACAAGCGTCTCGAGGCCGTGGCCGCCCAGGCGCACCGCCTGGCGGCCGCCCTGATCCGCACGCACACCCGAAACGAGCGTCTCAAGGCCGGCCGTCGCAGAGCGTCGGGCCCGCCTTCGCCCGCCCCGCCGGGCACTTCTTCTCCGGCTTCGACGCCTGGCTCGATGCCGCGCCGGACGCCCGCCGCGCCGCCGGCGCCACCTACCCGGCGCGTCTGCTGCTCCGGCACGGCATCCTCACCTTCGCCGGCAGGCTCGGCAGCAGGAGGCAGCTCGACTTCAAGTACCGCGAGGCCGGCTGCGAGGCCCTCGGCAAAATCAACCGTCTCGCCGGCACGGCGTGCGGGCCCTGCCCCACAACGACACCCTGGACGACTAACTCGCGGGGGCCGAGGCCGCCGGGGCCTCCCCCGCCGCCGTGCGCGCCCGCACGGTCGGGCGCCTGGCCCGCACTCGCGTGCTGGACGGGGCGCGGGTGCAGGGCCGCCTCGTGGCGCCGGTGGACGGAGCCCGGCTGTTCTTGCCTTCTGTTGTCTTAGATTTATTGATCTTGATTTGAATTTAGTTAGCTGGCCGTTGCTGGCTGTCAGCTACTCCGGTCAGCTATTCACAGCCCGCCCTTTTTCCCTCCCCCCCTTGCCCGCCGGGCCGTTCCGCCTATCTGTGCGCTCGCCCAACACACCGCCACCGGAGGACCGACCCGTGCCCCCCCGCAGACTCATCCTCGCCGCCCTCCTCGCCGCCGGCCTCGCCGGCCTCGGCGCCGCCTTCGCCTTCCGCCAGAAGGACGCAGGCGACACCCCCAAGGGCAAGGACGCGCCCCCCGACATCTCCGGGCGGCTCACCCCCGAGAAGGCCGCCGCCGAGCAGAAGGCCATCCGCGCCCGCATCGACGCCTTCAGCGCCGCCTACAACAAGGGCGACCTCGACGGCGTGATGGCCCCCTGGACCGACGACGCCGAGTTCATCAACGAGGCCGGCAAGTCGTTCCGGGGCAAGGAGCGCATCCGCGTCCTCCTCAAGAAGGCCCTCGCCAACACGAAGGGGGCGAAGCAGACCATCACCGTCAGGAGCCTGCGCTTCGTCAAGCCCGACGTGGCCATCGAGATCGGCGATGCGTCCCTGGACCGCAAGGACGGCGGCAACGACATCGGCAAGTACGAGGCGGTGTGGCTGAAGCTCGACGGCGAGTGGTACATGAACCGCGTGCGCGACCTGCCCGATGCGTCCGAAGACGAGCAGCCCCCCGCCGTCACGAAGCTCAAGGCGCTGGAGTGGCTGGTCGGCGAGTGGGTGGACAAGGACGGCAAGGGCGACGTGACGCTGACCTGCACCTGGGCGCCGGGCCAGACGTTCCTCCTCCAGGAGTTCACGGTCAAGCGCGAGGGCGGCAAGGTGCTGACCGTCCGCCAGCGCATCGGCTACGACGCCGCCGAGGACAAGGTGCGTTCGTGGCTGTTCGACTCCGCCGGCGGGTTCGCCGACTGCGTGTGGGCGCGCGAGGGCAACGCCTGGGTCACCGACAGCAACGGCACCTTCCCCGACGGCAGGAGGTCCACCTCCACGAACCGCTGGAAGTACATCGACGAGGGCAGCTTCTCCTGGACCTCGAAGGACCGCGAGGTGGACGAGCAGCCCCTCCCGGACATCGAGGTAACGTTCATCCGCAAGAAGGGCCGCTAACCCACCGGAGGCCCTTGTCATGAAGCGATCCCTCTGTCTGCTGGCGCTGCTGGCGCTGGTGGGCGCGGCCGACGCCCAGCGTGGCGCACGTGGCGGCGGCGGTGGCCGAGGCGGCGGAGCCCCGGCGCGTGCCCCGGCGGTGAGCGCCCCGCGCCCCGCGCCCCGCCCCGCCGCCCCCCGCCGCCCCCCCCCCCCCCC
>CAZVZK010000124.1:0-29907 GCA_964630925.1 uncultured Alcaligenaceae bacterium
GGGGAGGGGGCGAGTGCGCCTCCGCCCCACCCCCAGCTATTGCGCAGCGACTCTATTGAATAGGCCTTCGTTCCCGGCGCGCAGGCTGAGCGCCAGGGCAATGGGGGCCGGAGCTGGCCTTGCCTGGTGACAAGGGCCGCCCCGGCGCTTGGCGTGATCGACTACTTCTTGCCGGCGCGGCGCACGAGGTCGCGCACCTCCTCCCACAGCTTCATCCACCGCTGCCGCTCCTCTTCCGGCAGCTCGGCCAGGGGGCGGGCGTCGCGGACGTCGGCCAGGTCGGGGTTGTCCAGCCAGTGCTTCAGGCCGTTCTCGACGTCCTCCGCGGCCTCTGGATCGTCCGCCAGGAACCTGGCGATGGCGGCCCGGCCGGCCGACAGCCAGACAAGGGCCTGGCCGCGCAGGCGCGTCTTGTCGGCGGCGTCCAGCTTGTCGGCGCCGATCCCCTTGCCGCTTGCCGCCAGGACGGCGGCGCGGGCCGCGTTGTAGCGGTGGGACTGGTTGGGGCCATCGGCGAGGCTGGGCCTGGCCGCGAACGCCCGGGAATAGAGCAGCGCCGCGTCGGCGTAGCGGCTCTTGTACTGCAGGCACAGCCCGGCCAGGCTGAGCAGCTCGGCGGCACCGGCGTCCTTGCCCGCCAGGACATCGGGGAGCCTCTTCTCCTGGGCGAGGAGGCCCTCGCAGGTCTTCACCCAGGAGGCCGAGGGATAGCGCCAGCCGGGACGCTTGCTGCCGAGGTCGTGTCCCTTCTGGTAGAAATCCAGCGCCTGAGCGAACTGGCCGCGTTTCAGGTAGATGCTGCCGAGATTGCAATGGGCCTCGGGGTAGCGGGGCCGAAGGGCGATGGCCTGGCGGTAGGCGGCGATGCCCTCGTCCGGCTTCCGCTGCGCCACCAGGGCCATGCCGAGGTGGTAGTGGATCTCGGCGTCCTCAAGGCCGCGCTTGACCGCCTGCCGGAGGACGGCGGCGGCCTCCTCCGGCTTCCGCATGTCAAGAAGCGCGCTGCCAAGCTCGATGCAGGCGCTGGTGTACTTTGGTTCGACCTCGATGGCGTTGCGGAGGGCGGCGACGGCCTCGCCCAGCTTCCGCTGTTTCCGCAGGACGATGCCGAGGTTGAGCCAGGCCGTCGAGTTTCTTGGGTTGATTCTGACGGCCTGGCGGTAGGCGGCCGCCGCCTCGTCGAGCTTCCCCTGTTCAGCGAGGACGTTGCCGAGGTGGTTGCGGGCGCTGGCGTCTTGTGGGTCGAGTTTGATGGCCATGTGGAGGGCGTCAGCGGCCTGGGGCAGTTTCCTCTGTGTAAGAAGGGCGACGGCGATGCCGTGGTAGGCCCCGGCGAATCCTGGGTCGATGTCGAGGGCCTTGCGGTGCGCGGCGATGGCCTCGTCCAGCTTCTTCTGGTCGCAAAGGGCGAGCCCGAGGTTGCACCAGGCCGCGGTGTAATTCGGGTCGATGTCGACGGCCGTCTGGAAGGCGTCGGCGGCCTCATCCGGCTTCCTCTGGCCGCGAAGTGCGTGGCCGAGGTTGTTGTGGGCGATCGCGTGACGCGGGTTGAGTGCGATGGCCTGGCGATAGGCGGCAGTTGCCTCCGCCAGCTTGCCCTGGGCGCTGTAGGTGAAGCCGAGCTCGCAGTGGGTCGGTGCCTGGTTCGCGTCGAGTTTGATGGCGGCCTGGAAGGCGGCGACGGACGCATCGAGCCTCCGCTGGACACGAAGCGCGATGCCGAGGTTGTGGTGGTACGAGGCGTCCTTCGAGTCGAAGGCGATGGCCCTGCGGTAGGCGGCAACGGCCTCGTCCGCCTGCTCCAACTTGCCCAAGGCGCAGCCGAGGTTGTACCAGGCGGCGGCGCTGTCTGGCTTGATCTTCAGGCCTTCGCGGTAAGCGGCGGCGGCAGCCACATGATTGCCCAGCTCCGAAAACGCTGTGCCGAGGTTGCAGTGCGCCTCGAGAAGCCTGGGGTTGCGCCGGATGGCCTCCTGGAAGGCACCGATGGCCTCCTGCGGCCTTTTCTGCGACATCAGGGCGTTGCCGAGGGACTGGCAGATGTCGGCGTCCTCCGGGTCGAGCTTCATCGCCGCCCGGTAGGCCGCGATGGCCCCGGCGGAATCCTGCTGCTGGCCGAGGGCGATTCCCAGTTCGTCGTGGGCCATGAAGCAGCGGGGGTTGATGCGGATGGCGTGGCGGAAGAGGGCGACGGCGTCATCCAGCTTCTTCTCGACGCGCAAGGCCTGGCCGAGGGCGGCCCAGGCCAGGGCGTCCTTGCGGTCAGCCTGGATGGCAGCGCGGTAGGCGGCGATGGCCTCGCGGCGCTTGCCCTGGCGGGAGAGGGCGAAGCCGATGTTCGTGTGGATGATGGGGTTGTCGGGACTGAGCTTCCGGGCCTGGCGGTAGGCGGCGAGGGCGCCCTCGTAATTCCGCTGCTCGAAGTACACGACGCCGAGGCCGTTATGCGCGTTGGCGTGCCGCTGGTCGAGGTCCAGGGCCCGCTGGTAGGCGGCCATTGCCTCGGGCAGCTTCTTCTGGTCGCGGAGGGCGAGGCCGAGGTTGCAGTAGGCGGTGGGGTTGCCTGGGCGAATGGCGATGGCGACGCGGAACCAGAGGGCGGCCTCGGCGGGGTCGGAAACCGAGTTGCCCAGCTCGAAAGCGAGCCAGAAGTCGGCCGGATGCTGGGCCTGGGCGCGGCGCATCCAGGCGACCTGGTGCGGGCGGCGCATGTGCAGGCTGCCTGCCAGGCAGAGCAGTTGGGGCGACAGGCGGGAGACCGGGGCCTCGGCCATGAGGCGGGCCATCTCAGGCGAGCTGCGCCAGGCCTCGGCCCGGCGCAGGCGGTCTCCCCAGGCGGGATCGGGCTGGGCCTTGCGGGCCACGGCCAGGAGGCGCTCGGCCAGGGGGTCGTCGCGCAGGTTGTAAGCGACGTAGGCCCAGTCGTCGAGGGCGGCCACGAGCTGCTCGCGGATCGGCGAGGCCGCCAGGCCGGCCGCGGCCGCGTCGGGAGGCCGGGTCAGCACGCCGAAGCCGGCCAGCGCCAGGGGATACTCCCGGAGGGCGGTGCGGAAGTCGAAATGGGCCACGACCCAATTCGCCCGGTCCAGGCGGATCTTCTCCAGGCGCACGGCCAGGCGGAAATCGGCCTCGTCGGCGGTGTGCTGTTGCTCGAGCCGGTCCAGGGCCTGGGCGACATCGGCATCGATGGCTCCCTCGGCAGCAGCCCGCAGCAGCCTGGCCTGCGCCAGCTCGACCTGTGCTGTCCTGAGATGAAGCTCCCAGCCGGCGCGCTGGTTGAGCAGCTCCTGCACGCCGCCTTTCTGATTCAGCGCCGCGCGAATCGCGTCGAGGCTGCTGCCGGCGCGCTGGAGCGCCTGGCGGATGCCCTCCTCGGCCAGGGCCAGCTTCCGTGCGGATTCCACCGCGACCTCCTGATCGCGCGCTTCCCGGTCGCGGAGGGCCCAGCCGGCAACAGCGCCCAGGACCACCAGGAAAGCCAGGGCCAGGAGTGCCACCGCCAGGCCGGTCCTGTTGCGCCGCACGAACTTGGTGAAGCCGTACCACGCGGAGGGAGGGCCGGCCAGGACCGGCTCGTCGGCCAGGTAGCGCCGCACGTCCTGGGCGAGGTCGCTGGGGGTGGCGTAGCGGCCGTTGCGCTCCTTCGCCAGCGCCTTCATCACGATCCAGTCCAGCTCGCCCCGCAGCTGCCCGGACAGGGAGGCCGGCGGCAGCCCGCGGCTGGCGGCGATGGCGGGCAGGTCTTCCGCCGTGTCCAGCCGGCCGCACAGGGTCGGCGCGTCCTGCTCGCGGACCAGCCGCAGCAATTCCAGCAGCGACGACCCCTTCAGCCTCCGCCGGTCCAGCGGCGTCGTCCCCGTCAGCAGCTCGTAGAGGAGCACGCCCAGGGAGTAGACGTCGGAGCGCGTGTCGACGTCGAGCTGGTTCAGCTCCGCCTGCTCGGGGGACATGTACTCCAGCGTGCCGACGACGGCCCCGAGGCCGGTGTCCAGCGTCCTGTCCGTCAACGGCAGCCCGGTGGCCTTGGCCACGCCGAAGTCGATGACCTTGGGCACGGGCCCGCCGTCGCAGAGGGCGACGAGGACGTTGGACGGCTTGAGGTCGCGGTGGATGACGCCCTTCTGGTGGGCGTGCTGGACCGCGTGGCAGACCGGGATGAATAACTCCAGACGCTGGCGGGGGGTGAGGCGGTGCTCGTCGCAGTAGCGGGTGATGGCCACGCCCTTGACGAGGTCCATGACGAAGTAAGGCCGGCCGCCGTGGGTGGCGCCGGCGTCGAGGACGCGGGCGATGCCGGGGTGGTCCATCAGGGCCAGCGCCTGGCGCTCAGCCTCGAAGCGGGCGATGACCTGCCTGCTGTCCATGCCGGCCTTGATGAGCTTAAGGGCGACGGGGCGCTTGACCGGCTCGGACTGCTGGGCCAGCCACACCGTGCCCATGCCGCCCTCGCCCAGCCGCTCCACGAGTTTGTACGGGCCGATCATCATGCCGGGGGCCTCGCAGGGCGGCGCCTGCCCGGCTGCGGTCAGGAACGCCCCGGTCGCCGGATCCACCGCGGGCCGCTCGAGGAAGCTGCCGGCGCCCTCGTGGAGGCGCAGCAGGTTCTCCACCTGCTCGCGCAGCCCGGGCCGGCCGGCGCAGGCCTCCTCCAGGCAGGCCTGGCGCTGGGCCGGGTGTTCCAACTGGAGGGCAGCGATGAACAGGTCGCGCTCGGTCATGGGAACCTGCCTCCCGGGGGGTGGCTGTCATACCATGCGGAATCCGCGCGTGGGCCGCGCAAGCTGTTTCCAGGAATCGTGTGTGGCGCCCTACGTCTGGGAGTCGGGGCCCCCCAGGGAGCGGAGGAGCCAGGCGCGGGCGTAGGCCCAGAGGAAATCCGCGCTGCGGGGCGAGATGCCGAGGGCGTCCGCGGCCTGGGGGATGCTCAGGCCGGCGAAGTAGCGGAGCTTCACCAGCTCGGCGGCCCTGGGGTCAACCGTGGCCAGCTCGACGAGGGCGGCGTCGATGTCCAGGATCTCGATGCCCCTGTCGGGGGCGGCGGGGGCGACCTGGCCGAGGTCCAGACGGACGCGGCCGCCGCCTCGCTTCACGCTGTGCTTGCTGCGGGCGTGATCGACGAGGATGCGGCGCATGGCCTCCGCCGCGGCGGCGAAGAAGTGGCCGCGTCCGTCCCATTGGCCTCCGTCAAGCGTTCCGGCCAGCCGGAGGTACGCTTCATGGACCAGGTCGGTCGGCTGAAGGGTGTTACCGGACGGCTCGGCGGCCAGCCGGGCGGCGGCCAGCCGGCGGAGCTCCTCGTAGACCAGCGGCAGCATCTGCGCGGCGGGGCGGGGGTCGCTGTGCCCGAAGGCGTCGAGGGTGGGATCGCTCATGCCGGCCAGTCTACCGCGCGGGCAGCGGCCCGTCTCCTCTGGCGAAGGCCGGCGCGGCACGCGGTTCATCGTGATGGACGCCTGATCGACCCCGGCGGCCTGCCTCCTGGCCGGCACCGGTCCGGCGAGGGCCGCGCATACGGGCGGCACGGCAGGCGGCGGCTCCGCGTGCGGCGTGGCGGGTGGCCCTGTCCGGAGCCAGGGTCGGGTATGCCACCCCGGGGCGCGGCGGGGCCGATGTCGTCCCCCCCGACCACCCGCGGCGTGGCACATTCCCGCGTTTCGATCCGCCGTGACGGCGGAGGTCAGGCCGTCGGGGCGCAGTAGGGCCCGGGTACGCCGGTGCCTGTCCGCATTGACAGAGGGCGTGACAGGCAGGACGCCTGTCGCCACGGGAAAACATCCGCCAGGACGGCCTTGGCGCCGCCCGGCGGCGCCGCGACAATACGGGCGGCCCGCCACGACGTCAGGAGTGACGATGACACGCCGGCCCCGCACCGCCCCGAGCTACATCGGCCTCGCGCCCTCGTCCCAGGCGGCGTCGAACACCGGACGGGCCAACCGCGGCACGGACACGGCCCACGAGCTGCTCCTCCGCCGCGCGCTGTGGCGTCTGGGGCTGCGTTACCGCAAGCACGCGGCCCACCTGCCGGGCAAGCCGGACCTGGCGTTCGCATCCGCCCGGCTGGCCGTCTTCTGCGACGGCGACTTCTGGCATGGCCGTGACTGGCGCAGGCTCCGCGCCCGTCTCGCGAAGCGGCACAATCCTGAGTACTGGCTCGCCAAGATCGGGCGCAACCGGGCCCGCGACCGGGAGAACAACGCCGCCCTCGAACGCCAGGGCTGGGCCGTCCTGCGTCTGTGGGAGTCGGACATCAAGAGGGCGCCGGCGGAGGCGGCGGCACTCGTCCGCGGCGCCGTCCTCGCCCGCCTCACTCCGGGAGGTACTTCATCGTCATCGTCTGGTCGATCTTCTGCGTGACCGCCCTGCCGCCGACGGTCATCTCCACCTCCATCTTCATGGTGACCGACGATTCGATGAGCCGGCCGGCCTCCTTGTCGAAGTACGCCACGCCCGACGACTCGCTGCTCTTGAGTTTAAGCGCCGCCTTGGTGCCGTCGCCCTCCGCCGTCACCGTGGGCGTGATGCGGATGACCTCCACCGTGCGGCCGCCGCGCTTCTCCGTCCCCTTGTGCTCGAAGACGGTGCGTGTCGTGATCTTGCCGCCGGGCGCCTTCGCCACGGAGACCGTCTCCCACACCTTGCCCTTGCCGGGCGTGTAGTTCGGCATCACCAGGCCGCCCTGACCCATCAGCGCCCCGAGCGCGTCGGACGGCACCCCGGCGGCGGCGGCCTCGTCTCGCAGCTTCTTCTGCTCGTCGGCCAGCTCCTTGGGCACCCTGGCGGACTTCACCTTCCCCGCCGCCGTCACGCTCAGCGTGGTCGCCTTGCCGACCATCGCCTTGAGCATCGGGCCTATCTTCTCGAAGTACGGGCCGGGCGGCATCTTGCCGTCCTTCGAGTCGTATTCGCCCTCGCCGATCGGCTCCGGCCCCGCGACCTCCAGACGCACGCGGCCCGTCGTCTGGCTGATCGGCGTCTCGCCGCCCTTGGGCGGCCCCAGCCCCTTCCACGCCGACTCGATCCCCATCACGAAAGTGACGGCCACCTCGGTGCCGGCGAACGCCATCGTCAGCTCGATCTTCGCCTCGTGGGCGTACCGCATGTTCTCGCCGACTGGGAAGCGGTAGGTCAGCGCCGGCGGCGGCGCGGGGGCGGCGACGGCCAGGGCCGCCGTCAGCGACAGCAGCAACGCGGCGCGGGTGACGCAGGCCATGAGCGGGCCCTTCGCGGGGATGGGTGGGCGAGGCCATGCTACCCGGCCGCCGCCCAGCAAGCAACGGGGTGGCCGAGGTGGTTACACGGGTAACGGCGCGTAGGATGAGGGCGGATGGAGGTGGAGCATGTCGCGTCTCGTGTCGGCGATCCTCCTGGTGCTGGCTAGCGGCGGGGCCGCGCCGCCCGAGCCGGAGCCGACCCCACGGCCCCGCGTGTTCATCGAGACGGACCTCGGCGGAGACCCCGATGACGAGCAGTCGATGGTCCGCTTCCTGCTCTACTGCAACGAGTGGGATGTCGAGGGCATCATCTGCAACCGAGAGAGGGCACGCGACGGCGAGAACCTCAACAAGGAGCGCACCGGCCTGGGCATCGCCCGCCGCCTGCTCGACGCCTACGGCGAGTGCCACGCGAACCTCGTCCGGCATGATCGGCGGTACCCGACGAAGGCGTATCTGTGGGATCGCACCGTCGCCGGCCACGACGGGCGCGACGACGGGGTACGGCTCCTCATCGCCGCCGTGGACCGCGCCGACCCGCGTCCGCTGTGGTACTCCGACTGGGGCAGCGACAGGGGCTCGGGCGTCAACAACCTCAAACGCGCCCTCGATCTCGTCCTCAAGAAGCGCGGGCCGAAGGGCTACGCCGCGTTCAAGTCGCGCCTGCGGCTCAGCTCGTCGGACAAGTTCGGCGACCACACCTACAAGCAGGCCCCGCCGTTCCCGCTTTGGATCGACACGTTCCGCCCCGAATTGGAGGGCCGGCGCTGGTACCACCGCTTCAGCGCCCTGACGGCCAAGGCCGGCGGCTTCGACCTCAAGCGCGACGTGCTGACGGGCCACGGCCCGCTCGGCGCGCTGTACCCGACGAACACGACGCACCCGCAGAAGGAGGGCGACACCATGACCTTCCTCTACCTCGTGCCCACGGGGATGAACGACCCGCTGCGGCCCGAGTGGGGGAGCTGGGCGGGGCGCTACGGGCCGCGCGAAGCGGGCAGCAGTTATCACTGGGCGAACCAGGCGGACGCCTGGGGCGGCACGACGCACCGGGACAACACGTTGAAGCGCTGGGCCGCCCACCTGCAGAACGATTTCCGGGCCCGCCTGGACTGGTGCGTCAAGGCCCCGAAGGAGGCGAACCACCCGCCCGTCGCGGAGGTGCGTGGCGGGGTGACGCGCGAGGCCGCGCCGGGGGAAAAGGTGGTGCTCAACGCCGGCGGATCGTCTGACCCCGACGGCGGCCGGCTGACGTTCGCGTGGGTTCACTACCCGGAGCCGGGCAGTCATCTGGGCCCGGCGCCCGTGATCGACGGCGCCTCCTCGGCACGCGCGTCCTTCGTCGCGCCGAAGACCGCCGCAACCCTGCACTTCATCCTGATGCTGACGGACGACGGCTCTCCGCCGTTGACGCGTTACCGCCGCGTCGTAGTGACCGTCAAAACCGCCGGGGTGAGCCGGCGGGCGGCCCCTCGTAGTGGCAAGCCTCCTGGCTTGCCCCGACAAGCCTCCCGGCTGGTCGCCACGACGGAGCGGTCAGCGCCAGTCGCCGCTGAGCTGCCAGGCGCCCCACCACGCCGGGGGAGAGCGCCTCTCCCTCCTGCCCGCCACGATCACCTCCGACGCCTTGCCGGCCCCACGCAGGCCCGGGGTGCCGGCGAGCACCTTCTGCCGGGCCGCCACCAGCTCGGGCCGGCGCAGGACGGCGAGCTGGGCCTGACGCAGCGCCTCCAGGGGCGCGAGCTTCTCCTTGCCCCACAGGCGGGCGTAGAACTCCTCCATCAGGACGCTGGTGGCCGCGTCGTTCACGCTCCACAGCGAGTAGAGGACGGACCGCGCGCCGGCGAGGCGGAAGGCGCGTTGCAACCCCAGGACGCCCTCGCCGGACGCGACCCGGCCCAGGCCCGTGCCACAGGCGCTCAGCACGGCCAGCTCGCAGCCGCGCAGGTCCAGGCCGGCGATCTCCTCGCCGGTCAGCAGCCCCTCCGCGTCCACGTTGGCCCGCGCCAGCGCCAGGCCGCACGACAGCAGCGGGTTCCGGTGCAGCGTCATCGTCTCGCGCATGCCGAGGGCGACGGCCGGCGAGACGGGCCGCCCCTCCGCCGCCTCCTCGAAGAAGCCGTGCGTCGCCAGGTGCAGCCAGCGGGGAGGGGCGTCCCCCAGGGCCCGCAGCAGATCGGCCTTGCCCGCCCCCTCGCCGCGCAGCACCGCCACGGGGCCCGCCGCCCGGCCGCGCCAGAGGTCGGCGACGCGGGCCACCTCGACCCGCGTGCCGGGCAGGTCGGCCCACCTCCCACGCCCGCCGTGGTCGGCCCCGCCCAGGGTCAGCAGCCCGCCAGCGGCCCGCGCCCGGCCCGGCCCCGGCAGCAGGTCGCGCCCCGCCGTGATGTGCCCGATGGCGACCTCCTCGATGAGGCAGGTCCCCGGCCTCGCGCCGGGCAGGGCGGCGAACGGCAGGTGCGAGACGGCGCCGTCCGCGGCCACGATCACCGCCGACACGACGCCCAACGACCGCCCCAGGGGCAGCCACACACGGCGGCGCACCTCGGAGGCGGCCTCCGCGCCTCCCTCCCCTCGTTCGAGGGCGTCGCGCCACACCTTCACCGCCCTGGCGATGGGCGCCGACGGGCCAAGCCCGACGCAGCGCACCGGCAGGCCCCGGCGCAGCACGAACGCGAGCAGCCGCCTCTCCGCCGCCGGCCCGCCCTTTCGCGGCGGCAGCGACAGGTGTTGCTCGTACTCGATGAAGTCCACCAGGCCCGCGCCCTCAGGCAGGGCCGCGCTCACGTCCGCCGGGGCGGCGCGGCGGCGCGAGCCGAGCAGGCGGAAGCCGGCGCTCCCCCTGGCGATGGCGGCCTCCGTCTCCTCCTTCTCCGCCTCCACCTTCTTGAACGCCGCCAGCCAGCGGCCCTCGTCGGCGGGCCGGGGCGTGTTGGCGCCGAGGGCGGCCAGCCGCACCCGGGCCGCCTGGAGGCGGGTGAACAGCGGCGCGAGCGCCGGCTCGCCGCGCGCCGCCCGCTCCTCCTCGGCGCGGGCCGCCGCCGCCCCCTTCCACGCCAGGACCGCCTCGTACAGACGCGCCGCCGGGGCGTCCGCCGCCCGCGCCGCCCCGAGGTACAGGTGCAGCGAGAGCTGCAGCCGGCCCAGCAGATCCAGACGCTGCCGCTCGCTCAGCACGGCGAACGTGTCCTCCAGACGCTGCCGCGACAGCGACAGCGCCTCGCGGTACAGCGGCTCGGCGCGGGGGGCGTCGCCGAGCGTCAGGTGCTGGGTGGCGACGTTCTCGAGCGCCGCCACATACCCAGGCGCCCGCTCGCCGAGGCTCTCGAAGCGCTGCTTCAGGGCCTGCTCGAACAGGGGCAGGGCACGGCGGGCGTCGCCGGTGGACCAGTACAGCACCGCGAGGTTGTTCAGGGCGTGGGCGTGGTCCGGGTGGCGGACGCCCTCACGCTCGCGCACCAGTTTCAGGGTCTGTTCGAGGATCTTCCGGGCCTCGTCGGCCTCGCCGAGGTCCAGCAGCACGCTCGCCAGGTTGGCCCGCGTCATCGTCGTCAGGGCGTGCCGGGGGCCGAGCCGGCGGTTCAGCAGCGCGAGCGCCTCCTCGTACATCCGCCGGCAGCGGCGGCTGTCGCCCAGGCGGTGATACGCCTCAGCGAGGTTGTTGAGGGTGAAGGCGACCTCGGGGTGGTCCCGGCCCAGGTGCTCGCGCCGCAGCGCCAGTACCTTCTGGTAGCGCTCGATGGCCCCGTCGATGTCGCCCAGATCGACGTACAACCCCGCGAGGTTGTGCAGGCTCAGCAGCACGTCGGGGTCGCCCTCCGGCAGCAGGGCGCGGCGGATCCCCAGGGCGCGGAGCGACAGGTCGCGGGACCGCGCGTACCGCCCCGTGTCCTTGTAGAGCTGCGCGAGGTTGGCGAGGGTGCGGGCGTACTCCACGTCCTCCTCGCCCACCAGCGCCTTCTGGATGGCCAGCGCCTCGACGAACAGCGGCTCGGCGCGGCGGTAGTCGCGCAGCGACCAGTAGAGCGCCGCCAGGTTCTGCACGCCCTCGGCATAGCGGGGGTGGCGCTCGCCGAGGCCGGCGCGGAGGGCCGCCCGCGCCCGCACCAAGAGCGGCTCACAGCGGGCGTACTCGCCCATCTCGCGCAGCACCCACGCCAGCGCCCCGAGGGCCTCGGCCAGCTCGGGGTGGTCCTTGCCGACGAGGCCCGGCAGGTCGGCCACCACCTTCTCCAACGGCGCGACGGCGCCGGCCAGGTCGCCCTTGTGCGACCTCACCCGCGCCTCGCGCGCGGCGCGGCGCAACGCCGCCAGGCGGGCCCTGCCGTCGGCGCCGAGCGCCTCGTCGCGGCGCGTGTCGGCCTCGGCGATGCGGGCGTCGGTCACGCGGTGGTGATCCGCCCCGTGGACACGCACGAGGATGGCGGTGACGGCGGCGCGGGCGCGGCGGGCGGCGGCCCAGTCCCCCGCCCGCTCGTGCCAGCCCGCCAGGACCCACAGCAGCGCCGCGGAACGCGGGTGGTCGCCCAGCGCCTCGCGCTGGACCGCCGCCGAGGCCGCCCCCCGTCTGCACGCCGTCTTGAGGTCGCCCTCCTCCGCCGCACGCGCCGCCTCCAGCCACTCCGCATGGGCCTTCCTCAGCCGCTCCGTCACGGCGCGCGGCAGGGCGGACGGCTCGGCGGGAGGCCCTGCCGCGTGCAGGCCGCCGGTCAGCATCGCGAGGAGCAGGATGGCTCGGGGGTGCGTCATGGGTCACCGTCCGCGGGCTGGCTCTGTCAGGATAACGTATCGGGCGGCCACGCCGGACGGGACGGCGGCGCATACAACAGGGGCGGAAGCGACCCTACTCTCCGAGGTGTCCGCCATGGACGCTCCCGCCACACGCCGCGACTTCCTCACCACCACCGCCGCCGTCGCCGGGCTGTTCACCGTCGTGCCCCGGCACGTCCTGGGCGGCAAGGGCTACGTCGCCGCCAGCGACACCTTCGGCGCCGCCCTCATCGGCTGCGGCGGCCGCGGCAACGGCACCTTCGCCGACATGAGGCGCGGCCTGGAGGTGAGGCAGCTCGCCCGCTGCGACGTGCGCCTCGCCGATAAGGCGGACAACAAGACCGTCTACACCGACTTCCGCCGCGTCCTCGACCGCAAGGACATCGACCTCATCGCCATCGCCACGCCGCCGCACTGGCACGCCCTCATCTCCATCGCCGCCGCCGAGGCCGGCAAGGACGTGATGTGCGAGAAGCCGCTGACGCGTTTCATCGCCGAGGGCCGGGCCGTCGTCGATGCCTTCAAGCGTTACGGACGCATCCTCCAGGTCTGCACCTTCGGGCGCTTCAGCGCGAGCCGCAACAAGGACAACGTCCAGACGCACAAGGTCATGCGGAGCGGCCTGCTGAAGAAGGACGCGCCGGTGTTCATCAGGAAGGGCGGCTTCAAGGTCAAGGAGTGGAGTGGCCGCGCCGACGCCAGGACGGCGCCGGTCCCGAAGAACCTCGACTGGGAGATGTACGTCGGCCCGTCGCCGATGAAGCCGTACGTGCCGGCGCGGGTCGGCGGGACGCACCGCTGCTACTGGGACTACGAGGGCGGCGGCCTGAGCGACATGGGCCAGCACTACTTCGACCCCGTGCAGTGGACGTTCGGCAAGGACGACACCAGCCCCGTGGAGATCGAGGCGCACGCGCCGCCCGCCGACGCCGAGGTCACGGGCCTGTGGGGGTGGGTGGAGCTGAAGTACGCCGACGGGCTGACGCTGGTGATGGACTCCGGCGAGTGGGGCGAGCCGTACTCGCGTCAGAAGGCGCGCGGCGTGAGCCTCGCCGACCTCGACCCCGCGGGCCGCAAGAAGGTCACGGGGATGGCCGACCCCGCGCCCTTGTTGAGCTTCGCCGACGCGGTGAAGACACGCAAGCCGGCGGGCGGCGGCCCGGAGGAGGCGCACCGGGCGGCGACGCTGCTGCACCTGGCGAACATCGCCATCCGCGTGGGGCGGAAGATCAAGTACGACCCGGTGAAGGAGCAGATCGTCGGCGACGAGGAGGCCAACCGCCTCGTCAACCCGCCGATGCGCGCGCCGTGGCACCTGTGAGCAGTAGGGGTCAGGGGTCAGGGGTCAGTCAGAAAGTAGAACAGCCAGTGAACAGCCAGGACAGAAGCAGGCAGGGGGCGTGAGCATGGCGGACAGCGAGAAGATCGCCGGCATCGTGGCCTCCCTCGTGGTACCGGACAAGGGGGCGAAGGCCGACGCCGTCAAGAAGGAGGCGGCCGACAAGGCGCTCGACGCCATCCTGGCCGCCGGCAAGGACGGCCTCGTCGCCGTGGTCGGGATGCTGGCGGCGCCGGGCGGCGCCGACGACAGCAAGGCGCGGTATGCGCTCCACGCCCTGGCCCGGCGCGTGACCAAGGACGACAGGCAGCGGCGGGCCTTCGCCGAGGCGCTGGCCTCCACGCTGGGCGGCGATAAGCCGAAGGCCGTGCAGGCGTTCGTCGTCCGCCAGCTCCAGGTGGCCGGCGGCCCCGAGTCCGTCGCCGCCGTCGGCAAGCTGCTGGCGGATGACGAGCTGTACGAGCCGGCGGCCCAGGCGCTGCTGGCGATCAAGGCCGGGGCCGCCGAGCAATTCCGGGCGGCGCTGCCGCGGGCGGAGGGCAAGGCGCGTGTCGCCATCGTCCACGGGCTGGGCACGCTGCGCGACGCCGAGGCGGCGGGGGCGATCCGCCCGCTGGTGGGGTCGAAGGACCGCGACCTCCACCTGACGTCGCTGTGGGCGCTGGCCAACGCGGGGGACGCGGCCTCGGCGGACACGCTCATGAAGACCGCGATGGAGGGGCGCGGCGAGCGGGTGCGGACGGCCAGCGCCTGCCTGCTGCTCGCCGAGCGCCTGCGGGCGGCGGGGGACGCGAAGGGGGCGGCCCGGCTCCTGACGCACGTCCGCGAGACGTTCAAGGGCGACGACGAGGTCCACTTCCGCGACGCGGCGAAGAGGGCGCTCGGCGGGATGAAATGAACGCCGACGAGGGCCGCGGATGAACGCGCCATCACGCCACCGGCTGCTCGTCGGCAAGGGGAGGGGCACGAGACGGACGCCGAGGCCCACCTCCGTGGTCCCGGCCCGCGAGTGCGTGGGTGCTGGGCCATCCACCTCATCCTCGGCAAGAAGTGACCCGCGTCGGGCGGTGGGCGTCGGTAGAGATGCGGCACGGCGATGCGGTGGCATCCGCTGTCCGGGCACCTTCCGGGGCTCCCGCCGCGCCGCCTGACGACAAAGCATGCCGTGCACCCAGGCCCGTCTCTTCGAGTGACCCGCCCTTGTCCCCGCCCCTCCTTCCGCTACAATTGCGTTTTGGCCCGCGAGTGGGCCATCACCATCGGGTCAAAGGCGATGATGCTCACCGGCCGTGCGCCGGGCCAGACAGTCGCCTCCGAAACTCCGCGAGGTTCTCATGTCCGTCGGCATGCTCGGGTTCAAGATCGGGATGACGCAGGTGTTCGACACCGAGGGCAAGGCGTCGCCCGTCACCGTCCTCCAGGTCGGGCCCTGCCCCGTCCTCCAGGTCCGCGACAAGGACCGTGACGGCTACGACGCCCTCCAGCTCGGATTCGTGGACAAGGCACGCCGCAAGGCCATCCGCGCCGAGCGTGGCCACGTCGCCGCCGACCTCGAGTCGAAGCGCAAGGCCGCCCGCATCGCCGCCGGCGTCGTCATCCCGCCCAAGGCCAACGTCGAGCCGCAGCGGCACATCAAGGAGTACCGCCTCGACAAGCCGCACGAGACCTACAAGGTCGGCTCCGTCGTCCTCGCCGCCGAGGCCTTCAAGGAGATCAAGGCCGTCGACGTGATCGGCACGACCAAGGGCCGCGGCTTCACCGGCGTCATGAAGCGGCACGGGTACAAGGGCCTGCGTGCCAGCCACGGCGTGAAGAAGGGCTCGCGGCAGCGTGGCTCGATGGCGTCCAACGCCAGCAACCGAGGCTCGGGCCGCCCCAAGCGTGGCATCCGCATGGCCGGCCAACACGGCAACGCCCAGCGGACCGCCCGCAACCTCAAGGTCGTGCGCATCGACCCGGAGAACCACCTCATCCTCGTCCTCGGCGCGGTCCCCGGGCCAAACGGCGGCCTCATCTCGATCCGCCCGACGCGGAAGAAGAAGAGCAAGCACTACAGCGTGCCGCAGGTCGCCAAGGAGAGCGCCGCCAAGAAGGCCGCCGCCGCCAAGAAGAAGAAGTAATCGCAAGGGGTCAGGGGTCAGGGGTCAGGGGTCAGGGAAAACCAGTAGAACAGCCAGTGAGCAGCCTCCATCGAGGCTGTTCACTGGCTGTTCCCTGGTCTTCTCTTGGCTGTTCACTTTCTTACTGACCCCTGACCCCTGACCCCTGACCCCTATGACACAAGACTACCGCCACCTCCGCTCGGACAAGCTCATCGAGACGGCGGAGAAGGTCGCCGGACGCATCGCCCTGCGCTTCCCCGACGCCGGCCTGTCCGACGTCGCACGCGTGCTGGTGGACGTGTGCCGCGCCGCCGCCGAGAAGGCCGAGAAGATCCAGCAGCCCATCTGGTGGCTGCGCATCACGCTCATCGCCATCGCCGCCGTCACCGTGGCGTTCGGCGCCGGGGTGGCGTTCACCCTGACGGGCGACGCCACCAAGATGTTCCTCGACTTCGCCCGCCAGGCCGCCCCCGCCCTCGGCTTCCTCGCCGCCGGCGTGTGGTTCCTCGTCACCCTGGAGACCCGCTGGAAGCGCGACCGCGCGATCGCGGCCCTCCACGAGCTACGCGCCATCGCCCACATCATCGACATGCACCAGCTCGCCAAGACACCCGACCCCGACGTCATGGTCGGCTACACCCCCCTCAACGAGGAGGCCATGCGCCACTACCTCCAGTTCTGCACCGAGCTGCTCGCCATCCTCTCCAAGATCGGACAGCTCTACGTCCAGGACTTCCCCGATGACCCCACCCTCGCCGCCGTCGAGCGCTTCGAGAGCCTCACCACCGGGCTGTCGGCCAAGATCTGGCAGAAGATCATGATCCTCGAGCAGCCCGAGGGCCCCGCCACCGCCTGAATCCCCCGCACACCTTACCGCCCGCCGGCCCCCCAGCCGCCCGATTTTCTCGATCCCCCACGCCCGGCACGCCCACGCCGGGTACGATCTGGCGTGGAGCAGTGGGGGCCATTCATACCGTCCCACCACCTCGCCTGCGCCGGAGGGCATCCCCGTACTCGGGGGAATGCTCCGGCCCACCTTCCCGCCAACAAGTGCGCAGGATGCCCCGGCCAGGGAGGGCCGGAGCGCCGGTGCCGCGCGCCCGCCGCAAGGAGGTTGCCCCATGCCGAAACGCTCCCTCCCAGCCCGCCGACGCCTCTCCCTCGAGACTCTGGAATCACGCGACCTGCTCTCCGCCACACCCCTCCCCACGCTCGCCTGGATCCCCAACGACACCCAGATCTCGCAGCAGTGGGGGCTCGTCAACACCGGCCAGAACGCCGGCAAGATCGACGCCGACACCGACGCCGACGCCGCCTGGAACACCACCACGGCCGCCCGCGTCACCACCGCCGTCGTCGACTCCGGCATCGACTACACCCACCCCGACCTCTACCTCAACGTCTGGCTCAACGCCGGCGAGATCCCCGCCTCCCGCCGGGCCGCCCTATTCGACGCCGATGCCGACGGCAGGATCACCTTCCGCGACCTCAACGACGCCCGCAACCAGGGCGTCGGCAAGATCACCGACCAGGACGGCGACGGCCGCATCACCGGCATGGACCTCCTCCGCCCCATGCAGAAGGACGCCGCCGGCAGGGACACCGGCAAGGGCGGCTGGGTCGACGGCGTCAGCGACGACGGCGACAGGTGGGTGGACGACATCGTCGGCTGGAACTTCACCAACAACACCAACGACCCCCTCGACCGCGACGGCCACGGCACCCACACCTCGGGGACCATCGGGGCCATCGGCAACAACGGGGTAGGCGTGGCCGGCATCGCCTGGGACACCCAGTTCATGGGCCTCAAGGCGTTCGACGGCAAGCTCGGCGCGTCCGTGGCCTGGATCGCCGACGCGATGGACTACGCCGCCGCCAAGGGGGCGAAGATCATCAACGGCTCGTGGGTCCTGGCCGGCCCCAGCGACACCCTCTCCCAGGCCCTCGCACGCATGCAGGCGAAGGGCATCATCGTCGTCGTCGCCGCCGGCAACCAGGCGTCCGACCTCGAGAAAACGCTGTACTACCCATCTGCCTACACTTACGACAACCTCGTGAGCGTGGCCGCCACGGACAGCAAGGACGCCCTCGCCGGCTTCTCCAACTACGGCGTCAAGAGCGTGGACCTCGCCGCGCCGGGGGTGAGCATCCTCAGCACCAACCCGGGTAAGAGCTACGGCCCACGCTCCGGCACGTCGATGGCCGCACCGCATGTCGCCGGGGCCATCGCCCTCGTCTGGGGCCTGCACCCGGGCTGGGGGTACCAGGCCGTTCTCGCCCAGGTGCTGTCCACCGTGGATAAGCTGCCGGCGCTCAACGGCAAGCTGGTCACGGGAGGCCGGCTCAACATCGCCGCCGCCGTCGGCGTGATCCTCCCATCCACGACGCCGACGCCGGCGTCGGCGCCGACGGGGCCGGCGTTGGCGGTGGTGAACGCGGTGAACCTGGGCAACGGCGCGGCGAGCATGTCCACGGTCCGCGTGTCGTTCGCCCGCGCCGTCGCGGCGGGCACGTTCACCGCCGCCGACGTGACGCTGACGGGGCCCGGCGGGCAGGCCGTGGCCATCACCGGCGTCTCCCTGGCGCCGGGCTACTCGGGCGGCAACATCTTCGACGTCACCTTCGCCACGCAGACCGCGCCGGGCCCCTACGTCTTCAAGGCCGGCCCCGACGTCACCGACGCCGCCGGCGTCCGCATGGCCGCCCCCTTCTCCAAGGCTTTCACCTTGACGGCGCCGTCCCTCGCCGAGGTGACGGCGGAGGCATTCTCCGACCTCGCGTTGGCGGCGTTCGTTGAACAACAGGCCGGGCCGCGCGTGCAGGCGACCCACGCCACGGACGTCCTGCTGCCGGCGTGGATGTCGCAGGCCCCGTCCGGCCTGCCGGCGTGGAACGCCTTCGAGGCGCCCACGCCCGGCCTGCGGTTCACCCCGCCGCAGCACACCCGGACCGAGGACGTGTTCGGCAAGCCGTCCTGGCCGCAGACGATGTCGGCCCCCGCGACTCTGGATGACGATGGGCCGGAGGACGACACGTCGGTCATCGACGCCCTGTTCGCCGGCGGGTCATGGCAGGAGTGAGGCTGCCGTTGCGTCCCCGGCTGGCGTACCCGTTCACGGGGCTGGCGTCGTCGGGGCGCGTCCGCCTCGTGGCCGGCGAGGAGTTTCGCTTCACCCTCGCCGGCCCCGGATTGGACGAGTGGCTCCCCGCCTGGCTGCCGCTGCTCGACGGCCGCCGCACCCTCGACGAGGTACTCGCCGCATTGCCCGAGGACCGCCGCGCCACGGCGCGTCTGATCCTCGAACGCCTGCTCTCCGAGCGTGTCCTCATCGACGGCGAGCTGACCGCGCCGCCGTCACTGCCCCCGCCGCGTGTGCTGACCCAGGACCGTCTCGACCTCGCCGCGGCGCTCTCCTTCAACGCCGAGTGCCTGCGCGGCGAGTCGCCGTGGATGTGGGTGACGACGGGGCCGATGGGGCGCGGCTACGTCTCGCCGGTGTTCCTGCCGGACGACGGCCCGTGCCTCGCCTGCCTGCTCGGCCACTTCCGCCGACTCTCGCCCATGCCGGAGATCCACGACGAGCTGATCGCCCACGTCCAGGCCGGCGGAAGAATCGAGCCGGTGCCGTTCCCCGGGCCCGGCGCCGCCGTCCTGGCCCGGCTCGCCGAGTGGAAGGCGTCTCTTCTCGCCGCGTCCGCCCCGGCCGCGTTCCGCCTCCATGTGCTGGAGGTTTCATCCCTCGAAGTGTCGTCGCACGACGTGGCGGCCGACCCGGAGTGTCCGGCATGCCACGGGCGGCGCTGAGCCCGTTCACGGGCCTGTTCCGCGCGGCGGGGCCGCTGCCCCTGCTGCCGCACGACCCCGCCGTGTCGGCGTGGTCCGGCCTCCTGCCGCGCTGGGCCGGCTCCGCCGATCTCGCCGTCGGCGGCATCGCCCTGGACGAGGACGGCGCGAAATGGGCCGCGCTCGGCGAGGCCGCCGAGCGCTGGCAGCCGCGTCCGCTGCCGTGCGACCGCCGCGTCCTGGCGACGTTCGCCGATTGGCCGCTGAACGAGGCCGCCGTGCATCCGGCGTCCTGGGTGCTGTTCCACGCGGAGCAGTACGCTTCGCCGGGCTTCCCCTTCCGCCCCCTGACGGAGGCGACGCCGTGTCACTGGGTGTGCTGCCGCGACGCCTCCACGGGCGAGCCGATGTGGGTGCCGGAGGCGTTCGTGTACCTCCAGCCGCCGCGAGGCGCCCCGCCCCTGGAGGGGTGGGATCTCGCCCCGTCGTTCTCGGCCGGCCTGTCGGCCGGGCGGGGCGGGGTGCCGGTGCTTCTGCGTGGCGTGCAGGAGGTGATCGAGCGTGACGCCCTCGTCGGCGCGTGGTGGGGGCGGTATCCGCTGGAGGGGCGGCCCGCCGAGGCCGTCTTCGCCTCGCTGCCGCGCGACCTCGTCCGCCGCGTGACACGCCCGAACCTCACGTGGCGATTCCACCGCATCCGGACGCCGTACTCCCCCCACGTCACGCTGGTGACGCTCGACGGCCCCGACCCGGCGCCGCTGTTCAGCGTCGGCAGCGCCTGCCGCGAGACGCGCGAGGCGAGCTGGACGAAGAGCATCCTTGAGGCGATCCAGGGCCGGCTGTACGTCCGCCACCTGCTGACGCTGCCGCAAGCGCCAGGCCCGCCGACGGACTTCGCCGGACACGCCGCGTATTACACCCTCCACCGGGGGGAGATCGCCCGGACGCCGCTGGCGCGCCCCCTGCCGCCCGAGGAGCCGGCGCCCGACGCGCCGCTGCCCGGCCCGGTGCTGGTGCGGATCGTGACCCCTCCGGGCCTGGCGCCGGGATGGCGCGTCCTGCGCGTGATCGTGCCGGGGATGCAGCCGCTGCACGGTCACCACGGCTACCCGCTGCTCGGCGGCCCGCTGTGGGGCCGCCCCGCCGCGGAGTACCACGCAACGCCCCCGCATCCGTTCGCCTGACCCGGATCGCGCACCGACGGGAGACAAGGCGAGCCTCGCGGAGACAGAGCCACGTGCCCACCTGGGGAATCCGCCGCGAGGGGATCTACTTCTTCAGCCCGCGCAGCATCGCCTCGATCTGCGCCGCCCGCCGTGGCGGCGCGGCCGTGATGTCGATCTCCTCGCGGCCCACGCGGCGCCCCAGCGCTCGCTCCGCCGCGATCAGCGCGAACGCCCGCGGCACCGGCGCCGGGTCGTTCATCGCGCCCAGGATCGTCGGCGTGTGCGCCGCACACCCCGGCGAGCGCGCGTAGGAGTCCACGGCCACCATCCGCTCGATCATGCGCTCGCTCCGGAGCCACATCGGGCCTGCCGGCTTGTCCAGCCTGGCCGCCGGGGTGCCGGCCTCCGGCTCGATCGCCCGCCCCCAGCCCTTCCTCACCTCGTCCAGCGTCCACCGCACCGACCTGTCCAGGTGGCAGATGTTGCAGGCGTTGGGCGCGCCTTGAGATGCCGTCGCCCCGTCCACCGGGTCGGAGATGCGGTGCGTCCGCGACATCTCGTCGATCCCCTGGGTGATGCGTGGCATGTGGCAATCCAGGCAGGTGAGGCCCGCACCTGCCGGGTGCCGCCCGTGTGCCAGCGCCTTCTCCTCCGTGCCGTATTTGGGGTGGCAGCTCATGCACGCCTTGACGTGCCCCAGCACCGCGGGGCCGCCCGACGGCACCCCCGGCGTGTGGGGCTCGTGGCAGGCGACGCAGGTGATCTTCGAGGAGCAGTGGCCCGCGGCCATGTCCAGCGACTCCGCCGAGTTGCGCACCCGCGCCCCGTTGGGGTGCTCGCCGATGCCGGCCGCCGCGTGGCACTGGGCGCACACGCCCTGGCTCGTCGCCGGGTCGTCGCGCCTGCCCGTGAACGCCCTGTCCTCCCTCCGTGCCGTCACCCGCGCGTGCGGGCTCGTGGGGTAGAACGACGGCGTCTTCTTCTCCTGGGCGTGCTCCCGGCCGCCCATGTGGCAGCTCTCGCAGCTGATCCCTGTCGTGATCAGGCCGGTCTTCGCGTCGAACCTGTACGGCAGCTCGGCGATCTCGGGGCGGTACGGCCTGACGCTCAGCCAGGGCGACAGCGCGGCGCTCAGCGGCCCCGCGTCGGGCGTGATGACCGCGTCGGGGAAGCCGGCGATGCTCGGCCGGAACGCCCGGTAGGCGTGGGGGTAGGTGTTGTGGCAGTGCAGGCAGCTGTGGTCGAAGCGGAGGATGCCGACCTTGTCGTCCAGCCCCCGCACCTCCGGCAGGCCGTCCTTCAGCGTCTCGGGGGCGTCGCCGGCCTCCGCGTCGAAGTAGGCCCCGGGCAGCCAGCGCCTCATGCGGAACCAGTAGGCGAAGGGCAGCTTGTGCTCCGCCGTGTACCGCTCGTCGGACGGCGGCTCGTCGCCCTCGAGCTGCAGCCCGATGTAGAACTGCATGAAGCGCGAGCCCACCGTGCGCGTCACCTTGTACACCGTCTTCTTCGCCCACGGCCTCGTGAGCGTCATCATGTAATCGCCGCCCTCGGAGGTGTGGAAGCGGACGGAGTGGCCCGGGCGCGGCTCCCACACCACGCCGGAGAAGTCACCCTTGACCGAGGCGGCGCTGGCGAATTGGTTCATGAAGCGGTGCGGGTGCTTCGACCAGCGGGCGTGCTCCGTCTTGTGGCACTCGGCGCATTTGTCGGGGCCGACGTAGTCGCCGGGGAGGATGTTGCTGTATTGCGGGTCCGGCCCGACGAGGGGCGGCCCGACGCCCGTCTCGCGCTCCGACCAGTCGGGGAGCCAGTCGAACCGCCAGGCACACAGCCAGGCCGCCCCGCCGACGAGGAGGACGGCGAGCAGGGCGAGGACGATACGGAGGCGGGACATCGACGTTCACCTCGGCGGACGCGGAGCATGCGGGCCATTGTAGGAGGGCGGTCAGGGGGAGGCGCTTCACCCCTTCTTCGCCCGCCGGAACCCCTGCCCCAGCAGCGTCAGCGACTCCGGCGCGCCGTCCGAGCTGCTCAAGGCGCTGGGCTGGATCGACTGCATCGATCCGGCGGGCTGGCGTGAGGCAAACATCCGCGTCGGGCGTAGTGCCGGCCACGTCCTCGATCAGCGTCACTCCACCCGGAATCACGGCGTGCAATCCCAGATCTTCACTCGACCGTCCAGGCCGCCGGTCACGATCTGATTCCCGTCCGGGCTGAAACCAACGATCGGAATCGGGCCACGGTGTCCCACGATCGAGAGCCGCTCCGCCCCTGTCACCGTGTCCCACAGCTTGAACGTCCCGTCGTGGCCGCCGCTGAGGATGCGTTTCCCGTCGGGGCTGTACGCCAAACTCGCAACATCGCCGAGATGGCCCCGGAAGGACAATAACACCCGGTGTGACCCGGCGGCGACCAGATCGATCCGTCCCATCCGTTCGATGCGTGCCTCCCGTGTGCCATCCGGACTGAGGGATTTCCGGGTATAGGCGAGCGCCAGCCTCGTGCCGCTCTCACGCACGGCGCCCGCAGGCGTCTCCTCGCCCGAGCCCGCGTCCCACGCCTTGAACGCACCATCCGCGAAGGCGGCCATGATGTGCTTCCCATCAGGGCTGAAGTCCATGCTCTGGAGAGGGGACTTGTGCGTGTTGATCACGAGCCTCTCCTTCGTCGCCTCGGTGCTCCACACCCGGAGCGCCCTGTCGTCCGCCCCGCTGACAAGGCGCTTGCCATCGCGGCTGTACGAGACATCATGAACGCAGAAGCGGTGCCCGATCAGGACGGACAGCTCCTCGCCGGTTTTCGCATCCAAGATCCTCACCGAGCCGTCATGGCACCCGCAGGCGATCCGCTCGCCGTCAGGGGTGAAACTGACCCCCCACACGATCATCCATTCTCGGCGGGTCACGGTGAGCTGCTCCTGCCCTGTCTCCGCATCCCACAGCGTCACTTGCCCCCCCGAGCTCCCGTGCCCGAGGCCGCAAACGATCCTCTTGCCGTCCTGGCTGATCGCGATGCTCTCGATGGCTCCGGACGCCAAAGCGCGGGAATACTTCGCCTCCCCTGTCACGGCATCCCAGCGGACGAGCTGCGTTCTCCCGCCGACGATGAACTTCCCGTCAGGGCTGAACACCGCTCGCCCCGCGCCTCTCTCCAGGGTTAGGAGCTCCTTCCCCGTTGCCGCATCCCACACCCTCGATCCGCAAGCCACGCGGCGCCCATCAGGGCTGAACGACACGCCGCTCTCGCACGGGCCGGGTGGTAGCACCGCCTCGAACTTCTCCTGCCCGGTCACCGCGTTCCATATCTTCAGCACGCCGGGGTTACTCAGCTCCCTGCGATCACCGCTGCTGCTGGCGAGCCACGCGCCGTCTGGGCTGAACGCCAGACCACGGATGTTGCCCGCGTGCCCCTTGAGCTCGTGGACCTGCAAGCCCGTCTGCACGTCCCACACCTTCAAGGACGGCGCCGCCCCCCTGGTCGAGCGTTCTCCGCTGGCGACGCGCTGCCCGTCCGGGCTGATCGCGACACTGAAGATGAGCCCATCGTGCCCCGGCAAGGGGAGCGCCTTGCGGCGGCAAATGGCCCGGATGAATCTCGTCTCCCAACTCCCCTGGAAACGGGAGGCGCTGTCGTTCACGAGCGTCTCCGCCCGTAGCACGTCGTTCGCATCCAAGGACCGCAAGGCGAGATCAACCTGGAACGAATGGCGGATATCTTCCCCCCGCGCTTTTTCGGCGAGCGCCCACCAGGCCAACCCAGAGGCGACGGCCGTCCCGATGAGCAACGCCGCGACCATCAATGCCTTGACCGGCTCGCGCTTGCACCAGATCCAGTACCGCTCGACTCGCCCCACGGGACGCGCCTTGATCGGCTCGCCGGCAAGCCAGCGGCCCAGGTCGTCGGCCAGCTCCTTCGCGGAGGCGTACCTCTTCCGCGGGTTCTTGTTCAGGCACTTTAGGCACACCGTCTCCAGGTCCGCCGGCACCGACGGGTTCAGCGTCCTCGGCGGGACCGGCTCCTCGCTGACCACCTGCATGAGCGTGTCGAACGAGGTCGCCGCACGGAACGGCGGCCGGCCCGTCAGGCAGTCGTAGAGGATCGCACCCAGCGCGTACACGTCCGCCAACGGCCCCACGTCCTTCTTGCCCTCGGCCTGCTCGGGCGCCATGTACGACGGCGTCCCCATGATCGCGCCCGTCTGCGTCTGGCCCGACGAATCATCCAGCTTCTTGGCAAGGCCGAAGTCGGTGATCTTGGAGGTGCCGTCCGCCGTGAGCAGCACGTTGGCGGGCTTGAGGTCGCGATGGATGACGTGCGCCTCGTGCGCCGCCTCCATCGCCTCGGCCAACTTGCGGACCAGCGCCGCCGCCTCGCGCGGCGGCAGCGGCGTGCCAGAGAGCTTGCGGTCGAGCGAGCCGCCGGCGCACAGCTCAAGCGCCATGAAGGGCCGACCCTGGTGCGTGCCCACCTCGAAGACCTGCACGATCCCAGGATGCTGAAGCCGCGCGATGGCCTGCGCCTCCGTCTCGAACCGCGCCAGGTCGTCGGCACCGGCGTGCCCGCCCGACAGGATCATCTTCAACGCGCAGACGCGGTTCAACGCCACCTGACGGGCCTTGTAGACGACGCCCATGCCGCCGCGACCCAGCTCGTCGAGGATCTCGTAGCCAGGCGGCGCGTCGCCGTGGCCCGCGACTCCGACACTGGCCGGCGGGGTCGTCGCACCCGGATCGCCGGGCGGCAGCGTCGCCGTCGCGTCGGGGGCCGCGGGCGGGATCGTGGCGTCTTCAGACGCGAGAACAGGGCGAGGCTCCATGAGAGCGGCTCCGAGGTCGAGTGTTTCTCGGATTCTATCGAACTCCCCTCGCCATGATGCCCTCACCCCTTCTTCGCCCGCCGGAACCCCTGCCCCAGCAGCGTCAGCGACTCCGGCGCGCCGTCCGGCCCGAGGCGGAAGTGCGCCTCGAGCGTCGAACGGTCGAACTTGAACACGTCCTCCATCGGCGCCACCACCGCCGCCGTGAACGTGTCGTGGTGATGGTGGTCGAGCCGGTAGGTGTACTTGCCCCACTTCACGGTCAGCGTCGCGCCGTCGAGCGAGACGCTCGCCGTGCCATACGCCGGCTCATCGTACTGCCCGGCGTACTTCGCCAGCGGCAGCGACGGCTTCGTGTCGGGCACCCGGCCCTTCGCCCGCTTCTCGCGGGCCTCGCGCACCTCGTCCTCGTCCTGCCTGTCGGCGTCCTGGTGCCACGTGAGCCAGTCGTCGGCGGGCAGGTCCAGGGCGTGGTCGAGGAGCGTCTTGGCGACGCACTCGGTGAACGCCGATGGACGCAGGTTCGCCATCACGAAGACGCCCACCTTCTTCTCTGGCACGAGCATGCACTGGGCGCGGAAGCCGGTGAGCGTCCCACCGTGCGACACGCACAGGTGCCCCCGGTGGTCATGCACGAACCACCCCAGCCCGTAGGACGTGTGCTTGCACGCCTTCGCGGGGAAGAACCGCGCCATCCGCCCCGTCGCCTTCACCACCGTCTGGGCCGCGTGCGTCTCCGCCAGCGCCTTCGCCGCGATCAGCCGCTTGCCGGCGATCTCGCCCCCGCCGAGGTGGAACTTCAGCCAGCCCGCCAGGTCGCGCGCCGTCGAATTCATGCTCCCCGCCGGACGCGCCCCCTCGACCGAGTCCCACCCCACCGCCCTGATCGCGCCGCCGAATTCCCGATAGTGCGGCGTCGCATGCTCGCCGCGTGCCAGCGCCTCCTTCGGCGTGCAGAACGTCGCCTTCATCGCCAGTGGCATCAGGATGCGTCGGCGCGTCGCCTCCGCCCAGCCGCCGCCGGCCACGTTCCCCGCGACGAGCCCGCCGGCGGAGAACGGCACGTTGGAATACTCCCAGGTCGAGCGGAACGAGGTGGAAGGCCTGCCCTTGCACCACAGCCGGATGATCGCCTCCTGCTCCGGCCTCTCGCCCGCCCACAGCATGTCGTGCCGCGGCATCCCCGACCGGTGGCAGAACAGGTCTCGCAACGTCACCTCCCGGTCGGCCAGCTCGTCCGTCAGCCGGAACCAGTCGAGGTGCTTGCGGACCTTGTCGTCCCACGAGAGCTTCCCCTCGTCGGCGAGCATCGCCAGCAGGGTGGCCGTGAACGCCTTCGTGCAGGAGGCGATGGCGAACGACGTGTCCGGCGTCACCTTCCCCGACCCGCCGCGCTTCTTGACGCCGAACCCCTTGAGGTACACGACCTCACCGTCCTTCACGACGACGGCGGCCGCGCCGGGCACGGAGAACGCCTCGCGGGCCGCCTCGATGGCGGCGTCGAGGTCCGGGGCGGCGAACAGGATGAGCAGCAAGGCCGGCATCGGCGTCCCCCTCCGGGCGACGCGGATCAGGATACGGCCCGGCCGCACGGCGTTCCGGAATTCAGACACTCCTCGTTGAATTGACACCCATCGGGGGCCGGTCCAGCCCCGACCAGGATGGGGGCGGATGGACGCCCATCAGCGAACGAAACGAACCGGAGGAACGGATGGAGGTGAAATGGACGTCCTTCAGTGAAGGAAACGAACCAGGGAAACGTATTTTCGCTCCGCAAACACAAGCAGCATAACGACTTGAGGAAGTTCGTTTCCCGACCCCCCTCACACCCCCCCGCGCGCGATGGAAACGAGCTGCCCCGGCGATCAGGCGTGCCCACGCGCATGATCCCGAGGAGGGTGACGCCGCGCGGGCCGGGGCCTCAGGCGCGTCAGCCCCGGCCCCGGCGATCCGACTCCCCGATACCCCGCCCGCCCCCAGCTGCACCACCACGCCTTTGAACCGGGCCTTCCCGGTGTCGCTTCACCGCGGAGTGTCGGCGTTTGCGTTTCAGGGCAAGTGGTCAGGCCGACGACACCAGCGCCGCGCCTGCCGTCCCTGTCTCATTTTGTCCAACCCCAGAAGTCCGGTGAACGGTTCCGCCCTTCCGTCTCGCACAGCGACGGTGTAGGATGCCCCGCGTCGGGAAGTGCTTGCACCGCTGGACGCGGGCCCCGGTCTTCAACACCGGCGGGAGGGCTCGAACAGGGCCCTCCGGTGGGTTCGATTCCCATGCGCTTCCGCTCGTGCCGCAACGGATCGACAACCGGCAAGGCGAGGATTGCCCCATGCGTCCCCACACCCTCGTGCTCCTGGCGTGGCTGATCGTCACCCAAGTGACACAGGCCGCCGCCCCGCCGCGCTTCGACGTGGACCGATACGGCGACCCGCTCCCCATCGGGGCGGTGGCACGCCTCGGGACGGTGCGACTCCGCCCGGTGGAAGCGAGGTCGATGGCGCTGTCGCCGGACGGCAAGGTAATCGCGACGGGCGAGGAGGGCTTCGTACGGCTCTGGGACTTCGCGACGGGGAGGCTCCTCCACTCTCGCCTGATGGATGAGCGGGCGCGGATGGACGTCGTGGCCCTCTGCTTCACGCCCGACGGAGGGTGGCTCATCGCGGCAGGCGAGTGGGAGCGCCACAGCTACCACGGCGGCTTCCCTACGACCCGCGAATGGCAGGCCCATCTCGTCCCCATCACCCGGCCGACGACGCGGGGTCGCCGCCTGGGCGTCCGCCTCAAGCTGGGCAGCGCGCTCGCGCTGATGGACGGCGGCCGCCTGCTGGTGGCGTCGGAGGTGGCCGGCGCGGGTCCCGCCGTCGTCGTCTGGGATCTCTGCTCGGACCGAGCCGTGTTCCGCATCCCCGGTGCGACGGCGTTCACCGCCTCTCCCGACGGCAAAGGGCTGGTCGTCGGGACGGAGGACGGCAAGGTACGGGTTTTCGCGGCCGCTGGGTGGAAGGAGCGACGCTCCTGGGCCGCCCACCCACACGCCGTCGTCTCGCTAGCCGTCTCCGCGCGCGGGGATCGGATCGCCACCTCGGGGCCGCCGCCCAGGAGTCGGCACGGGGAGGGCGGACCGGCCCCGAAAGAGCGCGACGCGGGCGTCCGCCTCTGGGACGCGGCGGGCGAGCCTGTGCGCACGTTGCCAGCCCGCCTCCCCGGCGTGGCCGGGCTGCGCTTCTCGCCCGACGGCGTGCGCCTGTTCGCCGTCACGGGGCTGCCTTACTCCGCCGATGGCGTACAGTGGCACAGCCTCGCCGAGGCCCGGGCGATGCACGCGCTGGCCTGGGACATCCAGACGGGGCGGGCCGAGTCCTCGGCCCCGCACACCTGCCGGCACATCGCCCTCGCCCCTGACGGCGAGGCCGCCATCGCCCTCGCCGGATCGCTGTGGTTGTCGCGTGACGGGGTGCCCGCCCGGCACTGCGTCTCCGAGCCGCTCCGCGGCGCCCGGTGCCTCTCCTTCACGCCGGACGGCAAACATGTCCTGGCGCTCGACGGCCACCCACGCGTTTGGGACCGGCGCACGGGCGAGGAGCGACATGCCGGGGCGGGGCACGGCGGGCCTGTGGCGGAGCTGCGGCCACTGCCGGACGGGACGCTCCTCTCGCGCGAGGTGGCCGGCCGATGGCGCCTGTGGGATCCCCGCTCTGGCAAGACGCTGCCCCTCAAGGCCAGTCCCCCGACGGTAGATACCATCCCGGCCCGGTTCCTGGTCCGGTTCCCCCCAAAGGGTGGGTGGCGGCACGTCCCCGCCGGGCTGCGTATCGTCTTCTCCGGGGCGAAGGCGGAGGTGCACGACGTGGCCAGCGGCGTCCTCCTCCGCACCATCGCTCACGAGGACAGTGAGCGCCGGGCCCACCTGTACGAGATGAGGCCGCATCCCCTCCCGGACGGCTCACTCTGGGTCGCGAGTTTCGGCATCAAGGACATTCCGCTGGCTCTGATCTGCCCGGAGACGGGGCGAAAAATCAAGGGCCCGGTGTCCCCGTGGTCTTTCTCCCCTGACGGCCTGCTCATGGCCTCCGGGTACGACGCCGTCGAGGTACGTGAGACTCTCACCGACAGCCTCCTCGGCCGATTCCCGCGTGGCCACCTCGGCTACGTCCATGCCCTCGCCTTCTCGTCCGACGGCTCCGTCCTCGCCACCGGCAGCAGCGACACGACGATCCTCACCTGGGACTGGCGGCACGCCTGCGGCATCTTCCCCCTCGACGCCTCACCCGAGGATGCCTGGCGCGACCTGGGGTCCGCCGACGCCCGCCGCGCCCACTCCGCCCTGCTCCACCTGTCGCGCCCCGACGCCCTACCGACGCTCGCGCGCGGCCTACGCCCCGTCACCGCCGCCGACTGCCGGGCGATCCGCGAGGCGCTGCTGCGGATCGACGACGACGATTTCGAGCTCCGCTCGGCTGCGGTGGCGTCCCTGGCCGGATCGGGCGCCGACGTGTTCTTCCTCCTCCACGAGGCGCTGGCGAAGCGCCCCACGCTCTACGCCGTCAAGTGCATCGAGAAGGTCATCGACGCGGCCCCGCGCTCCTGGTCCCCGGACATGCTGCGCCGCCTGCGTGCGGTGGCCGCCCTGGAGCGCATCGCCACGCCGGCGGCCCGTGCCCTGCTGCGCCAGGCCTTCCAAGGTGGCTTGACATCGCTATAACAGTAGTGCCCTGAGCGAG
>CAZVZK010000125.1:0-29878 GCA_964630925.1 uncultured Alcaligenaceae bacterium
CCGCTCTTGCCTCTTGCGGCCTGTTGATCACCGGTTTTCAACTGGCGACGGTATAGGATGGACGTGTGCCCCGGAGGCCCGCTCATGCCCCTCGCGCTGCTGCTCCTCGCCCTCCACGCCGGCCCGGTCCCGCACGCGCCGCCCCTACGCGGCTACGCCCTGTGCGTCGGCGTGGACCGCTTCGACGCCCAGAACGATCTCCGCTACGCCGGCCGCGACGCCAGCGCCGTCGGGCGCATCCTCCGCGCCGAGTACGGCCTCGACACCACGGTCATGACGCAGGAGCGGGCGAAGACCGAGCCGCACCACGCCCCCGACTCGCGCCGCGTCAAGCGTCGGCTCAAGAGCATGCTCGACGACGCCCGACCCGGCGACACCGTCGTCTTCCTGTTCTCAGGCCACGGCGGGCAGGACCGCGGGGTCAAGGACGTGTCGCTCGTCCTCGCCGACTCGCGCTCCGCCGAGGCCGACTCCGAGCTGACCCTCGGCGAGCTGTACAAGCTGTTCGCCAAGAGCAAGGCGTCCCAGAAGCTCATCCTCCTCGACGCCTGCCGCCGCTCCGGCAGCGTGGACCTCGTGGAGGCCGCCCGCCGCCCGAAACTCCCCGCCCTCGACGTGCCGCCGCCGCCCGACGGCGTCGTCGTCCTGCTGTCCTGCGCGCCCGACGAGTCCTCCTCCGAGCCGGACATCCTCGGCCACGGCGTCTTCACCTACTTCCTCCTCAAGGAGCTACGCCGCGCCGCCGCGGCCGGCGAGGTGGTGTCGTCGCACTCGCTGTTCCTCGCCAGCGCCGCCGCGACGGAGCGCATGATGCGCAACCGCAACAACCAGGCGCAGACGCCGCAACGTCAGGCCCGCCCCGGCGTCGAGGTCGTGCTGGCGCCACCCGGAGGCCGGCACCTCCGCGCCGGCCTCGGTGCCATGCTCCGCCGCCGCAACAAGGAGGCCGAGGCCACCTTCACCGCCGGGCTGGCGGAGAAGCGGACGGCCCGCCTCCTCGCCGAGCGCTCCCTGGCCCGCGTCGGACGTGGTAACCGCGCCGGCGCCGCCGAGGACGCGGCCGACGCCCTCAAACTCGCGCCGGATGACCCCCTGGCGCTGCGGGCGAGGGCCGAGGCCCACCTGGCGCACGGCGAGATCAAGGCGGCCATCGACGCCTGCACGAAGGCCGTCCGCGTCGAGCCGTCCTTCGCCCCGGCGTACATGACGCGCTCGTCGGTCTTCCTCGAGCTGGGCGAGACGGCACGCGGGCTGGACGACGCCGATATCGCCGCCCGCCTCGACCCGACCTCTGCCGACGCCCTGTTCCAGCGTGCCTCGGCGCTCGACTGGTCGTACCTCGACCGCCAGGCCGCCGAGGCCGTCCGCGCCTACCTGAAGCGCCGCCCCGATAACCCCGACGCCCTCCGCATGCTCGCCCGCCTCACCGAGGACCGGGAGGGGCGGGCGGCCTACGAGGCGTTGATGCGCCGCGCCATCGCGGGCCTGCGCGCCGACCTCGACGCCGACCCCGACGACCAGAACGCCGCCCTGTCCCTGGCCAGCGCCCTCAAGGACCTGCGCCGCTACGCCGAGGCGGAGAAACTGCTGGCCGCCATCTCGCGGCGCTGGCCCGACGATAACCGCGTCCTCGTCACCCTCGCCGCCCTGCGTCAGGCCCGCGGCGAGTATGCGAAGGCGGCGGCCGGGAACATGGCCGCCTCGCGCCTCGCGCCGGAGCTGCCGCTGCCGCTCGTCTTCGCCGCCCGCTCGTACATGAAGCTCAAGGAGAAGGACAAGGCACTCGCCTGTCTGGCGTCGGCCCTCAAACTGCTCCCGTTCCACGCCGAGGCGGTGTGGGAGCGGGCCAAGATCCTCGAGGAGGACGACCCGCAGACGGCGATGGAGGAGTGCGCCCGCGTCATCGCCCTGAACCCCAACAACTGGATGGCCTACTACGCGCGGGGCCGGCTGGCCCGCGAGTCGGGCAACCCCGGCCTGGCGCTGGCCGACTTCGCGGAGGCGTCGCGCCTGGCCGGCAACGACCCCACGCCGCGCTGCCAGCGTGGCCGGGTGCTGCGCCTGCTGGGCAGGCTCGACGAGGCCCTGGCCGAGTACGCCGAGGCCGAGAAGCTCGCCCCGAAGTCGCCGCTCGTCTACGCCTGGCGTGCGGCGACGCACACGGCACGCAAGGACTACGCCTCCGCCGTGCGCGACTGCGAGCGGGCCGTGGAGCTGGACCCGGAGGAGCCGGACATCCTGGAGCAGCTGGGCCGCGCCCTCTACGACGCGGGACGTTACGAGGACGCGGCGGCCGTCTACGGCAAGGCGCTGGCGCTGGGGGCGCACGACCCGGAGGTGGCGCTCTACCGCGGCCTGGCGCGGCTGCACCTGGGCGAGACGGACGCGGACCTGTTCGCCAAGGCGGAGGGCAACGACGCCAAGGAGTACGCCGACCTCCTCAAGGAGTCGCGTTCGGTGTTCGCCTTCACGATGGACCGCCACGTCCGCCGCAGGCCGGACGACTTCGTCGGCTACCTCCTGCGGGCGCGGGTGCACATGAACCGCAAGGACCCGGACAAGGCGCTGGAGAACGCGGAGGTGCTGCTGAAGCTGCACCCGCTGTCGCCGTCGGGTCACATCGTGCGGGCGCGGGCCCTCGCGATGCTCGGCGCGACGCGCCGCGCCATCGGCGAGTACGACCGGGCGATCCGGCTGGCGCCGCGGCAGCCGCACCTCTACGCCGAGCGGGCCGCCCTGCACGAGAAGGCCGGCGACAAGACCCGGGCGAAGGCCGACCTCGACAGGGCGGCGTCGCTGCGGAAACGCGGGTGAAGCCACGACGCCTCACCGGCCGGCACCAGGGCGCCGACAACGGGGCCTCGGGCCGGGCCTTGCTTGAGGAGGACAGGCGCCGCGGGCGGGCGATGGCGTAGCGGACGCGCCGCCCCGCCGGGCCGCGCCCCCTCCGCCCGGGGGGTCTTGTCAGGCGGCGGCGGCGCGATTATCATTCAGATGTCTGGCGGGGTAGCTCAGCGGTTAGAGCAGGGTCTTCATAAGGCCAAGGTCGCCGGTTCAAGTCCGGCCCTCGCTACTCGAGCAGGAAACGCGAACACCCCCGCCGATGAGGCGGGGGTGTTCTCCTTCTCGCACCCCGGTCACGTCAGCGGCCGGCGTTCGGCTCCACGTTGACGATCTTGACGACCGGGCGGGCGCTGTCCAGCACGATGGCCTTGCTCGACTGCACCTGGCCGACGTTGCCGGCCATGTCGGCGGCCTCGACGCGGAGGAGGACGCGGGGCGGCATGCCGTCCGGCACCTGCCACTTGTAGCTGCCCATGGCGTCGAGGTTGGCGGCGATCACCTTCCACGGGCCCTCCGCCTTCTCGGCGTAGGACAGCGTCACCGGCTGGCGGCCCAGGTTCTTGTCCGACGCCTGCCACTTGATCGTGACGTGCTGCGACTTTCCCGAGAACACCGGAACCACCTCCGACAGGACCACCTCCGGGGCCGACAGGTCCACGATCACCCAGACCTGCGGCTGGTCACCGGCGGCGGGCGGCTCCTTGCCCAGCCCGATGCCGCTGCGGGCCACCAGCGTGAACCCGTACATCCCCTCCTCATCGACCTCGACGACGTAGGCCTGGGCGTTGGTCGGCGCCTCGTGCTTCTTCCAGTCCTTGCCGTCCGGCGTGTACCACAGGTCCACGGCGGCCAGGCCGGACGAGCCCACGTCCTTGACCTCGAAGTTGAGCGTGATCCGCTTGGTGTTCACCAGCCGGAACAGCGGGCCGCCGGGCGCGGTGCGGGCCGTGGTGCCCGCCGGGGCGGGCGCCTCGACGGAGGCGGGCGCCGGCGGCTCCTTCATGCTCGGCGCGGGCGGCATCGCCACCGCCTTGGCACCCGGCGTGATGATCTCCGGCATCTTGTCCGAGCCCGTGAACGCCACCGGGCGCGTGCCCGCGTCGGCCGTCGCGTCCTTCTCCTTCGGCGGCGTCTTCACCATCGGCATGCCGGGCGGCAGGCCGGGCAGCTCCGTCGCCTTGGCCACGGCCGTGGCGGGCAGCGCCGCTGGGGGCGCGGGCGGCGGCATGATGGGGGCGGGCGGCGTCGGCGCGCCGGGCGGCAGCGTGTTCCGCGCCACCAGGTGGCCGGCGCCCGGCTCCCACGTGTTGTAGCCCGGCGCCGGGGGCGTCTCCCCCGGCAGCGGCGGCAGCGTCGTGGCGCCGGCCACCGCGCCGGCGCCGGGCAGCTTCTTGTCCCCCTGCGCCGTGGGCGAGGTGAACGTGACGCAGCCGCTGAGACCCGCCAGCAGCACGAACGTTCCAGCGATCCGCTTCATTGCTCGATCTCCCCTTGGGCTGCCGGCCCTCCCGCCCCGCACCTTTCCCCCGGTGCGTCCGCGGCCCCATGCGCCGGACTGGCCTGCCTCCCACCCGGTCCCGTCGGCCTCTTGCCGAGAGAGGGCCCCGGATGGAGGGCCGTCCCCGTCTTCAACATTCCTGAAAGACTCAAGTGCGGCCGTGTGGGGGGGCGGAATAGCCGCACACCCCGAGGGTGTCAAGCCCACCTCCCGGCCGACTTGAAGGAAAATCCGTCCGCACCGTAACCCCCGGAGCGGTGTCGGGTTGAATCTTCATCCCTCTTCCCCCCGGAGTGACAGCATGCGCAAGATGTCGAGCCTCCTCGCCCTGTCCGGACTCGTCCTCCTGGCCTGCGGCCTGGCCATCGCCGCCGACGACGAGAAGAAGGACAAGGCCAAGGACAAGGGCGGTTCCGCCGCCCTGGATAAGATCTTCGAGAAGATGGCCGACGGCGCCGACCACATCACCAAGGAGAAGTTCACCAAGTTCTTCGAGGAGCGCTTCAAGGACAAGGGCGGTAAGATCGGCGACCGCCTCGCCCCGCTGATGAAGGGCATGTTCGACAAGCTCGACACCAACGGCGACGGCAAACTCACCAGGGAGGAGTTCGCCAAGTTCCAGGACGGCCTCGGCGGCGCCCTCAAGGACAAGGGCGGCAAGCTCTTCGACAGGCTGAAGGACAAGCTCAAGGACAAGTTCAAGGGCCGCAAGAAGGCCGACGACTAACCACGGCTCAGCCGGGGATGGCCGCCTCGCCCTGGGGCCGGCGGCCATGCTCCGCCAGGCCCCGGACGTGCTTGCACTGGTGCCGCCCGTCGCCGCGATACGCGGCGTCGGCGCAGGTGCAGTGCCAGCGCAGCTCGCCGTCCGGCAGACGCTCCAGCGCCACCTGATACACCTCGCGCCCGCCCAGCACGTCCCACATCATGGCGCACCCCGCCTCGACCTCGTCGCCCCTGTGGGTGACGCGGTAGCAGTAGGCGCTCGGCGTGCGCTTCCGCGTCGGCCCCGGCAGGGCGGCGAAGAGCACGTCGTTCGGGAGGATGTTGCGGATCTTACCGGCCATGTTCACCTCTCCACTGGTCGCTTGTGCATTGTAGCACGGCGATGGATAGATGCACAGGCTGGTAGACGAAAAACGACTATCCCGCCGGGTTGGGGACGATGACGGCGAATCCGCCGTGCCTCCCCTCAAGGATCGCCTCGCCGGGTAGGATCTTGCGTGCCTCGGCGCCCGGCTGGTTGGGCGGCCAGGGGATCTCCTCGCCGGCGGAGATGCGATAGGTCAGGCCCTCGGGCACGGCAGGCAGGTAATCCGGGACGAGATCGCTGAGGGTGGCCGCCGCCTTGCCCTTCGCGCCGCGGTACTGGTACAGGGCGGCCATGACGCGGGCCGAGTCGAGGCGGAACGCCCGCCAGCGGAGCTGGAGCCGCCGCTCGCCTCGGTGGTAGAGCTGGCCCCCCACGTCGATCAGGGGGTTTGGCTCGGGGGTGCCGAGGGCCGCCTGCCGAATGGCGCGGCGGAGGCGCGCTGCCTCCCACGGCAATTCGAGCGAGGACACGAGCCACGGGGCCATCTCCCCGGCGCGGACGGAGAGGGCCGCCTCCGGGAGAGTCAGCGTGTTGCACGCCGCCGCGTAATCCGCCAGCTCATGATCCTCCGGCGGCAGACGTTCCGCGTGCTTGGCGAGGGCGGCGGCCACCCGGCGGATCAGTTCGGGCCGCCCCTTGAGCCGCGCCAGCCAGTGCGGCAGGCCGGTCAATGCGGGGCCGTCGATGCCGCTGGCGCCGCTCGCATGCCAGCTCGGCGCCGCATTCTCGAGGGTCCGTGACAGAGCGAGGACGGCCTCCAACACGGCGGGGAATACCTCCGGCTCGTTCTTCTCGGCCTGCCGACGCAACGCATCGGCCACGAGGAGGTTGGCGGCCTGATGCCCGGCGTCAACCGCCCACCCGGTCTCATCCCCGAGGAGGAGTGTCCGTGCCGGGTCGAAATAGACGCCCGTCGGCTTCTCGGCCGCCTCGATGAGCAACTTGCCCCACGGCCCCTTGCACTTGCCTTCGAGCCAGGCGGCCAGCGCCTCGTCGCCGACCTCCCACCCTTCCCGAGTCACGCTCATCGCCTGGGTGTAACGCTCCTGCTCGGCGGCAGGGACGCCCCTTGGGAATCCCTCCAACGCCCGGCGCGTCAACGCCGCGCCCTCGTTCTGCTCTGGCGCCGGGAGTCGCGCCAGAAACGCCTGGAAGCCCTCCGGCTCCGGCGTGGCCGGGATCGAGTACACCCGCCACGCCAGCCCGGCGGCGATCAGCGCCACGGCCGCCACCCCGGCCAAAGCCGCCAGCCCGGCGGCTGAGTCGCCGGCGGCCCACGGACGCACCATCCAGCGCGAGAACACCAGCAGCGCCAGCGCCGGCAGCAGCGGCATCCAGCCGGGCAGGCCGCCCGTCAGCATCGACGGCACCCACACGGCGCATAGCAGCGATGACAGCCCGACGGCCGCCACGAACGCCGCCAGCGGCTTGCGGATCACCAGCGACAGGAACACCCCCGCCGCGAAGCCCGTCACCGGCCACACCGTCAGGTAGGCCCACACCGGGATCAGATTCCCGAGCAGCGGTGATCCGAGGCGCGACAGGGCCTCCGTCCACGCGCCCCGGTGCGCCGTGAAGGCGCCGCCCAGCGACGGCGCCAGCAGGCCGACCCAGCCCAGCGTCAGGGCCAGCAGGCCCGAGCCGACCTTCGCCCACCACAGCGGCGCGACGGGCAGGCGCTGCTCGCCCCAGAAGCGGGACGCGCCGCCCTGCTCGTCCAGGAAGACCCACGCGCCGCACGCCACGCCCATCAGCAGCGACGCGGGCGGGAAGATGAACAGCCCCTCCGCCAGCACGGCGACGCCCAGCCCCAGCCCGATCACCGGCGCCAGCAGCCACAGCGCCACGAACTGCCGCCCGCACAGCCAGGCGAGGTGCCCGGCCACGGGCGGCGTCGGCGGCTCGGCGGGCGGGCCGAGCCGGTCGCGGTCCGGCAGCGTGTAGACGTAGGCGGCCACAGGCACCGGCAGCACCAGCCACGCGAGCACGATCACCACGCCCGGCAGTGGCCCCGGCATCGGCCCACCGAACAAGATCGTGAAGGCGAGGGCGGCGGGCAGGACCAGCGTGGGGAGCATCAGCGGCGTGACGACGAGGAGGGACAGGATGGCCAGCCCGACCGCGCCCAGCCCCGTCCGCGCGAACGCCGACGCCCCCACGCCCAACGAAAGCCCAAACAGCCCGAACACCGCGAAGGCCACCACGGTGAATTCGGGGAAGTCGATGGTCGTGCCCAGCCAGTGCGCCAGCCCCGTAACCGACGCGATGAACGCCACCACGAACAGACCCGCCGCCAGCAACTTCGCCCGCAACACCGAGCCGCGCATCACCGGCATCTGATCGAGGAAAGCCTGGGTGCCGGCCTCGCGCTCGCCGGCCAGCAGGGCCGCCCCGCACACCAGGCCCTCCGCCCACGTCAGCAGGAGCGACACGAACAGCAGGATCTCGCGCACCCCGCCGCCCCCCGTGCGGGCCGGGGACTGCGACGCCGCGTACATCACCGCCGCGCACGCCAGCAGAAGCGCCAGCCACACCGCGCGGTGCTCGCGGTACTCCTTCCACACGACGGCGGCGGTCATGCCACTTCCCCCCTCGCGGGCTTCTGCCTGCCCTTCGCCAGCAGCGCCGTGTACATCTCCTCCAGCGTCAGCGGCTCCTGCGCCGCCGCCATCACCCGCGGCGCCCTCCGCAGGTCCTCCAGCCGCGACGGCACCAGGTCCAGCACGTACGCCGCCCACTCGCGGCCTGAGCTCTCGACATGGAGGACATTCCCCAGCACGTCCGGCCCGGCCTCCGCCCCGCCGTGGATCACGCGGACCCGCACCAGCCGGTGACGCAGCTCGTCGAGCGGCCCGGCCAGCAGCAGCTTGCCCTCCGACACGAACGCCGCATGGCTGGCCACGCGCTCCACCTCGGCGATGCCGTGGCTGGAGATGAGGATCGTCCGCCCGTCGGCGGCCAGCTCGGCCATGCTCGACAGGAACTCCTTGCGCGTGAACAGGTCGAGGCCGCTGGTCGGCTCGTCGAGGATCAGCACCTCCGGCGCGCCCGCCAGCGCCAGCGCCAGCCCCACCTTGGCGTACCCGCCCTTGGACAGCGACGACAGCCGGGCCGCCGGCGCCAGGGCGAACCGCTCGGCGTGTTGCGTGAAGCGTTCGAGGTAGCCCTTGCGGTGGAAGCCGGCGGCGAAGCCGCCGATCTCGCCCACCGTCATCCAGTCGTAGTACCGCGGCTTCTCCGGGACGTAGCCGACGCGGTGGCGCAGCCGGTAGGCCGACGCCCAGGCGTCCTCGCCGAGTACGCTCGCCTTGCCCCCGTCGGCGCGGATCTGCCCCGTGAGCATGCGGATGGTGGTGGACTTGCCCGCCCCGTTGTCGCCGAGCAGGGCGTAGATGGCGCCCGCCGGGATGTCCAGGTCGAGGCGGTCCACGGCACGCCTGCCGCCGTAGGACTTCGTCAGCCCGTCACACGCGATGACCGCTTTCATTTGTCGCCCCCAGCCAGTTGGCGAAGCTCTTCCTCGACGAGTCGACGCACGTCGGCGGCATCCACGGCCATGAGCGCCTCGCGCAGGGCGTCGCGCAGGCGTTCGCGCAGGATCTCCCCGCGTCTCTTGCGGCAGGCCGCCGGGGCCTCGGGCGTCACCTCCATGCCCTTGCCGCGCCGCGCCGAGATGAGGCCGAGGTGTTCGAGGTCGCGGTACGCCTTCGCGACCGTGTTGGCGTGGCAGCTCAGTCGCACCGCCAGGTCGCGGATACTCGGGATCAGCTCGTCCACCGCCAGCGACCCCGAGGCGATGCCGAAGATCACCTGATTCACGATCTGCTCGTGGATCGGCACCTTCGACTCGTTCTCGATCTTGAAGAGCATCACACGCCCCCATGTGTCACAGTATCATGTTACACAGGAGACTGGAGGCCGTCAAGGGGGTTGATACCGTATCGCGTTGATTGGTCGCGTAGGGCAGGCTGCCAGCCTGCCGCCGGGCCGCAGGCCCGGCCAGCATGTGCGTCGCCCGGAGGGGACGATTCAACCCGACCCGGTGTGAGAGGAGAACTTGGCGGGGCGAAGACGCGAGCGGCGCGGCGCGAGCCCGCCGTGCCTCCCCGTGGCGGCGAGCCTCACGGCGAGCCGGGGGCTCGGCCTGAGCGCCTGAGTGCGAGCCAAGGGGCCCGCACCCACGAAGAACCGCCCGGACGAGCCGCCGCCACCCGCCAACCGTCCTTCTGCGGGGCCGCCGGCCAGGATCCCGTGTAGACTGACGGCGGGCCGTTCGTCTACCCGCATGCCCACTCCCACACGGGCGCACGTCCAATGTTCACCTTCTTCCAGTGCGTCGGCGAGGCCATCGCCGCCAAGGGCGTCCGCGGCATCCTCGGCGAGATCCCCTTCGCGGGCGTCCTCATCGAGATGGGCTTCGAGGCGCACGAGCGCTGGTGCCGCCGCCACGACGCCGCCCAGATGCGCGCCGAATTGCAGGCCGTCGCCCAGGCCGGCGCCGACGAGGTCCGCCAGGCCGCCCGCCAGGTCAGCGAGGAGGTCGCCCGAGGCCACGGCCCCGCCGCCCGCGACGCCATCGAGATCTACCTGTCGCAGATCCCCGCTGCCGTGCGCCGCACCTGCCGCCGCCTGGAGGACCCCTCCGGACGCTCCCTCCCCGTCCTGCTCTCACTCCGCCGGCCCGAGGATCTGATCCCGCTGCTGCCGACGCGGCCCAGCCGCTACAAGCCGGGCGACCGCCCCATCGCCGGCGGCAACTGGGAGCTGGAGGAGCTGCTCGGCGTCGGCGGGTTCGGCGAGGTGTGGAAGGCCCGCCACCCGCGTCTGCGTAACATCCCCGCCGTCGCCCTCAAGTTCTGCCTCAACGCCGAGGCCGCCGCGTCGCTCCGGCACGAGGCGGCCCTGCTCGACCAGGTCATGGGCCACGGCAGCGGCGCCGGCATCGTCGGCCTGCGGAACGCCTACCTCGACAGCGACCCCGTCTGCCTGGAGTACGACTTCGTCGAGGGCGGCGAGCTGTCGGGCCTCATCTCCGGCTGGCCCGCCGCCCGCCGCGTCGCCGAGGCCGCCCGCATCGTCGCCCGCATCGCCGCCATCGTCGGACGCATGCACGACCTCAAGCCGCCGGTGGTCCACCGCGACCTGAAGCCGGCCAACGTCCTCGTCCGCCGCCGCGCCGACGGGCCGTATGACCTCCTCGTCGCCGACTTCGGCATCGGCGCCGTCGCCGCCGAACGCCAGGTGATGGCCGAGCGCCTCGGCACCATCACACGCGGCGACCTGATGGCCACCGAGCTGCGCGGCGCCTGCACCCCACTGTACGCCTCGCCGCAGCAGAAGGCCGGCGACCGCCCCGACCCGCGCGATGACGTGTACTCCCTCGGCGTCGTGTGGTTCCAGCTCGCCACGGGTGAACTTGGGCGGACGGTCGGCATCGACTACGCCGACGACCTGCGCGACCTGGGCATGCCCGACGATCAGGTGAAACTCCTCGGCGCCTGCGTGGCCAGCAAGCCCGACCGCCGGCCCCCGACCGCCACATCGCTCGCCGAGCGGCTGGAGGCGTTGATCGCGCCGCCGCCGGCCCCGCCGCGCCTCATCGACCTGGAGCTGGACCTGAAGCCGGCGCCGAAGCAGAAGGGGGAATTGATCGTCGCACGCTTCGGCGAGGCCGACCACCGCACCATCTCCGACGCCATCAAGGCCGCGTCGCCGCACACGCGCATCCGCGTGCGGCCCGGGACCTACCCCGAGGGCATCGTCATCGACAAGCCCATCGAGATCGTCGGCGACGGCCCGCCGGCAGAGATCATCATCGAGAGCGAGAACGCCGACGCCCTGGTCATGAACGCCGACGAGGCCATCGTGCGCGGGCTGACGCTGCGCTGCCGGGCCGGCGCCAGGGGGCAGAAGAAGTTCGGCGTGGACATCCCGAAGGGCCGGCTGATCCTCGAATACTGCGACATCACCAGCGACTCGCTGGCGTGCATCGGCGTCCACGGGTCCGACGCCAAGCCCGTCGTCCGCCACTGCACGATCCACGGCGGCAAGGAGGGGGGGCTGTTCATCTACGCCGGCGCCCAGGGGCTGTACGAGGACTGCGAGGTCAACACGAGCGGCCTGGCCGGCATCGAGTCGCGCGAGAACGCCAACCCGACGATCCGCCGCTGCACCGTCCGCGCCGGCAAGCAGTGCGGCATCCTGTTCGGCGAGGACGGCCGCGGGCTGGTCGAGGACTGCCTCGTCGAGGGCAACACCCTGGCCGGCCTGGAGGTCAAGAAGGGCGGCGAGCCGGTGGTCAAACGCACGAAGTTCACCGGCGGCGCGGCAAGCGGCGCCTACATCCACGACCACGGCAAGGGCACCTTCGAGGACTGCGAATTCACGAACAACGGCACCTGCGGCGTCTCGCTCAAGGGGTTCTCCGACCCGGTGTTCCGCCGCTGCGTCATCAGGGGCAACACGCAGTCGGGCGTCGCCTGCTACGACGGCGCGCTGGGCACCTTCGAGCAGTGCGAGCTGTCCGAAAACCTGCGACTGGGGATGACGTGCTACGACGGCGGCAACCCGTCGCTGCGTGGATGCAAGATCCACGGCAACAAGCAGGGCGGCGTCTGGGCCTACGACAACGCGCGCGGCGCCTTCGAGGAATGCGACTTCTTCGCCAACGAGAAGTCGGCGGTGAATATCAGCAAGGGCGGCCACCCCCTGCTCCGCCGCTGCACCCTGCGCGACGGGCTGGCCGGCGGGCTGTTCGTCTACGAGTCGGGCAAGGGGCTGATCGAGGACTGCGACATCCGCGACAACACCCTGGCGAACGTCGAGATCCGCGAGGAGGGCGACCCCACCCTGCGCAACTGCCGCGTCCACGGCGGCAAGGCGAGCGGCGTGAGCGCCCACACGAACGGCAAGGGGACCCTCGACCGCTGCAAGCTGTACGCCAACACCAATTCCAACGCCGTCATCAAGACCGGCGCCGACCTCATTCTGCGTGGCTGCGAGGTGTACGACGGCAAGGCCAGCGGCGTCTTTGTGTTGGAGAAGGGCACCGGCACGATGGAGCGGTGCGTCGTGTACGGCAACACGCTGGCGGGGATCGAGGTGCGCGAGGGCGGCGTCCTGACGATGCGCGGCTGCCGGGCCCACAACGGCAAGGCGAGCGGCCTGTTCGTGAACGCCGACGGCAAGGCGCTGGTGGAGGACTGCGAGTTCCGGGCCAACCAGAGCGCCGGCGTGGTGGCGTGCGAGCGCGGCGAGCCGACGGTGCGCAAGTGCCGGGTGCTGGACAACAAGGCGAACGGCGTGTTCTTCTACAAGGAGGGCCGGGGCCTGGTGGAGGACTGCGAGGTGACGGGCAACGAGAAGGCGGGGTTCGAAGTGCGCGAGGGCAGCCGCCCGACCATCCGCAACTGCAGGGTGAACCGCAACGTCTATGAGGCGATGTGGTTCCACGACCAGGGCGGCGGCCTGGTGGAGGGGTGCGACCTGACGGGCAACAAGCGCGGCGCCTGGGACGTGGCCGCCGGCTGCACCGTCACGCGCCGCGACAACAAGGAGTGAGGCGAGGTGGGCGGACCGGACGAGCGGGGCGTGGCCGAGGCCACGCGGCGGTGGGTGTCGGCCGTGGTGATCGGGCTGAACCTGTGCCCGTTCGCCCGACGCGTGTCCGACGCGGGACGCATCCGCTACGCCGTCACGGCCGCGGCGGACGCGGAGGGCGTGCTGTCGGCGCTGGCGGACGAGCTGCGTGCCCTGGCCGCGGCACCGAGGGCCGAGGTCGAGACGACCCTCCTGATCCACCCGCGCGCCCTGCTGGCCTTCGACGACTACAACGACTTCCTCCCCGAGGCCGACGCACTGGTCCGCCGCCTGGGGCTGCGTGGGGTGATCCAGGTCGCGAGCTTCCACCCCGATTACCGCTTCGCGGGGACGCCGCCCGACGCCGTCGAGAACTACACGAACCGGCCGCCGCACCCCATGCTCCACCTCCTCCGCGAGGAGAGCGTGGCCGAGGTGGCGGGCGACCCCGACGCCCTGGCCGCGATCCCGAGGCGGAACATCGAGGCCCTGCGGGCCCTGGGCCGCGAGAGGATCCTCGCCCTCCTCCGGGCGGCGGCCGGAAGGGGTGAGGCCTGACGGGCAACGGACGCGGGACGTGGCCGCCGGCGGCCCGTGAGACGGCGCAACGACAAGGAGTGAGCGTAGGATTCGCCATCGCGGTGAGCGAGGCGGCTCCTTGGGTGGGCGGGGGCGGGGGGCGGTGGTGACCGTGGGGCTCCCTGGCCGTCGTCATCCACGGCGAGGCCGGGGTCGGCGCCCGGCGAGTCGGCGTGTATGGCGAGGGCCCCGCCGCCGCCCTCCGATGCCACGCCGGACGACGCCGCACTCAACAGGCGCAGCTGATGAAGCTGTCCTCACGCCTGTCCTCCGGCACGGGCCGGCCGGTGACGACCATGAAGTGGCCCCAGAACTCCTCCTGGCCGCCCGTCGCGGTGTCGGGCGTATCGACGCCGATGCCGAGCCAGTCCCCGTTGTCGAGGTACTCGTGCGCCCCCCGGATCAGCTCATCGATGTCGATCTCGCACTCGTCGGCGTACCACGCGAGATACGTCTCCGCCGCCCGCATCTTCTCCGCCGTCCACTCGCGCTGGATGACGGCCTCGTCGTCGAAGCCGTGGTCCTCCAGCCAGTCGGCGAACACCTTGCGCGTGGCGGCGTCGAAGCGGTCGGCCTTGATGGCCTCCAGGAACACCGCCTTCTCCTTCTCGACCTTCTTCATGGTCGGCCTCCTGTGGTAGTTTACCTGGCGGGCGGCACGGCCATGAAGGCCGGGTGCGTCCAGACGTGGCGCAGCGAGGTAATGGTGTTGGGGTAGAGGAAGAGCCAGAAGCGCTGGCCGGGCAGGACGGGGGCGCGCAGGAACGGGTCAACGATGCCGATGCCGTCGTCGCCCGTGGCGTGGACCGCCTTCCCGGCGCGGAGGGCGACGTGCCGGCCCGGCCCCAACTCCTCCGCCGCCTCGACGGGGGCGACGGCGACGTGGATGGCGTCGCGCCGGGCGTCCGCCCCCTCGATCAGCTTGCCGATGTCCGGCGCGTTCATGGCCCCTCCGATCGACCCGTGGGAATGTTGTACCCCGGAGGCGGCGGGATCGGCCACACGCGCCCGCCCTACTCGCACGCGGCCGGCGGCCGTAGGCTGATGGGGTGTACGGCGGCCACGCCCGCGCGGACGAGAGCGATGCCGGACGACCTGACGTTCATGATGGGCAAGACCCCCGCGGCGCTGCCGGCGGACCGCCGGTACGCGCGCAACCACATGTGGGGGCAGAGGCAGCCCGACGGGAGATGGCGTTTCGGGTTCACCACCTACGCCGTCAAGCTGATGAAGGACGTGTACTTCCTGAGCTGGGCCGTCGATGCCGGCGACGACGTGCGGCTGATGCAGGAGATCGGGCACATCGAGACCTCGAAGGCGGAGAGCGACCTGTTCGCGCCGCTGGCCGGAAGGCTGGTACGGTTCAACGAGGCGCTGTTGAATGACCCGTCGGCGATCAACGTCGATGGCCACGGGGCCGGCTGGCTGTTCGAGGTCGAGGCGCCCGACGGCGGGGGGCTCATGGACGCGGCGGGCTACCACGCCTTCCTGACGGCGGGGTGGGAGAACACGCAGCGGATGCTCAAGGGCAAGATCAACTCCGAGGACGAATGACGGGAGGCCGGGGGCCTACAATGGCCGCATCACCCCCGGAGTGCCTCGTATGAAGCGCCTGCTGTGCGTCCTGCTGCTGTCCGGCCTGGCCCTGGCCCAGAAGCCCCCCAGGGCCGACGCCATCCTGGAACTGGAGATGCCCGAGGGCGTCTCGCCGCCGAAGAGCCACCCGGAGCGGGTCTCGAAGCTGGTCATCAACGGCAAGGACCACACGACGCCGCGGCTGGCGAAGCGGACGCTGGCGCTGACGCTGCCGGCGGACGGCAAGGTGGTGGTGGAGTACACGTACTGGCCGACGATGTACCAGCGGGTGATCCGCACGCGGACGCTAACGGTGAAGAAGGGGGACACGGCGAAGCTGGACCTGAACAAGCCCGACGACTCCGACAAGATCTGGGCGATCTACGTGCCCACGCCGGAGCCGGTGGTGAGGGCCATGTGCAAGCTGGCGGAGGTGAAGAAGGGGGATGTGGTCTACGACATCGGGTGCGGCGACGGGCGCATGGTCATCCTGGCGGTCAAGGAATTCGGCGCGAAGAAGGGCGTGGGGATCGACCTCCTGCCGGAGCGCATCGCAGAGTGCAAGGCGAACGCGAAGAAGGCCGGCGTGACGGACAAGGTGGAGTTCATCCAGAAGGACGCCTTGACCATCAAGGACTTCTCGGAGGCCGACGTGGTGCTTCTGTACCTGGGCGAGCGTCTGAATGCGCGGCTGAGGCCGACGCTGCAGAAGACGTTGAAGCCGGGGGCGCGGGTGGTGTCGCACCGGTTCCCGATGGCGGGGTGGGAGCCGGAGAAGACGGTCGATCTGGAGGCCGACGACATCTTCGGCGTCCCGGCGCTGTTCCTTCTCCACCGCTGGACGATCAAGAAGGCGAAGGAGTGATCGACGCCCGCCGCCGGGCGTCCTCAGGGCTCTCCCTCACACCCCTGGCGCGCGTCTCGGGCAGGGCGTTCGACTTCTCACTCGGCGTACTCGGCGACGAGGTCCCCGATCAGGTGGACCGCCCGCCGGGCGCTCATGCCGTAGTGCTCGGAGATGTCCGCCGCCGCCGCCCGCACCGCCCGGTATTCGATGACCTCGAGCGGCACCGACTGCTCCTGGGCCTCGGCCTTCAGGCCGGGGGCCGACAACACCAGCACCGCCCCGTGGACGGCCACGGCGGCATCGACCTCCGCGTAGCCCTTGTTGGCCAGCCAGGCGTGCTGCTGCTCCAGCAGCGCCTCGAAGCGGCGCGAGAACTCCGCGTCGTCGAGCTGGCCCTCCTTGTACCGCCGGAGATGACGGTTCAGCCTCTTGGACAGGCGCGGCAGGATCAGCTCGATCAGTTCGCGGCTCATCAGTTCCTCCGCGTGAGGGCGGCCAGGGCGTGACCCGCTCCCCTCCCATCATTCTACGCCAATAGCCGCCCGCGAAGCAAAACCACTTCCGCGCGCGGGGGCCACGACGGCGCCGCCGCATGCCGTACGCGACGCCCCTAGGGGTCGTGCCGGGCTTCAATCGCCCCACCCGACGCTCTCCACGGAACGCCGGCCCCCCAGCACGCCCCGCACCTCGTCCGGATTCCGCAGGGAGGCGTGGACGACACCTGGTTTCCTCAGGTGAGGGCAGCGCGAAAGCGCCCGCAGCCCCTCCGCATACCCCACCGCGGGGGTGAGGTCAAGGCGCGACAGCCGGGCGACCCCCGGCCACGCCGCCAGAGCCAGGCCGCAGGCATCAGTGGAGACGGGGGCCAGCTCGCGGAGGTTCGCCGGCCCGGCGTCCAGGAGGCCCGCAGCCCGGCGTTCTGTGAGATGTCCAGCCAGGGCAGATGGCGCCACTCGCGCCTCGGCGCCCTCACGCGCTCCAGGGCTTGCGGTACTCCTTCTTGATGTACTTCTCCGCGCCCGGCTCGCTGGCCTTCAGCTTCGCGCCGTCCCAGGTGAACGGCTTGCCCAGCCGGTACGCCACCGTGCCCAGCAGCACGCACTCGGTCAGCGCACCGGAGTACGCGAAGTTGCACGTCGTCGCCCCGCCCGTCTTGCACGCCTGCACCCACTCCTTGTAGTGCCCGATGGAGTCGGGGATCGTCTTCTTCGGCGGCGTGAAGCCCTTGAAGTCGGCCTCGGGGAAGAGCTTGTAGCTGCCGTAGTCGGCGAACATCTTGCCCTTGGTGCCGATGAACAGGTTGCCGTCGCCGAACTTGATGCCCTGGGCCTTCTTGAGGCGCGAGGCGGCGGCCCCGTCGTGCCAGTGCAGGGTGAGGTTGGGCTTGTCGGCCCGGACGAACTCCCAGGTGACGTGCAGCTCGTGGGCGGCGCCCTCGGCGTGGGGCGGCGGGCCCTCCGCCGACACCTTCGTCGGGTGCTTCAGGCCCAACGCCCAGAACGGCAGGTCCATGTGGTGGCAGGCCATGTCGTTCAGCGTGCCGCCGCCGAAGTCCCACCAGCGCCGCCACTCGGCCGGGGCGTAGGAGCCGGCGGCGAAGGGACGCATCGGGGCCGGCCCGATCCACAGGTCCCAGTCAAGCCCCGCCGGCACCTTCGCCTCGCCCCTGGGCCTGTCACCGCCGCCCCAGTCCTTGCCGACGAAGGTGTGGACCTCGGTCACGTCGCCGATCGCCCCACTCTGGATGATCTCGACGACGCGGCGGTAGTTGCCGCCGGCGTGGATCTGCGTGCCCATCTGGGTGACCCGCTTCTTCTTCGCGGCGAGGTCGGCCAGGATGCGGGCCTCCTGCACCGTGTGGGCGAGGGGCTTCTCGCAGAAGGCGTGCAGCCCGGCCTCCAGGGCGGCCCTGGTGGCGGTGAAGTGCGTGTGGTCGGGGGTGGCGACCATGACCGCGTCGAGGCCGCCCGCCTCGATCATCTTGCGGAAGTCGGTGTAGAACTTGGCCTTGGCGAAGTGCTTGCGCTGCTCCTTGACCTGGTCGCGCGACTCGTGAACGTCGCACAGGGCGACGACCTCGGCGCCGCCGCCGGCGATGGCACGCAGGTCGCCGAAGCCCTGGCCGGCGATGCCGACGGCGCCGACGCGGACGCGCTCGCTGGGGGCGTCCTCGGCGCCGTGGGTGTAGGAGTAGAGCGCGGCCGTGGCGGTGGCGGTGCCGAGCAGGAAGGTGCGGCGTGAAGGCTGGGTCATGGGGGAGGCCTCGGTGGGGGGGGAGAGCGTGGGGGCATTCTAATTGCAAAAGGTGGGCGAGGGAAGCGTCTGTTTCGGTACAATGACCGTCGAGAAAGGGAGGTGTCCGATGCGAATGCTGATGGCCGTGACGTTGATCCTGGGTATGCTGTCGGGGGCGCAGGCGGTCCCGCCGCCTCTGGCCGATGCCCCGCCGGCGCGGGCGGAGACGCCGTTGAAGGCCACGAAGGAGTACAAGGGCCGGATCAGCAACGAGCTGGCGATGCTGGCGAAGGACGGCTACGTCGCCGGCCCCAAGGCGTGGGCCAAGCTGTGGAAGGAGTGGAAGATCGAGGGCAAGCTGCCGGCCATCGACTGGAAGAACGAGATGGTGCTGGTGGCGACGGCGGGCGGCAGCGGCATGGGGCTGAGTGCGGCGCTGACCGACAAGGGCGACCTGAAGGCGCAGGTGATCGCGACCGCCGACATCCGGCCCGATTCGGCGTTCCAGATCATCGTGGTGCCGTCCAAGGGCGTCAAGACGATCAACGGCAAGAAGCCCGCCTTCGAGAGCCGTCCCGAGGAGCCGTGAGCGGCCGCCGCCGATACGAGGAGGTTTCCCGATGCGTGAGCTGATGACCGTGGCGTTGAGCCTGGGCCTGCTGGCCGCGGCGCGGGCGGATGACCCGGCGGCGAAGGCGCTGCCCGTGATCAAGGAGTACAAGGGCCGGATCGCGAACGAGCTGGCCAAGTCCGCCCCCAAGGAGCGCTACGTCGCCGGGCCGAAGGAGTGGGCGAAGCTGTGGGCGGACTGGAAGCTCGGCAAGGCGCCGGCGGTCGATTGGAAGAAGGAGATCGTGCTGGTGGGGCTGTCGGGCGGCAGCGGCCTGAGCCTGACGGCGACCCTGGACGACAAGGGCGACCTGAAGACGCGCACCATCGCCACGGCGGACCTGCGGCCCGACACCGGGTACTGGTTCGTCGTCGTGCCGTCCAAGGGCGTCAAGACCATCGGCGGCAAGGAGCCGAAGTTCGAGAAGAAGGACGAGGAGCCGTGACGGCCTGCGGAGGGATCGAGTGATGCGCGGCATACTGACGGCGGCGGTGTTCATGTGCGTGCTGGCGGGCGCCCGGGCGGCGGACACCCCGCTGAAGGCCACGAAGGAGTACAAGGGCCGCGTCAGCCACGAGCTGGCGCGGGCGGTGAAGGAGCCGTACATCGCCGGGCCCAAGGCGTTCGCCAAGCTGTGGAAGGACTGGAAGATCGAGGGCAAGATGCCCGCCATCGACTGGAAGAAGGAGATCGTCCTCGTCGGCACCTCCGGCGGCAGCAGCATGGGGCTGAGCGCGTCGGTGGACGACAGGGGCGATCTGAGGACCATCTCCTTCGGGACCGACGACATCCGCCCGGACTCGGCGTACCGGATCATCGTGGTGCCGTCGAAGGGCGTGAAGACCATCAACGGCAAGAAGCCCGCCTTCGAGAGCAAGCCGGAGGAGCCGTGAACAACCATCGAACAAGGGGACAACTGGCCATGCGTGCGTTGACCGTCATCCTGCTGATCGCCCCGCTCTGCGTCGGGGCCGAGAAGGACGCCAAGCCCGTCGAGAAGAAGGCCGAGGACATGACGGCACGCGTCAGCGGCACGGCGACGGTGCCGGCGGACGTCGAGTCGTTCACGGGCCGTGTGCTGGAGCTGCGGCTGTACAAGTACGACCCGCGGATCGCCGGCAAGGCGGCGGACCTCGTGGAGGTGGTGACGGTGAAGGACTTCGCCCACACCAAGGGCAAGGCGACGGCCAAGGAGTTCTCCCTCGGCAAGAAGGAGAAGCTGGACGACACCAAGGGGTATTACCTGACCCTGTTCGTCCTCGACGGCAAGGAGCGGACGCACATGGGCCAGTGTGACCACGTCAAGGAGCCGTTCAACAAGGTGCTGACGAAGGGGATGCCGCGCGAGGTGAAGGCGACGCTCAAGCCGATCAAGCGTTGAGGTGCGGCCATGACCGACAAGCCGAGGGTCTACGCGGAGGACGAGGCACGGGCGCGGGTCGCCGAGCTCGGCCTCGCCGGGTGGTACGTCGAGGACGGCTGGCTGAAGCGGAAATTCAACACGGACGGCTGGCCGACGACCTTGATGCTGGTCAACGCCGTGGGCTACCTGTGCGAGGCGGCGTACCACCACGCCGACCTGGCGGTGACGTGGGGCAAGCTGTGGGTGAAGCTGAAGACGCACTCGGCGGGCGGCCTCACCGACAAGGACTTCGAATTGGCGGCGAAGATCGAGGAGGTGGCGCTGTGGCGTCCGCCGCCGGGGGCGCTGCAGGGCACGCCGAACAAGTGGGTCAAGGGCGGCAGCCCCGGCGGGGGGTGAGCCGGTCTGTCCGCCGGCGGGGCGGCTGTGGTAGGATGCGCCGCCCGCACGCCGAGGAGGGGCCCCCATGAGGGAGATGACCTTCGTCGTTGACGATAAGCCGGTCGATCTCGCCATCCCCGATTGGGTCAACGATCTGGAGTCGTTCCGTCGTTGGTGCGACGACGACGATTTCCCCGAGGAAGGGAGGATCTGCTACCTCCACGGGAGGATCTGGATCGACATGAGCAAGGAGCAGCTCTTCTCCCACAACGACGCCAAGTCCGAGATCAGCGGCGTCCTCCGCTCCATCGTCAGGGCCGGCAGGCGGGGCCGGTACTTCTCCGACGGCGCGTACCTGAGCAACGAGACAGCCGACATCTCCAACAAGCCCGATGGGCTGTTCGCCTCCACGGGGGCACTCGCCTCCGAGCGGGTGAGGGTGGTGGAGGGGAAGACCTCGGGATACGTCGAGCTCGAGGGCACCCCGGACATGGTCCTGGAGGTCGTCAGCGACGGCTCCGTCGAGAAGGATACGGTGACGCTGCTCGCCGCCTACGCCGCCGCGCGGATCCCGGAATACTGGCTGGTCGATGCGCGGGGCAGGGAGATCCGCTTCGACATCCTGACCCTCACCCGCGGCGCGTACCGGGCGGCGCGGAAGAAGGACGGGTGGGCGTATTCCCCCGTCTTCGGACACTCATTCCGCCTCGTGGCGGGCCTCGAGGACGGCTACCTCGCGTTCACCCTGGAGCATCGCGCCGGCAAGCCCTGACCGCTCACCGCCGCGCCGGCAGCGTCCACAGACGCACGGCTCGGTCCTGGGCGCACGTCGCCAGCCCGCCGCCCGGCACGAACGCCAGGCCGTACACGTCCGCCGTGTGACCTTCGAACGACACCATCTCGCGGCCCGTGGACACGTCCCACACCTTGGCCGTCCTGTCCTGGCTCGCCGTCGCCAGCAGTCTGCCGCAGGCGCTGAACGCCGGCGCATAGACGGCGCTGTTGTGCGCCTCGATGACGCGTTTCTCCGCGCCGCTGGCCGCGTCCCAGATCCGCGCCGTGCCGTCGTGTCCGGCGCTGGCGATCCTCTTGCCGTCCGGGCTGTACGCCACCGTGTAGACCTGCCCCTCGTGGCCCTTGAGGACGTGGCCGGCCTCCCCGGAGGCGGCGTCCCAGAGCCGGACCGTCCCGTCCTTCCCGGCCGTGGCAACGGCCTTGCCGTCGGGGGAGAACACCGCGCCCCACACCTCGCCCTTGTGGCCGACGAGCGTGTGCAGCACCTTGCCGGCCTCGATGTCCCACAGTCGCGCCTTGCCGTCGGCGCACGCCGTCACCAGGGCCTTGCCGTCGGGCGAGAAGCTGGCGTCGCACACCCAGTGGCCGTGGCCCTCCAGCACCTTCAGCTCGGCGCCGGTGGCGGCATCCCAGACGCGGGCGGTCTTGTCGCCGCCGGCGGAGGCGATGCGCTTGCCGTCCGCACTGAACCGCACGCGCAACGCCTGGCCGGGCTGCTTGAGGCGGTGCAACACCTTGCCCGTGCCGACCTCCCAGACGATCACCTGGCTGTCGCGCCCGGCGCTGGCGGCCCGCTTGCCGTCGGGGCTGACGCTGACGGCGAAAACGCCGTCGCCGTGCCTCCCGAGGGTGACGCGGCTCGTCGGCGGGCCGGCGGCCTGGGACGCATGGCAGAGGAGCAGGATCGCCCCGAGGGGCGTGAGGAGTCGGGTCATGGGTCGGCCTCGCGGGCGATGCCGGGCGGCACAACCCCAGCAAGCCGCGTGCCCGCGGCGGGCCGGCGGCATAGAGTACCATCCCCCACAGAGGAACACGCCATGCTCCAGTGCGGCTTCGGCACCGGCGACATCACGCCCGAGATCGGCATGAACATCCCCGGCGGCTTTCTGCCCAACCCCGGCAAGGGCGTCCGCGATCGCTTGCTCGCGAGCGCCTTCGTCGTCACCGACGGCACCAGGTCCGCCGCGCTCGTGGGCATCGACGCCCTGTTCGTCGGCAAGGGCACCGTCGATGCCTGCCGCCGCATCATCCAGAAGGAGACGAAGATCCCCGGCGCCAACGTCCTGATCGGGGCGAACCACACCCACTCGGGCGGGCCCATCGAGAGCTGCTTCTCCGGGGCGGCCGACGAGAAGTACATCGACAAGGCCATCGCCGGCATCACGTCCGCCGTCAAGGACGCCTGGGGCAGCCTGCACGCCTCCGAGATCGGCGTCGGCACAGGCACCGAGGAGGGCCTGGCGTTCAACCGCCGCTTCCTCATGCGCGACGGACGCGAGATCACCCACCCCGGCAAGCCCGGCACGCCGCACCACGACCAGATCGTCTGCCCCGCCGGCCCGACGGACCCCGGCGTCGGCGTCCTCGCCGTGCGGGCCCCGAAGTCGGACAGGATCCGCGGCGTCGTCGTCCACTTCGGCTGCCACAGCACCCTCGTCGGCGGCAACCTGTTCTCGCCCGACTACGCCGGCTACCTGCGCCAGCACCTCAAGGCGATCTACGGCCCCTCGACGCCGGTGTGCTTCCTCCTGGGGCCGTGCGGCGACATCACCCAGGTGGACAACATGGCCACGTCGCGCGATTTCGGCCCGGAGCTGGCCGACCTGTTCGGACGCAAGCTGGCGGCGGAGTCGGCCCGCGTCATCCGCCGGATGAAGTGGCTGACGGAGGCGAAGGTCGATGTGCACACCGTCGAGGTGCCCTGCGCCATCCGCGAGCTGCCCGAGGTGGCGAAGGAGACGCCGGCGTTCGGCCTGGGCAGCGACGGCAAGGACCGGGTGATCGGCAAGATATTCGACGCGGAGCGGAAGCTGGTGGAGGCGGAGCGCAAGAAGACGCCGGTGATCGCCTGCGAGGTGCAGGCGGTGCGCGTCGGGCCGCTGGGGGTGGTGACAAACGGGGCGGAGCTCTTCTGCGAGCTGGGCCTGCGGATCAAGAAGGCGTCGCGGATGCCGTTCACCTGGGTCTCGACCCTGACGAACGAGTACATCGGCTACGTCCCCACGGCGGACGCCTTCGCGGCCGGCGGCTACGAGCCGCGGACCGCCCGGAGCAGCAAGCTGGCGCCGGGCTCCGGCCAGCGGCTGGTGGAGGGGGCGCTGAAGGCGCTGGCCGGCGTGACGGGATGACCCCGGCCGCCCGCGCCGGCTCTCGTCGGTCGGGTTGAGCGTGACTCACTGGAGGAGTGGGCAAGTGACTCTGGCGCGGAGTGACGCGGTGTGTCTCGGACCGGCGGCGAGTGCGCGAGTCACCTGCTCACCTGGCCACCTGCTCACTTCGCGCACGCCCCCGGCGGGCGCCGAGTCATATTCCACTTCCCGACGGCGTGGCATGTGACTCCGTCGCCGTAACGTCATCGTAATAAAGCATTTGCATCGACGATTCCGAGTCATATGCCAGATGCCAGCACACGCCACCCCCGCCAGGAGACGGGAAAAGGTGGCAGGCCCCTTGACGGTGAGTGAACACCCTGCGGAGTTCGGGGGTCGCCTGGAGCACATCCTTGTTGCGTCGCTTGCTCAGGGACGCGAAGACTGCGGGTCATTCGCCCGACCCTGTTGCCTCAAGCCCCGCGTAATACTCTCTGATGGCCTCGGCGCACAAGGTGCGGACCCGCGCGAGGTCCTCGGGCCGCAACTGCCGCCACAAGGCCGGCTCAAAGCGAATGTCCGCCCTGTCCCGCCCGTGCGTCAGGAACTTCCGCTGTCCGAACTTCTTGAATGGCATGTCCAGCATTAACCGGCGCACGTCGGCATCGTCGAGTCGGTCCGGACGGCACATCCGCGACCCCGGCCGTTCAACGACCTTGTCCTCCGCCATCCGGGCACGGTAGAACTCGTGGAAGCGCCGCGCCACGTCCGCCGTCTTCGCCTTGCCGTCGTCGTCCGCCGCATCCAGCAAGGCGAGCAGCATCACCGGCTTGTACGAGTGAAACATGTCCATCTCGTCCACGAACTGCATGAACCGCTCGCGGACGGTACTGTCCTCCAACTTGGGGAGGCCCAGCGTCTCCCGAACTTCCTCGGCCCGGTCACGATGGATGTAGTGGATCAGGTGATCTCCCATCGCCAACGAGTGGTCCGGCTTGACCACTTCGCGCTCGACCGCGCTGCGGATCCGCCCTTCCGAAGCACCCAGCTCTCGTTCCAGCGCCGGCAGCGACAGCATGTCCTTGTTCGCCTCCTGCCAGTTGAACACGTCGATCTCCTGGTAATCGGCCGCCCACAGGCCGATGTCCAGCACCGTCGTTGGGCGCTCACCGCGCGCCAGCGCCTCCTCTTCCGCGCGGCGCTGGTCCTCCGGGCCGAGGACCAGCCCACCCTTCCGGTACTTGTTGTTGCCCAGGACGCGATGGCAACTGAGCGAGGCGTTGTAGCGGGAGGCGGCATCGACGAAGTCGAAGACAACGAGGCATTCCTTGCCCGGAGCCTTGCGTGTGCCACGGCCCAACTGCTGGAGGTAGATGACCCGCGAGAGGGTGGGGCGCGCCATCAGCAGCACCTCGACGGCAGGACAGTCCCAGCCCTCGTTGAGCAGATCGCAAGCGCACAGCACCTGCAGTCCCCCGTCGGCGAACGTCCTCAGCGTCCGGTCGCGTTCCCCGTCCGGCATCCGCCCCGACACGCTCGCCGCCTGGAAGCCCCCCTCGCGGAACGCCGTCGCCAGGTCGTCGGCGTGCCGGACGTTGACGGCGAACGCCACGGCCCTCCGCCCCGGCACATACTCGCGGTAGGTCTCCACGATGAGTCGGTCCCGTGCCGGGACGGCGATCCGCTCCTCGATGTCCTTGCGGTTGTAGTTCACCTGATTGAACCGCACATGCCTCAGGTCGATGTTCGTCTCCACACGCACGCAACGGATGGGTGCCAGCTCGCCGCGCTCGACGGCCTCTTGAAGCGACAGCCGATGCGCCTGGTCGCGGAACACGTCGAGCAGCGGTTGGCCGTCCGCCCGGCCGGGCGTCGCCGTCAGCCCCAGGATGAACTCCGGGCGGAAATGGGCGAGGATGCGCTGATAGGTGTCCGCCGTCCCGTGGTGCGCCTCGTCGATCACCAAATAGGTGAAGTCATCCGGACTGAAATCCTCCAGGCCGGCAGAGACGCTCTGCACGGTACCCACGACGTTGAAGGCGTCGGCCTCCTTGGTGCCGCCCAGGTAGCGGCCAACCTCGGCGGGCCACAGCCGGAGGAATTCGGCGTGCGCCTGATCCACCAGGGGCCGCGTGTGTGTAACCCAGAGCGTCCGGCCGCCGAGACGCTTGGCATCGCTGATGGCCGTCACAGTCTTCCCCGAGCCGGTGGGATGGACGAGGAGCGCGATCGTCTTCCCCTCATCACGCAGGCTTTGCAGCGAAGCCAGGGCGTCGGCCTGGTGTGGCTTCAGCTCGAGGACCGCGCCGGCCTGCCTGGGCAGGAAGTCCTCGAACGGGAGGAAGCCCGACGCCTGCTCCAGGAACAGGGCCAGTTGCTCCTTGACCTTCTCCGGCTCCTCGGTGATCTGCCGATCCGTCCAGCGGTAGACGCGCCAACCCAGCCGGACGAGGCTGTTCTGCTTGAGGAGGTCGTCCTCGTACTTCCCGGGCGTCGTCAGCTCGGGGGCGTGCCAGACGATACCGTCCACCTCGAAGGCGAAGCGCTCGCCGGGGGTGCGCAACGCGAAGTCGATGTAGCGGCCGCCCCCGAGGAGGTCCCTGAATGGCAATTGGGGCGAGAGCATCGCCGCGCGGCCAAGCCCGAACGCCTGGGTGAACAGCTCGATGAAGGCGTCCTCGGCGGTGCTACTGACGGCCGCCCGTTCGTTGACCTCCTGCGACACGGCCGGACCCTCCTGGGCTCAAGCCCCCATCACTGAGACGGTGCGGCTCCACGAGCTGACGAAGCCTGCCCCCCTTAGCCCTTAGCATCCAGGCGCAGAGGCATTTGCTCAGCCGAGAGCGGATGGCGTCGGACGACGCAGCGGCAACGTCCTGTGGCGGCACCACGGTCTTACTGCTGACATCTCGGCCAAATGACGCAATGGCCCATTCCTCACCCGCGCTCGGCGGGGAGGTCGGCCAGATTCTCCGGAGGCATTCACAAAGCCACCGGAACATGGGCAGGCGCTATCGCTATCAGGCGTGGTTCTCGGGCATGCTACCTGACGCGCCATGAAGCAGCAAGCCTCAAACATTGAATGTGGCAACGGCGGTATCAGGCCTCGTCTGACGAGGCAGCCGGGACGCCCGGCAGCGCGCGCGGGCACCGCGTTCCATTTTCACCCGACGTTAGCCGCGACGCCCAGCGGAGCGCGCCGTCCCCCCCGTCAGCATCCAGGGACGTTGACGAGCCGGGCATCTGCTCCCGGCCTCCGTCACGCCCCCATCCCCTCCGTCCCCCAGGCCGGAAGCAGATGCGGCAGACAACCCCACGTTGCAACCATCCGGCTGTTGGCTGTTGGAGCCGCTTCGGAGGCTGCTGGCTGTTGCCCCGGCCGAGGCTTTGCGAGCCCGGGGTCTTGGGTAGCCGCGACGCGCAGCGATGCGCCCGCCCGCCCTCCAACCACACGCATCGCCGCCGCTGGCGGGCTCGCGCTCGCTCACACCCGCGCGCCACCCGACCCGCAACCACACCTCCCCCTACCGCCCCCGCAGCCGTCCCTCCGCCGCCGCCGCCTCCCGCGTCACCCGCGACCCCGGGTCGCCCCCCGCCAGCCGCCGCAACACCGCCCGCGCACCCTCACCCCCCTCCCACTCCAGCACCTCACACGCCCGCAACGCCCTCAGCTCCCCCGGCACCACCACGTCCCGCAGCCCCTCCAGCAGACGCCCCGCCCGCCTCTTCACCTCGGCCGACGCCGGCCTCGCCACGGCCTCGCGCAACGCCGCCCCGCTCGCCGGCCACATCCCCCGCAGCCCCGCCTCCGCCTTCTCCCGCGTCTCGAAATCATCACTGTCCAGCCCCGCGATCAGCCCCTTGATCACCCCAGCGTCCGGCCTCTTCGCCGCCGTCAACCGCCCACCCAGCCACGCCGCCGCCCCGCCCGGCTCACCCAGCAGCCGCCCCTGCGCCACGAACGCCGCCCGGGCGTCCCCGCCCCCCAGCGCCTCCCACGCCTCTGCCACCGCCCCCGCCCTCACCCGCGTCGGCCTCACATCCCACCCCACCACGGCGGTATCCACACCCCCGGTGTACAGCCGCCCGTCCGGCCCGAACGCGGCCGCCGACACACGCCCCCGGTGCCCACGCACCTCCGCACGCACCGTCCACGTCGCCGCCTCCCACACCCGCACCACCCCGTCCGCCGACGCCGCCGCGAACGTCCGCCCGTCCGGCGCGAACGCCCCGCACCCCGCCCCACGCCCCCCCTTCAGCCTCGCCACACGCCGCCCCGTCGCCGCCTCCCACACGGCCACGTGGTCATCCTCGCCGGGCCCGAACGGGTCCTCCGACCACGTCACCACATGCCGCCCGTCCGGCGAGAACGCGAGCCCGCCCCCCGAAGACATGAACCCCGGCACATGCCACATCCCCCCGAACCCCAGCCGCGACACCCCCACACCCCGCCCAAACGCCGCATGCACCGACCCGATCCGCGCCTCCAGCCGCGGCCCCGCCTTCCCCGTCCCCACGTCCCACAGCCCCACCTCCCTCCGCCCGTCCACATCCGCCACGGCCAGCGTCTTGCCGTCCGGCGACAGCGCCACCAGCCGGCTCGCCCGCGGATGGCCCATGACACCCCGCCCCGGCGCACGCGTCGCATGCACCGTGAACGTCCGCACCTCCTTCCCCGCCGCCACGTCCCACACCCGCGCCGTCGTCGCGTCCCGGTCCACCGTCAACAGCATCTTCCCATCCGGCAAGAACGCCTCCACCCCGAAGTCGTCCCCGCCCGGCCGGAACCGGTCGATGATCTTCCCCGTCCCCACCTCATACAGCCGCACTCCCATCGCCCCATACGTGTCCTTCCTCACCCACGCCAGATACCTCCCATCCGGGCTGGCGACGGCCCCGCGCCCCGCGCCCTCGGCCACGCGCCGCGGCGGCTTCCCCGCCCCGTCCCACGCGAACAGGCCGCCCTCCTGATCGATGGTGAACACCCTCCCCGGCGCCGGCACCAGGATCTGCTCCACCCCCGAATCCTGCCCCCCCGGCGTCAGCGCCCGCCCCGTGGCAACGTCCCACCGGTGGATCGCCCCGCCCGCCGCACCGATCAACACCTTCCCGGCGAACGCCAGCTTCCCCGCCCGCGCCTCGATCCTCAGCCTCCCCTTCCCCGTCCCCGCGTCATACAGATGCACGCCCCCCCCCGCCGCCGCCGCCACGGCCCTCCCATCCCCCGAGAACGCCACCGCCACCACCTCCTCGTCCAGCTTCGGGAACGTCACAGGCTCCTTGCCCGTGTCCGCCTCCCACACGCGCAGCCGGGCATCCCCCCACCCGCCGCCCGCCACCCGCTTCCCATCCGGCGAGAACGCCAGCGACCGCTTCACCCCGTTGCCCACGGGGAACGTCGCCGCCGCGATGCGCCGGATCTCCTTGCCCGTCGCCACCTCCCACAGCCGGACGTGATACACCTTCCCCTCCAGGTCATACCCGCCCGACGCCATCACCTTGCCGTCCGGCGAGAACACGCACGCCGACGCCGCCCCGTTGCACCCGAAGCTCCGCACGGCCTTGCCCGTCGCCACCTCCACGAGCTGCACCTCATCGCCCATGAGGATGACCGCGATGTGCCTCCCATCCGGCGTGAAGGTCATCCAGTCGGGCACGGACCGCGACCCGCCCCCCGCGCCCGTGTAATCCACCTCGCGGATCACCTTCCCCGTCGCCGCCTCGCGGAACGTCAGATGCCGACTATCCTTCACCGCCAGCACCTTCCCATCCGGCGACAGCCCGACCGCCTCCACCTTGTTCTTGACGCTGTGCGGCAGGCTGTACAGGCACCGCCCATCCTCGAGATCGAACACCGACGGCCCCACGGCGGACACCCAGTCGCTCGCCACCGCCGCGATCCTCCCGTCCGCGGACACGCCCATGCTGGCGATGCGCGACCCCTGCCGATACCGCCCCGTCCCCAGCCGCACCGCACCCCCGGCCGGCAAGGGGTCCTCCGCCTTCGCGGCCACGGGAGGCGCCCCCCCACCGGGAGGCGCCGCCGCCGTGCCCCACCGCAGGCCGAAGGCCGCCGCCGCCAACCCCGCCACCACGGCCACGGCCACGGCCGCCTTCCCCGCCCACCCCGCCAGCAGCGCGAGGCCGGGCAGCGCCGCCGCCCCCGCCGGC
>CAZVZK010000126.1:0-29837 GCA_964630925.1 uncultured Alcaligenaceae bacterium
GCGGGGGCGGGGGCGGCGGGGGCCCGTCGCCAGGCAGCCCACCCCCGGCAGGGGGCGGCGGGCTGGGCAGACCGCCTGTGGGCAACGGCGCCCCGAGCGGCGGGCCGGGCGGCAGCTTCTCGCCGGCCATCGAGGGCGGCGGGGGCACGGGCGGCACCGGCGGGGCCACGTCGGACCTCATCTCGGGCGGCGGCGGCACGCTCCCACCCGGCAGGGTCTGGGCGCTGGCAACGGCGGACCACCCCGCCATGCAGGCGCTGAGCAGGCCCGCGATCACGAATTTCCACCTCATCCCCTTGGCCTCCCCCTGAGAAGGGATAAACGCCGCCCCTCACGCACGACTCGGCGTGTGGTGAACGGGCGGGCTCTTTCGCGGTTTTGGAGGCGGGAATATAGCCTCGCCCGCCGCCCCGTCAAGGCGGGGTTTCCTCGGCCGGGGCGTCCGTGGTACCCTGCCGCGCCCACACGCGTAAGGAGCCGCCCATGAAGCTGCGTCACCCGCTCGCGATCAAGGGGGCAGCGTTCGGCCTCGCCGGCCTGTTCGGGGCCTGGATGTGGACCCTCCGGTTCCGCGGGTACGAGAACGTCCCCGGCGTCCACCCCGCCACGCCCGGCCTCCAAGAGAAGTTCATCTATGCGTTCTGGCACGAGACGCTCCTCATGCCGGCGCACCTGTTCCGGCGGCAGCCCGTGAAGGTGCTGATCAGCCTGCACGCCGACGGCGAGCTGATCTCGCAGGTGACGCGGCACCTGGGGGTGGGCGTGGTGCGCGGGTCCACGACACGCGGCGGCACCGAGGCGTTGCTGGAGATGATCGAGCTGGCGAAGACCACCCACATCGCCGTGACCCCGGACGGGCCGCGCGGGCCGCGCCGCAAGGTCCACCCGGGCGTGATGTACCTGGCCAGCGCCACCGGCCTGCGGGTCGTGCCGTCGGGGTACGCCTTCCGCGATTGCTGGCGGGCGAAGTCCTGGGACCGCTTCGCCGTGCCGTACCCGTTCACGTGCGGGGTGGGTGTGGGCGGCGCCCCGATCTCCGTGCCGCCCGGCCTGGGCAAGCGCCGGCTGGAGGAGTACCGCCTACAATTGGAGGCGTCGCTCAACGCCCTGACCGAAGAGGCGGAGCAACGGGCCGCCCGTGAGCCGTGGTGACCAGCTGCTATGCGTCCCGACGACCCCATGCTCCTGGCCCTGGCCGCCGACCCGTCCGACGGCGTGGCCTGGCTGGCCCTGGCCGACCGGCTCGAGGAGGAGGGGCAGGAGGCGCAGGCCCAATTGCTCCGCCTGCACCGCAAGATGATCGCCGCCGACCCGGGCCGCAAGAAGCTCAAGCTGACGACGGAGGTCACGAGCCGCCTGGTCGCGGGGGTGCGGCCCGTCGGCCCTCGGCTGGTCAATTCCGTCGGCATGGAATTCGCCCTCATCCCGCCGGGCGAATTCCTGATGGGGTCGAGGGGGCGCGGGGGCAACGGCAACCGCGACGAGACGCCGCTGCACCGCGTCGAGATCACGCGGCCGTTCTGGTTCGGAGTGTACCCGGTCACCCAGGAGCAATACGCCGCGGTGATGGGTGAGAACCCGAGCCACTTCCGCAAGAAGGGCCTGCGTGCCGGCGAGGTCAAGCGGATGGACACGTCGCGCTTCCCCGCCGAGGGGATGACCTGCACCGACACCGAGGAGTTCTGCCGCAAGCTCGCCGCCCTCCCGGCGGAGAAGGGCCGGACGTACCGCCTGCCGTCGGAGGCGATGTGGGAGTACGCCTGCCGTGCCGGAGGCGAGCCCGGGCTGCGGTTCTGCTTCGGCCAGAAGATGACCTCGAACGAGGGGAACATCGACGGGACATCGTCGAACTACCGGGCGAAGGTCAGCTCGCGCCTCGGCAGGACGTGCCAGGTGGGCATGTACGCCCCGAACGCCTGGGGCCTGTACGACATGCACGGCAACGTCTTCGAGTGGTGCAGCGACTGGTACGGGGCCGATTACTACCGGCACTCCCCGGTGCAGGACCCCGAGGGGCCCGAGGAAGGCTCCGTGAGGCCGCTGCGGGGCGGGGCGTTCCCTTACAACGCCTTCCTGTGCCGGGCGGGCTACCGCAACCACAGCGTCGCGGACAACAGGCTCGCGGAACACGGCTTCCGCGTCGTGCTGCTCTGGGAACGGGGGTAAGGATGCCACATTTCGGCGCTCACCTGTCCATCGCCGGCGGGTACACCGCCGCCCTCGACGAGGCCGCCGCGCTGGGTTGCACGGCGCTCCAGGTCTTCACGAAGGCACCGTCGCAGTGGTCGGCGAAGCCCATCGACACCGAGGCGGCCGCCGCCTTCCGCGCCGCCTTGAAGACCTCCGCCGTGCGCGTGACGGCCGCCCACGACAGCTACCTGATCAACCTGGCCTCGCCGGACGAGGGGCTGTATCGGAAGTCCGTCGAGGCGTTCCTCGCGGAGATGCACCGGGCCGAGCTGCTGGGCCTGGACTACCTGGTGATGCATCCGGGCGCGCACCTCGCCGACACGGAGGAGGCCGGGCTGGCCCGTGTCGTCAGGGCCCTCGACGAGTGCCACCGGCGGGCGCCGGGGCTGCGGGTGCGGGTGCTGGTGGAGAACACGGCGGGGCAGGGGACGTGCCTGGGCCACCGCTTCGAGCATCTGGCGGCCATCCTGGCCGGGGTGAAGGACGCATCGCGGCTGGGCGTCTGTTTCGACACCTGCCACGCCTTCGCGGCGGGGTACGCCCTGTGGCCGGAGGCGGAGTACGAGGCGACGATGCGCGAGCTGTCGCGGACGGTGGGGCCGGAGCGTGTCGCCCTCTTCCACGTCAACGACAGCAAGAAGGGGCGGGGCAGCCGGGTGGACCGGCACGCCCACATCGGCAAGGGTGAGATGGGCCTCGGGCCGTTCCGGCTGCTGGTCACGGACCCGCGTTTCGCCGGACGGGGGATGGTCCTGGAGACGCCCAAGGACGAGGACGGCGTGGCGATGGACGCGGTGAACCTGGCGGCGCTGCGTGGCCTGCTGGCGGAGGCGGGCCGGGCGGCGTGAGCGCGGGGGCTGCCCCCCGTTCGTGTGCTAATTCCCGATCTTCGCAGCGGCCTTCTTGCCCTCCAGCGACGCCAGGCGTTCGCGGAGGCGTCCGACCTCGTCGGCGAGGGCGCGGCGTTCGGCGTCGGCGGCCTGCTCCTCGCGGATCTTCTGGAGGTCGTCCTCCAGGGAGCGGCGTTCAGCCTCGCCCTTCTTGAACCGGGCCAGAAGGGTGTCGCAGCGCTCGCGCAGGGCGGCCAGCTCCTTGTGGTCGCCGCCCAGGTCGTTCAGGTTGCGCCAGACGGTGCTCATGACCGTCTCGCAGTCGGACCTGGGGATGAGGGCGGCGTGGCCCTCGTCGAGTCGGGCCACCTCCTTGCGTACGTCCCCGGTGAGGGAGGCGAGGTCTGCCTTCGTCTCGGCGAGGCTGGAGGTGAAGCCGTTGTAGGCCGTCATCACGACCAGCGAGAGGATGCTGATGACGGTGCCGCCGAAGACGCGCCAGAAGACGGGGATGCCGCCCTCGTCGTCCTTGTCCTTGTCCTTGTCCTTGAGGGACTCCTCGCCGGCGCGGGCCGACTCGGAGGCGCTCCGCAAGGTCTCGATGACGGCGGCGTTCTGGTTCGGGCTCTGTTTCGGCGGACGGTTCTGCGACACGGCCTGGCCTCCCTGTCCTGATTCGGCCGGACGATAGCGTCCCGGGCGCGTCGGGGCAAGAGCAGAATGGCGGGGGAGGGCTGGACGGGCGGCGGCTCCCTACAATGACGGGACACATTCGGGGGACGCTCGCCGCACATGGCCACGCACATCATCCGCGACTCGTTCGACGCGCGCCGCTTCCTCGCCCAGGGGCTGTGGTGGCAGCGTGTCCACGCGCCCACCGCCGCCACCCTGCGCAACGTCCTCTCGTGGGCCAAGGAGGCCGCCTCGGGCGGGCAGCCGCTGCCGCCTATCGGCTTCGTGGCGGATCTGGGGCACCTGGCGTTCGGCGAGGAGCTGGAGGGGAAGTCCGGGCGCGAGGGGGCGGTCGTGCCCAACCTGCCCATCAACATCGTCCGCACCTACGAGGACCACGTCCTCGGCAAGATCTACGCCGACTGGACATTCGCCCGCGGCTGCGACGCCCTGCGCAAGTACGCCAAGGGCCGCGACCAGTCACGCGGGCTGGCCTACCTGATGGGCCAGTTCCGCGAGCGGGCCAAGTACGACGGCGTGGAGATGTCGCTGGGCGTCATCAACACGCTGCTCGACGTGCCGCCGGAGGAGCTGCTGGCCGAGGGCTACGAGTCGATGCGCAACGAAGGGCCGCACGACCTGCTCGGGCCGATGTACGAGTCGCTGATCCAGGCCAGCCGGCGCACGGCGGAGGTGCTCGGCCCCGAGGACATCTTCGACCTGGACACGAAGGCGGCGCTGGAGGAGCTGGGCGAGCGTCTGGCGCATCGGCAGGTGTTGCGTGCCGGGGCCGGCCTGGAATCGACCCTCCCCAAGCACAAGGTCAAGCCGCTGGCCGGCCGCCGGGAGGTGCCGACACGCATCCTCGACGAGGACATGTACCCGGTGGGCGGCTTCACGTCGCTGTCGAACCGCGGCAGCATCGAGAGCCTGCTGCACTCGCAGCTCGCCTACATGGAGCCGGTGCGTGTCGAGGGCGAGGTGGACCTGTTCGACACGATGTTCCTGATGGACGAATTGCTGTACTACTCGCGCGACGATAATCAGTTCCTGCGCCGCCGGCGGACGTTCGTGCTCGCCCTCTCCCCGGACCTGGTTGAGACCCGGTTCAAGGACTTCGAGCTGCCGTACCAGCGTGGCGTGATGCTGATGGGGCTGCTGTACGTGCTGGTGCGGAAGCTGGTGGAGTGGCTGAGCACCGACGCGCTGGAGTTCGAGGTGGTGTTCCTGGGCGAGACGGAGAAGGAGCCTCTGGCGGCGGAGCGGACGCTGCTGACGAAGCTGTACCACGAGGAGATCGCGCTGGGCATCTGCCGCGTCGGGCGTGGGGATCTGGCGAAGCTGCCGAAGCGGTGCGAGGAGTGGTCGCGGAACAGCATGGTCCACGTCCTGGTGGTCGGCGTGAGCCCCGGCCTGCTGGAGGCCCGTGACTGCGGCATCACCCGCCTCGCCGTCAACAGCCCGCGCCCGGCGCTGGGCGACGGCATCGGCGAGCTGAACGTGGTCGATGGCGAAGACGCGCATGATAGCTGGGCGAATGCACTGCAGCAGATCCTGATGCGGTGGATCTAGCAGCCAGGGGTCAGGAAGAAGAAGAGAAGACAAGAGAACAGCCAGTGAACAGCCGACGCTCGGCTGCTGACCCCTGACCCCTGACCCCTGACCCCTACTTCTTCTTCTTCGGCGCCTCGCCGGTGATGCGGCGGAGGGCCGCGGCGGCGGCCTTCTGCAACGCCTTGTTCTTCTGCTTGCCTTCGGAGACGCTCTTCAGGGCGTCGATGGCCGCCGTGTCATCCTTCTTCGCCAGGGACGCCAGGGCCGTGGCGGCGTCGGGGCGGATGTCCTCGTCGTTGAGGTCGCGGCCCTTCGTCTTGGCCTTCGGCGTCTTGATCTTGCCGGTCACGATGTCGGTCAGCGGCGACAGGGCCTTGCGGGCCGGCATGCCGATGTTCGCGACGCCCTGGACCGCCTTGCGGCGGACGAACGGCGTCTTGTTCGGGTCCTTCAGGACGCTGACGAGGGCGTCGGTGGCGCCGGGGCCCATCTGGGCCAGCGCCTCGATGGCCGCCTTCTGCACCTCCTCCTTCTCGTCGTTGGTGGCGAGGAAGAGGGCGCTGACGGTGTCCTTGTCGCCCTCGCCCTTGGCGATCTTGCCCAGCGACTGGGCGGAGAAGCGGCGGACGAAGAGGTCCTTATCGCGGAGGGCCTTGCGGAGGGCGGGGATGGCCGACTTGCCCTCGGGGCCCAGCTCGCCCAGCTCCTGGGCGGCCTCGCGGCGCTTGGCGTTGTCGCTGCCCTGGAGGAAGCCGATCAGCTCGCGGAGGTCCGCGCCCTCGGCGTAGGCGGCCAGGAAGATCATCAGGGAGAGCAGGGCCGTGAGTGCGGCGCGCATCGGTTCGCCTCGCGAGGTGGAGTCGGATCGGTACCCATTGAACGCGGGGAGGGGAGGTTTGGTTCCGCATTCCGGGACGCCGGACGCTGGGGCGTGCGGGCAGGGCCCCATCCCGCCAGGGCGCCCGGATCATCTCGGGTAGAGGGGTGCGGGGCGGGGCGGCGTGGCCCGCCGCGGGAGGTGGCCGGTTTGTGGCGTCGGCCCTGCGTAGAATACCGGCGTCGGGGACAGGGCCGAGGCGAGGGCCGTTACGCCGACACGCTCGGGAGGGCGTTCGATGACCCCGGCAACCGACGACCCGGCCCCCCCCGTCATCCTCCTCACGGGGGGCAGCGGATACGTTGGTGGGCGGCTGATCCCCCTCCTCGAGGCGGAGCCGGCCGCCCTGCGCTGCCTGGCCCGGAGCCCGGACGCGCTGCGGCCCCTCGTGAAGGGGACAACCCAGGTCGTCCGGGGCGACGTCCTCGACCCGGCATCGCTGGATGCGGCGATGCAAGGCGTCCACACGGCCTACTACCTCGTCCACCTGATGTCCGGCTCCAGCGACTTCGAGAAGGATGACCGCCGGGCGGCGACGAATTTCGCCGCGGCGGCGAGGCAGGCCGGCGTGAAGCGCATCATCTACCTGGGCGGGCTGGGGGACGACGCCGACCCGGCCCTCTCCCCACATTTACGCAGCCGCCACGAGGTCGGACGCATCCTGCGTGGCTCCGGCGTGGAGACCGTCGAGCTGCGGGCGGGGATGGTGATCGGGGCCGGCAGCACGTCCTACCGGCTGATGAAGGCCCTGACGGACCGGCTGCCGGTCATGCTCTGCCCCCGCTGGCTCACGACCCCGACGCAGCCCATCGCCGTGGACGACGTGCTGGCCTACCTCCTGGCGGCGAGGGCGCTGCCGGCGGGTGAGAGCCGGGTCTTCGAGGTCGGCGGCGCGGACGTCGCCACTTACGCCGACCTGATCCGTGAATACGCCCGGCAGAAGGGGTTGTGGCGCTGGCTGATCTTCGTCCCCGTCCTGACCCCCTACCTCTCCGGCCTGTGGCTGGCGCTCGTCACCCCCGCCTCCTACGAGGTCGGCAGGCACCTGATCGAGGGGCTGAAGAACCCCACCGTTGTACGGGACAGGTCCGCGTCGGACGTGTTCTCCATCAGGCCGATGGGTTACCGGGAGGCGATCGAGAAGGTGATCGCAGGCACGAAGGAGTGATCGGCCAGGCCGACACGCCGGCGTCGTCCTGCTCGCGAAGTGGCAAGTCCGTGCCCCGAGCCGCGCCCGCCCTGTGGGGCGGCTTCCGGCGGGGCGATACCTTGGAGGGAGAATAGCCGTGCCGACCGTGAAACTCGTCGCCGAGGACCACCCCGACCCCGTCGTGCAGGAGGTCTTCCGCGACATCAAGGCCACGAAGAAGATCGACTTCATCCCCAACATCTGGCGGGCGCTCGCCACCCACCCGGAGAATCTGCGGCTGTGCTGGACGCGGCTGAAGGCGATCATGTCGCCGGGCAAGGTGGACCTGCTGACCAAGGAGATCGTGGCGCTGGCGGTGTCGGTGACGAACTCATGCAGCTACTGCGTCAACAGCCACACGGCGGCGGCGCAGAAGCTGGGGCTGTCGCTGGAGGGGCTGGGCGAGGTGCTGGCGGTGGTCGGGCTGTACAACCAGATGAACAAGCTGGCGGAAGCGTACCAGATCGAGCCCGACATCTTGCCTGGTGAGTGGGTACAATGAGTGTCGGGAGGTGCCGCCGATGCCGCTGTACGTGTATCAGGTCGTCGAGGAGTCGGGCGAGGGCGAGGTGTTCGAGGTGCTGCAAGGCATGAGCGAGCCGGCCCTGACGCACCACCCGGAGAACGGCAAGCCCGTCGTCCGGCTGATCGCCGCGCCGAACACCATGCGCAAGATGGCCCCCGGTAACCTTTCGGATTCGCGTCTGGAGAAGCTCGGATTCACGAAGTACCAGAAGGCCGGCGGGGGCAAGTACGAGAAGACCGCCGGCTCCGGCCCCGACCTGATCAGCAAGGACGGGTGAAACGGAGGCGGGCCGGTGGCCCGGTGGAGGTCGGGTTGAGCTCGGTTGAGCTCGGCGTCGGCCGAGCGAAGCCCGACGAAGTGCGCCACGCCCTCCGTCGGGCTTCGCTGACAGGGCGACAGCGGCTCACGTGAAACGGAAGCGGCCCGTGGCCGTTCTCTCGGTATGAAGACCACCCTCGGCGAGAACCTGTTCACGGTTTCGGGCCTGCTGTCGCCGGAGGAGTGCGCCGCATTCATCGAGCGCGGCGAGGCACTCGGTTTCGAGAAGGCCACGGTGAGGACGCGCTCGGGCCGCGACATGCGGCCCGACATCCGTGACAACGGCCGGGCCGCGTTCACCGACGCGGCGTTGGCGGCGGCGCTTTGGGAGAGGGTGCGCCCGCTGGTGCCGGCGGTGCTTGAGGGCGGGGCGGCGTCCGGGCTGGACGAGGACTTCCGCTTCTACCGCTACGACCCCGGTCAGCAGTTCAAGGCGCACCGCGACGGCGTGGTGAAGAAGCCCGGCGGCCTGCGGTCGCGTCTGACGTGCCTGTTCTACCTCAACGGCGGATTCACCGGCGGCGACACGGTGTTCTACGGGCGGCTGTTCGACGGCGAGCGTCCGATTGAGGCCGTGGTGACGCCGGCGGCGGGGACGGCGTTGTTCTTCCTGCACGAGTGGCTGCACGAGGGGCGGTTGTTGACGGCGGGCCGCAAGTACGTCCTGCGGAGCGACGTGTTCTATCGGTACGACGACGAGGGGTGAGTGAGCGTCACCTGGCTGATCGAGGCCGGCGTCTACGGCGACGAGGCGCAGTCACTGCTGGCGGAGATCCGCCGTCAGGGCATGGCCGCCGAGGTGATCCCGCATCAGGCGCTCAGGAAGGGATTGACGCCCTCCGTGGGCGGTGTGCCGCTCGGGGCGGATGTGTGCGTGATCGGCTACGGCACTTACCCCTTCACTCAGCAGATATTGATCCATCACCCGTGGCGGCCCGGCGCATGGTGTTCCGCCGAGAACCTCGACTGCGAGGCGTACTATCCGCATTTCGCCCGCTTCCTGCTCAACGAGACGCACGAGATCCTGCCCGGCGTCGAGGCGATCCGGCAGCGAGATCGGCTTTTCGATGTCTTCGGGCGAGGCGATGAGGTGTTCGCCCGGCCGACGAGCTGCCACAAGCTGTTCGTCGGGCGGCGCATCGGGCGGGATGCATTCGCGTCGGCCCTCGCCCCGACGCGGTATGACCCGGAGTCGAAGGTCGTCATCGCCGCGCCGAAGCCGCTGGGCCGTGAATGGCGGCTCGTGGTCACCGACGGGCGCGTCATCGCCGGGAGCCAGTACGCGGTGAATGGTGAGCGTGCCATCGTCGCCGACAGTCCGCGGGAGGTGACGGCGTTCGCGGAGGCGATGCTCGCCGAAGTGTCCTGGCGGCCCGACCCGGCGTTCATGCTCGACATCGGCGAATCGGAAGGCCGGCTGTGGCTGGTCGAGCTGAACAGCTTCAGCGGGTCATGGCTCTACGCCTGCGATCTCTCGGCCGTGGTGTCGGAGGTGGGCGCTTTGGCCGGCCGGTGCGTTCTCGCCGGCTGACGGCGGCGAGCACGCCGTCAGGTGGCCGGCCTGGAGCGGAGGCGTTCCTCCAGGGATTTGGCCAGGGCGGCGAGGTCCGCGGGGGGGGCGTTTCAACAATTCGTCACGCGGCGTCGCCGGGTCGCCCAGCAGGGATTGGGCGACCCCGATCTTCCCGAGGATCTCGCCCCTCGCCTCGCCCTTCGCGAGCCCCTCGTCGTGGGCGTGGATCTTGGAGAGGCGTTCGCTGGCGGCGTCGGCGCGTGCCTTGAACTCGTCCAGGTACCGCTGGTACTCGGGGTCGTCGAAGCTCATCCTCACGAGGACCTCCATCGCTTGGCGTATCTCGGGCGGGGGGCAGCCGCTCGTGGTCCATCTCGCAGGGGTGTTTCAGGAAGAAGCACCACCGCTCTCGGGCCGTCCGCAAGCCCTCGGCCTTCAGTTCGAACTTCGGCAGCTCGATGACGTGGACGCAGGACGCCCCGCTCTCAAGGGCGGTTCTGAAAACCCAAGCCCCGTGAACGGGGCTCAAAACAGGGTATCCTTGGTTTCAGCCCGGTTCACCGGGCTTAGGTTTTTAGACCGGCCCTTGAGGGCGGGGCCGGTTCTCAGGCCGGCCACTCGCCCGTGAACACCTCCGTCGCCGGCCCCGTCATGAAGACGTGGTTGTCGTCCGCGCTCCACTCCAGCCGCAGGTCGCCGCCCGGCAGGTGCGCCAGTAACTTGCGCCCCGTACGGCCCGTCAGCACGCCGGCCACCGCCACCGCGCACGCCCCCGTGCCGCACGCCATGGTGATCCCACTCCCGCGTTCCCACGTCCGCATGATCGCCTCGTCCTTGGAGACGACCTGCACGAAGTGGACGTTGATCTTGCGAGGGAAGCAGGGCAGCGTCTCGATCACCGGGCCGCAGGATTCCAGCTTCACCTTGCTCACGTCGTCGCAGTAGATGACGGCGTGCGGGTTACCCATCGACACGCACGTCAGCCGGCGGTCCACGCCGGCGCCGGCGAACCAGTTGTCGGGGAGCGACCCCTCGAACGGCAGCGGCTCATCGACGACGCGCGGCCCCGGCCACCCCGCCGGGATGCGCGTCGCCTCCAGGATCGGCTCGCCCATGTCCACGCGCACCGACTCGACCTTGCCGGCCTTCACCGTCAGGTGCAGCGTCAGCACGCCGCGGCCCGTCTCGATCTTCAGCGGGTTGTTGGCCGACAGCCCGTGGTCGTGGACGAGCTTCGCCACGCAGCGGACGCCGTTGCCGCACATCTCCGACTCCGAGCCGTCGGCGTTGAACATGCGCATCCTCGCGTCGGCGATGTTCGACTTGCAGACGAGGATGAGGCCGTCGCTGCCGACCCCGAAGTGGCGATCACTGATGAGCCTGCTGAGCGCGGCGGGGTCAGCCGGCTCGGGCTGGCGGAAGCAATCGACGTACACGTAGTCGTTGCCGATCCCGTGCATTTTCACGAATCGCATGGCGTCTGCTCGCTGTAATGTTCTCCGGGGGCGTCAGCCCCCGGCTCGCCCGCTACTTCAGCTTCTCGACCCCGTCCTTGTTGTAGATCACCACCATCGGGCCGACGGCCGGCTTGACGACCCACATCCGCACCTCGTCCTTCTCCTTGACCGGGTGCAACTGCCCGTGGGCGTACTTCAGCGGCGGCATCGTGGGCACCTTGGTGACCGCCTCCCAGGTGACCTCGATCACGTCGCCCGCCTTGACGCCCTTGCCCTTCTCGACCTTGGCCACCTTCACGCGTGCCGTGAAGGTCGTCTTCTCGCCGTCCTCGGACCACTTCCGCGGCGTCTTCGTCAGTTTCTCGATGGCGCCCGTGACGACGAGGTCCGCCGCGTCGCGCGGCTGCGGCGGGAGGTCGGGCGCGAGGATCGCCAGCAACGTCAGTGTGAGCATCACTTCTTCACCTTCTCGATGCCATCCTTGTTGTAGATCACCGCCCACGGGGCCTTGCCGTCGCCCATCAGCCAGAACGTCGCCTCGTCCTTCTCCTTGATCTCGTGCTTCTGCCCGTAGGCGCCCGGCAGCGGCCTCGTCGGCGACTTCGTGACGTGGAACCACGTCGCCTCGATCGTGTCGCCTACCTTGGCGTCGCCCTTCTCCACGCCCGTCACCTTGATCTTCACCTTGTAACTCGTCCGCTCGCCGTCGCCGCCGAACTTCGACATCTCTGCGGTGAGCTTCTCGACGGTGCACTTGACGACGAGCTGGGCGTCCTTGCGGAATTGCGGCGGACGCTCCGCCAGCGCCGGCAGCGCCAGCACGCAGACGATCAACAAGGCGGCCTTCCTCATATGCGGTCACTCCCATTCGATGGTGGCGGGCGGCTTGCTGGAGATATCGTACACGACGCGGTTCACCCCCGACACCTCGTTGATGATCCGCGTCGAGACCTTCGCCAGCAATTCATACGGCAGGTGCGACCAGTCCGCCGTCATGAAGTCATCCGTGTTGACGGAGCGGATGGCGACGGCGTTCTCATACGTCCGCCCGTCACCCATGACGCCCACCGACTGCACCGGCAGCAGCACGACGAACGCCTGCGAGGTCTTGCGGTACCACCCCGAGGACTTCAATTCATCGAGGAGGATGGCGTCGGCCTGACGCAGCACGCTCAGGCGAGGCTCGCTCACCGGGCCGAGGACGCGGACGGCCAGGCCGGGGCCGGGGAACGGGTGCCGGTACACCAGCGACTCCGGCAGGCCCAGCTCCAGCCCCAGGCGGCGCACCTCGTCCTTGAACAGGTCACGAAGAGGCTCGATGAGCTTCAGGCCCATCTTCTCCGGCAGCCCGCCGACGTTGTGGTGCAGCTTGATGTTGGCCGCGGGCCCGTCGGCGGCCCCACCGGACTCGATCACGTCGGGGTAGAGGGTGCCCTGGGCGAGGTACTTCACGCCGTCGATGCCCTTGCGTTCGTCCTCGAACACGTCGATGAAGACGTGGCCGATGCGGCGGCGCTTCTCCTGCGGATCGCTCACGCCGGCCAGGGCGGTCAGGAATCGCTCCCGCGCATCGACGACGTGGAGGTCGGCCTTGAAGGCGTCGGCGAAGGTGCGTTTGACGGCGTCCACCTCGCCGGAGCGGAGCAGGCCGTTATCGACGAAGATGCACGCGACCTGGGGGCCGACGGCGCGGACGAGCAGCGCCGCGGCCACCGAGGAATCGACGCCGCCCGACAGGCCGCAGATGACGCGGTCGTCGCCGATCTTGTCGCGCAGCTCGTTGACGGTGCGTTCGAGGAAGCTGCTCATCTTCCAGGATCCGTGGCAGCCGCACACGCCGAGGAGGAAATTGCGGAGGATGGCGCCGCCCTGCGGGGTGTGCGTCACCTCCGGGTGGAACTGCAGCCCGAAGATGGGCCGCGACTCGTGGCGGACGGCCGCGACGGGGCAGGTGTCGGTCTCGGCGAGGGCGACGAAGCCGTTGGCGGCCTTGACCTGGTCGCCGTGGCTCATCCACACGACCATCTCGGCGGGGACGCCGGCGAAGAGGCCGGCGGCCTCGCGGACGCGGACGACGGCGCGGCCGAATTCGCGGTGCGTTCCGGGCTTCACCTCGCCGCCGAGGAGGTGGCAGGCGAGCTGCATGCCGTAGCAGATGCCGAGGACGGGGATGCCGAGGCCGAAGATCGCGGGGTCGCAGTGGGGCGCGCCCTTCTCGTACACGCTGGCGGGGCCGCCCGAGAGGATCAGGCCCCTGGGCGCAAGCTCGGCGATGCGTGAGGCGGGCAGGTCGTGCCGGACGATCTGGCAGAAGACGTTCTGTTCGCGCACACGCCGGGCGATGAGCTGGGCGTACTGCGACCCGAAATCGAGGACGAGGACGGTCTCATTCTCTGCCGCCATGACAACACCCCCTCCTCGGAGGGATGAGGGATGAGGGATGAGGGATGAAAGGAAAACCAGTTCTTCCTTTCATCCCTCATCCCTCATCCCTCATCCCTCATCCCTTCTCCGAATCCCTTCCCAACTCCGTGGCCCGCAGCGCCGCCGCCTCGACGGCGTCCATGACGGCGCCACGCACGGCCCCGCGTTCCAGCTCGTGAAGCCCCGCGATGGTCGTCCCGCCGGGGCTCGTCACCTGGTCCTTCAGCGCCCCCGGATGCAGGCCGGTCTCCAGCACCATCTTCGCGGCGCCCAGCACCGTCTGGGCGGCGAGGAGGGTGGCGGCCTCGCGTGGGAGGCCGGCGCGGACGCCGCCGTCGGATAGGGCTTCGATGAAGAGGTACACGAACGCCGGCCCGCTGCCCGACAGGCCGGTGACGGCGTCGAGCAGCGGCTCGGGCACGCGGACACTCTTGCCGACGGCGTCGAGGAGCGTCTGCACGAGGGCGGCGTCCTCCGCCGTGGCGTGCGGGCCGGGGGTGTAACCGGAGGCGCTGGCGCCGACGAGGCAGGGGGTGTTGGGCATGACGCGGACGGTGCGTGTCCGCTCGCCCAGCCAGCCGGCGATCTGCCGCAGCGTGACCCCCGCGGCGATGGAGACGACCAGGGGGCGGCGTTCGGCGACGAGGGGGGCGATCTCGCGGCACAGGGCGGCCATGCTCTGTGGCTTCACGGACAGGACGAGGAGGGACGCCTCACGGGCGACGCCCAGGTTGTCGGCGCCGGCGACGACGCCCGTGGCCTGCTGGAAGGCGTCGCGGGAGGAGGGGAGGGGGTCGGAGGCGGAGATGTCGGCGTGGTGGCCCCAGGCGCGGGCGAGGGCGGAGGCCATGCGGCCCGCGCCGAGGAAACCGATGCGCCTGCCTCCGTCCGCCATCATGCGTCCCAGGGGAAAAAAGCATCATACACCGCGAGGGGAGCGGAGGAAAGGGGATGACACGGAAACGGGCTTGACGCGCACACCCCATCCGGGGTGTGATGCGCGAATGTCCGCACCACGCACCCTGTCACTGACGCGCTCGCGCCGCGTCGTGTGCGACCTGATGCACTTCGCCCGCCGCGTGCCGACGGTCGTGGCCGAGCGTGTCCTGCACCTCGGCCCGGCGGTGCTGGCCCGCGCCGCCCTGGCGGACCGCCCGTCGTGGTACGCCCTGCTGACGAAGGCGCACGCCGCCGTGTGCCGCGATGAGCCGAGGCTACGACGCTGCTACCGCGGATTCCCCTGGCCGCACCTGTACGAGCACGCGATCACGTCTGCCACGGTGCCGATCGCCCGCGAGGTGGACGGCGAAGAGGGGCTCCTGTTCCTGACGATCCCCGAGCCGGACACGCTGCCCCTGGCGGAGATCCACGCGCGGATCAGCCACGCCAAGACGGCGCCCCTGGAGGAGGTGCGTGACTTCCGCAACCAGTTGCGCATCGCGGCGCTGCCGGGCTTCCTGCGCCGGCTGGCTTGGTGGCTGGCGGCGGACGTGTTCGGGCGGCTGCGCGAGAAGCACCTGGGGACGTTCGGCGTGACGGGTGTGCCGTCGGGCGGGACGGACACGCCCTATTTCCTGTCGCCGCTGACGAGCACGGTGACGATGGGCGTGCTGGGGGCCGACGGGCGCGTGCCGGTGCGGATACTGTACGACCACCGCGTCCTCGACGCCGGCCTCGCCGGACGGGCGCTGGCGGGGCTGGAGGCGGTGCTGTGCGGCGTGGTGGCGGAGGAGATGCGGACGATGGCCGGGCCGGGGCGTGCGGCGGGGTGAGGCCCGCGGGCGGTGAATGACGGAAGACGAGGGGGCGGATCGGGCCGATGGGGCGGATGGAGTACTGGGGCTCCCGCCATCGGCCGGGAGGTTGCAACCTGGGGCGTTGACACGCACCCGCACGCACGCGCTGTCTCAGGCGCCTCGGCGAGGACGCCCATCGTCCTGTCCTCGCCGAGGCGGCATCCGATGAGCGAGGGCCGCCGTCCGGCCATCTGGACACCGCTCGGCTGTGCGTCCTGGCCGATGCGCTGGAGGAGGCCGGCTGAACGGACGCGGGGATCCGGTCGCGCCTGCGTTCCGCGGGGGCACAAGTACCTTGGGTGTTGGGCGCCGACCTCGTCCGCCGCCCGCGAAGCGGACCAGCCCATTGACGCCGGCCCCGGGCGGGTTACAATCATTCTTTTCCCACCCGCCCCGCAGAGGCCACCCGACAGGGAATGGACCACGCGATCCGCAAGGCCGAGGCGCTCATCGAGGCGCTGCCTTACATCCGCACCTTCCGCGGCCGCCTCACCGTCATCAAGCTCGGCGGCTCCGCCATGGAGGACCCCGACGCCCTGCGCGCCACCCTCCAGGACGTCGCCTTCATGGCGGCCGTCGGCCTCCGCCCCGTCCTCGTCCACGGCGGCGGCAAGCCCATCGACCGCGCCATGGCCGCCTCCGGCCTCACACCCCGCAAGGTCCAGGGCCGCCGCTACACCGACCGCGCCACGCTGGATATCGTCGTCCGCGTCCTCATCGACGACATCAACGCCGGCATCGTCGGTTCCATTCGAGAATTAGGCGGCCGCGCCATCGGCCTGCACCGCCCGCCGCTGCCCGTCCTCTTCGGCGAACGCCTCACCCTCCCCGGCCCCGACGGCCCCATCGACCTCGGCCACGTCGGCCACGTCACCCGCTGCGATCACCGCCTTATCGAGGACTTCGCCGCTGGCGGCGTCGTCCCCGTCATCCCCTCCGTCGCCCTCGACGCCGACGGCGGCTGGCTCAACGTCAACGCCGACACCGCGGCGGCGGCCGTGGCCACCCACCTCGGCGCCGAGAAGGTCGTCTTCCTCTCCGACACCCCCGGCATCCTCCGCGACCGCGCCGACCCCGCGTCGCTCATCGGCCACCTCGACGCCGACGACTGCACGCGGCTCATCCGCGAGGGCGTCATCGATACCGGCATGGTGCCCAAGGTGGAGGCCTGCCTCGACGCCCTCCGCGGCGGCGTCAAGAAGACCCACATGATCGATGGCCGCATCAAGCACTCGCTGCTCCTGGAAATCTACACCGACCGCGGCGTCGGCACCGAGATCGTGCTAGAGGGGGGGGGCCGGCCGTGAAGCAAGCGACGCTGGACCGCTACAAGAAGTACGTCATCCCCAACTACACACGCTACCCCGTGTGCCTGGTGCGTGGCGAGGGCTCGCGTGTCTGGGACGACGAGGGCCGCGCCTACCTCGACTTCTTCCCCGGCTGGGGCTGCGGCCTGCTCGGGCACTGCCCGCCCGGCGTCGTCGCCGCCGTGCAGAAGCAGGTGGCCGAGCTGATCCACGTCCCCAACACCTGGCACACCGAGGCCCAGGCCCTCCTCGCCGAGGCCCTCTCCACCCGCACCACCTGGGCCGGCCAGGCCTTCTTCTGTAACTCCGGCACCGAGGCCAACGAGGCCGCCATCAAGCTCGCCCGCCTCCGTGGCAAGGCTTCGGGGCGCTACAAGCTCATCACCACGTTCAACTCCTTCCACGGCAGGACGATGGGCGCCCTGTCGGCCACCGCCCAGCCGAAGTACCACGCAGGCGTCGAGCCGCTCGTCCCCGGCTTCTCCTACGTCCCCTTCGGCGACCTCGCCGCCACCGCCAACGCCATCACCAACGAGACCGCCGCCGTCCTCGTCGAGCCGATCCAGGGCGAGGGCGGCATCAACATGCCCCCCGCCGGCTACCTCGAAGGCCTGCGCGACCTCACCACGAAGGCCGACTGCCTGCTCATCTTCGACGAGGTGCAGACCGGCATGGGCCGCACCGGCAGGTGGTACGCCCATCAACACTGGAACGTCGAGCCGGACATCGTCACCCTCGCCAAGGCCCTGGCCGGCGGCGTGGCGATGGGCGGCCTGCTCGCCAAGCCCGACGTGGCCGCCTTCCTCAAGCCCGGCACCCACGCGGCGACGTTCGGCGGCAACCCGCTGGCGTCCGCCGCCGCCCTCGCCACCATCGACGCCATCGAGAAGGGCGGCCTGCTGAAACGCGCCGACGAGATCGGCGGACACTTCCACGCCTTCTTCACCGCCCTCGCGGGCAAGTGCCCGTGGATCAAGGAGGTGCGCGTCAAGGGGTGCATGATCGGCGCGGAATTGACCGTGGACGGCGCCGCCGTGGTCAAGGGCTGCCTGGAGAAGGGGCTGCTCATCAACTGCACCCACGCCACCGTGCTACGCTTGTTGCCGGCGATGAATCTGAGCGATGCCGAATTGCAGGAGGGCTGCGGCATCCTGGAGGACGTGTTGCTCAACCTGGAGGCTTGAGCAGTTGGTAGTTGGCAGTTGGCAGTTGGCAGTGAAGACCAGCCGCCGACACACCACGTTCTGGTGTTCGCTACCAACTACCAACTACCAACTACCAACTACGTGAGAACGCCATGCGGCATTTCCTGAGCATCCTCGACGCTACCCCCGACGAGCTGCGGCACCTGCTGGCCGAGGCCGGGCGCCTCAAGGCCGACCTGGCCCTGGGCAAACGCCCGCCGCTCCTCGCCGGCCGCGTCCTGGGCCTGGTGTTCGAGAAGCCGTCGCTGCGCACCCGCGCCAGCTTCGAGGCCGCCATGATCCAGCTCGGCGGCGGCGCCATGTTCTTCGGCCCCAACGACGGCAAGATGGGCGTCCGCGAGCCCGTCGCCGACTTCGCCCGCACCCTCGCCGGTTACTGCGACGCCGTCGCCCTGCGCGTCTTCAAGCACGAGACGCTGACGGAGTACGCCTCGCACTCGAAGGTGCCGGTGATCAACGCCCTGAGCGACACCGCCCACCCCTGCCAGGCCCTCGGCGACCTCCTCACCATCCAGGAGGTGTTCGGCGGCCTCGAGGGCAAGACGCTGGTCTTCGTCGGCGACGGCAACAACGTCGCCCGCTCGGTGGCCCTGGGCTGCGGCGTGTTCGGCCTGCGTTTCATCCTGGCGTCGCCCGACGGCTACTCCTTCGACGACGACTTCCTGCGGAGCTACCGCCGCATCGCGCCGAAAGGCGAGCTGGTCCTCAACGGCCACCCGGACCACGCGGTGGGCGAGGCCGACGTGATCTACACCGACGTGTGGACGAGCATGGGCCAGGAGGCCGAGGCGGCGAAGCGGCGTCAGGAGTTCGCGCCGTTCCAGGTCAACCAGGCGTTGCTGGAGAAGGCGCCGGCGCACGCGCGGGTGATGCACTGCCTGCCGGCGGTCCGCGGCGAGGAGGTGGACGAGGCCGCCATGGAGGGCGAGCGCAGCGTCGTCTTCCAGCAGGCCGAGAACCGCCTGCACGCCCAGAAGGCCCTGCTCGTGTGGCTGATGCAGAACGGCAAGTGAGCCCGCCGGCCAGGAGTCACCTGCTCACCTCCTGACCCCGTTGAGCAGGTGACTCTGGCGTCAACGGACGCATGGAGTCACGGACCGGCGCCGACTGCGCGAGTCACACGCTCACCCGCTCACATGCTCACGTTCTCTCACCCCTGATGGGTGGGGCGTCCATTGACGTTCACGCGCCCCGGCGTCCCTTGAGCCGCCGCAGGGCCGACAGGTCGGGCTGACTCGCCTCGATCCGTTCCCGCACCGCGCGACGTGCTCACCCGGACGGCTTCATCTCGCAACGCCCCACGGCCTCCGTCACGGCAGCCGCAACCGCATCGACGCCCCTGTCCCCGTCACCGCCCCCGGCTCGCGCTCCCACACAAGAGCCGGCCCCTGCTCCAACCGGGGCGCCGTCTCCAGGGCCGCCCCCCCGAACGCGGCGATGTACTCCCCCACGGAGCCGAAGCCCCGCCCCCGCAGCGTCCCCAGCCGGGCCAGCACCGCCGCCTCGTCTCCCCCGGTGCAGCGCGGGTGCTTGAGCAGCTCTACCCCGTCCGCCTCCGTCAGATGCCCCAGGTCGCCACGCGTCAACGGCACACGGCAAGACATCGCGTCCGGGCGTGTCCGTCTCTCCAACTTCCACCCCGCCACGGCCCGCGAGACCTCACCCCACCGCCCCGCGTCCAGCAGCGGGGCCATCTCCCCCAGCGACTCCTGGTAGTCCTCCAGATGCGCCGGGTGGAATCCGTTCGGGAACGTCGGCCCCAGCCGCCCCAGAACCTGCCGGAACACCGCCTCGACGGCCTCCGCCCTCCGCGCCGAGCCCATGAACACCGCCGCCGCCGCCAGCCCGCGCGCCGTGTCCGGCGAGACCCCCAGAGGCCCCGCCTTCCTCGCCATCCCGATCAGTGCCTGCGCGTGCCCGTCCGCCCACGCCCGCGCCTTCCCCGCCTCGACGTGCCCCGCCACGCGCCCGAACGCCAGCGCCGCCACCAGATCCCACGCCGTGTTCTCCGCCGCTGGCAGCCGCCCGAACACCTCCGCCGCCACTCCCCGTGCCTCGGCGGCGTCCAGCATCGGCAACGCCCGCCCGATCACCGCCGTCGCCGCCGCACTCTGCACCGGATCAGTCGCCGCCCGCAGCGACCCGCGCGCCAGCGCACACACCGCCCCCGCCAGACGCCGCCGCTCGCCCTCGGGCAGACGCTCCACCACGTCCAGCACCAGCATCCGCGCCGCGTACGCCTTCCCGAAGCCCGCGTCACCGCACGCCCCCTGCAGCCTGCGGGCCGCCTCCGCCGCGTCCTCGGCCGTCAGCCGCCCGGCCAGCGCCCGCGCCCCGGCCATCTGATCCGGCCGCGGCAGGCCGATGGGCGCCCACCGCACCAGCTCCGCCTGCACGCGGAACGCCAGAGGCGCCGCGTACCCCGCCGGCAGCCGCCGCGCCGCCAGCTCCACCGCCTCGGGTGCGTTCGCCCCGCCCGACGCCAGCACCAGGGCCATCGCCCGCCACGCCCTCCGCACATCAGCCTTCGGCAGACGATCCTCCAGCACGTCCAGCGCCTGCGCCACCCGCGAGCATTCGACCCACGGCCGCCACGCCGCCATCCGGTCGGCCAGTCCGCGGCCCAGCGTCCTTGCCTCCGCCGGCCCCAGCCGCGCCCCGAGCGGCCCCAGCAGCGCCAGCAGGTCGTCCGTCCCGTGCGGGTCGCGGATCAGCCGCCCGATGACGGTCTCGATCAACGCCAGCGCCGCCCGCGACCCGTCCTCCCCCGGCACGGCCGTCACCAGCTCCGCATACGCCCCCAGCACCGTCGCCGACGACGACGGCCCCTCCGCCTTCCTCGTCTGCGCGAACGCCGGGTCCAGGGCCGCCTGCAGCGCCTCCCGCAGCCCCATCTCCGCCCGCGCCGCCGCCTCGGCCCCCGCCAGCCGCGCCAGCCGCGCCGCCGCCCGGAAGTACAGCGGCGTCGGCCGTGGCGGCGGCGCGCCGAGCAGCGCCGCCGCACGCCCCGCCGCCTCCCCGCCCATCCGCCCCAGCAGCAGCCCGCGCAGCTCCAGCACCTCCTCGGCGATGTGATCCATGTGTCGCCGCGTGGCCAGCTCGTCCAGCCCCGCCCAGACGTGGCCTGCCAGCGTCGGTGACGCCCCCCGCGCCAGCAGCCATAGCGAACGGCACGCCGCCTCCGCCGCGATCCCCGGCGGCGGCGGCGTCAGCGACGTGACCAGCACGTCCGCGCTCGCCCCATCCCCCGCACCCATCTCCGCCAGCACCATCGCCGCCACGCACCGCACCACCGGCCCCGTTCCCGCACGACGAAGCGCCTCGCGGGCTCGCTCCACCGCCGCGGCACGCCGCGCCGGCGACAGCCCGGTGCAGGCACGCAGCGCCGCCGCAAGCCGCCGCCCCAACTGCCCCGCCGGCCCCTCGCCCGACAGGGCGTGCTCCATGAAGTACCCGCGCACCCTCTCGCGGTGCGGCGGCAGCGTCGCCAGCTCCTTCAGCGCCGCCAGCTCGAAGTCGTTCACGTCCCCGTCGCTGTAGTGGCCCAAAGGACGTAGCAGACCCGCTGCCAACGCCCGCTCCGACTCCTCCAGCGCCGCACGCGCCCGCCCCGCCTCCCGCTCCGCCTCCCCCATCGCAGTCCGCGCGTTGGCCGCCTCCGCCGCCGCCTCGCCCGCCTGCCTCTGCGCCTCACCGGCGAACGCAAGGCTCACCCCCGCCCCCGCCACCAGCGCGACCACCAACCCCACCGTCAGCAGCGACACCACCGGCCTCCGCCGCGCCGCCTTCCACAGCCGGCCCAGCGTCCCCACAGGCCGCGCCACCACCGGCTCGCCCGCCAGATACCGCCCCAGGTCCGCCCCCAGGTCCGCCGCCGAGGCGTACCGCCGCCCCGCCTCCTTCTCCAGACACTTCAGGCACACGTTCTCCAGGTCCGCCGGCACCGCCGCATTTTGCCGCGACGGCGGCACCGGCTCCGACCACAGCACCTGCCGCAGCGTCTCCGCCGACGACGCCGCCTGGAACGGCGGCCTGCCCGTGAGGCACTCGTAGAGGATCGCCCCCAGGGCGTACACGTCCGCCGCCGGCCCCGCCTCCTCGCCTCGCGCCTGCTCGGGGGCCATGTACGACGGCGTCCCCATCACCTCGCCCGTCCGCGTCTGCTGCGAGTCCTCGTCCAGCCGCCGCGCCAGCCCGAAGTCACTCACCCGCGGCGTGCCGTCCTCCAGCAGCAGCACGTTCGCCGGCTTCAGATCCCGGTGGATCACCTTCGCCTCGTGCGCCGCCCGCACCGCCCCGGCCAGCACCCGCACCAGATCCGCCGCCTCGCGCGGCGGCAGCGGAGCCTCCCGCAGACGCCGATTCAGCCCGCCGCCCCCGCAGTACTCCAGCACGACGAACGGCAGCCCGTCCGCCTCCCCCAGCTCGTGAATCTGCACGATGTTGGGGTGCCGCAGGCTGGCGATGGCCTCGGCCTCGGTGCGGAAGCGGCGGAGCTGCCTCTCACTGACGTGCGCCCCGGCCAGAATCATCTTGATCGCCACGACGCGCCCCAGGGCGGTGTCGCGCGCCTTGTACACGACGCCCATGCCGCCGCGACCCAGCTCCTCCATCACCTCGTAACCCGGCAGGTCAGGGGCCTTCACCCGCGTACCCGGCCTCCGGCGGATGGCGACGGTGTCGGTGGAAGGTTGGGCAGGGACGCTCATCGCGGGCCTCCGGTGTGTGGCCCTCAATCGTACCCCCCGCCGCGGGCCGGGGCAAGCATGCGCTCACCGCCAATCCCCACTCAGCACGAACGCCGCCCAGTAGTACGGCGGCAGGCGTGCCCCCTTCGCCTCGACCTTCCCCGCGTCCTTGCCGATGCCGCGCAGCCTGCCGTCACGCAGCATGGCGAGCTGGGCGGCGCGCAGGGCCGCCGCGCGGCTGACGATCTTCCCCGTATCCCAGGCGGCGGCGTAGAAGTCGGTCATCAACTGCTGGGTGGCCCGGTCATCGACTTTCCACAGCGAGGCGATCACCGACCGCGCCCCGGCCGCCTGAAAGGCCCTCTGCATGCCCAACAAGCCCTCGCCGCCCGCCACCTCGCCCAGCCCCGTCTCGCACGCACTCAGCACCGCCAGCTCCAGACGCGTGAGGTCCATCTCCGACACCTCCAGCGCGGTGAGGATGCCGTCCTCCTCGCCGGACTTCGGCTCGCGGTTCGCGTCGCTGAGGGCCAACCCCGACAGCAGCAGCGGGTGCCAGCCGGTGACCTGCCCCCGCTCGGCCCCGTGGCCGCGGGCCGCGCCGCCCGCCTCCTCCGGGGCGAAGAAGCCGTGCGTGGCGAGGTGCGCGTACCGCACCTCCCCCAGCGCCCGACGCACCGCCTTCTTGGTGGCATCGCCCCCCCGCAGATCCACGACCTCCCCCTTGCGGAACAGCTCGGAGAATGACGCCTTGACGGCCTGGATCTCCGCCTTCGTCGCCCCCAGGCGGCCGAACTTCTCCCGCCCCGTCCGCGGGGCCGAACGGCTGTCCTCGCCGGCCGGGGGCGCCACGCCGACGCCCGGGTCGTACCTCAGATCCCCCGCCACCAGCAGCGACGGCTCCAGGCGGCCCCCCTTCTTCCCGGGGGCGAGCAGGGCCGTCAGCATCTGCGGCGCGGGCACGACGGCGAGTGCCACCTCCTCGATCAGGTACGAATCCCCCTTCCCGCCGGGCAGCGCGGCGAACGGCACCGTACCCAGGGCCCCATCGGGCGAGACCAGGAGGACCTCCGCGCCCTTCAGGTGCGCCTCCAGCGGCGCGAGGAGCAGCCGCTTGACCGCCAGGCCTGCGACCCGGTCCGGGCGTCGCCCGGCCAGGGCCCTCCGCCACTCGCGCACCGCCCCCTCGGCCGTCCCGGCCTTGCCCAGGTCGAAACGCGCGGGCTTCTCGCCGCGCCGATGGACGAAGGCGAGGAGCCGGCCGTTGGCGAAGATGTAATCGATGAGGGCCGACCCCGCGGGCAGAGCCTTCGCGAGCTTCTCGGGCGTGGGGCGCTCCAGCTCCCGCGCCTCGCGGAATGCCGCGGAGAGCCCGTGGAGGCGGGCCTGGACGTCGTCCTGCTCCTTCTCCAACGCCTCCAGCCGCCCGCGCGCCGCGGAGGGCGCGTGGCGCAGCGAGGCCAATTCGCGCGTGACCGCCTGGAGGCGCTCCGCCACACGCCGCGTGGCCGGGTCGTCGGCCAGACGCAGGGAGAGGCGGCGCTGCTGCTGGCGGAGGAGGACCGCGCCCTTCCAGGCGAGGACGTGCGCCGCGGCGACGGGATGCCCTTCGGCATCGGGCAACGCCAGCCGCCCGTCGAGGTGGTAGCGCAGGGCGGCGGCGGCGGCGAGCTGCTGCCGGTCCGACTGCACCGAGGCGAGGTCGCGCAGGTGCGCCGCCGCCAGGGCCAGCCCCTGCTCCGCATGCCGCAGGGCGGCCCCGTCGTGCTTCAGGGCGTGCTGCACCCTGCCCAGGTTGGCGAAGCCGGCGGCGGTCCGGGGGTGCCGGGTGCCCAGCGCCTCCTTGTTGATCGCCAGCGCCTTCTCGAAGAGGGGCAGGGCCGCCCCGTTGTCGCCCGCGTCGGCGTGCTGCCGGGCCAGGTTGTTCAGGCACAGGGCGTACAGGTGGTGTTTCTCACCCAGTGCGTCCTTGATGATGCCGAGCGCCTGCCTTGACTGGTCGAGCGCCTCCCCGTGGCGGCCCATGTAGGCGAGGAGCGAGGCGATGTTGCCGAGCGTGGAGGCGTACTCGGGGTGCTTCGGGCCGCGTGTCGCCTTGCAGATCGCCAGGGACTGGCGGAATTTCGTCAGGGCGTCTTCGTGCTCGCCCAGGTCGCCGAGCAACAGGGCCAGGTTGTTCAAGGTGGTGGCGTAGGAATGGTTCCGCTCGCCCAGAGAGCCCTTGAGGGAGGCCAGCGAGCGCCGGAACAGGGGCAACGCCGCCTTGCGGTCGCCCATGTCCCGGTACAACAACGCGAGGTTGCTCAGGTTGATGGCGGTGGAGGGGTGCCCCTCCCCGTAGGTGGCCGTGTAGATCGCCCCCGCCTCACGCAGCAGACGCATCCCCGCCTTGTGGTCCCCCGCGTCCTGCATGACCAGGGCCAGGTTGTTCAGGGCGGAGGCGTATTCGGGGTGCCGCTCGCCCAGCGCCTCCTTGAAGATCGCCCGCGCCCGCAGGAGGGTCGGCAGCGCCGCCTTGCGGTCCCCCACCTCTAGGTACAGCGTGCCCAGGTTGTTCAGGGCCTGGGCGTGCTCGGTGTGGACCTCGCCGACGAGGGATCGCCGCAGCCCCACCGCCTTCGACATCAGGGGCACCGCCGCGGCCTGCCTGCCTTTCTGGCGCAGGGCCCCCGCCTCTTCGACCAGCCGGATGGACTCGTCCCAATCCTTGTTCTGCCGCACGGACCAGCCGGCACGCAGCCCGGCCGTCCTGGTGTACCAGCGCATGTCGGCGGTCCGCCAGTCGCCCTCGCCCCAGAGGGCCGCGTCGATGGCCTCCAGCCGCGCGAAGTGCTTGACGGCGTCGGCCCAGCGCCCACGCCTCCCCTCCCAGAACGCCAGCCAGCTCGAGTCGCCGTGGGCCTGCCGGGAATGCCGGCCCTGGAGGCGCTCCGACAGGGCCAGGGCCTTCCCCATCGCGGCGACGGCCCCGGCCGCATCCCCCTCGTCCCAGCGCTCGTGGGCCAGCCGCCGCAGGCCGTCCCGCTCCTCCGCCATCTCTTGCTGCCCCGGCGTCAGCCGCGCCGGGGGGGCCGCCGCCATCCCCAGCACCGCCGCCATCATCAGCACCGCGCGCATGAGCGAGCCCTCCCAGTGAACGCCGCATCGCTCCCTATGCTATCAGAACGCCCGGAGGAACTCCCCATGCGTCCCGACGGACGACGACCCGACCAGCTCCGCCCCCTCTCCTTCACCCGCGGCTTCACCGGGCAGGCCCCCGGCAGCGTGCTGGTGCGCAGCGGCAAGACCATGCTGCTCTGCACCTGCACCGTCGAGAACAGCGTCCCGCCGTTCCTCACCGGCACCGGCAAGGGCTGGATGACCGCCGAGTACGACATGCTCCCCGGCTCCACCAACACCCGCAAGCAGCGCGGACGCTCCGGCAAGGTCGATGGCCGCTCCGTCGAGATCCAGCGCCTCATCGGGCGGGCGATACGCGCCGCCGTCAACCTCGCCCCCCTCGGCGAACGCACGCTGTACCTCGACTGCGACGTGCTGGAGGCCGACGGCGGCACGCGCACGGCGGCGATCAACGGCGCGTTCGTGGCCCTGGTGGACGCCCTGTGGGCCGGCCACGCCGCCCCGCCACCGAAGCCGCGCGGCGACGCCCCGCCCCTCACCCCGTTCCCGCACCCGTCCGCCGTCTTGCGCGACAGCGTCGGCGCCGTCAGCGTCGGGCTCCTGGAGGGCGCCGCGCTGCTCGACCTCTGCTACCTGGAGGACCGCGACGCGGATGTGGACCTCAACCTCGTCATGACGGGCCGCGGCGACCTGATCGAGGTGCAGGCCGGCGGCGAGGAGGCGACGTTCCGCCGCGAGCAGCTCGACGCCCTGATCGAGGCGGGGGCGAAGGGGATCGCCGCCATCCGCGAGGCGCAGAAGGCGGCGCTCGGCGAACGCTGGGTCCTGGGGTGACGGCTGTTGGCGAGCCGGCGGCGTGAGCACGCGGAGTCTACGGCCGTCACTTGCCCGTGATGAGCCGGCCTTCGAGCGCCTGCGTCAGCTCCGGGGCGAGGTTCACCCGCTTGAGGATGAGCAGGGCGAAGCAGGTGTCCACGGTGCTGTTGGCCCCGGGGTAGCCGCCCATGCCCCAGAACCCCTCGCCGCGCTGCTGCGACAGGAGCAGCTCGACGGCGTGCCCGTACCAGTCCTTCTCCTCCAGCTCCTTCAGCCCGTACAGCATCGCCACCCGCTCGACCGTCCACCAGAAGTACAGGTTGTGCGGCTGCTTCGGCCGGACGTGGGCGGCCAGCGCCTTCAGGCCCCGGTCGATGTCGGGGTCGCGGGCCGGCTTGCCCTTCTCCGCGGTCAGCCCCGTGCTGATCGCCAGCCCGAGCAGGCCGACGCCCGTCATCGCCTCGCTCGCCCAGCTATTCGGGGCGGAGTGATAGCCCCAGCTCCCGTCCGCACGCTGCGACTTGCGGAAACGCTCGCCGAGCCGTTGCAGGGCGCGCTCCATCGGGATGCCGTGCCGCAATGACGCCCACAGGGCCAGAGCCGCGAATTGGGTGTTGGAGTTGTCGCTCGTGCCCCTGGCCCGCACCACGGGCCGCCCGCCCTTGGCCTTCGCCTTGGGGCGTGGCGGGACGGGCTTGGCCAGCTCGTCGCGGAACGCCGGCAGGTCGCGCAGCTCGTCGGGCAACGCGTCGATGGCCTTCCGCGCCTCCTCCTCCGTCGCCGGCCTGCCGCCGGTCAGCCCCGGCAGCCCGCCGCCCGCCGCGCCGCCCGTGATGATGCCACCCAGGCCGCCCGGACGGGACGGCCGGCTGATGATCTTGTCGAGGCCGGCCGGGCGCGTCTTCGCCAGCGCCTCCATCAGCTTGTCCTCATTGTTCTCCGAGAGCTTCGGGATCGTGTACGTCCACCCGCCGTCGCCGTTCTGCCCGGCCACCAGGCGCAGCGCCAGCGTGCGGATGTGCTTGCCGTCCGCCGGGTCGCCCAGGCGGTCGAGGAAGAGCAGCATGAGCGAGGCCGTGTAGGTGTGTTGGCCGGCGTTGAAATCGTCGATGGCGTCGCGCACCTTCTTGGCCGCCTTCTGGATACGCTCGTCGTCGGCGGGCACGCCGCACTCCAGCAGCGTGAACGCCGGCAGGGCCGCCAGCGCCGCGGGGTGGCTCGACCCCCACGAGCCGTCCCCGTTCTGGTGCCCCTTCAGGTAATCGACGCCCTTCTTGATGGCGGCGTTGACCTTCTCCTGCACCTCGGGCGGCAGGGCGCCGGGCGGCGGCTCGGGCAGCGGCGACGGCTCCTCGGCCGAGACGGGCCGCGCGTCCGGAGGCGACTCGGGGCCGGGGCCGGCGGGACGCGGCGTGCCGGCGTCGGGGCGGGGGGCGGGGTCGGCCTTCGCCTCGGGCTGGTGCCGCGGCGCGGCGATGGCACGCAGCCCGTTGACGCCGGCCACGAAGCAGCCGACCAGGAGGACGCTGGCGGCGATGGCCGCCGGCAGGCCGGGGGGCATGAAGGGGGCGTGGCGCGGGTCGGCCATCATCGGCCTCCCTTGTGGGAGAGCGGGAGGTAAGAAGAATGAGGTCATCCTAGCAGGCAAGGCCGGGCGCGGGCAACGGAAATCGCCGATTCCGCGCCCCGCGGATACTGGACAGCGGCGCTGGGACTTGGTATGCAATTGGTGGGCACAGCGAATGGCCCGAGGCAGCCCCCTCCGATCAAGGCCGGGCGCATCTCTTCCTGAGGATCTCGTTCGATGACTCATGTCGTCTGCCAGCCGTGCTACGACTGCAAGTACACCGACTGCGTCGCGGTCTGCCCGGTCGAGTGCTTCTGGGCCGATGAGAAGATGCTGTATATCGACCCCGCCGACTGCATCGACTGCGAGGCGTGCGTCCCCGAGTGCCCCGTCGAGGCCATCTTCGCCGAGGCCAACGTCCCCGCCCAGTGGGCCAGCTTCACCCAGCTCAACGCCGACCGCGGCGGCGCGCTGAAGGCCGCCGGCGAGGGCCACATCACCGAGAAGACCGACGCCCAGGAAGGCCCCGAGTGCAAGAAGAAGGCCTGACGCGCCTACCATGAGGGGGACGGGGGGCGTGCCGCCCCCCGAGGCCCCCGGTGAGATCCATGCCGAAGACCGCCGTCCTCCTCATCCAGTTGGGCACCCCCGACGCACCCACCGCGTCCGCCCTGCGCCCCTACCTCCGCACCTTCCTCAGCGACCACCGCGTCATCGACATCCCGCGGTGGAAATGGTGGTGGATCCTCAACCTCTTCATCCTCCCCTTCCGCCCCGCCGCCTCCGCCGCCAAGTACGCCCGCATCTGGGACAAGGACACCGGCTCCCCCCTGCTGCACAACACCCGCCGCCAGGCCGAGGCCCTCCGCGCCGCCATGCCAGGAGTCCGCGTCGAGTTCGGCATGCAGATCGGCAACCCGCCCCTCAAGGACGCCCTCCGCACGCTCATCGACGACGGCGTCGAACGCATCATCGCCTGGCCGCTCTACCCCCAGTACTCGGCCACGACGACGGCCTCCGCCACGGACTCCCTCTTCAAGGCCCTCCTCGACGAGAAGAAGCGGGTGCCGGCCCTGCGCATCGTCCCGCCGTGCTACGATCACCCCGCCTACATCGACGCCCTCGCCGCCATCGTCCGCGAACAGCAGGCCCGCCTCGGCTGGGAGCCGGAGCATTACCTGCTCAGCTTCCACGGCATCCCGAAGCGGTACGCCGTCGAGGGCGACCCCTACGCCACGCACTGCACGCGCACGGCCCGCCTGCTCGTGAAGGAGATGGGCTGGCGCCGCGAACAGTGGACGCAGACCTATCAGTCGCTGTTCGGCCGCGAGGTGTGGCTGAAGCCGTACACCGACGACACGCTCGTCAAGTTGGCGAAGAAGGGCGTCAAGCGGGTCTTCGTGGTGACGCCGGGCTTCACGGCGGACTGCCTGGAGACGCTCGACGAGATCGGCAACGAGGCGGCGGAGGTGTTCGAGCACGCCGGCGGGGAGAAGCTGTTCGCCTGCCCGTGCGTGAACGACCACCCGGCCTGGGTGGCCGCCATGAAGCGCATCGTCAGCGAAGAGGGCACGGGGTGGCTGTTCCAATAGTTGACAGCCAGTTAACAGCCAGTCAAAGCCAGTAAACAGCCAGTGAAGAAGAACAGCCGGCCCCCCATGAGAAGGGAAGCCGGCTGTTCACGGCTGTCAACTGGCTGTTCACGGCTGTCAACTGGCTGTCAACTACTCGGCGGAGAAGTTGGCGATGAAGTCGTCGAGGGCCTTCCTGTGGCTCAGGGCGAGCTTC
>CAZVZK010000127.1:0-29404 GCA_964630925.1 uncultured Alcaligenaceae bacterium
CGAGCGTCATCGTCTCCGGGAGGGCGAAGCGGTTGAAGCCAGGCAGGGCGGCGAGGTGGGCCTGGACGTACAGCCAATAGGCGCGGTCAATCGCGGCGTCGTAGACGATCAGGATCACGGGGTACGTCTCGCCGGCCCAGGCGAGGATGTCCGCACGCTCGATCCGCGCCGCGACGGTGTTCGTCCTCGTCCGGATCGGCACCCGGTCGTGGGCCTTCACCTGGAAGCGGACCTCGCCGTACTCCGGCTCGCCTACATTGTCGTAGGTGAACAGGAGCAAATCAATCCCGTAATCGTGGCGGAAGTGCTCCAGCGTGAAGCCGGCGCGGAGGGCGTGCCTCTGGGCGTGGTTGACGCCGAGGTCGCCCAGCACGTGCTCTCGCGTGCGCCGCTTCCGCCGATCCGGCGGCCGTCGGTGTCGCGCCATCCCGCCGCCCTCCTCGTGCCGGGGGCCTGAGCCCCTTCCCATCTTCAGGACTCACGATGCCGGCAGCAAGCGTCGGCGTAGGGCCACTCTTCGCCCGCAACCCTCGCCCGGGTCCAGGGCCCAGGTGGTGGCCGTGGGGGGTCGGGGTGTTGCGGGTCGGGGTGTTGTCTGCCGCATCTGCTCCCGGCCTGGGGGGCTCACAGGATGGGGTGGTAGAGTGGCCGGGGGCAGATGCCCGGCTCGTCAACACCCCTGAATGCTGGCCGCGCTGACCTGGGGGACGCACGGTTCAGGCCGAAGGGAGGGTGTCGGCACGGGGCCGGGAGGCTATCCTCACTGGCGGAGGGCCGGCGCATGACGGAGGCGGAGTGGCTGGAGTGCGAGAACCCTTGCACGATGCTGTCGTGGTTGGGTGCGCGCGCATCGCCCCGCAAGCTGCGCCTCGTCGTGGCCGCCGCTGCCCGTGCGGATTGGGTGGAGGGAAAAGTGCCCTCCGCAGATTACTCGATCTGGAACGACACTTTGGAGCGGGCGGCTGACTCAGGGAACGTGGAGGATTGGGTAGAAGAAACCCCGTTCGCGGCGCGTTGGGACTCTCCGCTCAACATGGTTGCCTTGTGGCTGAACAACGAACCGAGGCCCGACAGGATCGGCCAGACGCGCGACATCTTCGGCAACCCGTTCCGCCCCGTCGCCATCGACCCAGCGTGGCTGGCGTGGAACAGCGGCATCGTGTCCAGAATCGCCCAGGCCGTCTACGACAATCGCGCTTTGCCCGCAGGCCACCTGGACCCTGCCCGTCTCGCTATCCTCGCCGACGCGCTGGAGGAGGCGGGATGCGCCGACGAGGCCCTGCTGTCGCACCTGCGTTCGGCGGGGCCGCATGTCCGTGGGTGCTGGGCGTTGGACCTCGTCCTCGGCAAGGGGTGAGGGCGGGTCAGACGCCGGGCCACAGGTCTTCCCAGATGTCGAGGCCGAAGACGGCGCGCTGCTATTCGCGCCAGCGCTCGGCCTGGGCGAGGGCCGGGCCGTTGGCCAGGTCTGTCCTGTGTGCGCCTCCTCGTCCGTGCCGCCGGTGGGGTCGGGAGTCTCCAGCGGCACACATCACACCATGCGGAACAAGCGATTGCCATAGAAGTTTGAGCGTCAATGAGCGCCTGCACTCATTTTCTCCGAGAGTCTCGCACCGACAGCCAATCCCGGGACGGCGGGCCGGCCCGCCGGCGGGCCCCGGGTCACCCGCCGGATGGCCCGCGCCATTTGGAATGTGGCATGTGCTCGGGCTATTCGTTGCAAATGCCATATTGCCAAGATATTGCGTAGACGTAATCACATGCCAGGATGGGGAGAAGTGGCATGTGGCTCCGCGCCCAACTTGCCCCCCGGCCACCCCCGTGTCGGTGGAGGGCAGGGTTGTCCGGCCACGTGGGCTCGCGAGGAGACCCGCACTCAGCCGCCCTCCCCCAGCGCGGCGGCGATGGCCGCCGTGGCCTCCGCCGCCGTGAACGGCTTCGCCAGCACGCCGTGCGCCCCCAGGAGCCGGGCCATGCGCAGCGTGTCCTCGCCGGGGAGGTGCGCCGAGCCGCCGGACATCGCCAGCACGCGCGTCCCGGGCATCTCGCGGCGCACCGCGCGGAGCAGCTCCAGCCCGTCCATCTCCGGCATCAGGATGTCCGTCAGCACCACGTCGAACGCCGACAGACGCAGCACGCGCAGCGCCTCGCGTCCATTGGGCGCGATCTCCACCTCGTGCCCCGCCTCGCGCAGGACCAGGGGCAGGGTCGCCAGGATGAACGGGTCATCGTCCACGAGCAGCACGCGGGCCACGGCCGGCTCCTTTCACACGCGGCCCAGCGCGTCGCGGGCCGCCTCCACCAGTCGCGCGGGCACGTACGGCTGGGGCACCCACCCCGCCAACGGCCCCGCGTCCGCCGTCGGCCTACCGTCCGCCAGCAACACCAGGGGCAGCGTCGGCTCCGCCTGCCGCAGCGCCCGCAGCGTGGCGTGCCCGTCCAGGATCGGCAGGCCCGCCGCCACCGCCGCCAGCGCCAGCTCGCCCCGGTGCCGGTCGTGCGCCAGCAGCGCCTCCGGCCCGTTCGACGCCGTCACCACCCGGAACCCCGCCTCCTCCAGCGCGTCGCGCCCCGCCCGGCACGACTCCGGCGCCCCGTCCGCCAGCAGGACCAGCGCCTGCCCGTCCCCCGCCCCCGTCAGCGCCGGCAGCCACACACGCAGCCGCGTCCCCCGGCCAGGCCCGCTCTCGATGTCGAGGAACCCGCCGTGCCGCCGCACGATCCCGCGCACCACCGACAGCCCCAACCCGGGGTGGCGGTTCGCCTGCTTGGTCGAGAAGAAGGGGTCGAACACGCGGTCGATGACCCCCGCGGGAATCCCCTCCCCCTGGTCCGCCACCGTCAGCAGGACGTGCGGCCCGGCCGACGCCCCGGGGTGCGACCGCGCCTCGGCATCGCTCACCGCCACGGCCTCCGCCCGCAGCGTCACCGTCCCCCCCGCCGGCATCGCCTCGACGGCGTTGGCCGCCAGGTTGGCGATGGCCTGGCTGAGCTGCGCCGCGTCGCCGCGCACCGCCGGCAGCCCCGGCGCCGCCCAGGCGTCCAGCGTGACGCCCGCCGGCAGCGCCGGCGTCAGCTGCAGCCGAGCCGCCGCGATCAATTCCGCCAGACGCACCGGCCGGTGGTCGAGGTCCTGCCCCCTGGCGAAGTCCAGCACCTGACGCAGGAGACGCACCCCACGCTCCACACTCGCCGACACCGTCCCCAGTAGCGCGTCGCGCTGGCTGTCATCGCGCTGGTAACGCAGCAGATCGACGGCGAGCTGGATCGGCGTGAGGACGTTGTTCAGGTCGTGGGCGATCCCGCCCGCGAGCAGGCCCAGCGCCTCCAGACGCCGGGCGCGGACGATGCGGGCGTCCGCCTCACGGGTGCGGGTCACGTCCATCAGCACGCCGCGGGCGAACACCGCCCGCCCCGCCGCCCGCTCCACGCTCCCCGTCACATACGCCCACAACGGCCGCGCCGCGTCCGGCGAGGCCAGACGGCACTCCAGCGGGAACGAGTCGCGCCCCTGGATGATCAGGGCCAGACGCAGCCGCACCGCCTCGCGGTCGTCGGCGTGGACCAGCCCCATCCCCGCCGGGAAGTCGCACTCCGCCGGCGGCAGGCCGAACGCCTCGGCGGCGGCGACCGCCCGCCCGCGCCCCGAGATCAGGTCCCACTCCCACACGCCGATCCGCGCCGCCCGCAGCGCCAGGCGCAGCGACTCCTCCGTGTCACGCAGCGTCTGCTCGACCGCCACGCGCGGCGCCGCGTGCAGCAACCGCTTGACCGCGTCCGGAAGGCAATCGACGCGCGACGCCGGGATGTAGTCGGCCACGCCCGCCTTGAGCGCCGCCGCGGCCAGCATCTCATCGCCGCCGTGCGCCACCAGGGCGGTGGCCGCGTCGGGACGGCAGCGGACGATCTCCAGCGCCGCCGACAGCCCGTCGAACCCCCCGGCGTGGCACACGACGGCGACGCGGAGGGCGCGGCGTGCCAGCACGCCGTCGATCTCGTCGGGCCCGGCGGAGTGGACGGGGACGCCGAGGGCGGGGCGGAGCATGTCGCGCAGCCGGCGGCGTTCGCTCTCGGGGCCCAGGACCGTGACGGGCATGGGGGCGCCTCGCGTTGTGTTACCCCTCAATTATGCGCCACCGGAGGCGAAAGGGCGAGCGCGTTCCGGAAGATTACGAGGCGTGGGGGTGATGCCGGCCCTCACCCGCCCATCCGCTCCAGCACGTTCCGCGTGATCCGCCGCACACGCTCGTCCACGCCGTGCGGCCTGCCGTGGTGCGAGATCGGCGGCATGTGCCCCGGCGGCACGCTCAGGCCCTGCGCCCAGAAGATCGTCGCCGCGTTGAACACCACGTTCCCCTTCGGCCCCGGATACACCGTCGCCGTGTACCTCCCCTTCACGTCCCCGCCGTTGATCGTCTCCCCCTCCGACACCACCTCCAGCCCCTTGATGTCCGCCGGCTCCCCGTGGTACTCCCACCCCACCAGCCCCGGTATCGACTCCCCCTTCTTCATCCCCGTCCCCTTGTAGATCCAGTGGTCCGGCCTCGTGCAGACCCAGTCGCCCGACCCGTTGAACGGCGTCACCGTCTGCGCCCCGATCAGCGTCGCCTCGTTCGGCCCGTCCGTCGGCAGGTCCGCCATGTACCCCTTCTCCGACGCCCGCACCCCGCCGTACCGCCCCGCCCTCTCCAGCACGCGGTGCGGCACCTTGCCCGACGACGCCGTCAAAGGCGTGACGAAGCAGCAGCTGTTCGCCGACAGGAACGCCACGCTCACGCCCTTCTTCACCGCCGCCATCGCGTTGTCGAACTGCTGGCGAGACCAGTACTCGTCGTGACCCACCGACAGCATCGCCTTGCACCGCGTCACGCACGCCTCGCTCTCGTGGACATCGACGTTTGAGCAATACGTCACGTCCATCCCCAGCGACTCCATCCAGTACGCCAGCGGGTACTCCCACAGAAGGAACTCGCCTGATCCTTGCGACAAGGGGTTGTCGAAGATCTGGATGTACCGCCCGTACGGCCGGTCGCGGCTCACCTTCACCCCACTCACCAGCACCTTCCCGTCCTTGCGCCCGTTGTGGTACAGCGAGTACCGGTCCGGCCAGGCGTTGTACGCCTGCCAGGTGTTGTCGCTGCACTGGAAAAGATAGCCCGCCCTCCGGTCATCCCTCACGATGAAGATGACGTAACTCTGATACCGGTGCGCCGGAGTCGAGAGCTTGCCCAGGTACACCCCGCTCACCCAGTCCTTGCCCACGTCAATCGTGTGCGTCCGCTCCCATGCGCACTCGCGCAGCCGCGCCTCGCCGACCTCCGGCGTCGGCTGCGCCTTGGCGTCGAACGGCCCGAGCCGCCCCACGTGCCGCCCGCCCTTGCCGCCGTAGTACCCCAGGCGATATACGTCGATGAACACCTTCGCCGGCTTCGACGTGCTGACGAACAGGTCGATCTTGCCACCGGGCCGGACGCTCGTCGCCCCGGCGTACCCCTCGATCGACGGCGACCGCACCGCCCACTTGCCCCACCCCGACTCGCTCCTGGGGTCGGTGCGGACGTACGTGAGCTGCCAGTCCGTCGTCCCCGGGCGTTCGTTCTCCTCCTTGATCAGGCCCTTGCGTGGCGTGTCGGCGAGGGCCGGCGTGGCCGCCAGCCCGGCGAGGAAGAGGCGTCTGTCCATGGGGGTTGCTCCTGTTGGCGCGTCCCCCAGAGCCTACCCCGACGCACCCCCGGCGGAAACCCCCTTGCTTCCGTCCCCCCGTGCGGCATGATCCATCGCCCCCATTCCGCACCCCGCAGGGAGGCGTTTCATGACTCCCGTCCTCCTGCTCGCCTTCGCCATCGGCCCCATCGACCTCCTCGGCCCCACCGACGTGATCGCCCTCATCGACCACCTCACACGCAGCGACTCCAAGACGACGGTGGACGTGAAGGCCGGCGCCGTCGCCGCGTCCGGCAAACTCCTCGTCGCCCGCGTGCGCGTCGACGTCGCCCTCGGCCGCACCAGCCGCAACTGGCGCGGCACCGTCGCCGTCGACATGACCGTCCCCAGCGAGATCACCTACGCCATCGACCTGTCCGCCATCAAGGCCGATCACGTCCGCATCGACAAGGAGAAGAAACTCCTGGTGATCCGCATGCCGCGTCCGCACGTCGAGGCCGTCACGCCGGTCATGGAGGAAGTGAAGAGGAGTGACAAGTACAAGGCCGTCCGCTTCCGCCTTCTCGACTCCCACGTCCTGACCGAGCTGCAGAACTCGATGCTCCTCCACGACTACCAGGCCAAGGCCCGCGCCGCCGCCGAGGCGCAGATCCCGTCCGCCGCGACACTGGGCCGCCCGCGCGTCGAGGAGTTCCTTCAGAGGCTCCTGAGCAAGCCGTGCCCCGGCCTGACCGTGCGCGTGGAGTGACCCAACCCCCGCCGGGGTAGCCGCGACGCGCAGCGGAGCGTTCGCACTTACCGCCCCGGCACCATCACCACGCGGAAGCCCAGCCCCTGGGACCGCCAGTCCGGCGGCTGGGCCGACCGGTTGACCGACCGGCACCCCCAGGCGTAGGTGCTGTAATCGCCGCCGCGCACCACACGCCACTTGCCCGTCTTCGGCCCCGGCGGGTCGTCCTTCGGGCTGTCCCTGTAGTACGTCTCGCCGAACCAGTCGAGGCACCACTCGGCCACGTTCCCGTGCATGTCGTGCAGGCCCCAGGCATTCGCCGGGTACGAGCCGACGGGGACGGGCCGCCCTGCGCTGGCGGAGTCGCACGAGTGGTTCGCCTTGCCGGTGATCGACTTGCCGAAGGCGTACCGCGAGTACTCCGTCGCCCCCGCCCTGCACGCGTACTCCCACTCCGCCTCCGTCGGCAGCCGGTACACACGCCCCGAGCCGCGCCCGCCCGGCATCTCCGTCAGCCGCTGGCAGAACTCCATCGCCTCGTGCCACGAGACCATCTCGACGGGGAAACGCGACGTGTCCACCCCGCGCACCCGCTCGCGGCCATCGGTGCCCTTGTGGAACCAGCTCGGATTCTTCCCCATCACCTTCTCGTACTGCGTCTGCGTCACCTCATGCACGCCCATGTAGAAGGCGCGGCTGATCCTCACCCTGTGGCTCGGCTGGCGCGGGCTGGCCTCGTCACCGTCGTTCGGCGGCCCCATCAGGAGCTCGCCCGCCGGGATACGCACCATGCGGATGCCGGCGTCATTCGTGTGCTCCGCACCCAGCCAGCGGAGCGGCAGCGGGGCCCCCGGCAGGCACGCCAACGCCCCCGCCGTCACCAATACGAGCGCGGACACACGGACCGGCATGGCACGCCCTCCCGGCGGCATTATCCCGCGCGAAGGGCCGGGACGCAACGGCCGGCCATAGGATACGCTCACATCCCCGGAGTGCGTCCCATGCCCCGCCCCTACCGCGTCGGCGTCGTCGGCCTCGGCGTCGCCGGCGCCTCCGCCGCGTACCTGCTGGCACGCGACGGACACCACGTCACCGTGATGGAACGCGCCCCCCAGCCGCGCCCCGTCGGGGCCGGCGTCCTCTTGCAGTACTCCGGCCAGCAGGTTCTGCGGCACCTGGGCGTGCTGGACCACGTCGCCGCCCACGCCGCCCCCATCGACGAGCTGCACGCCCGCCACGACACCGGCGGCACCCTGATCCGGACCCGTTTCGGCGACCTCGCGCCGGGCTGCCGCGCCTACGGCGTGCATCGCGGCGTCCTCTTCAACGCCCTCCACGAGCTGCTCAAGACGGCCACCGCCGAGGTCCGCCTCACCTGCGACATCACCTCGCGCGAGGTGCGCCCCGAGGGCGTCTTCCTGGGCGACGCCTGCGGGGGACGCCACGGCCCGTTCGACTTCGTCATCGCCGCCGAGGGCTCGCGCTCCAAGCTGCGCGCGGCGTGCCGCCTGCGGGTGTCGATCACCGACTACCCGCACGGCACCCTGTGGATGATCGCGCCGGGCCGCGGCGTGCCGGGGACGCTGCTCCAGGTGGTGCGTGGCTGCCGCAACCTCTTCGGCCTGCTCCCCCTCGGCGACGGCCTGGTGACGGTGTACTGGGGCCTGCCGCTGGCGAAGTTCGACGAGACGAGGCGTCGCGGCCTCGACGCCCTCAAATCCGAGATCCTCGCCTTCAGCCCGGAGGCCGCCCCCGCCCTCGACCTCGTCGTGGACATCAGCCAGCTCATCCTCACGTCCTACCGCCACGTCCACATGAGGCGCTGGCATGATGACCACACGCTGTTCATCGGCGACGCCGCCCACGCCATGAGCCCCCATCTCGGCCAGGGCATCAACCTCGCCCTGCTCGACGCCTGGGTCTTCGCCGGCTGCCTGCGTGCGGCATCGACCCCCGCCGCCGCCTTCGCCGCGTACCGGAGGGCGCGTGGGTCGCACCTGAGCTACTACGCGACGGTGACGTTCCTCCTGTCCCCGTTCTTCCAGTCGGACTGGCCGCTCCTTGGCTGGGGCCGCGACCTCTTCCTGCCGCTGCTGCCGTGGATCCCGTTCGTGAAGCGGCAGATGCTGATGACGGTGGCCGGCGTGAAGGGCGGCTGGCTGCGCGGCGAGATGGGGATCTGAGGCGATTGCCTTGGCACGCGCGAGGCGGCCGGTTACGCTGACACCGGCACCCGGACCTGGGCGGCCCGCGTGTCGCGTCGGAGGCCAAGGCCATGAGCCACAACTGGTTCCACCTCGTTCACATGATCGGCCACGTCGTCACCCACCTCGTGAATCACTCCGGCAAGGGGCACGGGGAGAGTGAGGCGGACGCGGCCGCCGCCGAGGCGGAACGCCAACGCCTCGCCAGCGAGCAGGCCGAACGCGAACGCCAGGCCCAGGCGCAGGCCGCTCACGAACACTGGCTCTGGGAGCAAGGGCGCCCGGAGAGGGCGCGGGAGTACGGGATCGGCACGTTCGTCGCGCTCACGGCCCTCGGGGCCTTCCTGGGCTTCGCTGCGGGCAACGGCTGGTTCTATCACCAGGCCCTCAGCGAGCATTACGACAAGGAGCGCGTCAAGGAGATCGCGAAGGGGAGTTACACCACGAGCCCTGTCGGCATGGCGGTCGCGGAGTACGTGCTGGGCCGCATGTCCACGAGCCGGGTTCAGCACGCCGTCCAGGATGCGGCGTGGCCCCTGATCCTCCTCGCCTTCATCCCGCTCTTCGGGAAGGGCCTCGATCTGACGACGATCCTCTACACGTTGTTCGTGTTCGGCCTGCGTGGCATTATCCACCTGTTGACGATACCCGCGGCCCTGGTGTTCGAGCAGATCAGCGGCCCCGTCATGGGGGCCATCGTGATCGGCCTGTCGTTCGCCCTCTGGGGCGTCCTCATCGGGCTGGCGGTCAATTTCATCTACAAGAACTCCGGTGACTGACGGCGGCACGGATTCGCGTCCCACGGCCCCCTCGGGGAATGCCTACAATACCGCCATGCCAGGAAACTCCTTCGGCGAACGGTTCCGCCTCACCACGGCCGGCGTCAGCCACGGCCCCGGTTACCTCGCCATCCTCGACGGCTGCCCCCCCGGCCTACCGCTCTCCGTCGAGGACCTCCTCCCCGACCTGCGCCGCCGACGCCCCGGCCAGTCGAAGCTCACCACCCAGCGGGACGAGGACGACCTCCCCGAGATCCTCTCCGGCGTCCACGACGGCCACACCGACGGCACCCCCATCGGCCTCCTCTTCCGCAACAAGGACCAGCGCTCCGCCGACTACGGCGACATCCTCGACAAGTACCGCCCCGGCCACGCCGACTTCTCCTTCGACGCCAGGTTCGGCCACCGCGACCCGCGCGGCGGGGGCCGCTCCAGCGCCCGCGAGACGGTCTGCCGCGTCGCCGCCGGCGCCGTCGCCCGCAAACTCCTCGCCCGCGAAGGCGTCCGCGTCCTCGGCTGGGTCAGCCGGGTCGGGAACGTCATCGCCGACATCGGCGACCCGCTGAGCGTGACATTGGCCCAGGTGGAGGCCAACCCCGTCCGCTGCCCCGACCCCGACGCCGCCGCCCGCATGGAGGCCCTCATCGACGAGGTCCGTCTGGACCGCGACTCCGTCGGCGGCGTGTGCGAGCTGGTTGCACAGGGCGTGCCGGCCGGCCTCGGCGAGCCCGTCTTCGACAAGCTCAAGGCCGACCTCGCCAAGGCCCTCCTCTCCCTCCCCGCCGTCCTCGGCTTCGAGTACGGGGCGGGCTTCGCCGTCGCCGGGATGCGCGGCAGCGAGTGCAACGACGCCTTCATCCCCAAACCGGAACGCCGACACGGCATCGGCACCGAGACGAACCGCCACGGCGGCATGCTCGGCGGCATCTCCACCGGCGAGCCGGTCATCTGCCGGGTGGCCGTCAAGCCGACGAGCAGCCTGCCGCGGCCCCAGCGGACGGTGACGCGGGCCGGCGAGCCGACGGAGATCAGCACGAAGGGCCGGCACGACCCGTGCCTGCTGCCGCGGTTCGTGCCGATGGGCGAGGCCATGATGCTGCTGGTGCTGGCCGACCACTGGCTACGCTGGCGCTCGCAGTGCGGGGCGATCCGATGACCGAGGCGGAGTACGACTGCCAGGCGTGCGGCGCCTGCTGCGTCGATTACTTCGGCACGCCGGGGTACATCGAGCTGTACCCCGACGAGCGCGAGCGGATGCGCTCCCTCTCCCTGCCCGTCGTCGATTGGCACGGCCAGAAGCTGCTCGGCACCCGCCCGCACGACGGCCCCGGCGGCGACACCTGCTGCGTCGCCTTCACGGGCGACGTGGGCAAGAAATGCGCCTGCACGATCCACCCACAGCGCCCGACGGCGTGCCGCGAGTTCGAGGCGGGCAGCCTCGGCTGCCTGTTCGCCCGCGAGGCCGCGGGGCTGGCGTGAACGACGGGGGAGTCACTTCACACGCATCGCCAGCTCCAGGTAATCCGCACGCCCGCGCAGCGGCGTCAGCGCCGGGTCGGCGTGCAGCGCCTTGCGGTTGTCCGGCCGGTCCTTCCCGAAGTAACCCAGCGTCTCGGCGCAGTTCAGGAGTTGCACCGAGCCGAGCGAGAACTGCTCCGACAGCTTCGCCGCGTCCGAGGCGTCCAGGCCCGATTCACGCACCGACTTGGCGGCCTGGGCGTAGAAGCACGCCAGCTTGAACAGCACGGCGCCGGGGTTGCTCGCCACCCGCTCGTACACCTTCCCTCCCCGCGTCACAGTGACGATGTCATCGACCGCCCTCGCCGTCACCGCCAACAGCGTCGTCGCCCGCTTGCTCTGCGCCAGCGCCAGCGCCTCCTGCTTGCGTGCCTCCGCCTCCTTCTCGCGTGCCACCTTCGTCTCGCCGTCGGCCACGCCCTTGAGCCGCTCCGCCTCGCGCCACCCCTTCAACGCCTCCGCCTTCTCGTGGTTGAGCTGCAGGGTGAACCCCACCCACACGGCGACGAACGCCGCCAGCGCCGCCACCGACCCGCCCAGCGCCAGCGCAGCCGCCGGCCGCCGCCGCACCCACTTCACCGCACGCTCCACGACGCCTGCCGGACGCGCCCGCACCGGCTCCCCGGCCAGGAAGCGCCGCATGTCGTCGGCCAGCTCCCTCGCCCCGCCGTACCGGCGGCCCTGCTCCTTGGCCAGGCACTTCAGGCACACCGTCTCCAGGTCCGCCGGCACCGACGGGTTCAGCGTCCGTGGCGCCACCGGGTCGTCGTCGATCACCTGCTTCAGCGTCGTCATCACCGAGTCGGCCCGGAACGGCGGGCGGCCCGTGAGCATCTCATACAGGATCGCCCCCAGGCCGTACACGTCCGCCGGCGGGCCGACCGAGGCATTCTCGGCCCGCGCCTGCTCCGGGGCCATGTACGACGGCGTCCCGAGGATCGCGCCGGAGCGTGTGTGCGACGAGTCGCCCGCCGTCTTCGCCAGCCCGAAGTCGGTCACCTTTGGCGCGCCGTCCACGCCGATCAACACGTTCTGCGGCTTCAGATCCCGATGCACGATCCCTGCGGCGTGGGCGTGGGCGACGGCCTCGGCGAGCGGCACCAGCAGCGCCGCCGCCTCGCGCGGCGGCAGCGGCGTCCCGTTGATCTTCTGCGCCAGCGTCCCGCCCGCGACGTACTCGAGGGCGACGAACGGCTCGGCGTCGTCCGGCGCCGACACCTCGTGGACCTGCACGATGTTCGCGTGCCGCAACGACGCCACCGCCCGCGCCTCGGCCAGGAACCGGGCACGCTCGTCCGGGCCGTCGCCGCGTAGGATCTTGATGGCCGCCAGACGCGAGGTGAGGGTGCGATGCCGCCCCTTGTACACCACGCCCATCCCGCCACGCCCCGCCTCGCCCAGCACGTCGTAAGGCCCGATGGCGGCGGGCGGGTGGCCGGCGTCGGGCGGCATGACGCCGGTGTCGGCGCCCCGGCCCGGCTGCGTGTCCAGCACGCCGACGGCGCAGTGCAGCGCGAACTGCCGCCGCAGCCCGGCCGCGAGGGCCGGGAAGCGGGCGAGATACTCCTCCAACGTCGGCCTCTCGCCGAACTCCTCGCGGAGCAGCACCTCGGCGTAGATCAGATCGAGCATCTGCTCGCCGTCCGGCGTCGGCAGCCCTGCGAGCAGCTCTTCGAGCCGCGGACGCCCGCCCCCCTCCCAGCGGGCGATCTGGGCGGCGCGGACGTCATCGAGAGCGGGTGCTAGATCAGGCATGTCCTACCTCGATGCCGAGATGGGCCGTCACCCGGTCGAGGGCGCGGCCGAGTTTCTTCCGCAGGGTGTCGGGCTGCCCGCCGACCTGCGCGGCGATCTCCGGCCAGTCGAGGCCGGAGGCGCGCAGGTCCGCGAGGCGGCGCTCCTCATCATCGAGGCGCTTACGCACCTCGTCGAGCAGGTCACGCGAGGCGACGATGTGGGCCGGCTCATGCTCCGCGCCGGGCAGGCCATCCAGCTCGCCGTCGTCCAGGCGGCGGGCGTCGCGTTTGGCCGCCTGCTGCCGCCGCGCCCGGTCGGCGAGCTTGTTGCGTGCCATCACGTTGAGCATGCGGGCCAGGTCCTCGGGCCGGCTCAGCTCGAACTCGCCGAGGCGGGCGCGGACGAAGAAGTTGGCGAGGACGGACTGGCACACGTCGTCGGCGTCGAAGTGCCGCCGTAGACGCGGGTCGCCGAGGCGGACGCGGACGGCGCGGCGCAATTCGGGCTCGAGCTGGCGGACGAGGTCCGACGCGGCGCGCTGATCGCCGGCGCGGGCGCGGGCGAGCAGGTCGCGGAAGACTTCGGAGTCCGTCATCTCAGGCCCTCGCGGAGGGAGAACGCCCCCTCCTGTATACCACGGACGCCCGTGGGCCGTCCATCGAACGGCGAATCTTTCCAGCGCAAGGAAGAAGAGGGCATACCACGAAATAAACGGAAGACACGAAAAAGAAGACAAAACAAAGACAGACAGATAGGTAGAAGACAACTGGTTCAATATTTATTATTGATTCCTGCTTTGATTCTATGTCTTTTTTTGTGTCTTCCGTGTATTTCGTGATATGCATTCTTCCTGCCTCTGCCGCCCCCTTGCGGACCACGCCCCCCCCGCCTAGTATCACCACGGCCGGCCTCCGCATAACGCGGCGCGGCCACGGAGGATACCCCCATGCCGCGCCTCGTGTTCTGCGCCCGCCTCGCGTTCGTCCTGGCGATCTGCCTGCTGGTGCCCGCCTGCAAGAGCAAGGTGACCAAGGCCAACTACGACAAGATCACCGACGGTTTGGCGTTGGAGGACGTCGAGAAGATCCTCGGTAAGGGCAGCAAGGAGACGGGGGACGGCTCCAACGTCGCCGGACAGTTCGGCGTCGCCATCACCGCCCCGCCGACGGTGGGCGGGGGCGACGTGTACGTCTGGGAGACCAACACCGCCACGGTCCGCATCACCTTCAAGCAGGGGAAGGTGGTTCACCGGCAGGCGAAGTGGGAGTAGACGGCCCGATCAGACGCCCTCGAAGACCACGCGGTCCGCCTTCACCTCCCGGCCGTCCACCCAAACGTGCAGGCCGCCGGGGCGCAGCTCCGCGCGGACGTGGAGCCTGCTCGTTTTCTGGCCCGACCGGAAGGCGGCGGACTTGTGGTCATGGTGGAAGATCTTGACGAGGCCCCGGTCGCCGGGCGTCGAGACGAGGACGGTGAAGAACTGCCTCCGGATCGGCTTGCCGTTGACGCTGACGTGCAGCCCGGCGTCGTAGAGGGCCTCCATGGCCTGCTCCCTGGCATATGCGCCGTGCAGCCGCGCCTCGGCCTTGCCGTCGCGGAGCGTGATGAGGGTACGCTTGACGGTGGCGCCCAGCGCGCGGGGGCGGCGCGCCTCCACCACCCCGGCCGGGTCGTAAGCGCCGGCCACGACGACTCCGCCCCCGGCCGCGTGGGCCATCTCGCCACGCCCGATGTGGATCCCGATGTGCGTGATCGTCCCGGCCGGGTACTTGCCGTAGGTGTTCTGGAAGAACAGGAGGTCGCCGGGCTGAAGTTGCGCCCGTGTCACCTCGGGGCCGATCTCGTCGCCGGCCAGGCTGTCCGCGAACCAGGGGCCGACGGGGAAGCGCAGCCCGAGGCGGCGGTAGCGCGGTGGCAGGGGGGCCACCGGCATCTCCCCCTGCTTGCCCAGCGCGGTCAGGTACACGTGGCGCACGAAGGACGCGCAGAACGGGTACGCGCCGTACTTCGCCTCGAAAAAGCTCCTCCCGTTCCACCCCCGCGCGACCTCCACGACCTTCTTCTGGTTCTCGTTCATCACCCGTCCCCCTCGCTGTTCGTGTGTAGGAGTGGCCTGCGGCCGCCACTCCTACGCCCGCCTCGCCGGGGTGTGACGCGGAACGGGGCCTACGGGCGGCGGATGATCTCCGGGCGCGGCACCCACCCCTCGATCTCGTCCCACGGCCACAGCGGCCGCGTGGCGTTGGCGTAGGCGTGATTCCAGAAGTCCCCCGGGGCGCACCCGGCCCCGCGCACGCTCAGGATCAGCGCAGCCCTGTCGGCGTAGGCGGCCCGGAACCCGCACGGGCTCTTCGCCACCAGCACCGACGCCGCGAACGGGTCCAGCCCCGCCGACTGGAAGAATTGCGGCGCGAAGTGCGGCCCCGTCCGCATCGTGACGACGACGTGCACGTTGCCGTGCCGCAGCACCGCCGACGGCCCCATGTCGATGGGCAGCCTCTCCGCCAGATGCCCCGACAGGACGAACCGCGCGTCGAACAGCGACGCGACACGCACCTTCAGTTCGACGGGGGAATTGAACCGCGTGTCGCGCAGCCCGCCGAGGGACGCCGTCCACTCGGCGCCCACGCCGCGCCTGCGGGCCTCGGCCACCAGGTCCGGCGATACCAGCGTGATGAGCGCCGGGCGCGGCCAGTCGTACTTCACCAGCTCCGCCAGGATGGCCGTCGCGTCGCCCGTCGCGCCGGACGTGGTCGCGTCGGCCCCGTCGCCGAGGACCGCCAGGCCCGCCGGCAGCGCGTGCGCCTGACGCACGGCGTCGGCCACCTCGGCCAGCGTGCTCCGATACTGTTGCCGGACGGACCACACGTGCGAGGCGATGCCGGCGGCGAGCGATCCGGCGAGGGCGTCATCCTCCGCGACGACGAGGGCGGCGCTACCCAGGCCGGGGATGTCAAGCCACGGCTGCACCGTAGCCAGCCCGGCGGCGAGGACGCCCGGCTCGCGCTCGCACGCCTGGAGCCTCTCGCGGATGGCGAAGCTGGGCGACGACGGGTCCTGCGTGTTGGCCCGCTCGACGGGGAAGACGGCCGGGATCTTGACGAACGCCGACGCCGGCTTGACGCCGTCGACGAGGATCCGCCGGAGCAGACGCGCCGCCCGCCGCCCGGTGGGCATGACATCGATGTGCGGCGCGGTGTGGTACAGCACCAGGGCGTCGGCGGCCTCGACCATGCGGCGGGTGAGGTCGCAATGCAGGTCGAGGGTGGCGACGACGGGGACGTCGGGGCCGACGAGGCCGCGGACCTTCTCGAGCAGAAGCCCCTCCACGTCGGGCTCGTTGTCGGCGACGAGCGCCCCGTGCAGCGCGAGCAGGACCGCATCCACGGGCAAGGCGGCACGCAGCGGCTCGCGGAAGCGGCGCAGCAGCTCGGCGAATTCGCCGGCGGTGAGCGGGCCGCTGGGCCACGCGGCGAGGCGGACGAGGGGCACGATCTCGGGCGCCTCCGGCCAGGACCGCAACTCCTGGATGAACCCTCCCAGCTCGTTGGTGTCGGCGTAGCGGGCGAGGAGGTCGGCGCCTTCATGGAGGCCGAACGCCTCGAAGTCGGCGAGGGTGGTGGGCAGCGGGTTGAAGGTGTTGGTCTCTTGCCAGAGCTGGCCGATGGCGATGCGCATAGAATCACCGGGGGAGAGCGTGAGGGCACGCAGCCAGACTATGGCATTCCGGGCGTGATGGGCCAGATGCCGGGCGGTCCTCTTTCCCCTATGCCTGGAAATGGAGACGGCCTTCTGACCATCGGCCACCCGCCATGCTGCCACGCGAGATCGTCAAGCAGGTCCTCCCCGACGACGACGTGCGCTCCATCGACTGGAACGTCACCGCCCGCATGGCGAGCCCTTCCTCAAACTCCACTATCCCGCCTTGGGGTGCACCCTAGAATGAGGTGGGCGGAGGAGGCGATCATGAGCGAACGGGTGGTGCTGATGTTGCCGGCGGCGGTCTTCCGTCGTGCCGACACGCTCGCGCGAGAAACAGGCCGGCCGGTCGCCGACCTCCTCACGGAGGCCATCGAACGCAGCCTGCCCGAGGCGGAGGAGGAGGCGGCCGCTTCGGGGCTGCCCTGGGGCTGGTGCAAGGAGCGCGAGAAGGTGCGGCGGGCGGTCCGCGAGTACAGCGAGCAGATCCATGCCGATCATTGAGCCGGCCGCGGCGGACGTGCCGCTCTCGCAGGGCGATGTCCTCGCGGACGTCCGGCTCTTCCTCACCAAGGATTTCGGGCCGGATCACGCCGGCGACCCGCTCGTGGCGGCGTCGCGGCTGTGCCTCGTCCTGTCGCGTCCTTGCGTGGCGGCCCACAAGGCGAACATCCTCGTGGCGGCCATCGAACGCTACCCCGACAGCGTCCCCAGGTCCATCGAGACGTTCGAGGACGTGCGTGCGTTCCTCACGGAGCTGCGGGACGGCAACGAAGCCCCGGACCTGTTCTACCTCGGCCAACTGCCCGGCCTGGAGGGGCGGCACGCGGCCCGGCTCGACTCGGTGCATTCGATCCAACAGCCGCGCGAGGAGGCGGCCCGCAAACACCTGCTCGCCCGCAAGCGTCTGGGCCGACTGAACATCGAGTTCGCCCGCGACCTGCATCTGCGGCTGTTCCGCGCGTTCGCCAGCCTCGGGTTCGATGACCACGGCTGGCTCGCCACCAGCGACCTGCGTTGGCTGGCCGCGAAGGGGGCGGAAGGGGTCTCGGCGGCGACGGCCAAGTTGCGCGGCGCCGAGGCCGCCCTGTCCTCGGCTCAAGCCCAGGGCTTCCGCAACCCGAGCGAGCAGCAACAGCTCGAGCGGGCGGTCACCGCGGCGCGGCAAGGGCTCGCCATCTTGGAGGAGGCCCTCGCCCCGTATCAGGCTGAATTATCACGCCGCGACGCCCCGGCGGGCTGAAGACGCGGGCCGGGATTGGCCTCGGCGTCAGGGCCGCGCCGCCTCCCTCGTCGTATCCTTGCCCCTGCCCGCCGGAGGCCGGCCCGATGCTGCCCCTGCTGCTCACCCTGACCCTGCCGTCCGCTCCCGCACCACCGGAGAGGCCGTCGGGGGCCGTCGTTTACAACCACCGCGAGGCCGGCCCCGCTCTCTCCTTCCTCACGCCGGCGGGCGGGCTCGTCAACAGGATCACCGGGCCTGACTCCGGGGGTACCGCGGGATCGTCCCGCCGGGTGGCCGTCGATCCCGCCCGCAAGTGCGTCTGGGTGTGCGAGAGGGGCGGGCGGATCTTGAAATATTCCCTGGAGGGGAAGGAGCTCCTAGCCGTCCCCGACGTGAAGGCGGCTGCCCTGGCCGTGGACCCCGCCACGGGGAACGTGTGGGCCACGAGATCCTTTCATATCCCGGGCAAGGCGGACGGCGGCTCCACGTCCGTCCGCTCCCCCGAGGGCAAGGTCTTGGCCACGCACCCCGTCCCTGGGCAAGACATCGCCTTCGACCCTAAGAACAAATCCATGTGCGTCGTCGGCCAGGAAATGATCCGCCTTTCCCTCGATGGCAACGTGCGGGCCCGCGGGCGCGTCACCGGCTCCGACCACTGTTTGGCCGTCTGCCCCCTCACGGGCAATGTCTGGGTAGCGACGGGGGCCACGGTCACGGCTGAACGCCACCTCGGCCTGTACGACCTGAACGCCAAGCAACAAGACCACGTCCCCCTCGGCGGCATCCGGTGCCTCCGGCTGGCCATCTCCCCGAAGGACGGCTCCGTCTGGGTGGCCTTGGCCTACCACGAGGTCCGCCGCTATTCCAAGGCCGGCCTGCTGAAAGCGTGCTTCAAGTTGGAGATCACGTCGCTGGACATCGACCACGCCACGGACGGCATCTGGGCCGTCACCCCCGATGAGATCCTGCGTCTGACGCGCGACGGCAAGATCACCCTGCGCGTCAAGCACAAGGGCATGTCCGTGCAGTCATGGATCGCGAGTTACTGACATGCTGCCACGCGAGATCGTCAAGCAGGTCCGCCGCCTGCACCTGAAGGCACGCCGCGCCGTCGAGGAGATGTTCGGCGGCGAGTACCACTCCGTCTTCAAGGGCTCCGGCGTCGCCTTCGACGAGGTCCGCCCCTACATCCCAGGCGACGACGTGCGCTCCATCGACTGGAACGTCACCGCACGCATGGGCGAGCCTTACCTCAAACGCTACGTCGAGGAGCGCGAACGCACCGTCATCATCGCCATCGACGCCTCCGCCAGCCTCCGCTTCGGCACCGGCCTCCAGACCAAGCGCGAGGTCGCCGCTGAATTGGCCGCCGTCGTGGCCTTTAGCGCCATCGCCAACGGCGACAAGGCCGGCCTCGTCCAGTTCACCGGCGGCATCGAGCAGTACATCCCGCCGCGCAAGGGCACGGGCCACGTCCTCCGACTCATCCGCGAGGCCCTCTTCTTCGAGCCGAAGGGCAAGGGCACCGGCCTCAGTGAGGGCCTCGCACACCTGAACCGCGTCGCCCGCAAACGCGCCATCGTGTTCCTCTTCAGCGACTTCCTCGACGCCGGCCACGAACGCGCCCTCCAGCGCACCGCCCGCCGCCACGAGCTGATCGCCGTCCGCGTCACCGACCCGCGCGAGGGGGAATTGCCCGCCGTCGGCCTCGTCGAGGCCGAGGACACCGAGACCGGCCAGCGCCTCGTCATCGACACGAGCAGCCACGACCTGCGCGTACAATACCGCGAGGCGGGTCTCGCCCGCGCCGACGCCGTCCGTCGACTGATGCGCGGGGCCGGGGCCGGCCTGATCGAGGCCTCAACCGACGGACGCCACCTCGACGCCCTGGTCCGCTTCTTCCGCATGCGCAGCCGCGAGGGCCGCCGATGATCCTCGCCCTCCTCCTAAGCCTCCCCGCCCTCGACCTGGGCACCAGGTCCGCCGGCGAGGTCCAGGGCCGGCTGTCGGTGACGGTCCACCGCGAGGGGGCCGGCCCCGGCCTGGCCCGTGCCCGCCTCGACATCGAAATCACCGGTCCCGCCGCCGCCGAGACACAGACCCCTCGCCTGGAGGACGCCCTGGCGGCCTGGCACGTCGCCCGCGCCGGCTCGTCCTGGGCAGAGGGCCGCGTCGGCCACTGGCTCGAGCTGGAGCAGGATCAGGCCAAGCCGGGGGCCGCGCCGCTGCCGGGCGTCGTCCTCCGTGTACGCCCCGGCCCTGACGCCGACTGGTCCGAGCTGAAATGGCTCGACCCCCTGCACTCCCTCGCCGCCGTGGCCGGCGTCGAGGTCACCCCCCCCCCGCCCCTCGGCCCGTATTGGCCGTGGGCCGTCGCTGTCCTGGCCGTCGCCCTCCTCGCGGCGCTGCCATTCCTCCGCCGCAAGCCACCGCCCGCCCCGGAGGTGACGCCGCGGGAACGCGCCCTGGCGGCCCTGGCGTCGGCCAGGAGCCTCGACGACGCCGAGGCGGCGGTTCGCCACTACCTGAGCGAGCGCCACGCGGTGCCGGCCTCACGCACCCCGGCGGAGATCGAGCCGGAACATCCGGCCCTCGGGGCGGTCCTGCGCCGCTGCGAGGCCGCCCGCTTCGCCGGCCTGCCGGCATGCCCGGAAGATGTGGAAGAGGCATTGTCTCTGGCGCGTGCGACGGTGGCGGGGGAGGGGGAATCCGCGCAAACTGCGAAGGCGGGGTAAAGGACGGGCCACGGGGTGGACGATACGGGTGGTGACCGTGGCGCGACACACGCCACGGTCTATCCACACCCCGGCTTCCCCTCCTGGAGTTATCCTCATGCACTCATCCCCCGCGCACGACACCCCCTTCAGCCGTTTCCTCAAGATCACCGGCCTCGCCGCGCTGGCCGCCTTCGGCGTCTGGGGGTGCAGCCGCCCCGCGACGGAGGCCTCCGCCGCCCAGGACCGCGCCCGCGCCCTGGAGCGCCGCTGCGTGCAGTTGGAGCAGGACTACCGCACCGTCGCGCAGGCGCGGGACAAGGCCAGACGCGACCTCGGCGACGCCCAGACGCAGATCGCCCAGCAGGCCGACCTCCTCAGGGACATGTCCGAGCTGCGCCGCCGCCTCCAGGGCGCCCTGAGCGACGGCGAGCAGACGCGCAAGACCCTCGTGCAGCGGACGCTCGAGCGCGACAACCTGCGGGCGGAGCTGTCGGCCAGGATGAGCGAGCGCGAGGTGCTGACGTCACGCTGCGAGAAGCTGCGCAAGGGCCTGCAGTCGCTCCTCCAGGAGGACACCGGCACCCCCGCCCCCGCCGCCGGCGGCCTGGGCCAGTGATCTGAAGCAGAAGAGCTGTCCACGGATCACACGGATCACACGGATCACGGGCAAAGCAGACAGGCAGAAGGCCCGATGGCCTTCTGCCTGTCTGCTTCTTGTCTTCTGCCGTATCCGTGTGATCCGTGTGATCCGTGGACAGCTCTTCTTCTTCGCCAACTTCTCAGTGATCGGCACGCTGGATCACCGCGAAGCGCCGCAGGTCCGCCACGAACCGCTTCAGCTCCTTCACGAAGGCGTCCGACCTCAGCTTCTCGCGGATGCCCCGCTGCAGCTTCGCGTCGAAAGGCATCCGCCCCGCCTCGATGCGCTTCGTCACCTTGACCACGTGGAACCCGGCGTCCATCTCCACCGGGTCGCTCACCTGCCCCGCCTTCATCGCCAGAAGCGTCGGCTCCACCTCCGCCGGGCGGATGTCGCCACGCTTGTTGCCGATTCCGTCCGCGTTCGGACGCAGCGAGCTGTCGCCGTTGTCGAACTGCTTCGCCAGCTTCGCGAAGTCCTCGCCCCGCCGGGCCCGGGCCGCCAGCGACGCCGCGAACTGCTTCGCCGCCTCGCGCGTCGGGTGGTTGGACGCCAGGATGAACAGGTCCTGCCACTCCAGCGACTCCTCGACCTTGAACTCCTCGCCGTGCCGCTCGTAGTACGCCGCCACCTCCTGCTGGCTGATCCTGCTGATCGACCCCTCCAGCCGGCCGCGGGCGTACTCCATGCAGATGAAGTTCCGCTCCCACTGCCTGCGCACCTGCTCCACCGACAGCCCGTTGTTCCGCAGGAACACCGTGAACGCCGCCACGTCCGTGTAGTTGTTCGCCATCATCAGCTTGTGCAGCCACTGCGTCTCGAACGCCGACGACGCCGCCCGCCGCAGCTCGTCCATGAACTTCCCGCCGGCCTTGGCCGCCAGCTTGGACTCGGCGTCCTGGATCACCAGCTCGCGGTCGATGATCTCGTCCAGCTTCTCCTTGAGGATCTTCGCCTTCTCCGCCTCCGAACGCACCCCCGCGAGCTGCGCGTACGCCGCCGACTGCACCTCCTCGTCGAGGATGGCCACGTCGTTGACCACGGCCACGATCCGCGCCCCGCGCGCCTCGCCCACGCCGTTGAGCGGGTTGGGCCGCGGGTCAGGCTTCTGCGCACGCAGGGACGCCGCCGGGTTGCCCTCCGGCAGGATGTTCGTGAAGTCCGGCGCGGCCGCGAGGCCGCGCGCCGACGGCGTGCCGGAGCAGCCCGGGCCCGACAGCCCCCAGGCGACGAGGGCCAACGCCAACAGCCGATGACCGCGACGCCATTCCATTGGCCGCCCCCCGCGCCGAGACGGCCCGCGTAGACGCAGGCCGGGTGGAACCGTTGGGCGGTGGATATACCCGAGGCTCCGACAGACGCAAGGGGAGTTTCCGCTACATCGGCGGCATCGGCGGGAACGGGCGTTTGGGCCGCATCTTTCCGCCGAGCGGCGGACGGGGCATCGGCGTCTCCGGCATCGGGGTGCCAGGCGTCCCTGCCGGGGGCGCGGTCACGGGGGAAGCCCCTGGCGCGGCCGCGCCGCCTGTCGCGGCCTTTTCGTCCGCCGGCGCCACGGCCGATGCCGTCCCCGGCACGTTGATCAGGTCGCCGGGCCGCCGCGTGACGCGGCACTTCGGCAGGGCCTTGTGCAGCAGCATCACGCCCTCGTCGGTGACCTTCGTCCCTTGCAGGTTCAGCGTCTCCAGCCCCTTCAGGCCGAGCAGGTGGCGGAGGCCCTCGTTCGTCATCGTCGTGTTCGACAGCGAGAGGTACGTCAGCCTCTCCATCCCCATCAGCCCCTTCAGGTCGGCCTCCGTCACGCCGCTCTTGCTCAGGCACAGGCGGGTCAGGCTCATCGCCCCCGCCAGCTCCTTCAGGCCCGGCCCCGCCCCCCTCGTCTCCGCCAGATAGAGGTTGGCGAGGGTCTTGATGGCCGCGGCCGCCTTCAGCTCCTCGGCCCCGACCCTGTTGCCGTTCAGGATGAGCGTCGTCAGCCCCTCGAACGCCGCCAGCTCGGCCAGGTCCCGCGCGGTCACCTTCGTGTCCGACAGCACGAGGATCGAGAGGTTCCTGAGGCCTGCGAGATTCCGCAGGCCGGCCCCCGTCACCGCCGTGCCGCGCAACGACAGGGCCGTGAGGTTGGTCAGCCCCGCCAGCCCCGCCAGGGCGTCGTCGGTCACCTCCGTGTGGTCGAGGTCGAGGACGAAGGGCACCCCAGCGTCGGGCATCTTCGGCAACTTGCCGTCCGTCAGCTTCTCGAAGGCGAACCCCGGCAGCGAGACCCTCCCCATGTACGTCCGGCGAATGGGGTCCGCACCGAGGCCCTTATACACCGCGACCGCCGCCGCGTTGATCTCCGGGCCGCCCGACACCTCCTCGGACCCGGACGCGAGGACCGCCAGCGCCAGCGTCATCAGGCCTGCGAGCATGCGCATGTGCGGACTCCCCCGGCGCGACGGTCCTTCAGGGAAGACGGCCGTCACGCCACGGCATAACCGGTGTGTGGCCGGACCTTCTCCGGCAGGAAGCCGAGGACGATGTCCTCCTTCGGCACCCCCGCCCGCTCCAGCTCGTCGGCGACCGGCTCGCTCGTCCCGTCGTGCTGGATCCAGATCTTGCCGCCGATGATGTCGAGGTGGATCACACAGCCGTGGACGCGCCGCTGCCCATCCCAGCCGACATGCATCAGCTCGTAGTGGTCGTTGGCCTGGTCGAGGATGATCTCGGTGCGGATGTCCCCGTGCGACGGCTTGAAGCTGCCATAGTCACGGAGAACGGCGCGGACGATCTCGCGGTACTTCTCTACCCGATCCATCGCACCACCCTCCTTTCGTCCTCGTCGAACACCATGACCTTCAAACCCATTTCACGGACGATCAGCAAGCCGAATGCTTCCGAGAGGAGTAGCTCATCGACGCGACGTGGGACGGCCATGTAGAGGCGTCGCCCCGGCTGTATGTTCTTCAACAGCACCCGGTAAACCTCGTATTGGCCGACGGCCTCCTGGAGCGCCCGGATGCTGGAAGGCATGACGAAGCTCTGGATCTCGACAGCGATCCGGTCCATCCCGCGTTCGGCGCCGATAACGGACCGCTCGGCCCCGAGATCGACATAAAGGTCGCGGCCGCCGTACGAGACCTGCAACGGGTCATCGGTGATCGTCCACCCGTCCTCACGCAGGGCGCGGATGACCACGTCGTGGTAGATGTTGCGTGCGGGCATGCCGGCCTCCTGCCGGCATTGTACGCAACCCAGCACCCGCACGGCGATGTCACAGGTCGGCGACAGCAAGGCGGCCGCCGCCTCACGCCTTGAATTCGAACAGCGCCAGGCCGTTGTGCCCCGCCGCCCACACGCCGTCGCCCTCGTCGTTCAACGCGAAGCTGTGGACGTGGAACTTCACGTCCTGCTCCTTGATGATCTTCTTGCCCGCGAGGTCGTAGAAGTTCAGGAAGCCGTTGCCCGCCCCGCCGCCCCCCAGCACCCACTTGCCCGTGGGCTCGAAGACGAGGCGGTTGATCAGGCCCTGGCCCTTGCACTTCTCGAACAGGTGCGTGCTCTTGCCGGCCGCCCAGTCGAACACCTCCAGGCGGGCCTTCGCCTCCAGGTGGTCGATGTTGCCGATCTTCCCCGTCCCGCCGACGGCGAGGTGCTTGCCGTCCGGCGAGAAGGCCAGCGAGCGGATGCCGCCGATGGAGTGGATGCGCTGACGCCCGTCCCAGGTGTAGAATCCGGGCGCCTCCAGCGTCGCCCGCTCCTTGCCCGTGCCCACGTCCCAGATCACCACGTGCCCGACCTTGTCGCCCGTCGCCAGCAGCTTGCCGTCCGGCGAGAAAGCCACCGCGTACAGCATCGACAGGAAGCCGGTCGGCGTCTTCTCCTTGTGCCCGCGCAGCTCGTGGACGATCTTGCCGGTGTCCGCGTCCCACACCTTGCACGCCATGTCGTCGGCCACGCTGGCCACGAGCTTGCCGTCCGGCGACGTGGCCAGGGCGCGGCACCACTTCGCGTGGGCCTCGACGGAGCGGATCTCCTTCTTCGACTCGATGTCCCACCACTTCAGGTGCTGGTCGTAGCTGCACGTGACCAGCGCTCTGCCGGCCAGCGTCATGCCGGTGACGTAGCTGTCGTGCTTGCCGACCTCCTTCGGCTCGAATTTGGCCGCCTTCAGGTCGGCCTCGTAGAGCTTGAAGTCGCTGCCGGCGAGGAAGATCCGATCGGTCTTCGGCACGCGGGCGCACGACATCGCGATGAACTTGAGGCCGTGCGAGGTGCCGGCCTTGATCTTCTCGGGGTTGCTGGTCGCCATCGGTGAGCCTCCCGTTGATCAGGCCAACACTTCCTTGATCGGCTTCATGCCGGGATCGACCAGCGGCACCGGCCGCGAGCCGACGTAGTAGTTCTTCTGCGGGTTGATCCCCAGCGCCTTGTAGATCGTCGCGAACACCTGGCCCGCCCCGACCTCGCCGTCCACCACCCGGTTGCCCGTCGCGTCGCTCTTGCCGAAGCACGCCCCGCCCTTGATGCCGCAGCCCGTCATCGTCATGCTCCAGGCGCTCGCGAAGTGGTCGCGCCCCAGGCTCGCGTTGATCTGCGGCGTCCGCCCGAACTCCGCCAGCGTGATGATCAGCGTGTCCTCCAGCATCGACCGGTCCTTCAGGTCGTCGATCAGGGCCGCCATCACGTTGTCCAGCTCGGGCACCATCTCCTGGTGCGTCTCGAAGTTCTGCCCGTGGCTGTCCCACCACGCACGCCCCACACGCACGAACGGCACGCCGGCCTCGACGAGCCGCCGGGCCACCAGCGTCTGCTCGCCGAACAGCGTCGGGCCGAACCGGTCGCGCGTCTTCTGCGACTCCTTGGTGATGTCGAACAGCGTCTCCGACGCCATCAGCCCCTTCACCCGCGAATACGCCTCGTTGTGGCTCGCCAGCGTGCTGTTCTTGCGGCCCTTGTTGAAGCCACGCGAGAACAGCTCCCGCAGGTCGGCTCTGGCCGTGTGGTCGAGGTCGCTGATGTCCTTCGGCCTGGCGATGTTGTCGGGCATCATGCTCTTGTACATCTCCATCGGCGCGTACCGCGCGCCGAGGAAGCCCGACGAGCCCGGGGCCATGCTCTGCCCCTCCGTCGCGAAGTAGAACGAGACGTAGTCCGGCACCTTGCTGTCCGCCTGCCCCAGCTCGCGGGCCAGCACGGCGCCCAGGTCGGGGTACTTGAGCGCCGCCTCGTCGCGCCGGCCACGCATCATGATCTGCGCCGCCGAGCCGTGGTCGCCGTTCCGCGTGTTCAGCGAGCGGACGATACACGCGTGGTGCATCCGCTTGGCGAACTCAGGCATCAGCTCGCTGACCTGCACGCCCGGCACGCTCGTCTTGATCGCCCGGAACGGGCCGCCCGTGACGGCGCCCGGCTTGGGGTCGAACGTCTCGAGCTGCGACGCCCCCCCCGCCAGCCACAGCAGGATGCACTTCTTCTGCCGCTTCTTCAGATCCGCGGCCACCGCCGGCGACTGGAGCACGTCCAGCCCGTTCATGGCCGCGGCGAAGCCCAGGCCGCCCGCCGCCCCCAGGAAACCACGCCGGCTCAGCCCGTGATCGGCCGACCCGCAGAACGTGTTCTTCTTCATGATGGATCATCCCCCCGGATGAAGAACGTCTCAGTGATTGAAGCGGAACTCGGCCGACGCGATCAACGCCCACACCGCCTGGCGCAGCGCCTCGGCGGGCCTGTCCTTGCGGGCCGCCACGTACTCGACGAAGGCCTTCTTCTCCTCCGCCGTCGCCGGCCTGCCGAGGACGTTCAGGATGGCGGCCTCGGCGGCCTTCTCCGTGTCCTTGACGTCCTTCAGCGCCCCGACGAGCTGGTTCCTGCCGTCGCCGAGCAGCTCCGTCTGGATGCGGGCCGCGTTGCTGAACAAGAGCGCCTCGGACACGCCGATCTGGAAGTCGTCGCGCGGGTACTCGATCAGCGACGCGAAGCCGCGGGCCGATCCGTCCATGGCCTCCACCTTGCCGTCGATGTCCGAGGCCTTCGCGAATTCGCCCGGCGCCGCCGTGGCCACCCGCAGCGACAGGGCGAGCTGCATCGGCGTCAGGGGCCGTGTGCGGGCCACGGCGAACGAGCGGACCGGCGGCCAGCGTTCGTCGTCGTAGCGCGATGACAGGGCGTAGGTGTCCGAGAGGGCGATCCCCTTGATGAGCCGACGCAGCGAGTAGCCGTTGGCGATGAAGTCGGACGAGAGGGCGTCGAGCAGCTCGGGGTGCGACGGCGGGTTCTCGCTGTGCATCTGGTCGGACGGCGTGACGATGCCCAGGCCGAACATGCGGTGCCACACCCGGTTGACGATGGCGCGGGCCAGGAACGTCCGCCCCTCCGGCGCGAGGGCCACGTCCACGAGGGCGGCACGGGCGGACCACTTCGGCGGGGCGGGGGCGCCGGCCTTCGGGTCGCCACGCTTCGGGCCCTTCGACTTGGGGTCGATCTTCACGTCGCCGCCCGGCGCGTCAATGACCTTGCCCGTCAGGAACATCATCTTCGCCGTCTTGGTGACGTTCTTCGTCGTCTTGAACGACACCGCGCCCGCGTCACGCTCGCCGAGGAACGCGCCCTGCTCGAAGGTGCGGGCGAGGAACGACTTCATCCCGTAGTAATGATCCTGCTTCCAGTCGTGGACGAGTGGGTGGTCGTGGCACTGGGCGCACGAGATGTTCACCCCGAAGAACAGGACGCTCACGTCGTTCGTGAGGCGGTCCTGATCCTTGACGCGCGCCTTGAGGAACTGGGCCGCCCCCTTCTGCACCGGCTCCTTCTCGTCGGCGATGAGCAGGTCGCGGAAGACCTTGTCCCACGGGCGATCCTCCTTCACCGCCCGGGTCAGGTACTCGCGGAGGTTGCCCTGCCCACGCCGTCCCGTCTCCGGCGCCAGCATGGCGTCCAGCTCGTTCACCAGATGCTTGTTGAAGCCCGGAGACGCCATCAGGCGCTCGACGAGCCTCGCCTTCCTGTCCGGCGACTTGTCGGCCAGGTACGCCGTCACCTCGCCGGCGGTGGGGACACGCCCGGCGAGGTCGAGGGTGAGGCGGCGGAGGATGGTGGCGTCGTCCGCCGGGCCGGCGGGCTTGACGTCCTGGTCTTTCCACTGCTGGCGGATGTGGTGGTCGATGGTCTGCGGGATGCCCTTACCGGGCGTCGGCGTCCCGGCGGCGGTGGCGCAGGCGGCCACGGCGAGCAGGAGGAGAAGGGAGCGGCACATGCGGCGCGTCCTCGATGCAAGGCGGGTCGGTCGGCCCCGGCGGGGGGTGGCGGACGGGGTGCCGGGGAGGCCCGTCGTCGGTAGGCGGGAGAGAGTCGTGGACATGGGTCATGGTAGCACGGAGCCCCGCCTGCCGGCAAACGGATTTTTCGCGCGGCCCTTGGCGGGGAGGCGTTTGAGCCACTCGACCACGTAGCGCTCGCCCCACCGGACGCCGCCCCCCCCGTCGTCGCCCACGAAGCCGACGTGCCCCCCGTGCGCCGCGATCCGCACCTCGACGTTCGGCCCGCACCGCAGGGCGCGGAACGGGCGCACGTCGATGAACGGGTCGTCCTCCGCCGTCATGATCAGCGCCGGCATCTCGATCCGCGGCACCAGCGGGCCGGCGCCGACGGCCGCGTAGTACTCCGCCGCGTCCCGATACCCGGCACGCGGCCCCGTCAACTGGTCGTCGAAGATGCGGATCGTCAACGTCTTCTCGTCCCAGTCGGGCGGCGCGCTCTCGGGGAAGTGCTGCCCGCGGATCCGGGCGTTCTCCAGCAGCGAGCGGACGAACCGCACCTCATAGATGCTGTTCTCGGGCCGGGCGATCATCTCGGCGCACGCCTGCATGTCGAGCGGCGGGTTGAGGGCGGCGACGGCGGCCAGGCCCGGCACCGGGTCCGCCGCGCTCTCCGCCGCCAGCTTCAACGTCATGTTCGCGCCCAGCGAGATGGAGGCCATCCACACGGCGGCCCCGCCGCACAGGCGGTGGATGAACGTCACCGCCTCGCGCAGGTCCTCGGTCCGTCCCGCGTGATAGGTCTGCCGCGACAGCGACACGCTCTCGGCGGCCCCGCGCAGATCGATGCGGAAGACACGCCACCCCTCGCGCAGCATGCGCCCCGCCATGCGGACGATGTGCGGCGAGCCGTGCCACCCCGACAGCCCGTGGACCAGCAGCACCACGGGGTCACCCGGCCGCCAGCGCCGCGAGACGTTCTCGTGCAGCAGCAGGGCGTCGCCGTCGGGCAGCGGCACGACGTGCCGTCTCTGCGGCTTCGGGCAGCCGTGGCCGAAGACCACGGTGCCGAGGGCGGTCTGGACGTGCGGGTTGGTCAACAGCGGCAGCGGGCGGAAGTCGGGCAGCGGCATGGGGCTCTCCTCAGCAGTCCCACTGCCATTCTACATTAGATCGGCCACTCCTGAGAACCCCGACCTTACGGCCGCAGCTCTGCGGAGTCAGCACGGAGGGCTCGTCGACGGGCTTGGCGTGGC
>CAZVZK010000128.1:0-29381 GCA_964630925.1 uncultured Alcaligenaceae bacterium
CGCCGCCGGCGAGCCACATGGTGAAGCCGTAGGGGTTGTGGTCGCGGCCCTTGCCGCCCTGGGAGGTGGGCAGCCGCCCGAACTCACTCGCCCACACGACGAGGGTGCTGTCCAGCAATCCCCGTGCCTTCAGGTCCTTCAGGAGCGCGGCGATGGGGCGGTCGGCGTGGCCGGCCATCTTCTCATGGTTGGGGTTCACGTCGTCGTGGGCGTCCCACTGCGTGACGAGCGGGCCTCCGCCCGAGTAGACCTGCACGAACCGCACGCCACGCTCGACGAGTCGGCGGGCCAGGAGCAGACGCGTGCCGAAGTCGGCGGTCGGCTTGTCGTCGACCCCGTACAGCTTCCGCGTCGCAGCCGACTCCTTGCCCAGGTCCACCGCCTCCGGGGCGTGCTTCTGCATCTTGAACGCCAGCTCGTAGCTGGCGACGCGTGCCTCCAGCTCGTGGTCGCCGGGCCTCGTGTCGTCGGCGTTCATCTTGCGCAGGAGGTCGGCGACGCGGCGCTGGCGCTCGCCGCCCGCGCCCGGCGGCGGCGCGAGGTTGAGTATGGGGCTGCGGCCCTTGCGCAGCAGCGTGCCCTGGTACACGGTGGGGAGGTAGCCGGCGCCCCAGCACGGGGCGCCGCCCTCCGGCGTGCCCTCCGGCTGGAGCAGGACGCAGTACGCCGGCAGGTCGTCGCTGACGGAGCCGAGGCCGTAGGTCACCCACGAGCCGAGGCTGGGGTGGCCCATCAGGGTGCGGCCCGAGTGGATGTGGTACATGGCCGGGGCGTGGACGGTGGACGTGGCCCAGCAGGAGTGCAGGTAGCAGATGTCGTCCACGCAGCCGGAGAGGTTGGGCAGGAGGTCGGACATCCACAGGCCGGACTTGCCGTGCTGTTTGAACTTGCGGGTGCTGGGCAGCAGCGGCGTCTTGCCGTCGGTGAACTGGCTGACGGGGGTGCCGAAGCTGGGCGGCAGCGGCTTGCCGGCGTGCCTGGCGATGGCGGGCTTGGGGTCGAAGAGATCGACCTGCGACGGCCCGCCGACCATGAAGAGGAAGATGACCGACTTGGCCTTCGCCTCGTGGTGCGGCTTCTTGAGGGCGAGGGGGTTAACAGGGGGTCTGGGGGACGGTTCGCCCCCCAACTTACCCGCGGCGGCCGCCGCGTCACGGGCCAGGAGCCAGGACAGGGCCAGGGTGCCGCAGCCGCCGCCGGCGCGGAGGATGTCACGGCGCGTCAGCATGGCGGGCCTCCGAACGTGGGATAGATGGGGCAGGGGCCGATACCGGCGGTAACCGTTCACGAGCCAGCGGGAATTAGACGGAAGTAGACAGGTGGGATGGCCGGCGGGGGCGGATTGCATTGCATTGCACCCCCCCCAGGCACCCCCCGCAATGCAAATTCGTGGCGGAATTTGCGTTTCAGGGTAAGTGGTCAGACCGCCAACACCAGCGCCCTGGCCACACACACCGTCTGATTTTGTCCAACTCCCGAAGGTGGGTGTACGGGGCCACGGGGTATTCTAGCCAGAGCAGAGCCGACCGGTCATCCTCGCGCCTACATCCCCTTCCGGGGCTGCTTCGTCTTGGATGCGGCAGGTCGCCCGATGACCCGACGGGAGGGATACAGGATGATCCGGCTGATGCTCGTATCGCTGGCGACGCTGCCCCTGGCCCATTCGGTGCCCCCTCCGCCGGCCGTCGCCGCCAAGCCCCCCGCCTCGCCGGGCCTGCCCTGGGAGGCGGATTGGGAATTCCGCCGCGACTTCAAGGTGGATGGCAAGGTGGAGAACGGGGGCGAGGCGGAGAAGTACCGCCTGCGCCAGTACGACTTCGGCGAGGGCGGCAAGGGCCGCGCGTTCCAGGGCAAGAAGGATGTCTTCGATGTCAACATCCAGCTCTTCCCCGCCACCACCCGCAACGTCATCCTGCTGACGCAGAAGGACTACTCCTCCTGCACGCTCTACGCCGGGGCGCGGGTCGCGGAGGGCGTCTATCGCGGGACGTGGCACGACCACAAGGGCCGCTCCGGCGACTGGGAGATGACCTTCCTCAAGGAGGTGCAGCCCGTGGGGGTGTACGGCACGACGTATGACGTGGCGCACCCCGGCATCGACATGCGGGGCCCGGACGGCAAGCCGGTGGTGTGGAAGGACGCCAGGGGCGGCTTCGTGGTGACCGCCCTGGATGAGGGCGGCAAGGCGGTCAAGCAGGTGACGAGCGGCGAGCGCGGGAGGTATCATCTATCTCTGCCGCCGGGCAAGTACAAGATCAGCTTCAAGTCGCCGCACCGGGTCACGTCGTCGCCGAGGGACGTGACGGTGGAGGTCAAGGAGGGCGGCTCGTATCGGCACGACGCCGAGGGGCACACGAACCTGCCCTGAACCGGACGCGGGGCCGATGCCGCGTATCATGTCCGCATGAGACCCGACCCGTCCCCCGTGCTGTCGCTGATCACCGCGTTCCGCGATAGCGCCGTTCTCTTCGCGTCACTATCGCTGGGCGTCTTCGAGCGCCTGCCGGCGACGGTGCGGGGGCTGGCGAATGATCTCTCCTGCGACGAGGACGCGCTCGGGCGTCTGCTGGAGCGTTGCGTCGGCCTGGGGCTTCTGGCGCGCGATGGCGACACCTTCCGCCCGACACCGACGGCGGAGGCGTACCTGACACGCGGCAGCCCACGGCGGCTCACGGGCTACCTGGCGTACTCGCACAAGGTGCTGTGGCCGATGTGGGGCGACCTGGCCGGCGCGGTGCGCGAGGGGACGAACCGCTGGAAGGCGTGCTTCGGCCTCGACGGGCCGCTGTTCGCCAATTACTTCGCGGACGAGGAGGGCCGCCGCGAGTTCCTCATGGGGATGCACGGCTTCGGGCAGCTCAGCTCGCCGGAGGTCGTGTCGGCCTTCGACCTGTCGGGCTTCAAGCACATCTGCGACCTGGGCGGGGCGACGGGGCACCTGGCCGTGGCGGCGTGCCGACGCTGGCCGGGCCTGACGGCCACGGTGCTGGACCTGGCGCCGGCGGTGTTGTTGGCCGAGGAGATGGTGGCGGCGGAGGCGGACGTGGCGGGGCGTGTCACAGTGAAGGCGGGCGACTTCTTCACCGAGGCCCTGCCACCGGCGGACCTGTACGCGGTGGGGCGCATCCTGCACGACTGGGGCGAGGAGAAGATCCACAAGCTGCTGTCGGCGGTGATCGCGGCGCTGCCGGACGGCGGGGCGCTCCTGATCGCGGAGAAACTGCTCGACGACGACAGGGCGGGCCCGGCGTGGGCGCAGCTGCAGTCGCTGAACATGCTGGTATGCGCCGAGGGCAAGGAGCGGACGCTGGGCGAGTACGAGGCGCTGTTGCGGAAGGCGGGGTTCAGCCGGGTGGAGGCGAAGCGGTGCGCCGGGCCGCTCGACGCGGTGCTGGCGTGGAAGTGAGGGAGCGTGGTAGGGCCACCAGGCCATTCGGGCGTGCGTCCGTGACGTCGTGGCCCGCGAATGCAGTCTCTCGGCCGCCCGACTCGACGCGGAGACACACCTCGGCGACGAGCTGGACTTCGCAGACCTCGTGGCGGAGGTCGAGGAGGCACTCGAGGTGCGCATCGATGACGGGGGCCGCGATCAGGGACGGACGTTGGGCGATCTGGTGCGGGTGATCGATGGCCGTCAATCCAAATAGGCGTCGGCGGCGGCTCGACGGTACGTCCCCTCCAGATCGGCCGTGATCCGTTCGTGTACCGTCAGTGGCAGCGGCATCGCCGGCAGGGGCTGGCCCACCGTCAACGGCCTCCGCCAGACGGCGACGAGCCGGCCACCCGACGGGGCCTCTTCGCCGACCCGGTAGGTGACGGCCAGGGGCGACGGCAGCGGCGGCTGTCCCGGGATCTCGGCCTCGGCGGCGAGGCGGTCGGCGAAGGAGAAGGCGAGCGGGCGGGGGTGAACATCAACGAGAAGGAGGTTGGCCCCCTGGACGAGGTAGACCAGGCACCGAGAGAGATAGATCTCGCGCGACGAGGGCCGGTCCTTGTTCCGCGGCGAGATCAGCTCGATGGCGGCGACCAGGCGGCCCCGCGTGAGGACGTGGACCGCCGTCTGCGGGTCGCTCCGTAACAGCGCCACCGCCTCGCTGTCCGGCGCCCACCCCTCCGGCGAGGCGGCAGGAGGCACCTCGTCCTGCCAGCGACGCACGGCCACGTCCGGCTTCTCGTCCCCGGCGCCGACCGACAGGGCGGGGGTCGAGCCGATGTACGCCCGGTAGGCGGCCGGGAGCTTCGCCTTCACGTCGCGGAGCAGCTCGACGAGCCAGATGTCATGGACGCCCTCCCACCCGTCGAGGTTGGCCCAATCGTGAAGCGGCATGAAACGGCCCTCCTTCCACCATCCTACCCGGCCGGCCGCGCCGCGCGAAGCAGGGTCAGCGGATGCGGCGGGCCACCTGACGCGGTGCCCGCGCGGCGCCGACATCCTTCGGGTCGTGGCCGGCGGGTCAGCACGGGGGCGGGGGGTGCGTGGTGGCCGTGATCGACGACGGCCACGTCGGCGTCGCCTGCGTCGGCGCAGGCGAGCGGGAGGCGTGCCCGTGCGAGGGTGGACTTGAGGGAGTCGTGGGTGGGGGTGCGGAGGCGGAGGGCGGGGCCGAGGGCGTCGCGGGCGGGGGCGGGGAGGCGGGAGGCGAGGCCGCGCTCGACGCCCTCGCGGGTGACGAGGACGGCGGGGCCGGGCCAGAGGCGGCGGGCTATGCGCCGTCCGGCGTCGCCGAGGGCGGGGGCCCAGTCGATGGCGGCGCTCAGGCCGGGGACCAGGACGGCCGGGGCGGCGAGATGGTGGGCGTCGCGGGCGGCGCGGACGGTGACGCCGGGGAAGCGGATGCAGGCGCCGGCGGCGAGGGCGCGGGCGGCCCATTTGGCCAGGCGGCGCGGGTGGCATTCGTGCCAGTCGATCTGATCCATTGATTCACTCCCCTCCCCCCGGCTTTGCGGGGGGTGCTGGCGTGGAAGGGGGAGTGACACCGCGTCGACCGGATCACCGGGCCTCGTCGAAGCCCGGCCGGCCGCCTCAGACGCTCCACACCACCAGCGTGATCAGGAAGGCGAGAAGCAGCGCCACGAGCCCCCCCAAGAACAGGCCGACGACCAGCCCGATGCCCGCCGCCTCGGCCGGCTGCGCCCCCTCGGGGAATGCCAGCGCGAGGGCGGCCCCCAGCGTCGCCCCGAGCAGCAGGCAGCCGACGATGGCCAGCAGCCGCACTGGTCCGGCCAGCCAGCCCAGCCGCGGCCGCAGGTCCGGCCCGCCCCGGGTCGGGCGCGGCGCCTGCCACCACGACCGTGCCGCCTGAACGCTGTCGACCAGCAGCCACGCCAGGCCGCCCGGCACGAGCGAGAGGACCAAACCCGTGATGATCCCGCGCTGGATGCGTTCGGGCATCTCGCCCCCAGGGTCACGCCGGCCGGCCCAGGACGCCATCGACACCACGAGGCAGAAGAGGCACACCGCCGAGAGGAGGTAGGTGAGCGCCCCGGCCCACGCGCCCCGGTTGCGCAGCGCCTGCTCCAGGCCCGACGCCGGCTCGCCCGCCGGCCCGCGGCGGGCGGCATTCGGCCCCGACACCAGCTCCGCCGGCAGCTCGTCGAGCGCCTCCTCCCCGCGTCCCCGGCGGTCGGGTCGCGGGGAGGGCTCCGGTGCCGGTGCGGGGAAGAGGCCGGCCACGGCCGAGGCCTCGGCCCACTCGGCGCCGCCCTCCCGGAGGACGAGGTCGTGGGGGCCGATCTGCCCTGACGCGGCCATCTGCCTCAGCCGCGCCCACGACACCGGACCCCGCGACCGTCCGTTCTTCTCGAAGTACCAGTCGGCCATCGGCGCTCCCTGGAAAGGGCCTGGAGGAAGGACGAAGAGCGCCGGCGCCCCTCCCCCAACGCCTCCGACGGGCGTCACTCCAGGTAGGCCCTGCGGTCGCGGCGATAGGTGCTCTCCAGATCGACTAGGATATTCTGATGCACCGAGAGCGGCAGCGGCATCAGCGGGATGTCCGCGCCGACGACGAGCGGCCTCCGCCACACCTCGGCGAAATACCCCTTGGGCATCGGCTCGCCGACACAGTATGCCACCGCCAGAGGGCTGGGCAGCGGCGGCTGTCCCACGCCGACCGACTCCGCCAACGCGTCGGCGAAGGAGAAGCTCACGGGCCGACGATGCACGTCCACCAGGAGGAGATGCACCCCGTCGGCGAGGGAGTTCCGGTGGCGCATCAGGTAGTTCGCCCGTCACTCGGGCCGGTCCTTGTTCCGGGGTGAGACCAGCTCCAGCGCGGCGACGAGCCGGCCACGCGACTTGACGTGAATGGAGGTCTGCGAATCCAGCTCCATTAGCATCCCGGCGATGTCCGACTTGTCGTGGCGTGCGGCAGCGGCCGTGGCCGGGTCGGGCAGCCACTGCCGCACGGCCACATCGGGCTTCTCCTCCACCGCGTCCAGCGACAGAGCGGGCGTCAAGCCGATGTAGGCCTGGAGCTGCTCCGGTAGGCGAGGCTTGAGCCAATACAGCAGCTCAACCAGCCAGATGTCATGGACGCCCTCCCACCCGTCGAGGTTGGCCCAATCGTGAAGCGGCATGAAACGGCCCTCCTTCCACCATCCTACCCGGCCGGCCGCGCCGCGCGAAGCAGGGTCAGCGGATGCGGCGGGCCACCTGACGCGGTGCCCGCGCGGCGCCGACATCCTTCGGGTCGTGGCCGGCGGGTCAGCAGCCGGATTGAGGGGCGAGGGCGGGCAGGTGGGATGCGTCGGCCGCCGTTACCGCGTCGGCACCAGCACCGGCCGCAGCGCGCCCTTCGCCGCGGCGGCCGCCAGACGCCTCGCCTGCGGCCCCGTGACGGAGACTGTCACCCGGTCGGTGGGCGGGGTCGGCCCCCACAGCTCCTGCTCCACCTCGACCACGAGCAACCCCCTCTCGACCACGGCCGCGCGCGACGCCTTGCCCTCCTTCACGTCGGAGACGACATCGACACGCGCCCCCGGCAGGATGAAGCCGCCGTCGCCGCCGTTGACGCAATCGATGGCGAAGACCGTCCTCGGCCCCTCGCCCCCGGCGGGCGGGGCCGCGGTGAACGCGGGGGCCGCGAGGCAGGCCAGCAGCAAGCAATGGCGCATGGGTATCCCTCCGGTGGGGCGACAGTCTTATCTGGACTATAGGCCGGAATTCAACGGACGGCGGACATCGTGCATACATCATGCCAAGGGCGGCCCCGCCGGCCGCCCCGCTTCCGTTTCTCACAGCAAGGAGCCTCCCTGATGCGCCGTCCGTTCCTGGCCCTCGTGGCCGCCGCCGTGATCGTCCCCGCCGTCACCGCCGAGCCCAAGGAGATCAAGCCCAGCCTCAACTGGACGGGTGTCGTCAACAACGAGGCCCTGTCCAAGAAGGCCCCTGACTCCGGCATCATCACCGACCAGAAGTCGTTCGAGGCCGTGTGGAAGGCGTGGAGTAAGGAGAAGGTGCCGGCCCTCGACTTCAAGAAGGACCTCGTCGTCGTCACGCTCGCGCTAGGCGGCCCCAACCGGCCCGGCATCACCGCCACCCTCGATGAGGGCGACCTGAAGATCATGGCGATCTCCACGCTCATCGGGGGCGACGCCTTCGGCTACTCCCTCGCCGTCTTCCCCAGGGAGGGGATCAAGAAGGTCAACGGCAAGCCCGTCGGGAAGTGACCCCCCCCTCTCGCCCGGCGGGGGCTCGCCGTCCGCGTGAAGAACCTCACGGCTCACGGGTGGCGACGGGAGGCGTCGAGCATCCAGCCCCCGTGGGCCGCCGGAGGGCCGGCCTCGTCGGGCACGGCGGGGCCTGTGGCTGACGAGCGGGGCGGCTTGTGCGGATTCGTCCCCGCCTGTGCGTTCCCGGCCTCGCGTGCACGGCCCCGGGAAGGTCGTCCGTGAGCGCCGTCGGTGCGAAACCGCTGCGCGTGCGGGGGGGAGGCCAGGACAGGATTTCCGTGTGCGGCATGGGCGGTGCATTCGGTGACCCGGTGGGACAGGTAACGCGATCCCCACCCAGGCCCCGCATGACCGAGGGAGGGCAGCCATGACGCCGTTCCAAACCTTGCTTCACCCGACCGATTTCGACGACGCCTCGAAGGAGGCGTTCCGGGTCGCCCGGTCGCTCGCCCAGGCCGTCGGCGCGCGGGTCGTCGTCCTCCACGTCGTGCCGCCCCCCGCGATCATCGACCAGGACGGGCGGGTCATCCTCGACCCGAAGAAGCCGCAGCCGATCGACCTCTGGCAGGAGTACCGCAGGCTCGCGGCGGACACAGCGGCCGTGCCGGTCCAGTACGCGATCGCCGTGGGCGACTGGGCCTCGGCGAAGTCCTTGCTGGAGGCGAAGATCCGGGACATGGGCGAGGGCGCCTTCGTCGTCATGGGCACCCACGCCCGGGCCGGGATCAGCCGGCTCCTCTGGGGGAGCAAGGCGGAGGAGGTCGTGCGCGATTGCCCGTGCCCGGTGCTCATCGTGAAGGCGAATCACGGGGCGGCACTCGCGCCCGCGAAGGCCGAGGCGGCGGGGGTCGCATGACCGCCGGCGACCCCACGGCGGGCGTCAGGCCGCCCGCGGGATCTTCACCACCAGCACCGAGCAATGCGCCTCGCGCAGGACGCGCTCGGCCACGCTGCCCATCAGCAGGCGCTCCAGGCCCGTCCGCCCGTGCGTCCCCATCACGACGAGGCTCATGCGCCCCTCGCGAGCCCGCGTCACGATCTGCTCCGCCGGGTCGCCTTCGGCGAGCACATGGCTGACCGGGATCGACTCATCCACCGGGCGGATCTGCTCCAGCTGGGCGCGCCAGTAGGCGTGCGCGTCGGCCCCCTCCGGCGTCGGCGTGCCCTTGGCCGGGTCGATCACGTACATCACCGTCAACGCCGCGCCGTGCGCCTTCGCCAGCGCCACGGCGTGGAAGTACGCCTGGTTCGAATGCGACGAGAAGTCCGTCGGGTACAGGATGCGCTCGACGTGGATCACGGTTGCCCCTCGCGTGCCGGGCCCTGCTGGGATTCTATCCCTGCGGCCGTCGATTGGCCCTGAAGGTCGGCGAGCGTGATGAGCCCGCGGACGTGGTCCGCGTATCGCCGGCGGGCCGGCACCGACACGACCTCGCGCTCCGGGTAGCGGAGGGCCGACAGCCGCCCGCCGAAGACGCAGCCCGTGTCGATGTTCACCGTCTCCCCCTGCCACAGCGGCTCCGCCGCCGGCGTGTGCCCGTACACCACCAGGGCCCGGCCGCGGTACTCCCCGGCCCAGTTGAGGCGTACCGGCAGGCCGTTGTCGTCCGTCTCGCCGGTGGTGTCGCCGAACAGGGCGAAGCTGCGCACGCGCGGCGACGCGCGGCCGTGCAGGTCCTCGCGCAGGCCGGCGTGGGCCACGACCAGACGCCCCCCGTCGAGGAGGAGGTGCGTCGGCAGGCTCTCCAGGAATAGCCGCACGCGCTCGTGGAATTCGGGCGGGTACGCCGCCATCTGCTCGACGGTGAGGGCGAGCCCGTGCGTCGGCTGCACGCCGTTGCCGCGCAGGTGGCGCAACAGCTTGTTGTCGTGATTCCCCATCGTGCAGAGGGCGTGGCCGGCGCGCACCATGTCCATGACCAGCCGGAACACGCCGGGCGTGTCAGGCCCGCGGTCGCCCAGGTCGCCGACGAAGACGGCCTTGCGTCCGTGCGGCGGCTCGGCGAAGGCCACCTCCCCGGCCGGCCCGGCCAGGTGGCCCACGCGGTAACCCAGGATCCCCAGGAGGGCGAGCAGCTCGTCGGCGCAGCCGTGGATGTCGCCGATGATGTCGAACGGCCCGCGCTCGGAGGCGTGGTCCTCGGGGATGGGGACGCGGCGGATGACGGTGTTGTCCACGTCCTCGCGTGAGCGGAGGAAGTAGCGGTGGTTGAAGTGTTCGCGTTCGACGGCGCGGGCGGCCTTCTGCGCGGCCTGCACGTGGGTCGTGATGACGTGCGCCGGCACGGTGCGTCCGGGGCGGGCGAGGTTCTGCTCCTGGCAGACCTCCTCGGGCAGCTCGAAGACGATGGCGCAGGTCAGGTAGTGGTAGCGGCGGGCGATCTCCAGCAGCTCCTTGCGGGCGTCGGCCTGGATGCTGGTGGCGTCGGCCACGGTGAACCGGCGGAAGCGCAGCCGCTGGCGGATGGCCAGGTGGACCAGCTCGAAGGCCTCGCGGCTGGCGGCCTGGCTGCTCTCGTCATCGCAGACCACGCCGCGGTAGAAGTCGCTGGAGACGACCTCGGTGGGGCGGAAGTGCTTGCGCGCGAAGGTGGACTTGCCGCACCCCGAGGGGCCGACGAGGAGGACGAGCGACAGCTCTGGGATCGTGAGTTCCATGTCTCGGTTTTCGGTTTTCAGTTTTCAGTTTTCAGCAGGGCTCCAGGGCGGCCCGCGCGGCGCGTGGGCCGGCTGTGCCCTGAAAACTGAAAACTGAAAACTGAAAACCGAAGGCTGTTAGCGAGGCACCCCCCACATCCGCAGCACGTTGTCGGCGCCGGCGGACAGGGCCTTGCGGCCGTCGGGGGTGAACGCGACGGCGAAGACCTGGTCGGTGTGGTCCTCGAAGCGGTGGATGATCTTGCCCGTGTCCGTCTCGAAGACGTGGACGATCTTGTTCTCGCCGACGAGGAAGCGCTTGCCGTCCTTGCTGACGGCGATGGCCTCGGGGTTGTCTCCCAGGCCGGAGTACGTGCGGAGCAGCTTGCCGCTCTCGGCGTCCCACAGCTTCACGGTGAGGTCGCGGCCGGCGGTGAGGACGCTCTTGCCGTTTGGCATCCATGCGACGCCGACGACGTAGCCGTCGTGGGCCTTGTCGCCGATGACCGTGGCCTTGCCGGACTCCACGTCCCAGATGCGGTAGCTGTTGTCGTTCATGCCGGCGGAGAGGATCTTCGTGCCGTCGGGGGAGTAGGCGATGCGCCACACCCAGCCGGTGTGGCCCTCGAGCTTCTTGACCTCCTTGCCCGACTCGCGCTCGAAGATGCGGATGGTGGTCTCCTTCTCGGCGCCGCTGGAGGCGACGTGCTTGCCGTCGGGGGAGAAGGCGGCGCCGTAGACGCGCGACTCGTGGCCCTCGTACTTCTTCAGCTCCTTGCCCGCCATGTCCCAGCGGCGCATCGACTTGTCCAGCGCGCCGCTCGACAGGATCTCCTTGCCCTCCTTATCGATGTCCACGGACCAGCACCAGCCGGTGTGGCCCTCGAGCTTCGCCAGCTCCTTGCCGGTGGCCAGGTCCCAGACGCGGAGCTTGTTGTCCATGCCGCTGGTGACGGCCTTCTTGCCGTCGGGGGTGACGGCGATGCCGCGGATGTTGCCCGTGTGGCCCTCGAACTTGCGCAGCTCGCCGTACAGGCTCTTCGTGATGTTCTGGCCCAGGACGATGCAGCGGAGCTTCACGTCGGCGTCGGCGTGCTCCTTGACCGCCTTGCGCAGCAGCGGCATGATCACCTCGCCCATGTCGAGGAGCTTCTTCTCGGCCTCCTTGCGCGTCTCGGCGTCATCGCTGCCGAGCTTGTCGATGAGGGCGTTGACCTCCTTGGCGTCGGGCTCCTTCTCCTCCTTGTCCTTGTCCTGGGCGATGAGGGCGCCCGACAGGGCGGCGAAGGCGACGAGCAGGGCGAGCAGGCGGACGAGCGGGTGCATGTTCGGTTCTCCGGTTGGCCACGCAGATACCATTCATGATGACAGCAAGCGGGGCCTAAGGCAATGGGCGCGCCCGTCAGGCCAGCTCGTCCAGCAGCCGATCCAGGCAGGCGCTGATGGCGGCGGCGCAGGCGCGGTACTCCTCCAGCGGGCCGCCGACGGGGTCGCCGATGTCGCCGTCGGGGGAGAGCGGGCGGGCGGGCAGGCCGCGCAGGGCGGCGACGTGGCCCGCCGTCATGCCGAGGAGGAGGTCGGCGGCGGCGGCGAGGTCGCCCGTGAGGGGCCGGCTGCGGTGGGCCTCCAGCAGCGGGCCGGCGACGGCCACCGCCTCGCGTGCGGCCGGCATGCCGGCCATCGCGGCGAGGCCGGCGGAGGCGATCACCCAGCCGCGCGCGGGCAGGTCCTCCGGGGGGCACCCCAGGCGTTCGGAGAGGCGGAGCTTGAAGAGGGCCTCGGCCATGGGGCTGCGGCAGGTGTTGCCGGTGCAGACGAAGACGATGAGGCGGGCGAGGCGTTGGCGGATCTCGGCCTCGCCGGGCGTGCCTGGGGCCAGGGTGTAGGACGGGCCGTCGGCCTCCAGCACGGGGGCGGGGGGTGCGTGGTGGCCGTGATCGACGACGGCCACGTCGGCGTCGCCTGCGTCGGCGCAGGCGAGCGGGAGGCGTGCCCGTGCGAGGGTGGACTTGAGGGAGTCGTGGGTGGGGGTGCGGAGGCGGAGGGCGGGGCCGAGGGCGTCGCGGGCGGGGGCGGGGAGGCGGGAGGCGAGGCCGCGCTCGACGCCCTCGCGGGTGACGAGGACGGCGGGGCCGGGCCAGAGGCGGCGGGCTATGCGCCGTCCGGCGTCGCCGAGGGCGGGGGCCCAGTCGATGGCGGCGCTCAGGCCGGGGACCAGGACGGCCGGGGCGGCGAGATGGTGGGCGTCGCGGGCGGCGCGGACGGTGACGCCGGGGAAGCGGATGCAGGCGCCGGCGGCGAGGGCGCGGGCGGCCCATTTGGCCAGGCGGCGCGGGTGGCATTCGTGCCAGTCGATCTGATCCATCGCGTCTCTCCGGGCGAGCGGGGTTGCGTCAGCGCCCCGAGTGGAGCGTCAGCGGATCTCGTCTTCCGCGGGCGGGGTCGCGTCAGCGCCCCGGGTGGAGCGTCAGCGCATCTTGCTGTTTCTTACTCGTGGATGCGGGCCTCGTCGGAGAGGCGATCACGCTGACCTCTCGGGGCGCTGACGCGGGCCCGCCCGCCCGATCCTAGACCCATACCTTACGGTGGTACATCAGCCACTCCACCAGCAGCAGTAGCAGGGCGGCCAGGACGACCCACTTCCACGTCTCGTACACCTGCGGGCGGCCCTTGCCGGCCTCGATCTCCTGCTGGCCAAGCTTGATCTCGTCGCGCGGCTGCGTGTTGCTCTCGGCCTCGTCGAGGAGGTTGACGGCGAAGACGCGGCTGCCGCCCGGCCAAGTCGCCTGATAGACGCCCGCCTCGTCGGCGCCCTGGAAGGCGTACTCGACGCCCGTGCCACGCTTGACCGTCATCGGCTTGCGCGAGGGGCCGACCACCTCGATGGCTTCGAAGACGCCGTCGGGGCGGATCAACTTGACGTCGCCGGGCTGGGCGGTCTCCTCGGCGGCGGAGTCCGCCACGTTGCCGAGGTGGTAGAGGACGTTGCGGAGGAAGACGGGGAAGGAGAGCTTGAGGTTCCAGTTGGTGGCCCACACGCCGCCGGGGCCGACCAGGGGGAAGGCGAGGACGAGGTCGGAGAAGGAGCGGCGCGGGAGGACGAACATCAGGGCCGTCTCGCCGCCAGCCTCCAGCAGGCGCGGCGTCCGGGCCGGCACGCCCTTGGCGTTGAGGTCGAAGCGGAAGCCGCCGGCGAAGGCGATCTCGTCGAGGCCCGTCAGGTGGCGCATGAGGGGGTGGCTGCTCGCGGGGTTGCGGATGACCACGTCCTTGAGGGCCGGCTGGGCGGATCGTTTCCACGGCGGGGGGATGTTATCGATGAAGAAGGTGTTGGCGACGGGCACCGAGGCCTCGTCGGCGGGGGCGCAACGGTCGAAGATGACGAGGTCGAACGCGCCGGCCTTGGCCGGGCGGAGGTATTTGGCCTCGTCGGCGAGGTCCTCGGGGGCGATGATTGTGACCTTCGCCACGCGCTCGGTGTCTTCGAGGCCGAAGAAGGTGGAGAGGATCCGGTTGCCGGGGGTGACGAGGAGGACGCGGGCCTTGCGGACGACGCCGGCCACGAGCCAGGCCTCGTTGTCGAGGGCGAACTGGTCGCGGAGCGGCTCCCACCGGTCGCCGCGTCTGGACACGATGCGGGCGTGGATGATGACGTCCACGCCCTCGTCGATGTCCTCGAGGTCGAAGGTGACGGCGCCCTCGCCGGGGGTCTCCTTGGTGGGCGTCTTCTTGTCGGGATCGCCCTTCTCGATGAGGCGGGCGGGGAGTGACAGCGGCTTGTCGCGGAGGGAGAAATCGTCCTTGCCGGCGACGCCCCACTTCAGCTCGACGCCGACCTCGGCGGGCTGGCGGGAGAAGTTCAGCACGCGGGCGAAGACCTGCAACTTGGAGGCGTCCTTCTCGTCGCGGACGGCGCTGAGGCCGACGATGCCCACGTTGTTGACGTTCTCGGGGCCGGGTGCGCCGGCGCGGCGGTAGTGGAGGGAGAGGTTGCCGGCGGCGAAGCCGGGCACGTCGGGGAAGCGGCCGTCGGAGTAGAGGTACACGTCGGCGGCGATGCCCTCGGCGGCGACGTACTGGCGGCGGGCGGCGGGGTCCTCGCCCTCGGGGCGGACGGCCTGGTCGTCGGCGGACTTGTGGGGGTTGGCGAGGCTGTCGGCGAGGGCGAGGGCCTCGTCGATGCGGGTGACGCGCTGGGTCTGGGTGATGCGGCGGACGGCCGCCCGCAGGAGGCCCTTGTCGCGGGTGTAGGGCTGGAGGATGCTGGCGCGGCTGTTGAACTCGATGACCATGCCGGTGTCGGAGTCGGGGCGGCCGTCGATCTCGCGGAGGGCATCGGCCCTGGCGGCTTCGAGGCGGCTGGGGGAGACATCCGTCACGGACATGCTGGCGGAGGAGTCGATGAGGAGGATGTAGTGCCTGCCGGTGGAGGCGGCGGAGCCGTGGATCTGGAAGGCGAGGGCGGAGTAGATGAGGAGGAGGACGACGCAGAGCTGGATGAGGAGGAGGACGTTGTCGCGGAGCCACTGGAAGAGGCTGTTGACGTGGAGGTCCTCGATGCTCTTGCGCCAGAGGAAGGTGCTGGGGACGAGGAGGGATTTGCGGCGGAGCTTGAGGAAGTAGAGGACGACGAGGGCGGCGGGGACGAGGAAGAGGAGGATCGCGGCCCAGGGGGGCAGGGGGTTGTGGTAGGAGAGGGCGAGGGTGTGCTGGAGCCAGGCGTTGGCGGAGCCCTCGAGGCCGAAGAGGCTGAGCGCGAGGAGGACGGCGCTGGGGAGTGCCAGGGCGAGCAGCACGGCCAGGGAGATGGGGAACCAGAGGCCCTTGTGGGCGGGCGGGGGACGGACGGCCATGATGGGTCTCGCCGGCGGTGCGGGAGAGGGGGCATGGTCAGGATATCGCATTTCTGACGAATGACCCAGCGACGCCTGGGTTCGCAGAGCCTCAACCTGCGCTACAGAAACGCCATCGCGGCGGCTCCGGCGGCCGGCGGCCGTGAGCGGTTGGGGCGCATTACGGGTCTGATCGGTGTCATCGACTTCCGGCGCGTCGTTGAGGGCACCGCGCGGGCTCGACGGGATCGCTTGCCGGCCGCCCGCTTCAACTCGCGGCGCCGGGGCTGGCTTGCTGGCTGAGGAGACGTTCGAGGACCGCGAGGCTTCGGCCGAGGGACCGCCCGATCAGCCATTTCATCAACAGCCCCAGTCCGGGCACATACGTGCTGAAGGTGACTTCCCACACCAGCGTCGTCCCGCCCCCGGACGGGGTGAGGCGGATCTCTCCCTTGTGCCGCCTCAGGCAGCCACCGGCTGTCACGCGGTAGACGAAATGGGACGGGGGGACGGCCTCCTCCACCAGCTCCGCGAGGTGGGCAGAGAATCCCAGGACCGACACGGTCACCCGGCGCGTAGCGCCGGCGGCGTCCGGCAGGCCGCCCGGGCCGGGCGCGATGAGCTCGATGCGTGCCTCCGACCATTCATTCATGCGGTCCGGGTGGGTCAGGTACGGCCAGGCCCGGTCCGGGGGGACGGGGAGGTTGACCTCGAAATGCATTTTCACGTCAAGCCTCCCGGCCGACTTCAACTTCACCGGAGTCCACGCAGTCAGACTTTCACCGCAAGCGGGCCCGTTCGTTAACTGCCGTCAAGCAACTTCCCGCGGCTTCAGCAGGCGGATGCCCGGCTCGTTAACACCCCGAGTGACGGCGGGAGCATGGTGTGCTCGGGCCGGGCCGTGGCATGGGGCAGGGCAGTTGTCATTGGCTGATGCGTGGGGCTGTGCTACCCTGGCGGCTGGGACGGCCCGCGATAGTACGGGGAGATTGCGTCATGCCTCCGACGTTGGAGCAGCTCGGGATCGACCGCCTCGGCCCGGAGGACCGGCTCGCCCTCGCCGAGGCGATCTGGGAGAGCGTGGCGCTGGAGCTGGAGCGGGAGGCGGTGCCCGAGGCGCAGCTCGCGGAGCTGGATCGGCGGCTGGCGGATAGCATCGCCCGGCCCGACGCCGTCACGCCGTGGGAGGTGGTCAAGGCGCGCCTGCTGGCGAAGGTGCGGAAATGAGCCTGGCCCTCGTCCTGCGCGACGAGGCGCAGGCCGAGCTGGAGGCCGCGGTCGATTACTACGAGGGGCAGAGGCCCGGCCTGGGGGCTGACTTCGTGGCCCGCGTGCAGGAGGTCTTCGACCGCATCACGGCGCTGCCGCAGATGCACGCCATCGTTCGCGCCGACATCCGGAAGGCGGTCGTGCTGCGTTTCCCGTACTGCGTCTATTGCCGGGCGGATGATACCCGCGTCGAGGTGATCGCCGTGTTCCACTCGCGCCGCGACCCGGCGGTGTGGCAGGCGAGGATCTGAGGGTGGCTCTGAAGGCCAGGATTGCAACGTGGGGTGTTGTCTGCCGCGTCTACCCCCGGCCGAGGGGCCTTCACGGAGGGGTTGAGAACAGGGGCCGGTAGCGGATGCCCGGCTCGTCAACGGCCCGAGTGCTAGCTGGGGTCGAGGGGGGTGGAGGGCCGCGGCGCGGGGGACGTGGAGGTCTGTCTTTTTGTGCACATACTGATGCCTTTCGACTTTTTCTCCATTTTTTTCCCGCCTCTCGTTGACATCGCTGGTCGTATTCGTTGTGGAGAGGTTCTCCAGATCGCCCGGCCCGTTGCTCGCCCTCCGTGGTGCATCATGTGCAAAGATGCCTCGCCTGTGGATTCCCGCTCGCTCCTTGATTGTGTCCGGGCTGGGCACTTGGGGACACTGTGGCAGTATCAGTGCGTGGCAGTGCGGGCTGTGGCTAAGGTTCTTCGGTTGGACGAGAAGGATCCGCGTGTTGTGGATTGTGCTACTGATGCAATACTGAAACTACATTTGAATGGCGCACGGAATTTCTACCTTGACAAGCAGAGCAAGGCCCTCGGGGATGGTTCGGAGGCATCTGTTGTCGAAAAACTGCACGCTTACCTCTCCAAGGTAGCGAGGCATGTGGCCCTCACAGCGTTGGCGAGGAATAAGCCCGCTTCGGTATCTCTTGATTCGAGCAGGGGCAGCGACCACACAATAGATCCACCCGAGCAATCACAGGAACCTCCCACAGACACGGAGACGATCGAGAGGTTGGTAGAGAAGATCAAGATCCTCCACGACCCGCTCGAGCGGGCGATTCTCGGGTTGCGCTACCGAGGTGGGTTCAACTACGCCCAAATCGCCGACATGCTCTTCATGACCTCCGAGAGGGTTGCCAGACTATGCCAGCGCGCGATCCAGACGCTGAGCCGAATGATGGGAGAGAATCATGAGTAAGCCAAACGAGAAGACACCCGATGGGGCACATTCGTCTCAGCCGCTAGTCGATATCCACCAGGATGATTCGGTTGAACTGCCTGACTGGGCGACGAAAGACGCTGAGATGGTGCAGCAACTGATGGCATGGGGGGAGGCTCACCCGCTCACTGCCAACACCCGCTCCAAGCAGTCGCGGCCCGCTGCTTCGGGGAGCCAAGGCTCTGAGCAGGGAGCCACCCGCGACGAGGGCGACACCGTGCCGAGTGGCGGCAAGTCCAAGTACAGCGGTTGGCCGAAGGCCATCCTGACCATCATGTTCCTCGCTGCCTTCGCCGGCGTGTCCGTCTATGCGATCACCGAGGGGCATGCCCGACGGCACTCTGAGTTGGCACGCGATCTCCACGAGGCCAAGTCCCGCGCCGAGATCCGCGTCCGGGCCCTGATCGAACGCGCGCGCTGGCGACTGGACCTACCGAAATTCGGTCGGATCACCGAGACGCGGCAGCTACTTCTCGAAGCGGGCGAATCGCTCCGCACACTGGAAGATGACAAGGTTATCCGCGAGTTGGAACTTCAGATCCGCTCCACCTTCGTCGCCACTCTCTCACTTGTCGATGTCCGCCCGCGCGAAATCACCCAGTTGGCGGCCGATCCCTTCCTGCTCTGGCCGATCGCCTGTCATGGCAATTCCATTGCCATCGCCACGACCAAGGGCATTGTGGTGTGGAAGCGAAGCACCAAGCTCGCGGAGGCGGACAAGTTACGCCCGCTCAAGGGGGCCCGTTTGTTGTACAGCCCAGACGGGACCTACCTTGCTCTCCTCTCCCCCAAAGGCAGCCTGGAATTGTGGGACAAGGAGGCGACCATTCGCTGGGCCAAATTCGAACTGAAAAGGCCGGCGCCGTTCCTTGCCGCCGGCTTCCTGCCGGGCGGCAAGTCGATCCGGGCCTGCACCTCGGATGGCCAAGTTAGCACCTGGGACATCCCTTCTCGGAAACAGACGGACGGCCGCGCGGCGGATGTCAAGGGCATGGGGACGCTGACGGCAGCATCCTTTGACACGACTGGCGAACGCTTGCTCGTCGGCGACGAGGACGGGCAGGTCCGGTTGTTGCCAGTGGAGGGCAGGGAAGGGCTGAAACTGCCGCCAATGAACAGCCGCGTCGCGTCACTTGCCTGGTCCCCTGAGGGCGGGCGGTTCGCGATCGGGTGCATGGACGGCTCGGTCCTCCTTCTGCGGTCGAACGGGGCGCCGCTGCTGTCGCTGCCGGGCCTGGACTGGGTCGATAGCCTGGCCTTCAGCGCAGACGGTCGCATGCTCTGCGGTGGACAGCGAAATGGGCCTGGTTATCTGTGGGACACCGAGACGGGCGAAAGGCTGCAGGTGCGCGGCACGCCGGTGGGCGTTTCCAGCGACGGGGTGCTGGCCGTAACTTCAACCAGCGCGGTCGCCTTCGACGCCCTGATCCGCCCTACCACGATCGTGCCTTACGCAGGGCACAGGGGCACCCCGGTTCGGCTGGCATGGTCCGGGGCCACCAAGGGCAAGGACCATTTCTTCGCCACCCTCGACGCCGCATTCCATGTCCGCGTCTGGAAGGCCGGGCAGCCCCGGCCGCTGCTCGTCGCACAGATGCCCTGGAAAGGCTACTTCGCCATGAACGGTAGCGTGGCGTTAAGCAAGGACGCGAAGCACGTCGCGTTCGCCAGCGGCGGACCAGCTGCTTCCGTCGCTCGCATCCTGGAGGTGGCGACGGGCAAACTCGTCGCCGAATGGATGTTGCCCGGCGGGTACGAGACCCTACTCGCCGGCGGGGGGGACCGCTTCCTGCTACTTCGTGAGGAGAGTGCCGAGGGCAAGTCGGCGCTGCGTACAGCGGTCTATGAGTTGGTTCCTGGTCGGCCGGCGAAGGTCGAGCGCGTCCTGCGCGAGCCCGGCCCGCACGACGAGGCCGGCTACTACTCAGCCAGAGTGGCCGGCGAGGTGTATATGTGGATTGGGCCACGTGAGCCCCTATCCGCCGGCCGAGTCGAAATCCGCGATATTACCACCGGGAAGGTGATCGCGGAGCGCAAACTCGGTGGGTACCAGGGCGTCAGCATCGACGAGGGCGGCAAGGCGCTTTGGGTATACGAGCCCGAGAACAAGGTGCTGAAATACGACCTCACCAAGCCTCTGCCCGGCGTGCGGGCGGACCGGATGCCATTTTTCATGTCCACGGACGGGAAATGGGGTGGGTACCCCCCCAGGAATCCTGGCCCGCACGAATTGGAAGCCTTGGTGTTGGAGCGCTCAGGCAAGCCGTTCATCACGATCGGCGGCGGCTCGACTACAGCTCGAGTCGAGTTCTTGGGGGTCAGTTCGGACGGCAGATTCATTAGCTGGGGCCACCAGCAAGGCGCGGCTGTGATCGCCGATCTCCCCGCGCTGGAAGGCGCGATCGACACATTCATGAGGGAGTTGCGCCGGTAGCTGGTCAGACGTCCACAATCGGTCCCCGTCACATTATTTGGCTTTTTTTCGCCCGCCCTGATCGGCACCGCGGTCTTTTGTGTGGGCGGTTCCTCCGTGTCTCGCCCTGGCCTTCCCGGTTTCGCGCTGTCGCGTCCGTGCCCTGCTGCGCGCTGTCCGTTCTCGTGCCTGGAGGTGGTTCTCATGAAGTCCGCAAGTTGCCTCAGGGTCATCGCTCTCGCTGTCGCTTTGGTCGCTTGCGTGTGTCTGGCTGCCTCACCGCTGGCTGCCTCGCCGGTCGAGGAGGACGAGTATGCGTCGCTCGCTCGGCAGATGGCGGACAAGGCGCGTGAGCGGGGCAGCAGCGTGGGTTCGGCATTGCCCCACCCGGCGTCCATCCAGTCGCGCGGGGGAAAGAAGTCGATGGCCGTCGTCCAATTCATGCTATGCGGCGCGGCGCGCGCCAGGCAGCGGGTTGCGGCCTTCGAGAGCGAGTCCCTGTCTCAGGCGGCGCGCGAGGTCGATGCTCTCGTCGGGAAGGCCGTCGCGGCTCGCGTCCTAGGCGAGCCAGTGGACGCTCTGCTCGAACAGCTCGATGCTGGCGGGAAGCGTCTTGGCCGGCAGGTCAGCGCGCAGGGGCTGGGGGCGGAGGCTCAGTCGTATTTGCGTATGGTCCGCGAGTCGCGGGCGTTCCTGGCCAGCGACGCTTCCGCAGCGGAGTACTTCGGGCAGAAGGGTCGCTCGGAGCGGCCTCACGCAGGTGCGGCGTGGCTGTTGGACGGTGAGCTGGCCGAGTTGCCGGCCCCACTGGCCGCTGCGGCCAAGGTGAAGCCTCGGCTGGAGCGTGCCCATGAAGCAGTGCGCCGCCGCGTGTACCAGGGGGGGGTAGACCGCAGTCTGGCCTCCGTGGTGGCCGACCTCTCGGCCTCCGTTCGCGTGGAGTCGGACAATCTCGCCAAGTTCCTGCGGCCAAGTGAAATCACCCGCGCGTCACGCTGGCGCAGGGGCCTTAGCGACGCGGCTGAACTGTTGGGCCAGCGTGCGGGCCCCTGGGTGTTGAGCTCGCGCTGAGGCCCCCGACGCTCGTGTTTCCAGATCACCGGCCAGCACCCGCCGGGACGTTCCCATGTGGGTGCTAGCCATTCAGTTGAATCGGAGGGTGTGATGCGCCAGTTGTTCCTCGTCGCGATGTGCCTGCTCGTCGCGGCCTCGGTGGGCTCCATGTTCCTCGGCGGCAGCGCGCCAGCGCCGGTCCGCGACGAGCCGGTGTTCGCGGTGTCCGAGCCCACGGCGCCCACGGCCAGCGCCGACCCGTCCCCCGTCCCGCTCCCGGCCCCGGTCAAGATCCTGCCGATGCCGACACTCGCCTCGGTCGAGGAGTTGCCGACCGGCAAGCTCCCCGAGACGCAGGCCGAGGCCGTCAAGGGTTCCGTGAACATCAACGTCAGCCGCGACATCAACATCACGCGACAGACAACCCAACAACCTTGGGGAGGTCGCCAGACCACCACCCACGTGCAGATTCCCACAACGCGCAACATCGGGTTCGAATTGAGCACCCCGAAGGGGGTTTCCATGGCACCCATGCGGATCAACCCGGACTCGATCCGCACGGAGGCGCGGCGCGGCCTCAGAGACCTGATTGACGGCGACTGAGGTGTGTGGTGGGCGGCCCGGCTTCCGAGTCGGAAGACGGGCCGCCTCCTTGCCCGCCGTCTCCTCTTCTCGAAAGGGCAACACATGCGACAGCACTTCTCGATCCACCGCTGGGCGTTGAGCCTTGTCGTCCTTGCCGGGCTGGCGCTCTCCCTGCCCCTTCCCCCCGCGAAGGTTAAGGCGGCGTCCGCGGGCGAGCCCCCGACCGCCCGGCCACCGCGCGACGCCGCGGCGCTCGAACGACTGGTGAAATACGCCAAGTCGGAGGGCATCACGTTCGTCGTATCCATCAAAGAGCTGGCGAAGGCTTGCGAGGAGCAGCAGGCGAAGGGAGCCCACGTCTCGCAGTATTTGAGGCGGCTGAAGAATCTGAACATCTTGTTCGGGTTCGCGATTCTGAAAAACGATATTGTTCTACTCGGCATCAATAATCCTGCGCGCCCGCATCTGTATCTCGATGATCTGGCCCACACGATACAAGCGGTCTGGAATGACAGGGTTCCCAAGTGTTCACTTGAGCCTGATGAGAAACATGCAGATGTCCAGCGCTGTGTCATCGGCGGTGTGCCGTCCGCGTCCGCGTTCGCAGACTCTCTCATCGCGGGTGACTATGTGATGAAGCAGCTTGCGATGGGGACGATTAAATCGCGTCTCCCCGGTTTGAAGTCGTTTTTCGATTTGGCCGTCGCGAATCAGAAGAAGAACCCTGGCAGCGTCCCCTCCCAGATGAACCGCTGGTGGTTTACCCGTCCACCAATTGATGTTCATAGAACAGTTGTCGTTGACGAGAAGATCGTGTTGCTGACAAAAAACCCCGTCGTGGTTCTCACCGAACGGGAAGTCGCTGGGAAAAAATGGGGCACGGGAGAGACGGGGGCCGAGGCACAGGATTTCGCGATCACATTGACATTCCACCTCAACCCATTGGCGGACACCTATCCCGCGATCGGGCGGCTTATGGCTCTCTTCCAACTCCACGACTTGGTGTTCCACATCCGGAAATTCGTGAAATCCGCCGACGACCTGCCCGGCAAAGACTTCTGGATCAATCGCTACCGCAGCCCGTACAAGGGGCCACCACTAACCCTCCCCACCCTTACCCGGACCATCGATCTCGATGACGGCCGGCTTCGGCTGAGCTGCTCGGGGGGGGTCGATATGGCACCAATGAAGGCGTCTTCGGTGTCCCGAGTTGCCTCCGCTGACGGGGTGTTGAGGCGCTGGCTGCAGGGGGATTCTAGATAAATGTGCCCGCGCTACGCCCGGCGAATCACCTGGCATCCGGGGTTGGTACGAACCACGAACCCTGCCAGGCGTGGGATCCAGACATGGATTGCGGTGTCGATCACTGTAGTTTGCTGCCTGAGCCTGGTTCCATTGAATGTGAAACACTCGAGGCTTCCATGATCATCTACCTGTGGTGCTTCACCGCGTTCAACGCCATATTCCTGGTACGCATGCGGCTGATTCACGTTCGGCAGCTCAAACTGTTTCAGGAGCACATCGGGCACGTGAAGGAGGGGGCCATGAGCTGCCTTGAGGTGCTCGGCTTGGCCTTCGATTTCATCCATGACACCACCAAACACTTGTTGGTGGCCATCCTCGTCTCTGTCATCAGCACGGTCGTGCTCGTGTGGGCACTGTGGCGGCCGGCCCGGTGGAAGGCCTATTGCATGCTCATTGTCGGAATCGCCCTCGTCTGGATCGGGGGGAATCTCACGCCCGAAGCATTGGCCGGGCCAGACGGCAAGGGGTCTCCTGCGGCTGCCGCCTTCCTGGCCAATGACAAGCACTCCATCGTGTTGAAAACGCTGTTCGTGATTGGTCATGTCTATGTGTTTATCGCCACGATGCAGTTCTTGTGCGGGGCTGTCAACGACGACTTCTGGATTGATGTGAGAGAGGAAAAGGAGCGAATCCGTCGTGAACGCACCGACCGCCTGATCGGGGTGCTGGGTGTGATTCGACGGCAGGCTGATGCTGATCACGGATTCCGTTGGTTCTTCCAAACGTTGTCAGGGATTGAACAGAGACTGTTCGTCGGCATCTGCGTTGCGTTCGCTCCTGGCACGCACTCATCGGACATCGGGCCTGTCGTCGCCACCGTGCGAAGGAATTGGGAGACCCTTCGGGAGCGGTATTCGCTGGCGTAGCGCCGTGGACCACCCCTGACGCGCTCGCCTGCCCTCTACAGCCACCTGGCACATCCCCGCCCCGAGGAGGTGATCCTTGAAGGGTTGCCAGTCCGAGAAGGCCGGCTCGCGGCCGGAGTGGGCGTATGGGGGGCATGGGTCGGTCCTTCGGGTCGTCTTTCGGGCCGCTGATCGAGCCGCACGAAGCGCAGCCGAGGTGCGTGATCCGGCGGTGAGTGTGGAGCCGGCGGCGTGTCGCGGCTACTTCGCCCCCAGGTGCCACACCCTGACCGCCTTCCCATCGGCCACGGCGATGGCCTTGCCGTCGGGGGAGAAGGCCAGGGCGGCGGCGTAGGGCGCCTCCCCGATGGGGATCGTGGCGCGCTCCTTCCGGGTGGCCACGTCCCACAGGCGGACGGCCTTGTCGCGCCCGCCCGAGGCGAGGGTTTTGCCGTCGGGGCTGAAGGCGACGGCGTTCTCCCACCCGGAGGCGACGGGCATGGCGGCCAGCTCCTTGCCCGTGGCCGCGTCCCACAGGCGGACGGACGGCTTGCCCAGGTTCATGCCGCCGCCCGTGGCGATGAGCTTGCCGTCGCGGCTGAAGGCGACGCAGAGCTGGCGGTCCGTCGTGCTATTGGTGAGGGCGGCCCGCTCCTTGCGGGTGGCCACGTCCCAGAGCCTGAGGGTGTGGTCGTTGCTGGTGGAGGCCAGGGTCTTGCCGTCCGGGCTGAAGGCGACGCACCAGACGTAAATCGCGTGGCCGGTGAGCGAGGCGAAGTGCTTTTTGGCCGCCACGTCGTAGAGGCGGATCGATTTGTCGAAGCCGCCGGCCACGGCCAGGGTCTTGCCGTCGGGGCTGAAGGAGAGAGAGGCGTGGATGCCGACGCTGCCACTGAAGGATGCCAGCTCCTTGTGGGTGGCCACATCCCAGAGCTTCGTGTTTTTGTTGTCGGCGGACGCCAGGGTCTTGCTGTCGGGGCTGAAGGCCACGCTCCAGACGTCCCCCGTGTGGCCGAGGACGGCCTTCAACTTGCCCGTGGCGAGGTCCCACAGCCTCGCGGCCCTGTCCTTGCTGGCGGAGGCCAGACACTTGCCGTCCGGGCTGAAGGCGACGCCGTTGACGACGCCGTTGTGCGCGAAGGCGGCACCGGCTTTGGGGGCGTCGGCGGGGCGGGCGAGGGGCGTGAGGGCCGCGATCAGGCAGAGGGAGAGCACACGGTGCATGGGGGCCGCTCGTGGGGAGAGGAGGCACGACGGGGGTATCGTCGCACGGCGGGGCAGGGGGGTCAAGGGGATGGGTGGACAGAGGCGTCGCGTACCTCAGGGACGCTCTGAAGGGCAGACCGGGCTCCCGCCGATGGCGGCCGGCGGGGTCACCCCGGCGCGGCCTTCCCCTCGTCCTTCGGCGTCTGCATATCGTCCAACACGCGGCGGAGGCGGTCGAGCTCCTCCGGCGAGAGGCCCTTGAGGCGGTCCTCGGGTGACAACCCCGTCAGGCGGTCCTCGGGCGACAACCCGGTCAGGCGGTCCTCGGGCGACAACCCCGCCAGACGCTCCTCTGGCGGGAGCGTCCTGAAGATCTCCCTGCGCTCCTCCGGGCTGATCTTGCTGATGATCTCCCTGTTCGCCTGCCGGACGAACTCCTCCACGGAAAACGGCATCGCGATGCCCTCCAGCAAGTACAGGTCGTACAACTGCCGCAGCAGGGTGCTGATGTCCTTGGTCCGCCCGCGATACGTCTGCCGCCCGTAAGTGATCTGCTCCGCCCTGGCGGCGAACAGGTGCAGCAGGGCGTTCTGCTCCTCCAACGGCAGCCCGTGGACAACGACGATCCGCAGCGGGACGCCGAAGTCGTCCACCTCCAGGACGCCGGGCCGCAGCTCCCGCACCGTCATTCTACCCGCCAGGCCGTCGGGATGGCGGACGCACAGGGCGAAGAGGCGGAAGTGGTCTTCGGGCAGCAGATCCCCGGACACCGACAGGTTCTGCTTGCGGTAGTTGACCGAGTGGCCGACCAGCTCGCGCAGCGCCTCGCGGTCCAGCGTATCCTGATGCGACTTGAACGTGATCAGGTTCCGCCGCCCCAGGCCCTCGAAGCCATCCGGCAGGCGGAAGGGCAACGGCCCGTCCTCCGTGCGGATCAGGACCACGTCGAGCCATTGCTGCCTCACCGACAGGTCGATCTCCGCTTCGACGATCACGGGCTGGCCGTGGAACAGGTCCGTCAGCGACAGGGCCAGCAGGCGATGCCAGTCCCGGTTCCCGCTCATCGCCCCCTCCATCGCGTGTTCACCGCACCAGCCCGCGCTGCCGCAGGTGCGTCATCACCAGCTTGTCGAACGGCGTCTCCGTCGTCGTCGTCAGGAACGACACGCCGCGCTTCGTGCAGAACTCCTGCAGACCCGCCTGGTGGGCCGCCAGGTTCTCGCGGTAGCGACGCAGCAGCGGCAGCGTCACCGTCAGCTCGGCGGCGTCGTCGTCCTCGATGTCCACGAGCTTGATGTCGCCGGTGATGTCCGGATCGACCTCCTCCGGCGCCAGGATCTGGATGGCGTAGACGTCCATCTGCCGGGCGATCAGGTAACGCAACGCCTCCTCGTGGCCGTTCTTGTCCATGAAGTCACTCAACACCACCACGATGCCCTTGCCGCTCGACCGCAGGGCGAAGGTGCGTAGCGCCCTGGCCATGTCGCCGGCCCCGCCCGGCGTCAAGCCGTCGAGGAAGCCCAGGAGCCGCCACAGCGACCGCCGCCCGCGCAGCGCCGGCATCGCCGGCCCGATCCCATCGGCGAAGGTCTGCACCATCACGCGGTCGAGGTTGGTCAGGCCGATGAAGCCGAGGGCAGCGGCGATGCGTTTGGCGTGGTGCAGCTTGGTGGGGGTGCCGAAGTCCATCGACAGGCTGGTGTCGATGAGGAGGTAGAAGTGCAGATCCTCCTCCTCCATGAACAGACGCAGGAACAGCTTGTCGAGGCGGGCGTAGAGGTTCCAGTCGAGGAAGCGCAGGTCATCGCCGATGACGTAGTTGCGATAGTCGGCGAACTCGACGGACTGGCCCTTGCGCTTGCTGCGCCGCTCGCCCTTCATGCGCCCGAGGAACACCTTGCGTGTCACCAGCTCGAGCTGCTCCAATCTCGCCAGGAACTCCGGCCCGAGCAGGGGCTCCGCGCTCATGGCTTCTCCCCCCCCTTGAGCTTCTCCAGCGCCTCCCTGGCCTCGCGCCCCTTGCGGCGGGCCTCCGCCAGCATGGCGTGGGCGTCGGCCTCCTGCTGGGCGGCGAGCGCCGCCATCATCTGGGCCTCATCGGCCCGGTGCGCGATCTCCCTCCGCAGGCGGTCGTTCTGGATGAGCAGGAACGCGCCGCCCGCGCCGCCGGCCAGGACCGCCCCGAGGACGAAGCCGGCCAGGAACGCCGTCAGGTTATTGCCGTCCCTCTCGTCCGCCATGCCCTCACCTCCCGGCACCGCCGCTCAGGGCTACTTCCCCTTGAGCCTCCCCAGCGCCTCCCGCGCCGCCTTCACCTTGCGTTCCGCCTCCTCGCCCGCCTTGCGGGCGAGGGCCTCCTGCTCCACCGCGATCAGCGCGGCCAGGGCCGCGTCCCGCTCGGCCCGCATCGCCTCTGCCCGCATGCGCTCGTGCTGGAAGTACAGGAAGCCCCCGGTCGTCCCGCCGACGAGCAACGCCCCCAGGGCGAAGCCGGCCAGGAACGCCACAAGGTTGCCGTCGCGTCGGTCTTCCGCCATGTGGCTACTCCTCCCCCCCCGCCTTCTTGAGCGCCTCCTCGGCCTTCTTCGCCTCGGCCTCGGCGCGGGCCAGCTCCGCGGCGGCCTGGCGGGCGGCCGCCTCGGCGCGTGCCCGCTCGGCATCGGCCCGCTCGGCCATCGCCGCCGCCTCGGCACGCATCCGCAGCGACTGCACGCTCAGGTAGGCGAACGACCCGCCGCCGACGAGGACGGCCCCGGCCAGGAAGCCGGCGAAGAACCAGGCGAGGCGGTTATCGTGTCGGTCTTCGGACATCGCTCATTCCTCCTCCGCGCCGGGGTCGAGATGGAGCGTGAATCCGGGCAGCAGCCGGGTGGTGTAGGTGCCGCCGAACGGCACGTTGACGACGCGCCACGCGCCGCGGTGCCGCCGGTGGACGATGAGCGATGGCTCGTACACACGCGGCCTCGTCTCCACCACCCAGTATTCCTTGATCGACGGCACCGACAGGTAGAGCGGCGGGTTGCGGACGAGGTCCTTGCCTGGGTCGTCCTCGGAGATGACTTCGACCACCAGAATCGGGCTGACCATGTGCCACTCGACCGCCCGCCGCCGCCGGCGGGCGAGGGAGGGGTAGTCCTTGTAGGCGGCGATGTCCGGCTCCGGCACGGAGACCTCGTCGCTGCTCGGCGTGAAGACCCTGGCCTTGTTCGTCACGAAGTTGATGATCGCGGGGTGGACGTGAGCGTACCCCTTCAACAGCCCGAGGATCCAGTCCTCGATGTCATTCGTGGAGAGCCTCGGCAGCGGCGACACGTACAGCCTCCCGTAAATCAGCTCGTACTTGTACCCCTCCTCCTGCTCGGCCTCCTGGAGCTCCTCCAACCCCAGCCGCGTTCCGTGGTCCGCCGGCCCCAGCCGCAGCGCCGTCTTCATGTCGCCCCCCCCCTCACTTCCGCGCCGCCGCCACCGCCGGGGCGTCCGCGACACGCTCCTTCACGTCCTTGAGGATCTCCGACAGGATCGCGTCCGGCGCGATGTTCTCCGCCTGCGCCTCGAAGCTCAACAGGATGCGGTGCCGCATCGCCGGCAGGTACACCTCGCGGATGTCCTCGAAGCCGACGTTGTACGTCCCCTTGAGGAGCGCCCGCACCTTCGCCGCCAGCACCAGCGCCTGCGCCCCGCGCGGGCTCGCCCCGCAGCGGATGAACTTGTCCGTCTGCCCCGCCGCGAACTGCCCGCCGGGATGCGTCGCCAGCACCAGCCGGATCGCGTAATCCTGAACCGGCGGCGCCACCAGCACCTCACGCACCAACTGCTGATACGCCAGCACCTGCCCCGCCGTCAGCACCTTGCCGGCCTGCGGCCACTCGTTCCGCGTCGTCCGGTCGAGGATGACCGCCATCTCCTCGCGCGTCGCGTAGTTCACGATCAGCTTGAAGAAGAAGCGGTCGAGCTGGGCCTCGGGCAGGGGGTAGGTGCCCTCCTGTTCGATGGGGTTCTGCGTCGCCAGCACGAAGAACGGCGCGGGCAGGGGGTAGGTGTGCGAGCCGGCCGTGACGTGCCTCTCCTGCATGGCCTCCAGGAGTGCGGCCTGGGTCTTGGGCGGGGTGCGGTTGATCTCGTCGGCGAGGACCATGTTGGCGAAGACGGGCCCCTGCATGAACGAGAAGCGGCGGCGCCCGGTCTCGGCGTCCTCTTGCAGGATGTCGGTGCCGGTGATGTCGGAGGGCATGAGGTCGGGGGTGAACTGGATGCGTTTGAACGAGAGGTGCAGGAGGCGCGAGACGGTGGAGACGAGGAGGGTCTTGGCGAGGCCGGGCACGCCGACGAGGAGGGCGTGGCCGCCGCTGACCAGGGC
>CAZVZK010000129.1:0-29173 GCA_964630925.1 uncultured Alcaligenaceae bacterium
GCAGCTCGACCCTCGCGCAGCTGCGCCTCTTTCCCAGGCTTATTGAGAAGTTACGCATGAGGCGAGTCACATGCCACATGCCACATCCTCACCGCCCGGCGGGTGGCCCCGGCGATGAGCGTCAATGGCCGGCCACGGCCACCCGTCGCCCGCCGTCGCCGAGGTCGGGGCCGTCGGGGCGGGGCGCCATGCCCCCGCCCCTGCGTTGCCAGCCGTGCCCGATGTCAAAGATGGTGGCCGGTGAGGTGCCGCCTTCAGGCTACGCTGCCAGTGCAGTGCGGCAGGGACAACCAGGCGGCGACGCCAAATGTCAGCATTTGGCGGTTGACGAGACTGGCCTTGCTTCCCGCCTCTTCTACAACCCCAGCCGCTGGCCGGAAGCAGATGCGAATAACAGGCAGTCACCCCGGAGACGACACCACGTCCACCGGTACCGCCCCACTCCAAATCCGCCGCGGGCGAGGGCGAATAACAGGCAGTCACCCCGGAGACGACACCATGTTGGAGCGACTGGTCGAGACGGCCCCAGGCGTCCTGCTGTCCCTGGCGGGCATCTTCTGCGGCACCCTGTTCCTGCTCACCTGGGTCACCTGGCATTACTGGCACTACTCGCGCCTCCACGCCCGCGAGACCGAGTTCAAGCGCGACATGCTCGCCCGCGGCCTCGGCACCGGCGACATCGAACGCATCCTGTGGGTGTCCCACGAGAACGCCCCGTACTGCGAGGACAAGCAGGCCCCCGAGACGCTCTCGAAGAAGGAGTACACCCTCCTCAAGAAGCTGATCGACAACGGCAGCGAGCCCGAGCAGCTCGAACGCCTCGTGCGGGCGCTCAAGCACGGCAGCGCGCAGAGCCCCACGCAGGACGCCGAACCGAAACGCGAGGTGCGCCCCGAGGACGTGTCGCTCGAGCTGACGTGACAGCCGATGGGCCACCCGAGGCGAGCGGCACGGCGTAAGCGTGCCGTGCCTTGTTTCCAGGCGAGCGGGCCCCCGTCAGGGGCCCGAGGGACCGAGCCCGCCCTCACATGAGTCGCAGGTTGAGCATGTTGTTCAGCTTGCGCCACGCCCAGCTCAGACACGTCTCGGGCACGAGGTAGATCTTCACCTGCGCCATCCCGTGGACCGGGATGGCGCTCACGTCGCCCTCGATGTCCACGTACACAAGGAACTGCTGCGACTGCGGCACCAGCTCGCGGCTGGCCGCCCCCGGCGCCTTCACCGGCACCGGCCCGCCCGCCCGGCTCGACAGCATTAGATCGACCGACTTGGCCGCCGAGTCGTCCACCCGCGAGACACTCCCCTTCCACGTCTGCGCGTCCAGCCCGTGGACGCGCAGCGTCACGTCCAGGGGCGCCGGCTCGCCGCCCCTGGCCCGCCTCCGCGCCAACGCCATGCTCTCGCGGAGCTGGTTGTAGTCCGACGGGTCCAGCGGCACGCAGAGCTGCAGCCGGCCCGGCTCGTGGACCGTGAACACCGGCGGGGCCTGCGCCTGCTCCCGCGCGCCCTCGAAGAGGCGCCCGATGTCGTCGCGGCGCGGGCCCTTGCCGATCACGCCGTCGCGCGGCGCCCGCAGGACCAGGTCCTCCTGCGCCGCCAGCGTCAGCGCCTTGACCGCGACCTCGGCCTTGTCGGCCTCGCCCGTCACCTTCAGGACCTCGCCGTCGAGACGGGCCACCTCCTGCGGGTCGCTCGAAACCGCCTCCCTCTGTGTCTCCAGCAGCTTCCGCTGCTTGAGCGCCGTGGTGTGCTGCAGCTCGGCGGCCTTGAGGCGGTCCTCCAGGTCGTAGTCGCGGAAGCGGGCCAGCTCCTCGCCCTTGCGCACGGTGTCGCCCGGACGCACCTTCACGTCCGTCAGGATCGCCGGACGCCGGAGCTGCACCTGCGAGGTGGCGTCGTGGTGCGGCTGCACCAGGGCCAGGCCGCGGATGCGGGAGATCGGGATGGGCACGAACGCCAGGAACAACACCAGGGCGAAAGCCACGGACGCCGTGATGGCGACGCGGACGGTCTTCATATCGGGCAGCCTCCCGCGCTTGTGGATGTTCTTCGCAAGGTTGTACGCCGGCCAGACGGTCATCGAGCCGACGGCGGCCAACGTCAGCAGATTGCCGATCACGTCGAGCTTGTACGGCTTGAGGAACGTGGAGAACAGGTAGAGGATGCCGAACGTCACGAGCCACTTGTAGAGCCACGAGACGATGGCGTAGGCGATGAACAGGATCTGCCGCCACAGCTCCATGTACTCTTCCGGAGGCACCTCGATGCCGAGGCACTCGCGCTGGAAGGTGTTCGACAGGTACTTGTTCGACTTCTCGCGGAGGTTGGGGATCTCCAGCCAGTCGGCGAGGACGTAATAGCCGTCGTAGCGCATGAGCGGGTTGGCGTTGAACACCACCGTGCTGACGCTGCACACCACCATGAGGCTGAGCGCCAGGTTGTTGACGAACGGCTGGGTCGGCGTGTACCACCACACGAACGTCGCGATGGCCGCTATCAGCAATTCCACGTAGATGCCGGCGGCGCTGATGATGATGCGGTGCCACTTGTTGGGCAGCACCCACGCGTCGGAGACGTTGCAATACAGGGCCGGCGAGAAGCACATGAGCAGCGCGCCCATCTCGTGGACCTCGCCGCCGAAGCGCTTACAGCTCAGGCCGTGCCCGAACTCGTGGATGACCTTCACCACCCCGAGCGAGATGTACAGGTAGACGGCCGTCTTGAAGCTGAAGAACTCGTGGTAGTCGGGCAGCTTGCGGCGGAAGGTGTCGAAGTGCGTCGCCACCAGCAGGATGGCCGCCAGCATGAACGCGCAGGACAGCAGGAAGAACCACATCGAGAAGATGAACCCGACGTACTTGAGCATCCAGGTGAGGATGCGCTCGGGGTCGAAGACGGGGATCTTGATGTACAGGATGTTCGTGAGCGTCTGCAGCCACTCGGTGCGCTGCCTCTTCTTCTTCCGCTCGTAGAGCTGCTGCCCGGCCCGCGGCGACTCGCTCAGCGCCAGGCCCGCCGTCAGCAGCTGCTGCGCGAACCCCTCGAGGTCTTCGAGCTTGAGGCGCTCGGGACGGTACTCCTTCTCGTAGGCCTTCTGCGCCTCCTCGAGCGTGTGCTTGCCGTCGAGGAACTGGAGGAGGAAGCGCTCGTTGTCCTTGAGGCGGTAATAACGCAGGCTGACGGGGTCCTTGACGACGTAGAACGTGCGGCCCTCGTAGCGCTGCTCCTCGATGGCGAGGTCGGGGCGCAGGCGGATGCGCAGCCTCTTGCGGCGTTCCAATTCGCTCGCGGGTGCCGGCATCGCCATTCGTCAACCTCCTCCAGGAGTGCAGAGTGCAAAATGCAGAGTGCAAAGCGATCCGCCAGGTGTCATCCGCGCTTGTTTGCCTTCACTTTGCATTCTGCACTCTGCACTTTGCACTCCTTACTTGACCGGCGGCACCACCACCGTGGCCGTCGCGCCGGGGATGACCCAGCCGCCGCGGTTATCGACGGTGGCGCGGATGGTCAGCTTGCGCAGGCTGGTGTCGAGGAACTCCTCCACGAAGGTGAGCTGGCCGTCGAGCGGCTTCTCGACCTCGACGCTCTCGGGGAGCTGCCACACCAGGACCCGGTTGTCCGCCGTCCCCGTGGCCGCGAGCTTGCCCCCCGGGGCGAACGCCCCGCAGGTGATGTTGCCGCTCCACAGGTACTGCCGCAGCTCGGCGGGACGCACGCCCTCGCCGGGGGCGCGCCACAGCTGCAGGCGGCCCGGCCCGTTGCCCGCCGCCAGGATCGTCTTGCCGTCGGGCGAGTACAGGGCGAACCCGGCGAAGTTCGGCGCGCCCGGCGGGTTGCGCAGCGTGCCCGCCACCTGCCGCCCGTCCAGCGACCGGATGCTGACCTCGCGCCCGTCGTCGAACAGGACGTACGTCCCCTCGGGGTCGGTGCCGAGGACGCCGACCTCGCCGCCCCGCCGGTCCAGGGGCGTGCCGTCCCGCTCCAGCGTCCGCCCGCCCTCGCCGCCCTCGGCCAGCCTCCACACGACGATGCGCTTGTCGCGCCCCGCCGTCACCACCCGGCCCTTGGGCGTGAACACCGCCGACGTGACCGCCGCCCGGTGGGCGTTGGCCACCCGCCCGAGCAGCTTTCCGCTGTCGGTCTTCCACAGGCACAGGGAGGCGTCCTCGCCGCCCGTCACGCACAGGTCGCCGTCGGCGCTGAAGGCCACCGCGTTGATCGCGCCGGTGTGCCGCGAATCCAGCATCGTCTCCTTCATGTCGGCGAGGCCGAACAGCCGCGCCCGCCCCGTCGCCGTCCCCGTGAGGAGCAACGCCGTCTTCGCCTTCGGACCCGTGACCGCCAGCGAGCGGACGACGGCGCGGTGGTCGAGCTGCATCTCCTCGCCCCAGCGGTCCTCGCCCGTGGCCTTCTTCCACACGCGGACCGTGTGGTCCTCGCTGCCGGAGACGACGCGCGGCTCGGCCTCCGCCGTCATCGCCACGCACGTCACCTCCTGCGTGTGCCCGCTGAGCGCCGCCAGCGGCGGCTCCTGCCGGCTGGCCTCGACCTCGACGCGGACCTCGGAGTCGGCGCGGCGCATGAGCATGGCGGCGGCCGGCGGCTCCTTCATGTCGCCGCGTTCGATGGCCTGGAGGCGGATGCGCTGGGCCTCGACGCGCCACGCCTCGGCACGCTGCATCCGCTTGCGCAGCTCGAGCGCGTCCTGCACCTCGACCTGCGCCTCGACGCGGAGCACGTCGGGGCTCTGGAGCTGGAGGACCGCCTCCAGGTTGCGGACCGCCTCGCCCGGCTGCTTGTACACCGCCCGGATCACGCCGGAGATGTTGGCCTTGAGCTGGTGCATGCGCAGAGTCGTCTGGGCCGCCGACAGCTCACGCTGCCCCTTCTTGACCGCGGCCTTCTTGGCCTCCTCCTCGTTGGTGTAGCGTGAGAAGGTCACCTGGGCGATCATCTCGTCGTCGAGGGAGAAGCTGCTCTTGACGCTGCGGCGGGCGGCCACGATCGCGTCGTAGCGTCGCTTGGACTCAGTCTTCATGTCCCTGGACACGTAAACGTCGGACTGGGCGGCCTCGGCCATGGCGAGCTTGATGGCGAGGTCCTCGATGGCGAGGACCGGGTTGATGAGGCCGAGGGTCTGCCCCTCCTTCACCTTGTCGCCGATGTCGAGCGTGCGGAAGCGCACGCGGTGCCTGACGATCAGGGCCTTGCCGGGGGTGGCGTAGTCGGACGGGCGCACCTGGCGGTACATGTTCCCTGTCCCCTCCTCGACGATGCGCTCCTCGGGCAGGACGCCCTCCCAGCCCGTTACGGGGACGCCGAGGGTCGCGACGGAGAAGTACAGCTCCTTGTGCGCGGGGACGTGCTCGCCGGGGCGGACCTCCGTGGCGAGGAAGATCAGCTTGCCGTCGCGCTCGCTGGGCACGTCCTGACGCAGCACCGGCAGGACCCGGGCGTCGAGGATCGTCATCGGCTGGTGCATCGCGGCCTTGACCGACTTGCGGAGGTCGGCGGGCTTGTCATCATCGACGGGCGTGCCCGCCCTGGGCACATCCGGCCCCCCCTTGGACAGGGGCGGCACTTCGGGGTTGGGGGGCGGGTTGTCGTCGCCGATGGCGGGCGCGAGCAGCATGACCGCCGTGACGCACACCGCCGCCACCATCACGCAGCCGAAGAATAGGCGGAACATGGATCACTCCCTTCGAGTTTTCAGTTTTCAGTTTTCAGTTTTCAGTTCACAGCCATCAGCCAAGCTCTCGCCGGACGGGGCCGGCTGTTCGCTGAAAACTGAAAACTGAAAACTGAAAACTCTCAGAAGAAGAACACCACTTTCTCGTAGAAGAACTCCCACACGCCGTAGAAGAGCGAGTAGCCTGCACGGTGGTTGCCGCAGTTGACCTTGGCGGAGACCTCCGTGCCGACCGTCTTGAGCAGCTCGCGCGGCAGGCGCGACCCCTCCGGGATCTCCGGGTGGTCGATGCTCGCGTAGGCCAGCACCACCGGCTCCGACTCGCTGGCGGCGTCCTGCCCCGCCGTCGCCTCGCCCGCGATCCGGTCGAGGAACAGCACGGCCTGGTACACCCGCGTCTTGTCCGTCGCCAGCAGGAAATCGACCGTCAGCGGCCGGCCCGGCTTCTGCCGGGCGAACGCCCTCAGCACCTGGCCGACGTGCTTCTGCGGGAGCTTCAGCTCGATCTCCCACGGGCCCTTCACCACGCCCAGGCGCATGATCGGCTCGTTGGGCCGCACCTCGCGCCCCTTCATCGTCGGGAAGTCGCCCGTCTGGATCGTCCACCGCGCCTCGCCCACCAGGCCCCGCTCCGCCGCCGCCAGCTGCGGCGCCAGGAGCTGGAACCGCCCCCTGGTGTTCGGCAGGGCGTTAGTGCGGGCAATCAGCTCTTTGGCCTCGTCCCGCTTGCCGTCACGCTCGGCCAGCTTCACCAGCGCCTGCGTCTCGAAATCCTTCTTCCGGCTCGGCACCGGCTCATTCTTGGCGCTCGCCTCGAAGCCCCTGGCGAGGATGTCCGCCACCTTCTCCTCGGTCCGCAGCCGCTCCAGCTTCTCGAACAGGCTGATGTCGGACAGCTCCGCCAGGGCGCTGTTCTCCGACACCTCCTGGCCGGGGGTCACGCTGAAGTTGAGGATCTGGCCGGGGTTGGGCGTGTACAGCGTCCGCCGCACCGCCGGCAGCATCTGCCCGTTGGCATCGACACGCAGCGGGTACGGCAGCACCCACAGCCCCGCCACGACGATGCTGAGGGCGGCCACCACGCACAGGATGATCGCCCGCATCTGCCCGCCCAGGCCCTCCTGCAGCGTCGCCAGCGGCGACCACAGGAAGCGGAACGGGATCCGCTTCAGCTCCAGCGCGTTGTACAGGGCGCTCGTCGCGTGCTTCGCCACCACCTCCAGCCGCGCGATGGTCTGCGCCGGCTCCGCCGGCGCCTCGTAGCACTCCATCACCAGCGCGCTCCGCGGCGGCTTCACCGGCGTGTCGCGGTCCTTGTCCTTCGGGTCGCCCTCCCGCTCGTCACGCAGCGGCATGATGACCAGCTGACGGCACGGGCTCTCGGCGAGGTACTCCTCCAGCGCCTTCAGCACCTTCGGCGGCAGGCTGTCGTCCTTCACGCCGTTGAACACCAGGCGCTCGCCCCAGTCGAGGACACGCTCGCCCAGCGTGCGCAGCTTCTGCACCTGGTTGGAGCGGCTCTCGACCACGTCCGCCCCGCTGACCGCCTCCACGACGGCGTACTGGTTGCGCGGACGCAGGATCACGCTCACCCGGTCGCACTCGATCAGGCGCCGGCCCTCGTTGGCGACGTGGAAGGAGACCTCCGTCGGGTTCAGGCTGCCGTGGATCGTGCGGGCGAACGCCTCGAGCTGCGTCCACAGCTGCTGCTGCCCCGAGAGCTGGCTCATCAGCTGGTTGCGCTGGTAGCGGCCGGCGTTCTCGGCCATCATCCCCATGTACTGGAGGAAGCCGGGGATCGCGTTGGAGGGCCGGTTGGCGCCTTGCAGCACCTCGATGAGGCCGACCACCGTCTCGTTCAGGTGGATGGGGACGAGGAGGACGAGGAACTGCGTCGGGTTGCCGGGGGCGGCCTGCCCGCCCTCCGGCGAGCCGATGGAGGAGCGTGGCGGCAGGTGGATCGGCTGGCCGTTGGTGAAGACGAGGCGGAGCAGGGCGTCGTGGGCGACGCGGGCCTCGTTGGCGTCGAGGCCGGCCTGCGTGAAGTTGATCTGGAAGGCCTGCTGGAGGTTGCCCTGCGGCGTCCGCAGCCACACGCACCCGGCGGGGGCGGCGAGCGACTCGAGGAGGCGCTGCAGCAGCTCGGCGTAGAACCCGGCGGGCGGGATGGTGGCCTCGCACAGACGCGCGACCTCGTCGAGACGCTGGCTGAGCCGGCGGCGTTCCTGCTCCAGGACCTGCGCCTGATGGCGGGGGTCGTTGCTCATGCTGGGCTCCTGTGCGCGGAATTTGACCTATCGAGAATATCCTACCTCGCCCCTTCACCAGGAAGCAAGGCGCATGCACGGAACGCGCCGCCGCGGACGCGCCCCTGTGAGGGGATGCGGGGCTACAGAGCGTATCGGAAATGAAACCCGCCGGCGGCCAAAGTGGGCCGCGCGGTCACTCGTGTTCCGCGAGCCAGCGCTCGGCGTCGAGGGCCGCCTGGCACCCCGAGCCCGCCGCCGTCACCGCCTGCCGGTAGTAGCTGTCGGCCACGTCGCCCGCCGCGAACACTCCCTCGACGCTCGTGTTCGTGCGGAACGGGACGGTCCACTTGACGTAGCCCGACGGCTCCAGCTCGATCTGTCCCTTGAGGAAGTCGGTGTTCGGCGTGTGCCCGATGCCCAGGAACATCCCGCCGACCGGCACCGTCTCCTTCGTGATATCCGCCGTGCTGGCGAGGCGGACGCCGGTGACGCCCTTCTCGTCGTCACCGAGGACCTCCTCGACGACGCGGTTCCACTTGATGTTGATCTTCGGGTTCGCCTTCGCCCGCTCGGCCATGATCTTGCTGGCCCGAAGCACGTCGCGGCGCACCACCAGATGCACCTTGCTGGCGAATTTCGTCAGGTACGTCGCCTCCTCGACCGCCGAGTCCCCGCCGCCCACCACCGCGATCTCGACACCCCGGAACCGCGGCAGCGCCCCGTCGCAGGTGGCGCACGCCGAGACGCCGTTGTTCTTGAAGCGGTCCTCCGACGGCAGGCCGAGGTAGTTCGCCCGCGCCCCCGTGGCGACGATCACCGCCTTCGCCTGGGCCGTCTTGCCGTCGCGTGTCTTGAGGGTGAACGGCCTCTGCTTGAAGTCCACCTCGATGACGTCGTCGCTGATGATGCGCGTGCCGAAGTTCTCGGCCTGCTGACGCACCCACTGCATCATCTCCGGGCCGCTGGCGGCCCGCTTGCCGTGGTGCGCCCGCTTGCCCTCGTAGAGGTGGGCCAGGTCGTCGTAGCGCTCGGGGGTGAGGGCGCTCTTGCTGAACGCGGCGAGGGCGGAGTTGTCGGCGTAGGGCCAGGTCGGGAAGTTCTCGACCTCGGTGGTGAGGTTGAGCTGGCCCAGGGGGAGGGTGCCGTTGTCCTTGTTGGGCTGATGCCAGGGGTGGCCCTCGAAGACGAGGGGGCTCAGGTTGGCGCGGGCCGCGTAGATGGCGGCGGTCCACGCCGCCGGGCCGGAGCCGATGATGATCACGTTCTCGACGGCCATTCTCGATTCCCCTCGCGCGTTGTAGTCAGTAGTCAGTAGCCATTAGCCAGTAGTGTAGACTGGAGCGAGCAGGCCGATCAATGCCCCATCCGCTTCCCGGGTCTTTCTACTGACTACCGGCTACTGACTACTGGCTACTCCCCGGCTCGAGGCCCCCCGATGCAGTTGACCGACCTCCGCGAGATCCTACGCTACGTCCCGCGCTTCCGCGACAAGCTCTTCGTCATCGCGGTTGACGGCGCCGTCGTCGAGTCCGACAACTTCCGCAACCTGCTGCTCGACATCGCGCTTCTCCGCAGCCTGAACATCGGGGTCGCCCTCGTCCACGGGGCCGCCCACCAGATCCGCCGCCTCGCCGAGATGACCGGCATCACCCCCAGCGACCTCGCCGGCTCCGGCGTCACCGACGCCGCCACCCTCCGCCTCACCCTCCTGGCCGCCTCGCGCGTCTCGCATGAATTGCTGGAGGGCCTGTCCGCCACCGATCTCCGCGGGGCCGTCGGCAACGCCCTCGTCGCCCACCCTGCGGGCATCCTCGGCGGCGTCGATCATCTGCACACGGGGAAGGTGGAGCGCGTGGACGCCGGCCTGCTCCTGGCCCTGCTCGGCCAGGGCATCATCCCCGTCGTCCCGCCCATCGGCAGCGACGGCGAGGGGCACTCCTTCCGCCTGAACTCCGACCACGTGGCGGTGGAGGTGGCCCGCTCCCTCGGGGCGGTCAAGCTGATCTACCTGACGACGCACCCCGGCATCCCGCTCGCCGACCACCCCGGCGACGTGTACCGCCACCTCCCCGTCGGCGAGGCCGAGCTGCTCCTCAAGCGTGCCGGCCTGGAGCCGGACCTGCGCTCCAAGCTGGAGCAGGCCGTCCGCGCCGTGCGTGGCGGGGTGCCGCGCGTCCACCTCATCGACGGCAGGGTGGAGCAGGGCCTCCTCGGCGAGGTGTTCAGCAACGAGGGCATCGGCACGCTGATCCACGCCAACGAGTACGAGAACATCCGCGCCGCGACCAAGAAGGACGTGCGTGCCATCCACGGCCTCATCGAGTCGGGAGTCGAGCGCGACGAGCTGGTCCGCCGCACGCGGGCCGAGATCGAGCGCCAGGTGCAGGACTACTTCGTCTTCGAGGTGGACCGCGTGCCGGTGGCGTGCGCCGCCCTGCACCTGTACCCCGAGCAGGACATGGCGGAGCTGGCGGCGGTGTGCGTCAACCCACACTTCGAGAACCAGGGGATCGGCGGCAAGCTGATCAAGTACACCGAGCATCAGGCGCGGGGCCTGGGCGTCGGCACGCTGTTCTGCCTCTCGACGCAGGCGTTCAATTACTTCCAGCAGAAGGGCGGCTTCTCCCCCGGCACGCCGGACGACCTGCCCCCGACTCGCCGCGAGCGTTACGACAAATCGGGCCGGCGGTCCGTGGTGCTGCTCAAGCGCCTCGCGTGACGCGAGGGCGTCACCGCCAGTCGCCGGAGAGCTGCCAGGCGCCCCACCAGGCGGGCGGCGAGCGCCGCTCCTTCTTCCCCGAGACGATCACCTCCGACGCCTTGCCGGCGCCGCGCAGGCCGGGCGTGCCGGTCAGCTTCTTCACACGCTCCTCGACCCACCCGGGGTGACGGAGGATGTCGATCTGGGCCTGCCTCAACGCCTCCAGTTTCGAGAGCTTCCTCTCCCAGAGGTGGTGGTAGAAGCGCCCCATCAGCACCGCCGTCGCGGCGTCATTCACGCTCCACAGCGACGAGACGACACTCTTGCAGCCGGCGACGGCGAAGGCCCTTTGGAGGCCGAGCATGCCCTCGCCGGCCGCCTCCAGCCCGAGGCCGGTCTGGCACGCCGACAGGACGGCCAGCTCCAACTTCGACAGGTCCATCTCGGCGATCTCCAGCGCCGTCAGGATTCCGTCGTCCGCGTCGGAGGGCTTGTTGGCGCCGGCGAGGACGAGGCCGGAGAGCAGCCCCGGATCCCAGCCGGCCTCCCCGGCGAGCCCCGACTTCATCGTCGGGGGTGCGAAGAATCCGTGCGTCGCCAGGTGCGCGTAGCGCACCCTCGGCAGCGCCACCCGCAGGGCGTCCTTCGTCGCCGCGGCGCCGGACAGCAGCTCGGACCGACCCCCCAGCCCCGCGGCGACGGCCGCCGCCTCCGGCCGCGTGGCGGGCAGCTCGGCCCAGGTGCCGCCCGCCCCGAACGCCACCCCGCCGACGGCGAGCAGCGACGGCGGCCCGGCGGCGGGACGCAGCAGCCCCGGCAGCGCCTGGGGGATCGGCAGCACCGCCAACGCCGCCTCCTCGATGAGGAAGGTGTCCGCCTTCGACCCCGGCAGGGCGGCGAACGGCAGGCGCGTCAGCGGCCCGTCGGGCGAGACCAGTATCACGCCCACCCCGGCGAGGTGATCGCGCAACGGATCCCAGACGAGGCGGCGCAGCTTGCCGGCGGCCCCCCGATCGTCCCGCCCGGCCTCTAGGGCGCGGCGCCAGGCCACGATGGCCTCGGCGATGGGCGCGCCCGGCCCGAGGCCGACGCGGGCCGGCGCCGACCCCTTGCGGACGACGAACGCCGACAGCCCGCCGGAGTGGAAGAGGTAATCGACGAGCACCGCCCCCGCCGGCAGCGCCGCCGCGAGCGTCGCCGGCGCCACCCGCCCGCCCGCCTCCCGGTACTCCGCCGAAAGCAGCGCCAGCTCGGCCTCGAGCGCCTCCTTCTGGGCCGTCAGCCTCTCCAGCTCTTCGCGCCGCGCGGCCCCGCCCGAGTAGGTGAGCGCGGCCAGCCGCCGCGACAGCGCCTCGATCCGCGTCGCCAGCCGCGCGGGGCGGCTACCGGGGTCGAAGCCGGAGGCGAAGAGGCGGCGCCGCCGCGCCAGCTCGTAGCCCTGGCCCTTCCACGATAGGACGTGGGCGTAGGCGTCATTGGGCCCCGCATCGGGGATGGACAGTCGGAGGTCGAGGAATTCGCGGACGGGCCGCGCCGCGGCGAGCTGCTCGCGCTCGGACTGTGCGAAGACGACGGCCTCCCTGGCGGCACGGGAGACGCGGAGGGCTTGCTCGCTCAGCAGCAGGGCGGCCTCGGGGCGGCGCAGCGCCAGATGCAGACGCGCCAGCCCGGCGTAGCCGTGGGCCGTGTCGGGGTGGCCCTCGCCCACCGCCTCGTGCGCCACCGCCAGCGCCCGCTGGTACAGCGGGCGCGCCGCCAGATGCGCGCCGTCGGCGGAGTGCAGCCGCGCCAGGTACAGCAGGGCGGCGGCGTAGGCGGGGCTGCGCTCGCCCCTGGCCCGCTCGCGGACGGCCAGGGCCGACTCGACCAGGCGGCGGGCGTCGGCGCGGCGCCCGATCTCCTCCACGAAACGCGCGAGCTGCTCGCCGGCGGCGGCGAACTGCGGGTGCGTCCCGCCGAGTGTCTTGCGCGTGACCTCCATCGAGAGCGTCAGCTCGCGGATCGCGCCGTCGCGGTCCCCCATCTCTTGGAGCAGCAGCGCGAGGTTGTGCAGGTTGACGGCGTAGGAGGGGTGGCGCTCGCCGACGGCCACCTTGTACACGGCAACGGCCTGCTGCTGCAGCGGGAGCGCCGCCTTGTAGTCGCCCATGTCGCGGAGGAGTAGCGCGAGGTTGTTCATGGTCGTCGCGGCCAGGACGTGGCGCTCGCCGAACAGCTCCTTGCGCAGGGCCAGCGCCTCGCGGTACAGCGTCAGGGCCTGTCGGCGCTCGCCCTTGCGGTGGTGCAGCGACGCCAGGGCGTGCAGGGCCGCCGCGTAGTCAGGGTGCCTGTCGCCGTGCTTCGCCCTGACGAGGGCGAGGGAGCGGTTCAGCGGGGCCGACGCCCGTCGAAGGTCGCCCGCGTTGGCCAGCGACTGCCCCAGATCCAGCAGGGTGGCGATGGATTGATCGCCCGTCGGCCCTTCGATCTCCGCGAAGATGGCGACCACGCGCCGCAGGGTGGCGGCGGCCGCCTCGTCGTCGCCGAGGGACGACAGCAGCGACGCCTTGAACCGCAGCGCCCTGGCGACGAAGGGGTGCGATTCACACACGCCCTCGATGAGGGGGATGGCCCGCTCGATGAGGCCCAGCGCGGCGCGGGGGTCGCCGGCGTCGCGCGCCAAATTTGCCAGGTTATTCATCGCCACGCCGACGAGCGGGTGGCGTTCGCCCAGGACGCGGGCACGCAGGGCCAGGGCCTCGCGCCCCAGGTGCAGTGCCTTCGCCCCGTCGCCCCGGCCCGACAACGCCACCATCTCCTTACCGAGCTGGTCGGCGCGGCGGAGGGCGGAGCGCTCCTCCGGTGTGAGACGCGCCTGCCGCACCGCGTCCTCCACGTCGAGACGCGCGCCGCCCACCTCCCAGTGCCGCTCGCCGTACAGCACGCGCAGCCCGGCGAGCCGCCGGCGGCGGTGCCGTTCCACGCCCGGCCAGTCCTCCCTCTCGTAACTCCATTTGGCGGCCTGCCCCTCCAGGTGGATGGCCTTCACGTCCCACGGCCCCGTCACGCGGTGCTGCGCCTCGATGGCCCCGGACAGGGCGGCCACGGCCGCGTCACGCCGCCCGGCCTGCCAGTCCCGTGCGGCCTCCTTCAACAATTCGTCGCGGCGGCGCAGCCCGTCGGCCTGTTCCGGTGTGAGGGGCGGCGGCGGCGCGGCTCCGGCCAGGAGGAGCGTCAGCAGGAGTGTCATCGCCAGTCTCCGCTCAGTTGCCACGCCGCCCACCAGGCTGGCGGCGAGCGCCGCTCCTTCTTGCCCGAGACCACCACCTCCGCCGCCTTGCCCGCGCCCCGTAGCCGCGTCCCCACCGCCGCCAGCGCCTTGGCGCGGCCCTCCACCCACTCGGGGTTGCGCATCACCTCCAGTTGGGCCAGGCGCAGCGCCTCGGCCTTCGACAGCTTCTTCTGCCACAGGTGGAGGTAGAAGCGCTCCATCAGGACCGCCGTCGCGGCGTCGTCCACGCTCCACAGCGACGACACCACCGACCGACAACCCGCCACCTGGAAGGCCCGCTGCAACCCCAGAAGCCCCTCGGCGGCGGCCTCCTTTCCCAGCCCCGTCTGGCAGGCGCTCAACACCGCCAGGTCCACCGCCGCCAGGTCCATCTCCGCCACCTCCAGCGCCGTCAACAGGCCGCCCCCGGACAGCACCAGGCCGGACAGCAACCCCGGATGCACCCCGGCCCCGGCGGTGAAGAAGCCGTGCGTCGCCAGGTGGGCGGTGCGGTGCCGCGGCAGGCCGTCGCGGACCGCCTCGCGCGTCGCCGCCGCGCCGGCCAGCGAAGTGGGCTTGCCCCCGAACACTGCCCGGAACCTTTGCGACACGGCGTCGGCCTCCGCCCCAGAGCCGGGCAGGGCGGCCCACGGCCCCGCATCGCCGAACGACACGCCGCCCACCGCCAGCAGCGATTGGCCCGCCGACGAGAGCGCGGGGGGCGACGCCAGCAGGCGTGGCACGGGGACGGACACGACGGCCACCTCCTCCAGCAGGACGGACCCCTGCCGCGACCCCGGCAGGGCGGCGAACGGCACGCGCGACAGCGTGCCGTCCGCCGAGATCAGGGCCGTCCCCGCCCCCTCGACGTGCCGCGCCAGCGGCTCCCACGCCAGCCGCCGCACCGCGGCCGCCTCGGCGGCGGCGGGCCGGCCCGCCTCGATCTCCGACCGCCACCGCCTCGCCGCCCTCTCGATGTCCGCCGCCGGCCCCAGATCGACCCGCGCGACGGGCCGGCCACGCCGCACCACCCACGCCGTCATGCGGGGGCCGATTCCGCCCTCGCGCCATCGGCGGGCGGGGTCTTGGCCCTTGTACCCGAGGTAATCGACCAGCACGGCGCCTTCGGGCAGCGACTCGCGCAGCGCCAGGCTCGAAGGCCCGGCCCGGCCCGCCCGGAACTCGGCACTGAGGGCCGAGAGCCGGCCCTCCAGCCCCTCCTTTTCGCGCAGCAAGGCGCCCGCCCGCTCCGCGTCCGGCCGGCCCTCGCCCGCCAGGGCGGCCAGCCGGCGGGTGACCGCCAGCAGCGACCTGGCCGCGTCGCGCGCCTCGGGGTTGTCCTCCAGGCGGGCGAACAGCTTCGCCTGCCGCTGCCGCTCGAAGACGGCGCCTTTCCAGGCCAGGGCGTGGCCGTGCGACGACTCCGCCGACTCCTCCGGCAGGGACAGACGCAGGTCGAGCGGCACGCGCAGCTCCGCCGTGGCGGCCAGCTGCTGCCGCTCCGACAACACGGCCGCCGCGAGCGACAGCGAGGCCCGCATCGCGGTCAGCGCCTCCTCGGCGTACACCAGGGCGGCGCCGGGCCGGGCCGCCCTCGCCTCGAGGACGGCCAGCGACACCGCCGTGGCGATGGCGTGTTGGTGCCGCCTGCCCAACGAGACGCGGCGTGTGGCCAGCACGCGGCCCAGCACCTCACGGGCCTGCGCCGTCTCGCCGAGGTCGTCCAGCGACAGGCCCAGCCCGTGGCGCATGGTGGACGTCAGCGGGTGGGCTTCGCCGCCCAGACGCAGCGCCAGCCTCTCCCCCTCGCGGAAGATGGCGGCCGCGGGCCGCGCCCTGCCGGAGTCCCGCAGGACGTTGCCCAGGCTGTTCAGCATCGCGCAGTACGGCAGGCCGTCGGCCCCCTCAGTACGCCGGGTCGCCTCCAGCGCCTCGCGCAGCAGGGCCTCGGCCCCGGCGGGGTCGCCGGCCCGCGCCCGCGTCTGGCCGAGCGTCCCGATGCTCGCCACGAGCAGCGGGTGGCCCACCGGCAGCGTCTCGCGGCGTAGCCGCAGCACCCGCTCCAGCATCTCGGCCGCCTGCCGCATGTCGCCCAGGTCCTCGTAGGCCAGGGCCAGGTTGTTCAAGGCACTCGTCGTCATGTCGTCGCGCGGGCCGAACAGCCGCGTCGAGGCCTCGACGCACTTCCGGAGCATCTCGACGGCGGTACGCGGGTCGCCGCGCTGCCGGTGGACCTCGGCGAGCATCGTGACGGCGTTCTGGAAGACGCGGTGCCTCTCGCCGTGGACCGCCCGCGCCGCCGCCATCGTCTCGCGCGCCCTGGCCTCGGCGTCGGCGTACCGGCCGGCCTCGACCAGCGTGAGGGTGAGGTTGGACAGCGAGACGACGTAGAGGGGGTGCCGCTTCCCCGGCGACGTGGCCCGGATACGCAGGGCCTCCTCGTGCATCCGTCGGGCCTCGCGCATGTCGCCGAGGCTCCTGTACGCCATGCCGAGGTTGTTCAAGGCGGTGGTGTACAGGATGCTCTTCTCGCCGTAGGCGGCCCGCGCCACGTCGCGGCACTTCTGGTACAGGGGGAGGGCCTCACGCACGTCGCCGCGTTCGCGCAGGATCTCGGCGACGGCGTTGAGCGCCTGTGCGTGGATGGGGTGGTTCTCGCCCTTGGCCTCCTTGAAGATGTCGGCGGTCCGACGAGCCAGACGCAGGGCCTCGTCGCGCCGGCCGAGGGCGGCCTCGATGCCCGACAGGGAGTGCAGGGTGTAGGCGGTCACCTCGTGCCGCTCGCCGTGGATCTCGACGCGGAGGCGCAACGCCTCCCGCGCCGGGCCCTGCGCCCCGGCGAGGTCGCCCATCTCTTGCCGTGCGACGGCGAGGTTGTGCAGGGCGGTGTGATACGCCTGGTGGCGCCACTCGCCGAGGCCGCGCAACATCCGCAGCGCCTCCAGGTATCGCTCGCTGGCGGCCTTCGCGTCGCCGGCGTTGTAGAGGGTCAATCCGACGCCAATGACGGCCGCGGCGACGCACGGGTGCCCCTCGCCCCACGCGGCCCGGGCGGAGCGCAGGGCGTGTTCGGCCATCGCCAGGGCGGAGGGCGAGTCGCCCAGGACCTGGGTCAACGAGCCCGCCAGCCGGTGGAGATCCAGCGTGCCGGGGTGGCCCGCGCCGCGCAGGTCGGCCGAGGCCGCCAGTGCCGGACGCAGCAGCGCCAGGGCGTCCGCGGTCCGCGAGGCCCCGAGGGCGCGCTCCGCCAGCCGACACGCCTGCACCATGCCTCGCCACCGCGCGACCCTGGCCGCCGGCCACGCCGCGGCGGCGCGGGCCAGACGCTCATCCCGCCGGGCCTCCTCCGCTCGCCAGTGGCCTGCCCCGCGCAGGCGCGTCTCGGCGTGGGCCACGGCCGCGTAGCCTTCAGCCGCCCGGACCCACTCGCAGGCGTCCATCAGGTGGTCGGCAAGGGCCTGGACGGCCTGGATCGTCGTCGGGTGCGCGTCGCCCAGGGTGGCCCTGCACGCCGCCGCGGCCCGTTCCAGGGCCGCCGAGGCCAGCGGGATGTCGCCGGCCTTCGACGCCTGGCGCCCCTGCGCCCCCAGCCGCCGGGCCGACGCCAACGCGGCGGCGTCGGGCGGCGGCGATGGCGCTGCCCCGAGGGTGCAGAACACGGCGAGCAACGCACCCGACATCTGACCTCCCCCTCTCGATCTCAGCCGAGGTTGCGTTCGACGCTCACCGACCTTTCGTTCCGCCTGATCCGCACGCCGCCCGGCAGGTCCCTCGCCGTCGCCTCGCCCAGGCACACGCCCGCCGCCCCCTGCCAATGCTCTAGCCCCATCCCCCCCATCGGCCACCCCTCCCGGCGCCACCACAGACGCAGCGCCGCCCGCACCAGCCGCCTCGACGACGCCTCCAACACCGACGCATCGAGCAGATTCGGGCACGACTCCGCCCGCGCCAGTAGCGAGGCGGCCTCGGCCTCCTCCTCGGCGGCCCACTCCTCCGCCTGCGCCGCCAGCCGACCCAGCACCTCCTCGACACGTGGGTTGTATCCGTCGCGCAGGAGCGGCAGCAGCTCGTGGCGGATGCGGGCGCGTGTCAGCCGCGTGTCGTCGTTCGTCGCGTCGTGGCGCCACGGCTGGCCGATCTGGCTGAGGTATTCCATCACCTCGGCGCGGCCCGTCTGCAGGAGGAAACGCACCGCCTCCACCCCGTCGGACAGCTTCCGCCGTGGGGCGATGCCGCGCAGCCCCTCCAGGCCCGTCCCGCGGATGACGCGGTGCAGGACCGTCTCGGCCTGGTCGCCGGCGGTGTGGGCGGTCGCGACGAAGCGCATCCGGTGGCCCCGCGCCACCTCCACAAGCCATTCGTAGCGCTCTCTCCGTGCCACGGCCTCGACGTTGCCGCCCTCCGCGCGGGCGATGGCCGCCACGTCGATCCGATGGCACGCCGCGCCGAGGGCCGCGCAGAACGCCTCGTCGGCATCGCTGTCCGCGCCGCGGAGCGTGTGGTTGAGGTGGGCCGCGATGACCGGCCCGTGGCCGCAGGCGCGCAGGGCGCGCAAGAGGGCGACGCTGTCCGGCCCGCCGGAGAGGGCGACGACGAGGCCGGGGGGCGGCTCGCCGAGCGACAGCCAGGCGCGGCTGACGGTGGCGATCATCCGGTCAATTCCCGCATGGTGGCCGCGATGTCGCCGGAGCGCATGAGCGTCTCGCCGACGAGGATCGCACGCACGCCGGCGGGCTTCAGACGGGCGATGTCGTCGCCCGTCTTGATGCCGCTCTCCGACACGAGGCACACCTCGGGCGGGACGCGCGCCGCGATGGCCAGCGTCTGATCGAGCGAGACGTGGAAGGTGCGCAGATCGCGGTTGTTGACGCCGACGAGCCGCGCCCCGGCGTCGAGGACACGCGGCAGGTTTTGAGGGTCGTACAGCTCGACGAGCGCCTCCAGCCCCAGCTCCTCGGCCTGACGCAGGAGGCGCGGCAGCTCGTCGCCGGGGAGGATCTCGGCGATGAGGAGGACGGCGTCGGCCCCCGCGAGGCGGGCCTCCAGCAACTGGTATCTGTCGAGGAGGAAGTCCTTGCGGAGGAGGGGGAGGTTGACGGCGGCGCGGATCATCGACAGGTATTCGAGCTTGCCGTGGAACGACGGCTCGTCGGTGAGGACGGAGATGCACGACGCCCCGGCGGCCTCGTAGGCGCGGGCGACGGCGACGGGGTCGAAGTCCGCGCGGATGACGCCGGCGGACGGCGACGCCCGCTTGACCTCCGCGATGACGGCCATGCCGGGGGCGTTCAGGAGGGCGGTACGGAACGGCCGGGCCGTCGGCAGTCCGTGGCAGGCGCGTTCGAGATCGGCCTCGGCGCGGAGGGCGCGGGCGTCGGCGATCTCGCGGCGCTTGTACTCGACGATGCGGGCGAGGATGTCGGGTGGTGATTCGTGGGGCATTGTCGCGGCTCGGAATGGGTCAACGTGATTGTACGGTCACGGAGCTATTGATCTCTTGCGACCCGGAGCCCCAGGTCGTAACTCACGTCGTGTGGGTACATCCCCCGGCGGTTCGCGGCGCGGCAATACCGTGCCGGGCCGGTACAGCATCCGCCCCGGCTCACGCGATAGACACCCACCTTCGGGCCTGATGGATCGACCTGTGCCTCTATCTGATACGGCCCGTGCCAGTCGGCGCACCATTCGGTGACGTTGCCGTGTAGGTCGTGCAGCCCGAAGGCGTTGGGCGGATAGCCCCCGACAGGGCACGTCCTGTGCAACCCGCTTTCGCTGAAATTCGCCTGCGCCGTGTCGAGCGATTTCCCGAAGTGGAAGGCCCCGGAAATCAACCCACCCCGACAGGCGTACTCCCACTCTGCTTCGGTGGGCAGGCGGTATGTCCGCCCGGCCCCCTCATTCTTGCTCAGCTTCTTGCAAAATCTCACCGCCTCCTCCCATGAGACGCATTCAACGGGGAATGACGACGTGTCCAGGCCTTCGACATCCTCCGCGCCCTCGCCTCCGGCGCGGTAGGAGCTCGGATTCTTCCGCGCGACGGCCTTGTACTGGCTCTGTGTCACCGGATGCACGCCGAGCCAGAATGCCCGCGTAAGCGTTACTCGGTGGCGCGGCCGCTCGTCGTCGTCCCCCTCGCCCTCCGGTGATCCCATCCAGAACGTCCCCGGCGGGATTAGCACGAACCGCATTCCGATGGCGTTCACCTCCTCCGGCATGCACGGGCGCACCCCGGACAGGAGCATCTCGCGGATACGCCCCTCGGTGCGCCAACGCTCCTCGCCCTCCGGTGTCTCCCTTAAACCCCGGTGCAACCGCGCCAGCTTGGCGCGTGCGGCCTCGCCACCTTCCTCCAGGCGGTCTGCCAAAGCCAACCAAAGCAGGTTATCCTCCGGGGTCCGTGCCAAGCACGACAAGAGCGACGGGAGATCGGTCACTGCCGCCCCTCCAGTGTCTCCGGCGGCGCGTCCAGCGGGCACCCCGCGTCGAGGAACGCTTGCAGCAGCATCTGCGCGGCCACCATGTCGCGGCGCTGCTTGCGCTTCTTGTGCGTCAGCCCCGCATCCCACAGGGCGGTCTCGGCGGACGCCGTCGTGAACCGCTCGTCGAAGTAGGCGACCGGCAGGCCGGTGAGCGACCCCAGCCAGGTGCCGAACTCGCGGGCCCGCTTCGCCCGCGTGCCCTCGTCGCCGCTCATGTGGACCGGCAGGCCCACCAGCAGCAGGCCGACGCCTTCGCGCTCAATCACCATGCGGAAGTACGACGCATCATCGGGCGCCCTCTCGCGCACCTCGAGGGGGAACGAGAACCGCCGGTCCACGCACGACACCGCCAGCCCGACGCGGGCCTCGCCGTGGTCCAGGGCCAGGATCTTCGTGCGTGGGTGCAATGCTCACCTCGGCGGCGACCGTGGCGGCAGGCGTCCCGCCTGCTCGCCTTCTTGGCGTAGAGCACGCATCCTGCGTGCTCGGGAGCACGCTGGAAGCGTGCTCTACGGGAAACAGAGGGCAAGCAGGCGGGACGCCTGCCGCCACGACTAGCTCATTCTACACGCTCGACATCGACGTAGAACGCCCCGCGCTCGGCGCCCGACTTCTCCGTCAGCGTCGTCGTCAGCCGCGTCCGGCCCGCCGGCAGTTTCAACGTCAGCGTCACCCCCGCGCCGCCGTCGATGGGCGCCTCGGCCTCGGCCTTGCCGCAGGCGACGCGTGCCTTGCCGGCCCGCAGCGGGATCTTTGCCTCTGCCGGCGCGTGGCGCAGCGTGAAGCGGTACGTGCCGGCCCGCGCCACGTCCACCGCCCACCACCCGTTCTGCGTCGGCAGCCGCTTCACCGCCTCCTGGCTGAACGGCAGCGGGCCGCCGCCGCGCCAGTCATGGGCGTTCAGGGTCACCGGGTTCGACTCGGTCGCCCCGATCACCAGCGGCACGTCGTCCTCGAACGTCTTCGAGATGTCGTCCCACCAGCCGTCGTAGGCCTTCCGCAGCACGCCGGCGGTGTCGGCGTGCTTCTTGGCGAGGTCGGCCTTCTGGGCCGGGTCGGCCTTGATGTCGAACAGCTCCGGGCCGACGAGACGCCACCGCTCCGTCAGCACGGCGAACTGCCGATACTTCACCGGCGTCTCGACGCGCTGCTGGTGGACGAACAGGGTAGGCGCCGGCAAATCGCCCTTGCCCTCCAGCAGCGGACGCAGGCTGCGCCCGTCACGCGGCAGGCCGCCCCTGGCCGGGACGCCGCACAGGTCGAGCAGGGTGGGCAGGAGGTCGATGTGGGCCGTCAGCTCCATCACGTCGCGCGGCCTGTATTTCGTCGGCCAGCGCAGGAAGCAGGGGACGCGATGGCCGCCGTCGTACATGGTCGCCTTGGTGCCGCGCATGCCGGAGTTGAACCCGTCCTTCTTCGCGTCGTTCCAGCCGGCGGCGGTGCCGTTGTCGGTGAGGAACAGGACGACGGTGTCGTCGGCGAGCTTCCACTCGTCGAGCTTGGCCATGAGGCGCCCGACGTTCTCGTCGATGTTCTCGATCATGCCGTAGAAGTTGGCCCGCTGCGCCGGGACGCCCTTGTCGCGGTACGGCTTGCTGTACTTCTCGGCGACGTTGTACGGGCCGTGCGGCGCGTTCGTGGCGATGACGGCGAGGAACGGCTTGTCCCTGTTCTTCTCGATGAAGCCGAGGGCGGCGGAGAAGAAGACGTCGGTGCAGTAGCCCTTCTGCTGTTCGAGCTTGCCGTCGCGCCAGTACCGGTCGTCGAAGTAGGTGTTGCCCCAGGCGTCGGGCGTCTGGCCGACGCCCCCGCCGCCGCAGACGAGCGTGGAGGCGAAGCCGCGGTCCATGGCGCGGTAAGGCCACTGGTCGCCGAGGTGCCACTTGCCGAACAGGCCGGTCCTGTAGCCGGCGGCGGAGAAGTAGTCGCCGATCGTCTTCTCGTTCCGGCGCATGATGGAGCGTCCGGCGATGGTGTGCCAGATGCCGGTGCGCGACGAGTAGCGTCCGGTGTACAGCGCGGACCGGGTGGGCGAGCAGGTGGCGTCGACGTGGAAGTCGGTGAGGCGGACGCTCTGGCCGTGCAGCCTGTCGAGGTTGGGCGTGCGGATGGACTTGTTGCCGTGGCAGCCGAGGTCGCCGTGGCCCTGGTCGTCGGTGAGGACGATGACGACGTTCGGCGCGGCGGCGAGGAGGAGGAGGAGGGCGTGCAGCATGGGGATGGCTCCGTGGGGTGGGGCCATTCTATCGACGGGCCCGCTCGACCGGCGTCAGCGTGTCCCACACCCGCACGGTGAAGTCGCCGGAGCCGGTGGCGAGGCGCGAGCCGTCGGGGCTGAAGGCCACGGAGTGGACGTACGCCTTGTGGCCCAGCAGCTCCACCACCTCCTGCCGCCGCGCCACGTCCCACAGCCGGACCGACCCGTCGGCACAGCCGGCGGCGAGACGGCGCCCGTCCGGGTGGAACGCGATGGAATAGATGCCCGTCCCGTGCTTCAGCTCGCCCACCTCTTCCCACGTCGCGGTGTCCCACAGCCGCACCGTGCCCGCTGCCGATCCCGTCGCGAGCAACGCCCCGTCGGGGGACCAGGCGACGGCGGCCACCCCCTCGGCGTGCCGGCTCAACGCGACGTGCGGCTCGCGCCGGGCCACATCCCAGACGCGGGCCCCGGTGCGGCCGTCCGTCGCGCCCGCGGCGAGCCAACGCCCGTCGGGGCTGAACGCCACGCCGTGGACCGTCGCCCGCAGGCCGCGCAGCACCCCGGCCTCGGTCCGCCCCGCCACGTCCAGCAGGCGGACGACCCCGTCGGTGCATCCCGCCGCCAGCAACTTGCCGTCGGGGCTGAAGACGAGCCGCCCGTCCTGCCAGTGGTCGGTCGGCAGGCGCCAGCGGTGCAGCAGGCGGCCGTCGGCGTCCCAGAGGCGGACGGAGTCGTCCCGGCAGAGGGCCGCCAGCAGCGCCCCGGAGGGGGAGTAGGCGGGGTGGAAGCAATGGGCGCCCACGGCCAGCTCCGCCGTCTGCCGCCCGGTGTCGGCGTCCCAGCGGCGGACGGTGTTGTCCCAGGCGGCGGAGGCGAGGCCACGGCCATCGGGGTGCCAGGCGACCCCGTAGACGAAGCTCTTGTGGCCGGTGAGGATGCCGTTGCGTTCGACGAGGGGCACGTCCCAGAGGCGGGCCGTCCCGTCGGACGACGCGGAGGCGATCCGCTGGCCGTCGGGGCTGAACGCCAGGGTGTGCACCTCGCCCGAATGGCCGTACAGCGGGGCGATGAGTGCGCCGGCCTCGGCGTCCCACAGGCGGACGGTGCGGTCCTGGGAGCAGGTGACGATGCGGCCGCCGTCGGGGCTGAAGGCGGCGTGCATGACGCGGCCGGAGTGGCCCGCCATCGTGGCGATGTGGGCGCCGGTCTTGCCGTCCCACAGGCGCGCGGTCTGGTCGTAGGAGCAGGACGCGAAGCGGGAGCCGTCGGGGCTGAAGACGAGGTACTGGGCCTGGTTGGTGTGGCCGGCCAGCACCGCCAACTGCCGGCCCGTGCGCGGGTCCCACATGCGGAGGAGGTTGCTGGGGTAGCCCTCGGCGGTCACGAGGCGGGAGGCGTCGCGGTTGAAGAGCGTCGCGACGACGTTGCCGCTGTGGCCGGCGATCAGGGCGACGTACCGCCGTGTCTTGCGGCAGAGGACGCGGATGACGCCACGGCCTTGCTCGTGGGCGAGCAGCAGGGGGGAGGCGTGTCCGCCGGCGTCGTCGAGCCGGTTGCCGCCCGGGAGGCCCCAATCGTCGGGCGTGCCGTCGCCGGCCAGGCCCCACGAGCGGCAACGCCGGTCGGACAGCCAGGCTTCGAGGCGTGCCCCGTCGGAGCTGAAGCAGAGGTACGACAGGGGGCCATCGAGGGGGCCGGGCAGGACGCGCTCGCGGCCGTCCGCGGCCCGGATGACCACATCGCGGCCGCGCTGGTAGGCGAGGGCGTCGCCCGCCGGGGCGAACGCCCTGACCGGGCCGACGGAGGTGAGGTCATGGGGGGCGGCGGCGTCGGCGGTGAACAGACACATGCGGCCAGCCTGCTCGATGAGGAGGCCGTCGCCGAGGAAGGCGACGCGGTTGACGGGCGGGCCGTCGCTCTCGAACACGCGGCGCGAGCGGTCGAACTGCTGGTGGAAATGGAGCCACTCCCAATCGCGGTGGGCCGGGGGCGCCGCCTCCAGGGAGCGGCGTGCGGCGGCCACGTTGCCGGTCTGCAACGCGCTGGCGGCCAGCGCGATGTTGGCGAGGTAGCGTTCCCAGCGCTCGGCCTGCTCGTGGCGGACGGCGGCGGCGCGCTGGCTGGCCTCCTCGCGGAGGGCGTCGGAGACGCGGAAGAAGGCCCAGGTGAGGAGGGCGAAGGCGGTGAGGAAGACGGTGGCGGCGGAGGCGAGTGCGGCGGCGAGGAGGGGGTTGCGGCGGCACCAGCGGGCGAGTTTCTCGGCGGGGCCGACGGGGCGTGCGAGGATGGGCCTGCCGTCGAGGAAGCGTGCCAGGTCGTCGGCGAGGGCGTCGGCCGATTGGTATCTCTTGCGCGGGTCCTTCTCCAGGCACTTGAGGCAGACCGTCTCGAGGTCGCGGTCCACGGCGGGGTTGAGCTGGCGAGGCGGGACGGGGTCGCGCTCGACGACCTGCTTGAGGGTCTCGACGGAGGAGGCGGCGCGGAACGGGGGGCGGGCGGTGAGGAGGCAGTAGAGGGTGGCGCCGAGGGAGTACACGTCGGCGAGGGGGCCGACCTGTCCCATGAGGCCGAGGGCCTGTTCGGGGGGCATGTAGCCGGGGGTGCCGAGGGGCTCGCCGTCCCGGGTGAGGCGGCTGTCGGCGCCGGCGCACTTGGCGACGCCGAAGTCGGTGACGCGGGGTCGGCCGTCGGTGTCGAGGAGGACGTTCTCGGGCTTGATGTCGCGGTGGACGACGCCGCGGGCGTGGGCGTAGGCGATGGCGCCGACGACCTCGCGCATCACCTCGGCGGCGCGGCGCGGTGGGAGGGGGGCGGCCTGGTTGAGGCCGCGGCCCTCGACGAAGGCCATGGAGAAGAAGGGCCTGCCGTCGGCCTCGCCGGCCTCGTAGACGGGGACGATGTTGGGGTGGTCGAGGCGGGCGACGGCGGCGGCCTCTTGGTGGAAGCGTTGGGCCTCGGCGGGGGTCGAGAGGTGGTCGCGGGTGACCTTGAGGGCGACGATGCGGCCGAGGGTGCGGTGGCGTGCCTTGTAGACGACGCCCATGCCGCCGCGGCCGACCTCGCCGAGCAGCTCGTAGTCGCCGAGGACGGGGGGCGGGGGCGTGGGGGCGCGGCGTGGGCCGTGGAGGTGGACGGTGAGGGAGGCGTCGGCGGGGGCGGGTGTGGCCAAGGGGAGGGCCTCCGCTGGGGGCGGGCGTGGCCGGGGCGGGGGGAGCCGCCTGGGCCGTCATCAAGGGTAGGTCATGGAGCTGCGATGTGCAACTGATTTTTGTGTAACGTGAAATGTGAGGAGGGAGATTGACGTGTGAGGGGGTGTGGAGCCCCGGACTCGCAGAGCCTCGGCCGGGGCAACAGCCAGCAGCCTCCGAAGCGGCTCCGACAGCCGACAGCCGATGGGTTGATGGTTGCAACGTGGGGGTTGTCTGCCAGCCCCGGCTTCCGGCCTGGGGGACGTAGAGGGTGGGTTGAGTAGAGGGGCCGGAATCCGGGGCCAGGCTCGTCAACCGCCAAGTGCTGACCTTGTGCGCGAGTTGCGCGACGCGAAATCCAGACGCCACAGGCCATCGGCGGGATAGAGTGACGTGAGCGATCCTACGGCACACCCGGCGAGGGCTCTGCGATGCTCGGCGGCCCGTCTGATGGATGCAGGCTGCTGGTCCTCGCGGCCGTGTTTTACACGGTGGCCGAGGGGCGGGCGGCCGCCCCGATCTGTTCCGAAGACCGGTTAAGCCTCAGCGTCTCGCTTTTCAAGGGCGCGACACGCGCCGTCCTCGGATCGAGATTGTCCTCCGGCGCGATTCTCTGTGACCCTCGCCGCCCGCACGCGAAGCGGGCCATGCTCGCTGCATCCTTGAAGGATGTCGGGGCGAGCGCGGCCTCCGGTGACGGCTCCGTACTCGCACTGGGGGATTCCTCACGAGTCGAGGTCTACAGGCTCGGTGCCTCGGCGGAGCGGGTCTGGTCGGCGGGCCTTAGCCGGCTCTCCTGCCTCGCGGTCTCCGCTAACGGGAAGCTGGTTGCGGCTGGGGTGCAGGCGATGTTCGGTGATGCGGCGAGCGTGCCGGTGTTCGACGCGGGCACGGGGAAGGAGCTCTGTTCGCTCGAAGGGCATTCCCAAGCGGTTCACGCGCTGGCGTTCACCCCGGCGGGGGCGCTGGTCACATCCGACTGCGCGGGGGTGCTTCGCTGCTGGTCGGTGCCGGCGGGGCGCCTGCTCTGGAAGGCCAAGGCGCATAGGGGCGGGATAGACGCCATCCACTGCTCGGCCACGAAGGTGATCTCCGTCGGGGTTGACATGCGCCTTTGCGTGACGGACCTGGCAACCGGGAAAGTGGAGTGGGGAGACCGCGGGCATCCGAGGCCGATCATGTCCCTCGGCGTGTCGCCGGACGGCAAGGCTGCAGCGACGCACTGTGACCGCGGCTTGCTGGTCCTCTGGGATCTTGAGAAGCGGAAGCTGGTGGCTTCCCGCGCCTTGAAACCACAGCAGACGCCGGCGCTGGCAATCCTGCCGGACGGCTCGGTCTTCGTCTTCGACGGGTCGATCCCGCGCGTCTTCGTCCTGCGAAAGGGTGAGCTGGTGCCGCGCGAGGACGTGGTTGAGTAGTGGGGTGGCACCGCAGGTGCAGGCCGAAGGTGGGCTGTGATGCCATGAGGAAGAGACTCGTGCTGACCGCCGGCTTGTTGGCCCTCTTCGTCCTCGCTGTGGCAGCTTGGGTCCTCCTTCTGCGAGCGACGCCACCTGCCGTCCCGCCTGTCCAGCCCAGCGAGCCCCCGCGGCCCTCCTGGGAGAGCGCGCTCGAAGGGGTCTATGTCGGGGACATCGCCCCCTCCCCGGACGGGAGGCTCCTGGCCTGGGCCGGACGACGCACCCGGAGCGGGGACTTCACCGAGGTCGGCCTCATCTCCGTGGCTGACGGGCGGCCCCTCCGGTCCCGAACGGTGGCCGGGGACATCCTGGCGCTGGCCTGGGCGCCCGACTCCTCCCTGCTGGCCGTCTCGGCCTACTACGAGCCGATCCTCCTGCTGCGTCCCGGCGACCTCTCCGTGGCGTCGCGGCTCGGGCCCTCCGAGAAGTTGGCTGACGGCGCCCGCTCCCTCGTCTTCTCCCCCGACGGGGGGACGCTCGCCGCCGGGGACGGCGTCGGCAACGTCCGCCTCTGGGATCTTGGCAGGCTCACGGCGAGGCCCGTCGGCACGCTGCCTCTGACGGCCAAGTACCTCGCCTTTTCGCCCTCGGGCCGGCAACTCGCCGGCGCCAATTTCACGAATGGCGTGGCCGTATGGGACCTGGAGGGCGGAAGAGGCCCCTGGGAGTTCGAGGCCCACAGCGACCCGGAGACGAAGCGAGAAGGCATCTGCGGCGTGTTCTGGCGCGGCGAGCACCCCGTGACGGCGGGGGTCGACGGGGCCGTCCGGGCGTGGGACGTGGCGGCCAGGGCGCAGGCGGCGGCGCACCACGCCGGGGTCGGGGAGATCGAGAAGGCCGCGGTGACGGCGGACGGCAAGTCGGCCGTGCTGGCCGGGGACGCCGACCTCTACCCGCCGCAGGTGGGGAGTTGCGTGCTGATGTCGCTGCCGTCGGGGAAGGTGGCCGAGGAGTTCGGGCCGTATCGTGGGTCGATCCTGTCCGTCGCCATCAGCCCGGACGGGCGGAGCGTGTACGTCGGCTGCGGGTGGGCCTGGAAGCGAGACCCGTTCAACGGGGCCGTCTATCGGTTTTCGGTCATATCCAAAAGCCCGAAGTAACACTCCGGCCACCTCCGGGCGCGTTGACGCTTCGGGCGGCTTGCTGGTACGAAGGATGTAGGGGGGCTGAGGATGGTGAAGCGTCAGCTCATCTGGGCGAACGCCCTGCTGCTGGTGGCGGCGTGTGGGGCGCGTGCCGACGAGCGGGGCGCGGCCGCGGCGGTCTCGGGGATGATCGACGCGGGCGCGTCGGTCAGACTCACCCGCGACGAGAAACACCCCGACAAGCCCGTGATCGAGGTGCACATCCGCGGCGAGGTGACGGGGGCGAGCCTGAAGCGTCTTGCCGAGCTGAAGCAGCTCCGGTCCCTGACCATCCACACCTGCATGAACGTTGACGCGGGGATCATCGGGCTGTCCGGCCTAAAGCACCTCCAGGCGCTGGACATCCAGGGGTGCGACGTGACGGGTGAGGCCCTCAAGGAGATCGGTGGGCTGAACGGGCTGCGGGCGCTCGATCTCGGCGTAACGGGGCTAACGGACGTGGGTTTGAAGCAGTTGGCGGGGCTGAAACAACTCCAGACTCTCAGCGTCTCAAGCACGAGGGTGACGAACGCGGGGGTGAAGGCGCTGGCCGGGCTGACGGAGCTGCGGTCGCTCGACCTGTCCTTCACGACGGTGGGGGACGCCGGGCTGAACGCGATCTCGCCCTTGAAGCAGCTCCGTTCGGTGAACCTCCGTAGCACCGCCGTGACCGATAAGGGGATGAAGGGGCTGGTGGCTCTGACCCAATTACAGGAGTTGACCCTCCGAGAGACGGAGGTGTCCGACGAGGGGCTGAAGCACCTTGCCGGCTTGAAGGGCTTAGGGTAGCGAGTTTATTAACTGTCGCATTCGGCGGGCATGGCACGATAGTT
>CAZVZK010000130.1:0-29008 GCA_964630925.1 uncultured Alcaligenaceae bacterium
AGAACCACCCGGAGTGCTACGTCATCGTGCTGCTCATCGACGAGCGGCCCGAGGAAGTCACCGACATGGAGCGGACGGTGAAGGGGGCGCACACGGAGGTCGTGAGCAGCACCTTCGACGAGCCGGCCAGCCGGCACGTCCAGGTCAGCGAGATGGTCATCGAGAAGGCCCGCCGCCTGGTCGAGTACGGCAAGGACGTGGTGATCCTGCTGGACTCCATCACGCGCCTGGCGCGGGCGTACAACACCGAGGTGCCGCACTCCGGCAAGATCCTGTCCGGCGGCGTCGACGCCGCCGCCCTGCACAAGCCGAAGCGGTTCTTCGGGGCGGCCCGCAACATCGAGGAGGGCGGGAGCCTGACCATCCTGGCGACGGCGCTGGTGGACACGGGGTCGCGGATGGATGAGGTGATCTTCGAGGAGTTCAAGGGCACGGGCAACATGGAGGTCCACCTCGACCGCCGCATGGTCGAGAAGCGGGTCTGGCCGGCCATCGACCTGATGGCGTCGGGCACGCGGAAGGAGGAGCTTCTTTGCGAGCCGGACGAGCTGAAGAAGCTGTACGTGCTGCGCAAGGTGCTGAGCGACATGAACCCGGTGGAGGCGATGGAGTTGCTGATCAGCCGCATGGCTCGTACCAAGACCAATGAGGAGTTCCTCAACAGCATGAACCTGGGGTGAGTGTGCTACCCCACCCCCCAACCCCCTCCCCGAAGCGGAGAGGGGGAGTCACAAGAGCATCGCCTACACGGAGGGGAGGTAGGCGCGTCTCCGGTTGGACGAAGCGATTCAAGAGACGCTCGCACCTCGCCTCCGCGCAGGCGATGCTCTGACGGCTCCCCCTCTCCGCTTCGGGGAGGGGGTTGGGGGGTGGGGTAGCGGGAGAACCGCGCCGATGGCCGACTGGTACTACGCGAAGAACGGACAGCATCAGGGCCCGGTCACGTCGGCCCAGTTGAAGCAGATGGCGTCGTCCGGCCAGATCGGCCCGGAAGACCTCGTGTTCAAGGAAGGCAGCACGCAGTGGGTGGCCGCCTCCACCGTCGCCGGCCTGTTCCCCGCCGGCGGCGTCGCCAGCCGCCCCGCGCCGGCCCCCGCGCCGGCCCCCGCCCCCGCGCCGTCGAAGGGGCGGCGGGGGCGTGACGACGTGGACGACGTGGGCGAATTGCCGTCCGACGACGACGCACCGCGCCGGCCCTCGCGCCGCGGCGATGGGGGCAGCTTCAGCGACATCCTCATGTTCCGTAGCTTCATCACCCCCTGGGTGATCATCGTCATGTTCTGGATCGGCGTCCTCGGCGTCCTCGGGTACGCCGGCATGATGGGCCTCGGCGGCATCAGCGCCATGCAGTTCAACGCCACCCTGGGCATGCTGCTCATCCTCGGGGCCCTGCTCATGGTGCCCTTAGGCATCCTCATGGTCCGCATGTACGCCGAGCTGACGGTCCTCTTCTTCCGCATCCATGACGTGTTAAAGGACATCCACCGCGAATTGGAGAAGCAACGTCGGTGACCTTAATCGCTGACAGCCAGCAAAAGCCGGCCAGCAGCCAGCAACAGCCAGCTTCAGCAAGAACAGCCGGCCCCCCATCACGGGGGCGCCGGCTGTTGGTTTTCAAGCTTGCTGTTGCTGACTGCTGGCCGGCTGTTGCTGGCTGTCAGCTACGAGTGAACTTCAGCTCCCCGCCCACGAACACACGCTCCGCCCGGCCACGCACCTTCCACCCGCCGTACGGCGTGTTGCGGCTCTTGCTCCGGAACGCCTCCGGGTCGATCACCCACTCCGCCTCCGGGTCGATCACCGTCACGTCGGCGATGGCGCCCTCCGCCAGCGTCCCCCGGTCGATGCCAAGCACCTTCGCCGGCTGCCGCGTCATCTTGTCGATCATCTCCGGCCACGTCAGCACCCCCGGCTCGATCAGGGCCTTGATGCAGATGGGGAGGAACGTCTCCAGGCCGACGATGCCGTTCGGCGCCTGGTCCAGCTCGCGCATCTTCTTCTCCGGCGCGTGCGGGGCGTGGTCCGTCGCCAGCACGTCCAGCGTCCCGTCCTTGAGGCCCTCCAGGATGGCCTTCACGTCGGCGTCGGTCCGCAAGGGCGGCGACATCTTGTAATTGCTGTCGAACGTCCGCAGCCCGGCGTCGGTCAGCGTGAAATGATGCGGGCACGCCTCGCCGGTGACACGCACCCCACGCTCCTTGCCGCGGCGGATGAGGTCCACGCCGCCCGCCGACGAGACGTGCAGGATGTGGACCCGCGCCCCCGTCAATTCCGCCAGGGCGATCTCGCGGTAGATCATGATCTCCTCGGCCACGGCGGGGTAGCCGCGCAGGCCGAGACGCATGCTCTCGACGCCCTCGTTCATGACCGCGCCCTGCGTCAGCGTCAGGTCCTCGCTGTGGCTCAGCACGCAGCGGTCGAACATGCGGCAGTATTCCATCGCACGCCGCATGATCTCGGAGTTGACCACCGGCGAGCCGTCGTCGGTGAAGGCGACGGCCCCGCCGTCCACCATCGCGCCGATCTCCGCCAGCTCCGCCCCCTTGCGGCCCTTGGTGATCGCCCCGATGGGGAAGACGTTGGCGTTGCCCGCCCGCCGCGCCTGCAGGATGATGAACTCCGCCGACGCCTGGCTGTCGGTGGCCGGCTCGGTGTTCGGCATGCACGCCACGCTCGTCACGCCGCCGGCCAGGGCGGCGGCGGTGCCGGAGGCGATGGTCTCGTCCTCCTCGCGGCCCGGCTCGCGCAGGTGGACGTGCATGTCGATCAGGCCGGGGCAGACGATGCGCCCGGCGGCGGGGTACTCCCTGTCGGCCTTCACGCCGGGGCGTTCGCCGACGCCGAGGACCTTGCCGTCCTCCAGCCAGAGGTCGGCGATCCGGTCGATGGCCTGCGATGGGTCGATGACCCGCCCGCCCACGATGCGCGTGATGCTCATCCGATGCCCTCCGCCCGACGGCGCGTCACAGCCCCTTCGGCAGCGCCCTGAGCGCGTCGCGGAAGGCCTCCGCCGTCTGGAACCTCTTGTTCGAATCGCGTTCGATGGCCTTCATCAGGAAGGCCCGCGTCTCGTCGTCCATGTCCGGCACATGCTCCTTGGGGTCCTTGCCCACCGTCCGCATGTGGTTCAGCAGGGTCTGCAGGCTGGCCCCCTTCTCCCAGGGCAGCGTGTGGCAGAACATCTCGTAGGCCGTCACCCCCAGGGCGAAGAGGTCCACGCGGAGGTCGGTGCTGGTGCGGCGGATGACCTCGGGGGCGAGGTAGTTCGGCGTCCCCGTGCGGTTGCCGGGCTTGCAGAACGCCGGGGTGTTCGGGATCGCCAGCCCGAAGTCGATCAGCTTGACCACGCCCTCGGTGTTGACCATGATGTTGCGCGGGCAGATGTCGCGGTGCATGTACCCGGCCTTGTGCAGGTGGTCGATGGCGCTGGCGATCTGGCTGAGGTAGTTGACCCGGTTCCCGTCCAGCTTCTCGCTCTTGGTCTCGACGAGGAAGTTCATCCCCATCCCCTCGACCAGCTCCATGACCAGGTAGTATTCCCCGTCCGTGGTGACGCCGTGCTCGTAGGTCTGCACGATGTTGGGGTGCTTGAGGGTGACGCAGATCTCGCCCTCGCGGGGCTTCTTCAGCCCCAGGAAGCGGGCCTCGAACTCCTCCGTCTTCTTCTTGTCGAGGAGCTTGAGGCAGACGACGCGGCCAAGGCTCAGGTCGCGGGCGCGCCACACCTTCGACATCGACCCCTGCCCCGTGCGGTTGAGCAGGTCGAACCTCTTCTTCACGTTGATCTTCGTCAGGCCGGCGTGCTTCTTGCCGCCGCCCCCGAAGAGCCAGTCGAAGACCCCCACGGCGCGGCCCTCACGAGTGTTCGCAGTAATCGATGATCCTCGCCAGCTCCGTCCGCAGGTCCTTCCGCTCGACGATCCGGTCCACGAAGCCGTGCTCGCGCAGGAATTCGCTCGTCTGGAAGTCCTTCGGCAGCTCCAGGCGCACCGTGTTCCAGATGGTGCGCTTGCCGGCGAAGCCGATCATCGCCCCCGGCTCCGCCAGGATGATGTCGCCGAGCGACGCGAAGCTGGCGGCGACGCCCCCCATCGTCGGGTGCGTCAGGATCGACACGTACAGCCCGCCCGCCTGGTCGTACCGAGCCAGCGCCGCGGACACCTTGGCCATCTGCATCAGCGACAGGATGCCCTCCTGCATGCGGGCGCCGCCGCCGGAGCCGGACACGATGACCACGGGGAGACGCTGGCGCAGCGCCTCCTCGATGCAGCGTGTCAGCTTCTCGCCCACCACCGAGCCCATGCTCCCGGCCATGAACGCGAAGTCGGTGATCGCCAGGGCCACGGGCCGGCCGCGGATGAAGCCGCGTCCTGTGACGGCGGCGTCCAGCATGCCGGTCTTTCCCTGCTCGATGACGATGCGTTCGGCGTAGGTGATGCGGTCCTTGAAGGCGAGGGGGTCCACGGGGGCGAGGTCGGTGAACCACTCCTCGAAGCTGTCCTCGTCGAGCAGCTGCCCGAGGCGCTGGCGTGCGGGGAGGTAGAAGTGGTAGTTGCACTCGGGGCAGACGTTGAAGCGCGACTCGGCCTCCTTGCGGAAGATGGTCGCCTTGCACGAGGGGCAGCGGATCCAAAGCCCCTCGGGGACGCCGCGTTTGGGCCGCTCGCCGTCGGGCGGGGTGCCGTTGGGTGGCATCGGTGGACTGCCTCGAGCCTGTGTCTCCATGCCCTCATGACATACGCCGGGGGCCGTCCCGTCAAGGGCAGTCCCCGGCGTCGATGGGCCGCGGCCGAATTGTGGGTGGGGCGCTCAGCGGGCCCTGGTGACCAGCTTGGGCGGGTTGGCGCGGATCTCCTGGTCGGCGAGCTGGCGCTGGTATTGCTCCATGTCGAAGTCGTCGCCGCGCCACACCCGGCCACCCATGGCGCCGCCGCGGAGGATCAGCATCTTGCGGTTGATCATCACCTGCTCCTCGACGAGCTGGGCCTGCATCATGGCCAGGCGGGGGTCGACGGCGCCGGTGCGGGTCACCTTGCCGACCAGGGCCTTGAACAGCGCCCGGTCGTCGGGGCGGGCCGCACCTTGCAGACGCAGCACGACTCGGCCACCGCCCGGCTGGATCTCGGCCTTGAGACGCGAGGTGAACTCGGACGGCAGGGCCGACCTGCTGGGCACGAGCTGCTGGGCCAGGTCCGCCGCCTTGAGCCAGCGCAAGAGCGCCTCGGATCGCTGCTGGTTGCTCGTCTCGAGCACCGCCTCGGGCACCGCGCTCTCGATGAACGGCACGGGGGCCGCCGAGGCCAGGCCGGTCAGACAAAGGACGCCAAACGTCGCCAATAAACGCATGTTCCACCTCCGGGAAAGAACTGATATCTTACCACGCGCCCCCGCGCACGGCGAGGGGTCATCTGGTCAACTTTGTAACAAGCCCCCCCAGGTGCGGGTACGCCGCCGCCACCGCCGCCCGCGGCGGCATCTCGAAGTCGGCGAAATCGAACCCCGGGGCCACCGTGCAACTTGCCAGAGTGTACGAACCGCCGTCGGCCACACGGGCCGCGAACAGCCACCCCGCCGGGGCCACGGCCTGCGGGAACAACTTCATCGCCGGATCGCGGCCCAGGCGGACGAGCGACGCCTCGCCCGCCGGCGAGATCAGGTGCAATTCGAGGGGGTCGCCGTCGTGGAAGTGCCACACCTCGTCCTGGCGGATGCGGTGCAGCGCCGACAGGTCGCCCGCCTCGAGCAGGTAGTAGATCGCCGTCGAGAAGGCGCGGGCGCCGTTGAAGCGAGGCGGCAGGTGTTCGCGTGCGATCCCCTCGGCGGCGCGGTACGTCTCGCGGTACCACCCGCCCTCGGGGTGCCGGGCCAGGCCCAACGCCGTGATCCATTCCGCCGCCGTCGCCATGCCCACCTCGTATGCTGAGCCACATGCTCGCCGCCGTCATGATACTGTTCGCCGCCGACGCCAACGAGGAGGCCGCCCGCGCCGTCCTCGCCGCCCTCGTCCGCGCCGCCAGGGCCAACCACGCCTCCGCCGCCCCGAAGAAGGGGGCCGAGCTGACGGCGCTGCTGACGCGGGCCGCCGCCGTGGCCGCGGCGGAGCGGCCCGAGGCCCGGCGTGTGCCGGCGTTCCTGCTGGCGCTGGGCGTGGGCCTGGACCGTTCGAGCCTGATGCGCCTCAACCCGGTGACCGCCCCGGCGTGGCGGCGCATCGAGACGGACGCCGAGCGCAAGGAGCGTCTGAAGGTGCTGGGGACGCCCGAATTGCACGGCAGGGAGGACCTGGCACAGCACTTCGCCGTCTCGTGCGCCCTGGCGGCGATGCTGGGGCCGAAGGCGGCGGAGGCGGCGGGGGTGCTGAAGGAGATGCTGGACGCCCAGCCGGGCGGGAGCGGCTTCAGCTTCGCGGACCTGGCGGCCGACTTCTCGGGCGTCGCGTTCGCGGAGTGGCTGAAGGAGAAGCCGGGCCGGCTGGCGGGCGTGAAGGCACTGGAGCCGTTCTGCCTCGGCCCGGCGGGGTGGAAGGAGGGGCTGTCGGCGGAGGCGTTCGAGCGGATGTACGGCGGGGCGAAGGACGCCCGCTTCCTGGCGGAGTGTCGGAAGCTCCGCGAACGCATCGCGGCGTTGAAGGCGTACCGCTGAGCCCGCTCACGCCCGCCCCGGCGGCAGCTTGCGCCGCCTGCGCACCTTCGGCATCGGCCGGTCGTGCTCGTCCTCCAGCTCGCCGACGATCTCCTCGAGGATGTCCTCCAGGGTGATCAGGCCGTGGATCACGCCGTCCGCGTCGCGGACCAGCGCCATGTGCCGGTGCGCCTTCTTGAACAGCCGGAGCGCGTTGCTGACCGTCTCCTCCGGGTCCAGGTAGGTCGGCACGTAGAGCGCGTCATGCAGCACCACCACGCCCTGGAGGCTGAACAGGTAGAACAGGTCCTTGGTGTTGACGATGCCGACGATGTTGTTGAGGTCGCCCTCGTACACGGGCATCCGCGTGTGCGCCCCGCTCCGCACCGCCTCCAGCACCTTGTCCGGCGGCGTCGAGATCTCCAGCGACGCCATCTTCTCCCGCGGCACCATGCAGTCGGTGACCCGCTTGTTGCGCAGGTGGAACACGTTCTCCACCAGGTCCGCCTGCTGCTCGTCGAGGACGCCCGCCTCCTCCGTGTCCTCGATCAGCAGGATCAGCTCCTCGACGGAGTGGATCATCGCCTCGCCCTCCGCCGCCTTGAACCCGGCCTGCTTCAACAGCCAGTTGCCCGTGCCGTTCATCGCCAGGATGGCGGGCCGCGCGATCCAGGAGAACCACAAGAGGGGCTTGGCGAGCCACATGGCCACGGTGTCCGGGCGCTGCAGCGCGACGGACTTGGGGATCAATTCGCCGAAGACGACGTGCAGGAACGTGATCAGCATGAACGCGAGCGCCGATGCCGCGATGTGGGCCGTCATCCACGTCCACGACTCCGGCATCCAGCCGAAGAGGGGGTGGAAGAGGCGTGCCAGGGCCGGCTCGCTGGCGATGCCGAGGCCGATGCTCGCCAGCGTGATGCCGAGCTGCGTGGCGGCGATGGCGTTGTCGAGGTGCCTGATCGCCTCCAGGACGGACCTGGCGCCGGGCGTCTTCTTCTCGGCCAGCTCCTCCATGCGCGTCTTGCGCACGGAGACGAGGGCGAACTCCGCCGCCACGAACAGCCCGTTGAGCAGCACCAGGGCGGGGACGAGCAGCAGGAAGAGCACGTCGAGCGCCCAGTGGGCGCCGGCTGCCGGCGCGGCGGCGAACACGACTGCTCGGCTCCTTTCAACGGGGCGACGTCGTCATTGTAGCAGCTCTCGCAGATGCCATGCCGGATCGCGCAACTTCCCCGCCGCCGCCCGCGCCTCGTCCTCCTCCGCCCGCCAGGGCCTGCCCAGCCGCCGGAGCAGGCGCACGCGCTTGATGCGCACCATCGTCTCGTAGGCCGACTGCCCCTTGCCGCGCATCGCCGCCAGCTCCGCCTCGCGCGTGGCCCACTCGGCCTCGGGGTCGCCCGCCAGCTCGTGGTACCGCGCGACGGCGTCGAAGTACGACTCGCCGGGCGGCTGCCCCAGCCGCCCCATCCGCGCGACGCCCTGGCGGAAGAGCGGGCGGGCCTGGTGCTCGTCGCCGGCCTGGATGGCGCACACCGCCCGCCACAGCGTGCACAGCGCCTGCTCGTAGGAGTAGCCCAGGCGGCGGGCCAGCTCCTCGCCGGCGCGGGCGTGCGTGTCGAGCATCGCCACGTCCCCGGTGCGGAAGGCGATCCAGCACAGCGCCTTGTGCGTGTCCACCTCGTGGTGCATCCCCAGGTTCCGGTCGTCGTCGCCCTGACACATCGCCAGCTCCTGGCGGGCCAGGCGCTCGGCCTCGGCGTAGTCGCCCATCTCGTAGGCGAACCAGTGCCGCCGCGCCATCAGCAGGTAGGCGTCGCCGCCCTCGTCCGGCGTCACCGTCCGCAGGTACGCCAGCGCCTCGCGGATCGCGGCCGCGTGGCCGCGGGCGTCCACGCACAGGTACGCGGCCACGAGGTTGCACCACACGCCGAAGCGCAGCGGGAAGCCGTCGAACGCCGGCCTGCGCACCTCGAGGGTGAGCTTGACGGCGCGCTCCACGACCTCGCGGTAATCCTCCAGGTAGTAGATGAGCGTCTCGATCTGCCAGTGCTCGAAGAAGGCGGCCCACCACGGCTCACGGCGCCTCTGGGCGATACGCCGGCCCTCGTCGAGCATCTCCATCATGCGGGCGGGGTCGTCCTGGCGCAGCTCGTAGGCGTCGGCGTGGAGGCGGCACAGGCGCAGGCCCTCCCTGTCGCCGGACGCCTCGGCGCGTGAGCGCTGCTCGTGGATCCAGTCCCAGATGGTCATCGCCGCGCCAGCCCCGTGATGGCCCTCGTCACCGCCCCGAACGCGCCCGCCGCGTCCGCCGCCGACAGCATCCGCCCCGCGAACAGCCGCGCCACCTGATGTACCAGCTCCAGCACCGCCCGCAGGACGCCCTCGTCCGGCGGGTTGGCCGCGAGGGAGCGGATCAGGGGGTTGGATGTGTTGAGGTACAGCGTCCCTTTCATCGCGTCGGGCGCCTTGAACTTCTGATCGACGTACTCGCTGATGAGGCCGGCCAGGGGCGAGGGCAGGTCGCCGGCCTGCCGGCTCTCCTCGGCCTCGCGGGCCAGCTCCGCCCCGTGCGGGTAGAGCAGCACCGCCGGCGCCTCCGCGGGGCGGAACGAGGCCGCCCGCGCGTCGGCCGACTCGCGGAGGATCTCCAGGAGCGGCAGGAAGACGCCGTCCGGGCCGGGGCGCATGAGCTGCTCCGCCTCGCCGTCGAGCTGGATCAGGCTCACCTCGGGGTGACGCCGCGAGTATTTCTCCAGGAACGGGGCGGCGGAGAACCACGAGGCGTCGATGGCCGGCAGGTCGCGTCCCTCGGCGAGCATGCGTTCCTGGACGCTGCCCAGCTCGCGGGTCACGAAGTAGATGTTGCCGCCCGACTGCTCCAGGTACTCCGGCAGGCTGAGCGGCCCGCGTGTGGTGCGGAACGTGACGATGTCCTCGATCTTTTCGAAGAAGCCGGGGTCGGTGACCGCCCAGCCGATGATCACGTCGGAGTGCCCACGCACCACCTTGCGCCACGTCGCCGGGTCGTCGCGGGCCAGGCCCTGCAGGCCGTGCCCGAGCAGGATCTCGATGGCCTGGCGGACGAGGTCGAAGTTGTCGTCCTGATGCAGGCTCTCGCGCGAGGCGGTCGGCTGGAGGAGCGGGCATTCGACGACGCCGCGGACGAAGCGTGCCCACGGCGGGAGCAGGTCGCGCTCGCGCTCGCAGATGAACATGCGGCGGATGTGGACACGCAGGTCGCCGTACTCGCGCACCGAGGCGACCGAGCCGGGCGGCACGAACAGGAAGCCCGACAGCGGCACGGTGATCGTCCCCAGCCCGACGCCGACCTTCTGCTCGCGCAGGGGGATGACGCACAGCGGGCGGGGGCCGGGGAAGGCACGCTTGATGTACGCGCGGATGGCGCGGTCCGGCTCCTCGTCCTCCCACGGGAGCGACCCGAGGTTGAGCGGGTAGGGGTCGCCTTCGAGGTGGATGGGGACGGGCAGGAAGTCGGCGTAGGTGCGGACGGCCTCGGCGAGGGCCTCCTCCGACAGGATGAACGACGCCGACGGCTTGACGCGGAGGGTGACCGTGGTGCCGACCTCGCGGAAGTCGGCCGGGGCGAGGTCGTAATGCTCATCGCCGGAGGAGTGCCAGCGGAGGGGCGGGGTGCCGGTGACGGAGCGCGTGTGGACGGTGACCTGATCGGCGAGGAGGAAGGCGCTGAGGAAGCCGAGGCCGAACTGGCCGATGAGAGCGGCGGCGGCCTCGGGCTCGTCGAAGGCGAGGCGTTCGCGTAAATCGCGCGTGTAGCCCCGGCCGATGGTGGCGAGGTAGTTGACGATCTCGTCCTCGGTGAGGCCGTTGCCGTTGTCGGCGATGGTGAGGAGACGATTGGGCCTGTCGAGGCCGACGGTGATGCGTGGGCGGTAGTGGGCCTCGTGGCCCTCGATGCGGCGGCGGGTGCAGGAGTCGTGGGCGTTCTGGATCAATTCGCGGACGCCGACCTTGCGGGAGGTGTAGAGGTGTTCGGCGAGGACCTTGAGGAGGCCGGGCAGGTGGAGGTCGAACTTGCGGGGCATGGGGGGATTTCCCGGCGCGGGGCGGCAGACGCCATGATACCACGGGGCGGTCTACGGGTCATGAACCCCGGAGGGGGCCGGGGAGTTCGCGCCGATGCATCTGTTCCATCATCCTGCGGAGGGCCGGATCCTCGATCTCGCTCGGGTCAACGGCCCTGGAGCCGGCGTCCGGCGTCGGGTCGAGTAGGCCGGCCGCCTTCGCCTCCATGACGTGCCCCCAGAACACGCACAGCTCATCCCAGGCGGCACGGGATAGGGGGCCGAGCCACCGGAGGAACACGTCGGGGCCAAAATCCCGGTGCGACGCGATGTTCTGGATGTCCTCGATGATGCCGACGGTGGCGAGCCCCCTCGCCTCCTTGTCCCCCTCGGCCAGGCATCGTTCCAGGACGGCGAAGACGGCGGGCAGCTCCGTCAGATCGCCCCGCTCGAAGCGATCAACGATGTGATGGGCGACGACGGCCGCGTCGTTGAAGTGGCCGCGCTCCGTCTCATCACCCCAGGAGGCGAGATGGCTCTCCCAGGCGGGCTTGATCGTGGGGCACGCGGCGAGGAACGCCGGGAGGACATCGGCGACGGTCATTCGTCCCCTCCGGGCCACGCGGCGCCGTTCACTTGTCCGGCACTTTCGGCCGCGGGGCGGCGGCGAATGCCTCCGGGGTCATCTCCCACACCTTGCCGTCGGCGGTCAGCACAAGCATCCCTCCCTCCGGCGGCATAGCGTTCGCGTGGGCAAGGAGGGTTTTATCCACCCCGGCGGGGAACGAGGCGTCGCGGACGCAGCCGAAGTACACCGTGTATCCGCCGGGCCGGTCACCTATCGTGGAGGCGGCCAGGTGCATGTCGATGTCATTGAGCCCGTTCGCGAAGCGGACGATCTCGGCCTTCCCCGGTGGCCCCACGTCCTTGTGGGCGGCCCAGTACCGCCGGTACAGCTCGCCGATGGCCCGCAGCGTCGCGTCACGCCCATCCCCCTTGATGACCTCGGACTTGGTCTGCGCCCTTTTCGTGGGGCCCTTGGCGTCAGGCCGGGGTGCCGCGTTGAATCGCGCCTCGTCCATGACCGATACCGAGCCGTCCCCCAGCAGCACGAGCCGGGGGCCTGGCGAGGGCACGTTCTCATACGCCAGCACCGTGTTGTTCAGGCCTTGCGGGAAGTCCTCGCGGAATTTGAACGGGCCGTAGAGGAGCGTGTACGTCCCGCCCGCCGCCGTCTGTTGGATCACCCCGACGGCCTCTTGCGCCCCCTGCTGCGCCCATTTGAGGAAGGCTTGCGCGTCGGCGGGGCCTCGCCCGTGCATGTCGTGGTAGTTGTGGTACGCGATGCCGAGGATCTTCAGCTCCTTGGTGCGCTCCGCGTACTGTCCCCCACAGCCGAGCAGGCCCGCGAGCGCCACCGCGCCGCAGGCCATGCCGACGAAACGAGAGAAAGTGGACATCGCATGACCTCCCGATTGGCCTGTCGCTGCCTCATGTCGATGCCAGGATGTGCATGATGTCGCCGTCCTTCACGATGTAGGTCTTGCCTTCCAGGCGGTACGTCCCCTGCGACTTCGCCTCCTTCATCGACCCCGCTTTCACGAAGTCCTCGTACCCCACCACCTCCGCGCGTACGAACCGCTTGCCCAGGTCCGTGTGGATCTGGCTCGCGCCCACCACCGCGTCCGCCCCCTTCGGGATCGGCCAGGCCCGGCACTCGTCCTCGCCCACCGTGAAGAACACCTGCAGCCCCATCAATTCATGCACCTTGAGCAGCACGTCGTCGCGCGTGAACTTCTCCACGCCCAGGTCGGCCATGAACATCTGGCGGTCGTCGTCGCCCAGCTCGGCCAGCTCCATCTCCAGCTTCGGCAGCGCCTTGATCGCCGTCGGTGCCAGCCCGGCCAGCGCCGGCGGCAGGGGCTGCTTCCAGGCGTCCTCGGCGCAGTTGACCAGCACCACCTCGGGCTTGAGGGTCAGGAGCTGGAACGCCCGGATCAGCTTCTCCTCGTCCGGCTTGATCGCGAGATCGCTGACCGGCTTGCTCGCCTCGAACTGGGCCTGGAGGCGGTGCAGTAGCTCCAGCTCGGCCTGGAGGACCTCCTTCTCCTTGGCCGGGCGGTTCTTCTTGAGCTGGTCCTCGACCCGCCCGATGCGGTTCATGACGATCTCCATGTCGGCGAACACCAGCTCCTCGCGGAACTGGCGGAGCTGGGCCTCCAGCTTGTTCGCCCCCGAGAAGGCGTCCAGGACGACGAGCAGGCCGCCGCCCTCGCGGAGGATGGCCAGGCGGCGCGGGTTGCCCTCGCGCTCGCCGGTCATCAGGCCCGGCGTGTCGAGGTACTCCACCGTGGCGTAGGTGGTCTTGCGCGGGTTGAACAGCTCCGAGAGCCAGGTCAGACGGGGGTCGGGCACGCGGGCCATGCCCACCTGGCCCTGCTGCGCGACCTTGGCGGGGTCGGCGGCGACGCCCGTCAGCCACTGGAAGACGGTGCTCTTGCCGACGCCCGAATAGCCGACGATTCCGACCTTCATCGCGGTGCCTCACATCCCGGTTCAGGATCACCCCACCACGATACACGCGCCGCCGCATCCTGGCTACGCATCCACGCCGGGCGGTGCCGTCGTAGAGCACGCATCCTGCGTGCTCCCGTCACCCCTCGGCTGCCGTCACCCCCACCCGCGACGGCCAGCGAGCACGCAGGATGCGTGCTCTACGACAGCGACCCCAGCCCCTGACGGGTCAATATCATTGACCCGGCCCCCGAGGCCCTCCTCCCATGCGCTCCACCCTCCTGGCCCTCTCCCTGTGTCTGGCCCTGCCGCACTTCGCGGGCGCCGCCGCGCCGCCGGTGAAGCCGCGCAAGGTCGTCCTCATCGCCGGGAAGAAGAGCCACGGGCCCGAGGGCAACGGCATCCACGACTACTGCTGGAGCGTCCGCCTCCTCCACGCCATGCTGCAACGCTCCAACGCCTCCCACCTCGTCCGCGTCGAGCATCACCTCGGCGGCTGGCCGCGCGACCCGCGCACGCTCAACGACGCCGACTGCATCATGGTCGTCTCCGACGGGCGCGACGGGACGCTGTACGAGGAGGCGCCGCACCTCGCCACCCCGGAGCGCGTGCGCTTCGTCGATGGGCTGATGAGGCGCGGCTGCGGGCTGGTCACGTTCCACTTCTCCACCTTCGCGCCGGAGAAGCACAGGTCCGAGGTGCTGGCGTGGAACGGCGGGTACTTCCAGTGGGAGCAGGAGGGCGTCCGCAAGTGGCACTCGGCCATCCGCACCGTCGAGGCCGAGGTCAAACTGCCGTCGCCGAAGCACCCCGTGGCGAGTGGGGTGAGGCCGTTCAGGATGCGCGAGGAGTTCTACTACAACCTGCGTCTGGCCCCGGGCGCCGTGCCCCTCGGCGAGGTGCCGGACCTGAAGGGCCGGGCCGGCGACGGCGACGTCGTCGCCTGGGCGGTCCAGCGCGAGAAGGGCAGGGGCTTCGGGACGACGTGCGGGCACTTCTACGACAACTGGCAGAACGCCGGCTTCCGCAAGATGATGCTCAACGGGATCGTGTGGGCGGCGGGGGCCGAGGTGCCCGCCGGGGGCGTGGAGTCGGCGTATCTGTCGCGCGAGGAGGTGACGAAGGCGCTGAGGCCGATGCGTGTGTTGCTGTTCGCCGGCAACGAGGCGCACAGGTGGCACAACTGGGAGAAGACGACCCCGCGTATCCGCGACCTGTTGGAGAAGGACACGCGGGTGGGCGTGGAGGTGTCGCTGGACATCGAGGACCTGGGCCGGAAGAGGCTGGGTGACTACGCGGCCATCGTCCTCAACTACTGCAACTGGCACGACGGCCGGCAGTTGAGCGAGGCGAGCAAGCGCTCGCTGGTGGCGTATCTGCAGAACGGCGGGGGGCTGGCGAGCGTGCACTTCGCCAACGGGGCGTTCCACCCGTCGCTGCCGAAGGCCGGGGCGTCGGACTGGCCGGAGTACCGCCGGATCATCCGCCGGGTGTGGGACCACACGCCCCCGAAAGGGAGGCCCGCGAGCGGGCACGATGCGTTCGGCAAGTTCGTGGTGAGGCCGACGGCGGCGAGGCACGCGATCACCGCCGGGATCAAGCCGTTCGAGGTGACCGACGAGCTGTATTTCAACCAGGCCGGGGATGAGGGGATCGAGCCGCTGATCGCGGCGGAGTCCAAGGTGACGAGGAGGATGGAGCCGCTGGCGTGGGCGTACGGGAACGGGAGGGGGCGGGTGTTCCAGACGTTGCTGGGGCACAGCGAGAAGACGTACGACAGCGCGGAGGCGTCCGAGATCCTGCGCCGCGGGGTGCTGTGGGCGGCGGGGAGGTGACCGGGCGGGCCGGGGGCGTCAACCGCCGCAGGCGACGCAAGTGAGACCGCGGTATCATCTCGCGGCGGCAGGCCCGGACGGCGTGAGCCGTCCGGGCCATTTTCCTTCCCCGCTCTTGCCGGCGGCCTCCGGGGGTCTATCATGAGATCGAGTATGAGACTCAGTCTCACAAGAGCATGCGTCTTCCCTCCCCCCCCGAGGCCCTCCATGCGGAACCCACGTCCCCGCCCCGCCTTCACGCTGATCGAGCTATTGGTCGTCATCGCCATCATCGCCATCCTGATCGGCCTGCTGCTCCCCGCCGTCCAGAAGGTCCGCGACGCCGCCGCACGCCTCCAGTGCGTCAACAACCTCAAGCAGATGGGCCTGGCGCTCCACGCCTACCACGACGTGAACGACGGCTTCCCGGCCGGCTTCACGTCGGCCCTGTCGCCGTCCACCTGGACTTACAACTACGGGGCCAGCTCGAACCAGGCGGCCCCCGACGCCGGCCCCGGCTGGAGCCTCTTCGCCGCCGTCCTCCCCTTCATGGAGCAGGAGCCCCTGCACCGGGCCATCCGCTTCGACCTGCCGATCACCGACCCGGTCAACGCGGCCGCGCGGGCCACGGCCGTCAAGGCCTACGTCTGCCCCGCCGACACGACGCCCAAGGCGGTGGCGGCCTACCCCGCCACGCTGGGTGTCAACGACCTGGCGGTGACCAGCTACGTCGGCTGCCTGGGCGGCGGCGACCCGGCCAGCCACGGCACCGGCGTCTACTCGGCCGCCTACGAGGAGCCCGACTTCAACGGCATCTTCCACCGCAACGTCCGCGTCCGCATCGCCGACATCACCGACGGCACCTCCAACACCATCGGCCTCGGCGAACGCATGAGCCGCTTCTCCCCCAACGGCTGGGCCGGCGTGATCCCGGGGGCGCAGACGGTGTACAGCGCCGAGCACGCCGCCCGCCGCGGCCAGGCCGTCGGCGCGACGGCCCGGCCGGCCATCACGGCCGTGACCGTGCACGTCCGCTCGGGCGGGCCGAACCTGGCGACGGCCAGCCCCGGCGGCTTCTTCGGCCCCCACACCACGGGCTGCAACTTCCTCAACATGGACGGCTCGGTGAGGGCCATCCCCAACTCGGTGAGCCTGACGACGTTCCGCGCCCTCGCCACACGCAACGGCGGCGAGACCGTCCCGGCGGAGGGCTTCGGCGGGTGAGGCCGCCCCGCGTCGGCGCGATAGGATGGCGGCATCCCCCACCCAGCGAGGCGCCGCCATGATCCTCCCCCTGCTGTTGCTGGCCCTGCCGCACACCGCCCCCCCGCCGGCCCGCGTCCTGCGCGCCGGCGCCGCCGCCGTGGACGTCTCGCCACGCGACTTCCCGGTGGACATGCCGGGCGGGTTCAGCGAGAACCTCGCCACGAGGTCGCACGACCCCCTGCACGCCCGCGCCGTCGTCCTCGACGACGGGCGCACCACCATCGCCCTGGTGCTGGCCGACAGCCTCGGCGTGGGCCGCGCCGCGGCGGACGAGGCGAAGCTCATCGCGTCGCGCAAGTGCCGCATCCCGGCGGAGAACATCCTCATCTCCTCCACCCACACGCACAGCGCGCCGCCGGCCAACGTCACCGACGGCCGGCCCGCCGAGGTCGCCTACCGCGCCCTGCTGATCAAGGGGCTGGCCGAGTCGATCATCAAGGCGCACGCCGCCCTGCGCCCCGCCGCCGTCGGCGCCGGGGCCCAAGCCCTGCCGGACGAGGTCTTCAACCGCCGCTGGTTCCTCAAGCCCGGGAGGATGGACGCCAACCCGTTCGGCGGTTTCGACCTCGTGCGCATGAACCCGCCCAACAACGCCGACACCCTGCTGCACCCGGCCGGCCCCACCGACCCCGACATCACCGTCCTGTCGGTGCAGGACCGCGCCGGGCGCCCGCTGGCGCTCTACGCCAACTACTCGCTGCACTACGTCGGCGGCACGCCGCGGGCGATGGTGTCCGCCGACTACTTCGGCGAGTTCGCCCGCCTCATGCCGACACGCCTGGGGGCCAAGGGCGACTTCGTGGCGATGATGACGAACGGCACGTCGGGCGACATCAACAACATCCCGTGGGGCGGAGAGCGTCCGCCGCGCGAGACGTTCGAGCAGATCCGCATCGTGGCCGGCAAGGCCGCCGACGCCGCCTGGCGCGCCCGCAAGAAGATCGAGGCCCACGACCCCGCGGCCCCGCTGGCCATCCTCCAGCGCGAGATCGTGCTGAAGGTCCGCAGGCCGACGGCGGACCAGGTGGCCAAGGCCAAGGCCGTCCTGGCCGCCGAGGGCGAGGAGCGGAAGAAGCTGCCGCGCCTGGCCGAGGCCTACGCCCGCCGCGTGCTGCGGCTCGACAAGGCGGGGCCTGACCTGCGGGTGATCCTCCAGGCGGCGAGGGTGGGCGACCTGGCCATCTGCGCCATCCCCTTCGAGGTGTTCGCGGAGATCGGCCTGGAGATCAAGAAGCGTAGCCCGTTCGGGCGGACGCTGGTGGTGGGGCTGGCGAACGGCTACGAGGGCTACCTGCCGACGCCGGAGCAGCACAAGCTGGGCGGCTACGAGTCGTGGCTGGGCACCAACCGCGTGCAGGAGGATGCGTCCGTCATCATGACGAAGGAGCTGCTCGGCCTGCTGGCGAAACTGCACGCCGGGGGGTGAGCGGTACGCCGATGACACTCGAGCCCGTGATGCCGGGGCGTGCGGCCCCCCCTGCGAGCCGGGGGCGAGACGCCCCCAGACCCCCGATGGCGGGCCGTGTCTCCGACCCCAGGCGGGCGGCCCCATCAGGGGGCCGGGCCGCCCACCCCGAGCGCATCGAGCCGTGGGTGTCCGGACGCCGGCGAGGTGGCCCCGACGCCCGCCGTCGGTTATCCTCATCTCTAACCCCCCCTCCCCGGATCCCGACGCCATGCCGACACTCCTCCTCCTCCTCGCCCACGCCGCCACCCCTGAGCAGCTCCGCTTCTTCGAGGCCGAGGTGCGCCCCCTCCTCGTCATGCACTGCCACAAGTGCCACGGCCCGAAGAACCAGTCCGGGGGGCTGCGGCTCGACACCGCCGAGGGGTTCAAGGCCGGCGGTGACAGCGGCCCCCTCTCCGACGGCAAGCTCTTCCTCAGCGCCGTCCGGCACGAGGGGCCGGAGATGCCGCCGAAGAAGAAGATCCCCGACGCCGACATCGCCGTCTTCGCCAAGTGGGTGAAGTTGGGCGCGCCCTGGCCCGCCGGCGGGCCGGCCACCCGCATCAGGGGCGTCATCACCGACGCCGACCGCGCGTTCTGGGCGTTCCAGCCCCTCAAGGCCGCGGCCGCCCCGCCGGTCAAGGACGCCGCGTGGGCGGCCGACGCCATCGACCGGCACATCCTGGCGAAACTGGAGGCGAAGGGCCTCACGCCCAACGCCCCCGCCGACAGACGCACCCTCCTCCGACGCCTCGCCTACGGCCTCACAGGCCTGCCGCCGACGCCCGAGGAGGCCGAGGCGTTCCTCAACGACACGCGGCCCGACGCCTACGCCCGCCTCGTGGACCGGCTGCTCGCCAGCCCGGCCTTCGGCGAGCGCTGGGGCCGCCACTGGCTCGACGTGGTCCGCTACGCCGACACCGCCGGCGATAACTCCGACTACCCCGTCCCGCAGGCGTACCGCTACCGCGACTGGGTCATCGCCGCCGCCAACGCCGATCAGCCCTACGACGAGTTCGTCCGCGACCAGATCGCCGGCGACCTCCTCCCCGGCAGCACCGACGCCCAGAAGATCGCCACGGGGTACCTCGCCGGCGCCCGCCGCTTCGGCTCCTACGAGGACAAGCGTTACCAGTGGTGGCTCACCTACGAGGACACCATCGAGAACGCGGGCCGCGCCTTCCTCGGCCTGGGCCTGTCCTGCTCGCGCTGCCACGACCACAAGTTCGACCCCATCTTCCAGGACGACTATTACGCCCTCTACGGCATCTTCCGCGGCACCCGCTACCCCTGGCCCGGTATCGAATTGGACAAGAAGCCGCGTGACCTCGTCACCCTCTCCGACGGGTCCCAGGCCTACGCCGTCGTCGAGGGCAAGCGCTGGATCGGCGACGTGAAGATCCACCTCGCCGGCGACCCGACCCGCGAGGGCAAGCTCGCCCCGCGCCGCTTCCTCCGCATCCTCGGCGGCCAACCTCTCCCACCCGGCGAGAAGGGCTCCGGCCGCCTGCAACTGGCATCGTGGCTCACGGCCCACCCGCTGGCCGCGCGGGTCATCGTCAACCGCGTCTGGCAGCACCACTTCGGGCGGGGCCTGGTGCCGACGCCCAACGACTTCGGACGCCAGGGCCGCCCGCCCAGCCACCCCGAGCTGCTCGACCACCTGGCCTCGCGCCTGATCGAGTCCGGCTGGTCGCTCAAGGCGCTCCACCGCCGGATCGTGCTGTCGAGCGCCTACCGCCTGTCCAGCGACGACGACGACGCCAAACGCCTGGCCGACCCCGACAACGAGCTGCTGTGGCGGGCCAACCGCCGCCGCCTCGACGCCGAGCAGACGCGCGACACCCTCCTCGTGCTGTCGGGCCGGCTCGACCGCACGCGCGGCGGCCCGCACCCGTTCCCGCCCGTGGCCAGGTACGACTTCACGCAGCACAAGCCGTTCAAGGCCGTCTACGAGACGGACCGCCGGGCCGTCTACCTGATGACGCAGCGCATCCAGCGTCACCCGTACCTCGCGCTGTTCGACGGCGCCGACACGAACGCCAGCACCGGCAGCCGCCCCACCAGCACGACGCCGCTCCAGGCCCTTTACCTGATGAATGACCCGTTCGTGATGCGCGCCGCCAAAGGCTTCGGCGAGCGTTTGATGCGCGACAGGTCGCCTATCGACACTTCTTTCAAGCTGGCCCTGTGCCGGCCGGCGACGGCCGACGAGCGCGAGGCGGCGGAGGAGGTGCTGGCGAAGCTGCGGGCGAAGGCGGGCGCGCCCGGCGCGTGGGAGGCCTACGCGCGGGCGCTGTTCCTGACCAACGAATTGGCCCACATCGATTGACGGGGAGAGCCGCCCATCGTGTTATCCCGCCCCGGCCTCCTCGAGAAAGTGGGACGGCACTTCGATCATCGAATGCGGAAATCCCACCCCAGGCCGCGTTGTGCGGGCGCGGCCCAACACAGGACGCCCACACCCCCGTCAAGGGCTCACGCCCCTCATCCCTCGTCCTTGGAGGCCTTCTTTACCCTCTCGAGGACGTAGACCGTGCTGACGACGCCCCGCTGTGACGTGAAGTCCTTGGGCCGCGTGCCCCCCGGCATGGCGACGTGCAGGTAGAGCTTGCCGCCCTCGATCTTGTAGATGCCGACGCCGCTCAGGCCGGCGGGCGGCTTCTTGCCGACGGGGGCCTTGCCCCCGAAGTCGATCTGCTTGTGGCCCTTGCCCGCGCCGGCCGCGTAGGTCGATTCCACGGCCTCGCCGCCCTGCTGCTCCCAGCGCACCACCTTGCCCTTGAACGTGAGCTTGAGGCCGCCCAGGTCGGCGGCGCCGAACCTCGTGCCGCCGGATTCGCCGCCCGTGGCCACCCAGACCCCGTCGAGTTTCTCCCCCCCGTCCGGCCCCTTGGGTGGGCCCTTGTCCAGGGCGAGGGCGTGGGGCGACACGGCGCACGCGAGCGCCAGGGCGGCTACTCTCAGCAAAGTCGGTTTCATGACCGGACCTCCCGCATCACGGCCCTTCCCCTGACAGTGTATTCATGTCCTCGGCCACTCGGCTCACAAGCCCATGAGGTCACGCAGACGCCGGAGGAGGCCCCGGTCCAACGTTTCATAGGACTCCTTCCGGGCCACCCTCCCCTCGTCATCGAACCAGACGGCCACGGCCAGCGCATCGCCGGTCCACACCTCACGCCCGATGAAGAACCGGCGGCCGAGGTCGGGACGATCGGGGTCGATGGCCCAGAGGCCGGCCTCCTTGTCGGGGATCCGGCTGTAGTTGCCGGACGGGCCGCCGAGGAGGCCCTCCACCTGCTGAAGCGTCATCCCCTCCCTAATGCGCTCGTAGTTCGCCCGCGTAATCCCCGGACGGAGCGACAAGGCACGGGCCAGGATCGGCAAGACGGCCAACCCAACCCCCACTCCCATCAGCACGAGCCAGATCCGACGGTTCATCCTCGCACCCGTGGCCGAGCCACGCCCCTATCCAGGCCGGGCGCGGGCCATCACACGGCATGCAAGCCCCGCGCCGAGAGACACGGCCAACCTTGGTGGCCGGAGACAACGGCCGTCGAGGCCGTCGAGGGGGGTGGGGCCGGCTGAGCTTCCAGAAGCCCGTGAGCCCCTTGACCCCTCGCTCCGCACGGGCCGACACGTCGGCCTTCCCGGGGGGGATGCCGTTCGGCGCCCTGCGTGTCAGGGTGGCCGGCCGGCCTCCGTTCTACCATCGGCGGGCGAGGCGGCTCCCGAGGAGGTGCGGCATGTCGCGAAGGTGGTTGATCGGCGGGGTGGTGTTCTTCGTCCTGGCCGCCCTCTGCCTGCTCATCACCGGCATCAACATGCGCTACAGGCACCTGCTCGCGAACGGGACGTTTGTCAGCGTCAGCGCCGTCATCGCGGGGGAGGAAGCGGGGCCGGCCTCCCGCCCCATCCGGGCGGACGATTGGACCGGCCGGCCGGATCCCACCTCGGCCATCGAGGCGGTGGCCGGCCTCCTGTGGTCCGCCGCGGCTGGCTTCGCCGCCGGGGCATTCTTCGGGGGCGAGGAGGGTGAAGCCGAGCGCTGGGGGCCGGCGGCGCGGGTGCCGTCGGCGATGAGCCGCGAGAAGCCCCTCTCGCCAATCCGCCCCTCGGATCCCGCCCCGGGCTCCGCGTGGTCCTGGCTCACCGGCGACGCGATCGGGGCCGGCCTGGTCCTCCTGGTCCTCGTCGCCGTGGCGGCCCTGGCCTGGTCCCAGAGCCCCACCGGGCCCCAACAGCTCACCACCCTCGCCGCACGGATCGGGCAACCCGGAGCACGCGGCCAGAGGCCCGCCCCGTCGGCCTCGCCCGAGGAGCAGGCGGTCTTCGCCGCCATCGTCGGCGCCCTCGGCGCGCTGGCGTGTTACGTCGTGTTGACTCTCGGCGGCCCGCGTCCCGTCTGGCACCCCAGTGGGCAGGATGAGGAGGCGTCCGAGGAGCCGGGCGTGGCCTGCCCCGAGCCCGACACGTTGCCCATGCCGCGGTGACGGTCAGCCGCCGGCGGCGATCTTCGCCCGCAGCAGGTCGAAGAGGGACTCCAGCGACTGGACGATGACGCGCTCCTCGGCGCAGGTCGTCATGAAGTTGGTGTCGCCGTTCCAGCGCGGCACGACGTGCCAGTGCAGGTGCCCCGGCAGCCCCGCGCCCGCGGCCCGGCCCAGGTTCAGGCCGACGTTGTAGCCGTCCGGCCTCATGATCGCGTCCAGGCAGCGGATCATGTGCCGCACCACCTCCATGCCGTCGAGAAGCTCCTCCGGCGTCAACTCGTGCAGGCCGCCCTTGTGAGCCAGCGGCGCGACCAGGAGATGGCCGTTGTTGTACGGGAAGCGGTTGAGGACCACGCAGGACAGGGCCGTCCGGTGGGCGATGAGGCCGGCCCTGTCGTCGTCAGCCCCCTGGGCGGGGCGGCACAGGAAGCACGCATCGGGCGGGGCCTTGGCCACGGAGACGTAGGAGAGCCGCCAGGGTGCCCACAGGGTGTCCATCGGTCGCCTCGCGGGGGTCGGGCTCATAACATGATGGGTGCGGGCCGCCGCCGTGTCCAGGCGTCGGCCCGCTTGACAGCCCCCGGGCCGATGCCTACCATGGGGGTTTCGATTTGAGATGGCCCCGTAGCCGGCGGAAGATCCATGGCCGTACCCAAGAGACGAACCTCGCGCTCCCGCAAGGGGATGCGTCGCAGCCACCACCACATCGTGCCCGACCAGGTGCAGTACTGCCCGCGCTGCGAACAGGCCGTCCTGCCGCACCGCATCTGCGGCAACTGCGGCTGGTACCAGGGCCGCGAGGTCGTGACGGAGAAGACGGAGAAGTAAGTCATGCGCATCGCGCTCGATGCGATGGGCGGGGACCACGCGCCCGGCCCGATCGTCGCCGGGGCCGTCCAGGCCGCCCTCGACGAGCCGGACCTGCACGTCGTCCTCGTCGGCGATCAGGCCCGCGTCGAGCCTCTGCTGCCGGACGGGCCCGAACGCGCCCGCCTCGAGGTCTTCCACTGCACGCAGGTGCTGGCGATGGACGACCCGCCGCGCGCCTACAGCCGCAAGCCCGACAACAGCATCAAGCGCTGCTGGGAGCTGCTCTCCGGTGACAAGGTCAACGGTATCGTCAGCGCCGGCAGCACGGGCGGCATGGTCGCCGGCGGGCACTTCAGCAAGCGGTTCTTGTCGGGCGTGCTCTTCCCCGGCATCGCCACCGTGCTCCCCGCCGAGAAGGGCCCCATCGTCGTCCTCGACGTGGGGGCCAACATCTCGGCCAAGCCGGAGCATCTGTATCAGTACGGCATCATGGGCTCGATCTACGCCCGCGACATCCTCGGCGTCGAGGCGCCGACCATCGGCCTGTTGAACATCGGCGAGGAGGCCGAGAAGGGCAACGAGCTGACCAAGGCTGCCCACGCCCTGTTCGCGAAGTCCCCGCTGGCGCCGCGCTTCAAGGGCAACGTCGAGGGCCGCGAGCTGCACCGCAACGCCGCCGACGTGATCGTCTGCGAGGGGTTCGTGGGCAACGTGCTGCTGAAGTACAGCGAGGGGGCGTTCGCCTACTTCATGCGGGTGGTGCAGTCGGAGGTGTTCTCGAAGCTGTCGGCCGACCGCGACGCCGTCATCGGCGCCTGGAAGGGCCTGGGGGCGCGGTACGACTACGCGACGTACGGCGGGGCGCCGCTCCTGGGCATCAACGGGGCGTGCATCATCTGTCACGGCTCGTCGAAGGAGCTGGCGATCCGCAACGCGCTCAAGGTGGCGTTCAACTACGCGAAGCGGCAGCTCAACGAGGTCATCGTCCGCGAGCTGCAGGACAACCCGCCGCCGATGATGGAGAAGGCGTGAGGCCGTTCACGGAATAGGACAACGAGGGCGCATCGGGCGCATCGGGCCTATCGGATTCATTCGCCCTCACCCGCTCACGGATCGGAGCCCGCATGGCACAGGTAGCCTTCCTCTTCCCCGGACAGGGCGCCCAGCACGTCGGCATGGCCGGCGACCTCTGCGCCGCCCTCCCCGCCGCACGCGACCTGTTCACCCGCGCCGCCGACGTGCTCGGGTATGACCTCCTGGCCGTCTGCACCGGCGGGCCGAAGGAGCGTCTCGACTCCACCGTCGTCAGCCAGCCGGCGCTCTACGTCGCCGGCCTCGCCGCCCTGGAGAAGCTCCGCCACGAAGAGCCCGATGTCGAGAAGGAGGTCGTGGCCGCCGCCGGCCTGAGCCTGGGCGAGTACACGGCGCTGACGTTCGCCGGGGCGATGTCGTTCGAGGACGGGCTGCGTCTGGTGCGGACGCGCGGGGAGGCCATGCAGGCCGCCGCCGACGCCAGGGCGTCCACGATGTCGAGCATCCTGCTGCTGGAGCAGGCCCAGGTCGAGGAGATCTGCCGCAAGGCGGGCGAGAAGGGCCTGGTGCGCATCGCCAACCACCTGTGCCCCGGGAACCTCGCCGTCTCCGGCGACACGCCGGCGGTCGAGGAGGTCGAACGCCTCGTCGGCGAGGCCGGGGCCAGGGCGGTGCGTCTGGCCGTCGCCGGGGCGTTCCACACGCCCATCATGCAGCCGGCGGTCGAGCGTCTGACGGAGGCGCTGTCCGGGGTGCCCCTGGCGATGCCGCGGGTGCCGGTGTGGGCGAACGTGACCGGGGCGGCGTACACGTCGGCGGAGGAGATCCGTGCGACGCTGGCGCGGCAGGTGGTCGAGCCGGTGCGCTGGGAGGACACGATGCGTGGCCTGCTGGCGTCGGGGGTGGATCTGTTCTACGAGCTGGGCCCCGGGCGGGTGCTGGCGGGGCTGCTGCGGAGGATGGACCGGAGGGCCCAGTGCCGTCACATCGAGGCGTGACGGCGGGGCTTTCCCCGTGCCCCCATCTTGTGTAGGCTTCCCTCACGCCCGGCGGGCCAGGATCGGCCTTGTCCCGCGCCGGCGCCCTGTGGTATCAACCAGAATTGAAATGAGGCGAAGCGCATCCGCTTCGAGGAGGTCCGTATCGTGGCAATCGAGCAGCGCGTGATCGAGATCGTCTGCGACCACCTGGGCGCGAACAAGGATCAGGTCAAGCGGGAGACCTCCTTCGTCGAGGACATGGGCGCCGACTCCCTCGACGTGGTCGAGCTGGTGATGGAGCTCGAGGAGGAGTTCGAGATCCAGATCCCCGACGACCAGGCCGAGAAGATCAAGACCGTCGGCGAGGCCATCGACTACATCGAACGGGAGAAGGCCAAGAAATGACCCGGCGCGTCGTCATCACCGGCATGGGGGTGGTCACGCCGCTGTCCAACGACGTGAAGTCGTACTGGGCGGCGTTGCTGGCCGGCAAGAGCGGCGTGGGCCCCATCGAGCTGATCAAGGTCGATCAGTACAAGGTGCGTTTCGGCGGCGAGGTCAAGGGCTTCGACGCCGAGAAGCTCCTCGACGCCCGGACCGCGCGCCGGCTCGACCGCTTCGCCCAGTTCGCGATGGTGGCGGCCGCCGACGCCGTCCGGCAGAGCGGCATCGACTTCTCGAAGGAGGACCCCTTCCGCTGCGGGGTGATCTTCGGGTCGGGCATCGGCGGCATCAACGAGTTCGAGGTCCAGACGAACAAGCTCATCGAGGGCGGGCCGGGCCGGGTCAGCCCCTTCGTCGTGCCCAAGATGATCGTCAACGCGGCCAGCGGCAACATCTCCATCGAGTACGGGCTGTGCGGGCCGAACACGTCGGTGGCGACGGCCTGCTCGTCGGCGGCGCACGCCATCGGCGACGCCTTCCACGCCATCCAGTACGGCCAGGCCGACGTGATGGTCACGGGCGGCTCGGAGGCGGCCATCACGCACATGGGCCTCAGCGGCTTCATCCAGGCGCGGGCGCTGTCCACGCGCAACGACGACCCGCAGAGGGCGAGCCGCCCGTTCGACAGGGACCGCGACGGCTTCGTCCTGGGCGAGGGGTCGGGCGTCCTGGTCATCGAGGAGTACGAGCGGGCGAAGAGGCGCGGCGCCGACATCCTGGCTGAGATCCTCGGCTGCGGCAACACGGCGGACGCCTACCACATCACGGCCCCGCACCCCGAAGGCAGGGGGGCGGCGATGGCGATGCGGCTGGCGCTGAAGGACGCGCGGCTGAGCCCCGGCGACGTGGATTACATCAACGCCCACGGGACGAGCACACCGCAGGGCGACGTGGCGGAGACGAAGGCGGTCAAGGAGGTCTTCGGCCCGGAGCACGCGCGGCGCGTGCCGATCAGCAGCACGAAGAGCATGACGGGGCACCTGCTGGGGGCGTCGGGGGCGGTGGAGCTGGTGGCGTGCGTGATGGCGATCCGCGCCGGGGCGATCCACCCGACGATCAACTACACGACGCCCGACCCGGAGTGCGACCTGGATTACGTGCCGAACACGGCGCGCGAGAAGAAGGTGCGATACGCCCTGAGCAACAGCTTCGGGTTCGGCGGGCACAACTGCTCGCTTGTCGTCGGCGCCGCGTCGTGACCGCCGGCCCCCCGCACGTCAGCCTTTCACCCTGACACGCACCAGTCAGCCTGGAAGGGCTGGCCGGCTCGGGCGCGATCTCGTGGCTCCCGGCAGGCCCGGGGTGTTGACGCGTCGGGGCTACGTCGGGTAGCCTGATGGAGTCGCCCCACGATGCCGGAGATTGTCATGGACGCGGCCCGCTGCGAGAGCCTGCTGATCGAACACAAGCACCGCAAGCCGTTCGTGCCGTTCATCGTCGAGCTGTCGGACGGGAAGGTGATCCGGGTGAACCACCCGACCATCGGGATCAACCCGCCCGCCGTCTCGTACACGTCGCCGGATCTGGAGGTGTGGGAGGACTTCACCTTCGGGCAGGTGCGCGACATCCGGCCGGCCTTCCAGGAGGTGGCCTGATGACGCCGGAGGAGCTGGACCGCCTCCTGCGGGCCCTGAACCGCTTGAGGCCCTTCCGTCACTTCGTCATCGAGCTGAACAGCGGGCGGGAGATCACCGTCACCCACCCCGAGACCGTCTCGCGGCTGGACGTGTTCTACTGCCACACGGCGCCGGACAACGTCCGCCGCTACTTCAAGGCGGGCGCGGTCACCTCGGTGGCCGTCCTGCCGCCGGGCTGATCTGGACCGGCTATCCTCCCTGGCAGTGGGTCGAAGCATGACGGAGGTGGAGTGGCTGGCTTGCGGTGATCCTGAGCGGATGCTTCGGTTCGCCAAGAAAATGGCCGCAGGCCGGAAAGGCCTCCTGTTCGCGTGTGCGTGCTGTCGGCACATCTGGCGGCTCCTTTCGGACTACCCATCCCGGCGCGGTGTGGAGGTCGTGGAGACACTCGCCGATCAGCCTTCGGCGGCTGCCGCTGAAGAAGCCGAGCGGCTGCTTGAGGCTCTGGATTCAGGAACGATGACGCCCGCCACAGGGGACAGGCAAGTCGCCGAGCGTGCCGTGTACTACGCTCTGCAAGCCGCAGTTGAGGATCCTTGGTGGGTCGCCACGTCATGGGAGAATGTGGTGCTCGCGATGGAGGGCGAAGAGCTGCTCCGTGAGCAAACCGCGAGATTGGCGGCGGGGGGCGTGGCGGAGGGCGATATCCAGATCGCGAACGACGAGCTATTGGGAGGCTGGGAGGAGGCCTGGATGGGCTCCGGGGCCACCCAAGGGTGGACCGATCTCGACCCGCCGGGAATACTCGCGCCCATTCTGCGGGAGGCCATCAACCCGTTTCGGCCCCCACCTGGTCATCCGACCTGGGTGACGAGGGTGACGGCCAGGCTGGCGCAAGCCGCCTACGAAAACCGCGAGCTGCCCAGCGGCCACCTCGACCCCGCCCGCCTCGCCGTGCTGTCGGACGCGCTGGAGGAGGCAGGGTGCACCGATGCCGACCTCCTCTCGCACCTGCGTTCGCCCGGCCCGCATGTGCGGGGGTGCTGGGCTCTCGACCTCGTCCTGGCCAAGGGGTGAGGACGACAGTCGCGCATCGATCACTCGCCGCGCAGGGCCGCCAGCTCGGCGCGGGCGCGGGCCGCGCCCGCCGCATCGCCGCGTTTCTCGAGGAACAGGGCGAGGTTCTCCAAAATGGTGGGGAAGGGGCGGCGGCGCCCGAGCGGCCGGTGGGCGGCGGCCTCCTGCTCGGCGATGGCGTGTAGCCTGTCGAGCAACGGCCCCGGCGCGGGCACCCTGTCCTCCGTGAAGAGGCAGTGGCCGACGATGCCACGCAACGTGCTATCCGAGGCCGGACGGATGGTCCGGTCAACATCGTGCAGCTCCAGGTACCCCTTCCGCCTGTTCTCGGGCTCGGCGCTCATGGCAGCCCCTCCGTCGGGTGGACACGGATGGATCGTCTGGCGAGGGTCTCGTCGCCCGCCGATAGGGCCAGGTCATACGAGCCGGGACGCGGGAAGAAACAACCCTCGACCAGCAAGCAGAGGTGGAAGACCCCGAGCCGGCCGGCCAATGCGACCCGCACCGAGCCGCGAAACACCTCGCTGACCTCCGGCCCCCATTCGGTGACGGCCAACGTCAAGTCGGTGAGCCCGTCCCCGTCGGTCAGGGCCACGTACACGAAGAACGGCGGGGCGACGCCCGGCAGCGCGTCCAACTCAAGGCCATCGAGGATGCGGAGGAGTGCCGGCGCGACGCCGGGTGTCTCCTGGTCCGCCTCAGCGCAGACCGCCAGGGTCAACGGCGTCGGGACCACTGCCATTTCCACGAGCCTCCTCGTCAACATTCCATTGTAGCAGGCCCCCACGAGTCGGGGTCACGCTTGTGCGTTTCGAGACAGGTGGCCTGTCCGCGGCTACAGCGTCCTAGGAAAGTAATGTCCGCGGCAACGGGAGTTGGGAGAGGTG
>CAZVZK010000131.1:0-28984 GCA_964630925.1 uncultured Alcaligenaceae bacterium
CGATGCTCTTGCGATCCCCCCTCTCCGCTTCGGAGAGGGGGTTAGGGGGTGAGGTAGTCTACTCCCCCCAGCAGCGCGACGCCCTCGCCTCCGCCGCACGCGAGAAGGTCCTCGTCATCACCGGCGGCCCCGGCGTCGGCAAGACCACCCTCGTCAAGGGCCTCCTCGACCTCTTCGCGTCACGCCACCTGCGCGTCGCCCTGTGCGCCCCCACCGGACGCGCCGCCCGACGCCTCGGCGAGACCACCGGACGCGACGCCCGCACCATCCACCGCCTGCTGGAGTTCGACGCCGCCCTCGGCGGCTTCAAACGCACCGCCGCCCACCCGCTCGACATCGACCTCCTCGTCGTCGATGAGTGCAGCATGGTGGACGTGTCGCTCATGAACAGCCTCCTGCGTGCCGTCCCACGCCACGCCTGCGTCGTCTTCGTCGGCGACGTGGACCAGCTCCCCTCCGTCGGGCCGGGCCGCGTCCTCGCCGACCTCATCGCCTCCGGCACCGTCCCCGTCGCCCGCCTCACCGAGGTGTTCCGCCAGGCCCGCGAGTCGTGGATCGTCCGCGCCGCCCACGCCATCCGCGAGGGCCTGCTCCCCGAGTCAGCCCCCGCCGGCGGACGGGGCGATTTCTACTTCGTCGAGGCCGACACCCCGCCCGCCATCCTCTCGCGCCTCGTCGAGATGGTCGCCCGCCGCATCCCCGCCCGCTTCGGCCTCGACCCCGTCAAGGACGTGCAGGTCCTCACCCCCATGAACCGCGGCGAGCTCGGCGCCGAATCGCTCAACAAGGCACTCCAGCAAGCACTCAACCCGGCGGCCGGCGGGCCGTCCGTCCAGCGCTTCGGCATGGAGTTCCGCGTCGGCGACAAGGTCATGCAGACCCAGAACAACTATACCCGCGAGGTCTTCAACGGCGACGTGGGCCGCGTCGCCGCCATCGACGAGGGCGAGCGCGAGGCCGTCGTCGAGTTCGACGGGCGCCGCCTCATCTACGACTTCGGCGAGCTGGACGAGCTGATGCCCGCCTACGCCGTCACCACGCACCGCGCCCAGGGCAGCGAGTACCCCGCCGTCGTCATCCCCCTGCACACCCAGCACTTCAAGCTCCTCCAGCGCAACCTCCTCTACACCGCCGTCACCCGCGGCAAGCAGCTCGTCGTCGTCGTCGGCTCGCGTCAGGCCCTGGAATTGGCCGTCCGCAACCAGGACACTCGCCACCGCTTCTCCCTCCTCGCCGAACGCCTGCGCGGCCCCGCCGAGGACGCGCACCCCGAGGCCTGATGGCATGCTGGTTGCAAGGTATTCCACAGGGGCGACTGGCCCCATTCGGACACAAAATTGAACAGAGGAGGCAATCGAATGCGCACCTTCACCTTCGCCGTGGCCGCCCTGGCGATGCTCGCGATGACCGCCCAGAACGCCGACGCCCAGGTCATCGTCCGGTACGGCACCGCCTACCCGGCGTACAACACCTACTACGCCCCCGCCTACTCCTACGGGGGCTACGCCGCCCCGGCCTACGGGTACGCCCCTTACCGCTACGGATACGGCTATGGCGGCTACCCCGCCTACGGCTACGGCGGCTCCGGCGTCACCTTGAGCACCGGCAACTTCGCCTTCAGCTACGGCACGCCGGCCTACGGCTACGGCGGCTACGGCGGGCCGCGCTACTACGGCCGCCGCTGGCGCTGACCTCGCCCAGATCGCCCATCCCGCCGGCATCTTCCGCAAGGTCCGGCTCAACCGCTCTTCCCCTCCCTGCCGATAACTCCTCCGTTCGGAGAAGCGTCGTCCAGGGAGGGGATTCGTCATGATCCGGTCACGCTGGATCGCGGGCCTGGCCGGGGTGCTGGCATTCCTGGCACCGGCCTCCGCCGAGCCGTTCTTCAAGTCCAACCAGGTCATCACCGTGCAGGAGGGCACCGGCCCCGCCCGCAAGTGCAAGGTGCTGCGCACCTGGGCCGAGCGCGACGGCAGCCGCCTGTGCGAGGCCCAGGCCCTCGACACGGGCGAGAAACTGACCATCCTCGAGCCCAAGGCCGACGGCGCCACCAAGGCCCCCGTGCGCATCCTGCGCACCGCCAAGGCGCCCACCGCCAGCCCCTACGCCGGCATGGCCCCAGGCGCCGAGCCGCCCGTCGTGGCCAGCGAGTCGTTCGGCCAGGTCGAGCGCTGGGGCGAGGCCGACACCAAGAAGGCCGAGGCCGAGTCCGCCCGCCGCGTCGAGTCCGCCGCCCGCGCCACCCCGCCCCTGGCCCGCCAGGGCACGCCCGAGCCCGTCCTCGCGCCCGAGAAGTTCACCAAGGTGCCCCTCCCGTCCTCGGCGGCGCCCACCCCGCCCCCCATCCAGACGGTGAGCAAGGCCGACGTGCCGCCCCCGCCCGGCCCGCTCGCCCCGCCGATGGCCCGCCTCCCCGGCGACCCCGCCCCCAAACCCTCGATGTGGTCGCGCCTCACCGGCGTCGGCCTCACCGGCGGCGGCCTCGCCAGGCCGGCCCCGAGGGTCGAGACGCCCGCGCCCGAGCCACGGGCGCCGTTCGGCCACGCCTCGGTGAGTGCCGCACACGCCTTGATGGTGGAGGAGCAGCAGGCCGCCGGCAAGGGCAGGCCAACGAAGGTGGAGAGCACCCAGGGCGCCTTCCCCATGCCGCCGGCCGTCTCGCTGCCCGGCCGCCCGACGTGGACCGACTCCGGCGTCCCCGCCGGCATGAGCAACGCCTTCACCACCGGCGTCACCAGCCGCCCCGTCCCCGCCGACTTCGGCATCGGCTTCGGCGGCCCCGGCGCCTTCGAGCCGCGCCCGGCCGGCGTCCTGCCGCCGCCCCCGCCCCCGCCGGCGGAGATCCTCAAGGGCGCACCCCCCGACGTGCAGGCCATCATGCACGCCCAGCACCAGGCCATGCTCGCCCAGTACAACGCCGCCATGCGTGGCCAGGCGCCCGCCGCCCCCCGCCCCGTGCAGCCCCACCCGGTGGAGCACGAACACGCCACCGTGGTCGTCATGGCGCCACCCAGCCCCGCCGTCGGATTGATCGCCACGCTCCAGAAGTCGCCGCTGCCTTCGGAGCGCGAGATGGCCGCCGACCAGCTCAAGCGTATGGACTGGAAGTCGGACGGCGGCGTGGTCGCGGCCCTCGCCCGGTCCGCCCAGACGGACCCGGCCCCGATGGTCCGCGTCTCGTGCGTGCGTGCCCTGGGTTACATGAAGGCCAACACCCCCGAGGCGATCCAGACCCTGGAGGCCCTCACGGCCGATCAGGACGCCCGCGTCCGCTCCGAGGCCGCCGAGACGCTCTCCTCCATGAAGAGGAAGCGCTGAGCCGGTCCGGCTCGACGACGCAACGGCCGGTGCGGGTCAATCGTTCGCGCGATTGACCCGCACCGGCCCGCCCGCTTGAATACCCGGATGCACGAGGCCTTCCTCTCCGACATCTGCGCCAACCCCGACGACGACGCCCCGCGCCTCGTCTACGCCGACTGGATCGACGACCACGGCGAGGAGGAACGCGCGGAATTCATCCGCACGCAGGTCGCCGCCCTGAAGCCCGGCCTGACGCGCCGCCAACGGGCCGACCTCCGCTCGCACGCCAGGCTCCTCCTCATGGGCAACGGCGGAGACTGGAGCGAGCCGCTCGGTGACATGCCGGGCGTCGGCCGCATCCGCTTCCGCCGCGGCTTCGTCTCCTCCTGCGACATCACCCTGCACGCACGCGGCATCGAGGCACGCGCCCGCCGCATCCTCTCCTCCCAGCCCGTCCGCTTCATGCGGCTGTACGACACCACCCTCCCCCGCCTGCGCGCCTTCCTCCGCTGCCCGCTCGTGTCGCGCCTGCGCGGCCTGGGTGTCTGCTCAGACGACCCGCTCGGCCCCGGCCTCGCCAGGATGCTCGCCGCCTCCCCTCACGTCCAGCAGCTCGAACGCCTCGACATCGCCGACCAGGAAATCGGCGACGCCGGCCTGATTGCGCTGGCCCGCGCCCGCAAACTGTACCCCCTCCGGACGCTCAACGTAGCCACCAACGCCCTCGGCCCGCTAGGCGTCCACGTCCTCGCGCTCGCGCTTCCCCTCGCCTCCACGCCCGCTTTGCGCGAACTGTGGATCGACGCCAACGCACTCGGCCCCGACGGCGCACGCGACCTCGCCGCCTGCCCCGCCCTTGCCGGACTGCGCGAGATCCACCTCTCCGAGACCGAGGTCGGCGACGCCGGCGCCGAGGCCCTCGCCCGCTCGCCGCACCTGGCCCGCCTCCGCGAGCTGGATCTGCACACCGCCGGCCTCGGCGACGGCGGCGCCGCCGCCCTCGGCGCGTCGCCCCACCTCCACCGCCTCCGCATCCTTCACCTGAGCGGCAACGATATCCGCGTCGGGGGGGCGGCTGCCCTGGCGCGCGGCGACATCCTGACGACGGTCCGCGAGCTGAACCTCGTTGACGTGCCGCTCGGCCCGTACGCCGTCGCCCTCCTCCTCGGCTCCGGCAAGCTCGGGCGCGTCGCCGAGATCTGCCTCGCCCGCAACGGCCTCGGGCCCGACGCCGGCGCGATATTTGCACGCTCGCACCTCCCCTCACTGCACACGCTGTCGCTGTCCGACAACGGCCTCGGCGACGGTGCAGTCAGGGCGTTGTTGGCCGCGCCCTGGCTCGGACAGTTGCGTAGCCTGTACCTCGACGACAACGGCCTGACCGACGAGGCGGCCCGCCTCCTCGCCGCCCAGCCGGCGCTCGGGGGGCTCATCCACCTGTCCCTCGGCGGCAACGGGCTGACGGACGAGGGCGCCGTCGCCCTGTGCGACTCACCCCACCTGGGGCGTCTCAAGATGCCCTGGCTGAGCGACAACCCCATCCGCCGCAGGGGCCGCGCACGCCTCCGCGAACGCTTCGGCCACGAGGCCAACGGCCTCGGCTGACCCACCCACCGAAGGATCGGCCCATGAGCGACCCACTCTGGTTCAAGGACGCGATCATCTACGAGGCCCACGTCCGCGCCTTCTGCGACTCCGCCGGCACCGGCATCGGCGACTTCCGCGGCCTCACCTCCAAGCTCGACTACCTGGAGGACCTCGGCATCACCACGATCTGGCTCCTGCCCTTTTACCCCTCGCCCCTCCGCGATGACGGCTACGACATCGCCGACTACACCTCCGTCCACAAGCAGTACGGCACCCTCGATGATTTCAAGGAGTTCCTCGCCGAGGCGCACCGCCGCGGCCTGCGTGTCATCACCGAGCTGGTCATCAACCACACCTCCGACCAGCACCCGTGGTTCCAGCGCGCCCGCCACGCCCCCCCCGGCAGCCCCGAACGCGACTTCTACGTCTGGAGCGACACCGCCGAGAAGTACCGCGACGCCCGCATCATCTTCAAGGACTTCGAGCCGTCCAACTGGGCCTGGGACCACGTCGCCAAGGCGTACTACTGGCACCGCTTCTACTCGCACCAGCCCGACCTCAATTACGACAGCCCCGCGGTGTGGGACGCCATCCTCCCGCTCCTCGACTCGTGGATGGAGATGGGCGTGGACGGCATGCGCCTCGACGCCATCCCCTACCTGTACGAGCGCGAGGGCACCAACTGCGAGAACCTCCCCGAGACCCACGTCTTCCTCAAGGCCCTCCGCAAACGCATGGAGGAGAGGTTCCCCGGACGCATGTTCCTCGCCGAGGCCAACCAGTGGCCCGAGGACGCCGTCGCCTACTTCGGCGACGGCGACGAGTGCCACATGTCGTTCCACTTCCCCCTGATGCCCCGCCTGTTCATGGCCCTGCACCAGGAGGACCGCTTCCCCATCCTCGACATCCTCGCCCAGACCCCGCCCATCCCGGACAACTGCCAGTGGTGCCTCTTCCTCCGTAATCACGACGAGCTGACACTCGAGATGGTGACCGACGAGGAGCGCGACTACATGTACCGCGCCTACGCCTCCGACCGCACCGCACGCATCAACCTCGGCATCCGCCGCCGCCTCGCGCCGCTGCTGGGCAACGACCGCCGCCGCATCGAGCTGATGAACGGCCTGCTCTTCTCGCTGCCCGGCACGCCGGTGCTGTACTACGGCGACGAGATCGGCATGGGCGACAACATCTACCTCGGTGACCGCAACGGCGTCCGCACGCCGATGCAGTGGTCGGGCGACCGCAACGCCGGCTTCAGCGCCGCCAACCCCCAGGCGCTCTACCTCCCGGTCATCACCGACGCCGAGTACCACTATCAGGCGGTCAACGTCGAGACGCAGCAGGCCAACCCGTCTTCGCTCCTGTGGTGGATGAAACGCCTCATCGCCCTCCGCAAGCGGCACAAGGCATTCGGGCGCGGCACCATCGAGTTCCTGAGCCCGTCGAACACGCGCGTCCTCGCCTTCGTCCGCAGCCACGAGGACGAGCGCCTGCTCATCGTCGCCAACCTGTCGCGTTTCGTCCAGCACGTCGATCTCGACCTTCGCGAGATGCGCGGTGTGGCGCCGGTCGAGCTGTTCGGCCAGACGCCGTTCCCGCCCGTGGGCGACGGCCCCTACCCGCTGACGCTGGGCCCGCACGCCTTCTACTGGTTCGCGCTGCCCTCCGTCACCTCGGCGGCGGCGGCGGCCGAGGAGATGCCCCTGCCCATCCTGGCCGGCGCCACCCTGGAAGTGGTCTTCGCCGGCCCCGGCCGCGACCAGCTCGAGGCGCTCTTGCCGGCGTACCTGACCCCGCGCCTCCCGCGCCGCGTCAGCGCCGCCCACATCCTCCAGGTCTCGCCCATGCGGCACGGCGAGGTGTCCGCCTGGATGGCGTTCCTGCAGATCGATTACCGCGAGGGCATCGCCGACCGCACCTTCCTGCCCCTCATCTCCGTGCCCGCCGCCAACGCACGCTCCCTGCTGGAGCCGACCGCCGCCGCCGCCCTCGCGCGTCTGGGCGGCCCGGATGGCGACCTCATCGCCGACGCCCTGTCCTCGCCCGACTACTGCCGCGCCCTCCTGAAGGCCATCGGCGCCTCGGCCCGGCTGCGCGTGGCCGACGGCGAGGTGGCCTGCGTGGCCCGCCCGGCCCTGGCCTCGGTCCTCGAAGCCGCCGCCTCCGACCCGTCCATCACGCTGCACCGCGGCGAGAACAACACCACCACGGTGCATTACGGCCAGCACGCCGTGCTGCGGACGTTCCGCCTCCTCGACGAAGGCGCCAACCCCGATCTGGAGATCGGGGAGGCCCTCGCCCGTGCCGGCTTCTCGGGCGTCGCGCCGATCCTGGGGCACACCGAGCTGCGGCCGCGCCGCCCCGTCGCCGATCCCGCCACCGTGAGCGTCCTGCGCGCCCACGTCCCGCACCAATCGACGGCTTGGCGGCTCGCCCTCGACCAGGTGTCGAGCTACTTCGAGCGCGTCGCCGCGTCCGGCTCGTCCGCCCCGGAGACGCTCCTCAACGGCGCCGGCGAGCTGCGTCTGCTCGGGACGAGCGCCGCGCAGCTCCACGCCGCCCTCGCGGCGCTGCCCGGCCCGGCGTTCGCCCCCGAGCCGATGGGCCGCCTCTACCGCCGCTCCCTGTACCAGTCGCTGCGCAACGTGGCCGGGCAGCTCGACGCCACCCTGCGCGTGCCCGGCCTGCCCGCCGAGGCCGGCCTCCTCGCCGCCCGCATCCCGGAGGCCCTGAACCGCATCCAGGCCCTGCTGCGCGACGCCGTCGAGGGCCCGCGCATCCGCTGCCACGGCGACTATCACCTCGCCCAGCTCCTGTACACCGGGACGGGCTTCGTCCTCACCGACATCGAGGGCGACGCCATGCGCACCCTCGGCGAGCGCCGCGTCAAACGCTCGCCGCTGTACGACGTGGCCAGCCTGCTCAACTCCTTCGCCTACGCCGTCGGCGGCGTCCTGCACGGCCTGGCCGGCGGGCGCGGCGCCGCCCAGGGCGTCATCCGCGCCGAGGACCTGGCCACCCTGGAGCCCGCCGCCGAGGCCTGGCTGCGCCACGCCTCGTCGGAATTCATGGCCGGCTACCTCGAGGCGGTGCCGCCGGCACTGCTGCCGCACGACGAGCGTCAGAGGCGGACGCTGCTGGACGTGCTGCTCATCGAGAACACCCTGCAGGCGGTCGAGGGCGAGCTGGAGCGCCGCCCGGCGTGGGCGCTGCTGCCCCTGCGGTCGGCATTGCGCCTCCTCGACGGCCCGCCGGCGCTGGGGCTGATCTGACCGTTCACAGGTAGAAGAAGTTGGTCGGCAGCAGCTTCTCACGCAGCAGCTTGCCGAAGCGGCTCTCGCGGCCGAGGGCCGGCGTGATCAGGTGCATTCGGTAGCTCGGGTCGTAGGGGACCTTGGAGACGACGCCCGCGTAATGCTCCACCGTGGAGAACAGGTAATCGGTCGGCCCCATCTCCAGCAGCCCGGTCAGGACCTGCATCGCCTGGAGCGATTCCGGGCTGGGCCTGCGGAAGAAGCCGGTGAAGCCCTTCAGCGACTTGCCGTACCCCTCCGTCGCCTCCTTGACCGCCTCGTACACGATGTCGATGGGCGACTCGACGTGGCCGACGAGCTGCATCAGGTCGGGCCGGTAGTTGAGCATGTTCTCCATCTCCATCGGCGACATCGCCCGCGGGCTCGAGCCGAAAGCGCTCTTGCCGTCGAGCATCAGGGCGGCGGCCTCGTAGGCGGTGACGGCGAACTCGGAGCAGAACATGTTCGGCCGCGTGTTCGACTCGCCGTTGACGTAGGCGAGGACCCCACGCAGGAACTTCTCCGTGGGCGTCGAGAAGACCCGGTTCAGCAGGGTGTTGCGCTGGGCGTGCGGGTCGCGGAACGAGGAGATGGCGGCCCCGAACAGGCTGTACTTGCCCCCCTTGGAGCCGGGCCGGTTGGTGGCGAGGTTGGTGGCGACATGGACGACGGCGGCGCGGAGGCGTGGGTCGTTGCATCGGTAGACGATGTAGCGCTCATGCGCCCGGCTCTGGAGGGTGGCGATGATGACGCCCTCGCCGACGGCCTCGGCCATGTTGCCGTGGTCGATCACGAGGGCGGCGTGCTCGGAGGTGGAGCTGCCGAGGTTCTTGAAGACGATCTTCTCCTTCTTGCGGAACCACCCGTTATCGACCTTCACGACCTCGTCGGCCTTGAGGGTACGCTGGGCGCCGGTGATGATCTTCTCGACGGCGTGCTTGGCGGTCTCGGGGAAGATCTTCTTGATGAGCAGGTCGGCGGGCTGGAGCTGGTTGAACGGCACGTCGGGCAACGCCGAGAACTGGTGATAGTTGTCGATGACCGGCATGAGCTGGACCTCCCGAATGGGTGTGCGGATCCCTGGGCACGGGAACGAAGGGCGTGGGGCGTGGGGCGGTGCTGTCGTCGGCCGGGTTGAGCGAGGCACCGGCCGAGCGAAGCCCGACGTGAGTGCGTGGCGCGCCGCGTCGGGCTTCGCGGGCGATGCACCCGACTCAACCCGGCCGACCCGATAACCCGGCACGCGCACGGCACCGAATCCCTCCGCGTCACGCCCTTTGCGCGGAGTGACAGTGTGAGACGATACCATTCCCTAGGGCGGGCCGGCCCCTGTGTCAAACGCGTGCGGGGGCATTCAAGGGGCGTGGCGACGAAAAGTCACCGACGTCTCTCGCGGGGCGTGAGTATTGAGGTTCAGCGACGGCCGGGGCGTCCCGGCCCTGGCGTCGCCCCTGTGTCCTGGGGATCGCAGAGCCTCACCCGACCTTGATTCTGATCGCGGTGGCGGCCCCAACAGCCCACGGCCGCTCACGCCAGGACCTCCTTCACCACCTCGCCCTTCACGTCCGTCAGACGGTAGTCCCGCCCCGCGTGCCGATACGTCAGCTTCTCGTGGTCGATCCCGAGGATGTGCAGCACCGTCGCGTGGAAGTCGTGGATGTGGACCTTCTTCTCCGCGGCGCGGAAGCCGAACTCGTCCGTCGCGCCGTGGGCGTAGCCGGCACGCACGCCGCCGCCGGCCAGCCACGTCGTGAAGCCCCAGTGGTTGTGGTCGCGCCCGTTGCCGCCCTCCGTCGTCGGCGTGCGGCCGAACTCGCCGCCCCAGATCACCAGCGTCTCGTCCAGCAGGCCCCGCGCCTTCAGGTCCGTCAGCAGCGCCGCCACGGGGCGGTCGATGTCGGCGGCCAACTTCTTCACCGAGTCGTTGTGGTTGCCGTGCGTGTCCCACGGCTGGCCGTTGCCGTAGTACACCTGCACGAAGCGCACGCCACGCTCGGACAGACGCCGCGCCATCAGGCAGCCGCGCGAGAAGTGCGAGTGCCCGTAGGCCTCGCGCACCTTGGCCGGCTCGCGGCGGATATCGAAGGCGTCCGTGGCGCTCGTCTGCATGCGGAACGCCGTCTCCATCGCCTTGATGCGTGCCTCCAAGGCCGCGTCCGGCCCCGTCACCGCCGCCCGCTGCTCGTTCAGGCTGCGCAAGAGGGCGATCTGCCGCAGCTGGGCCTCGGGGGATGCGCCGCCACGCAGGAACGGGATGAGGCGGTCCGGCTCCGTGACCGAGTGGTTGATGTACGTCCCCTGATGCTCGCCCGGCAGGAACGAGCTGGTCCACAACTCGGCGAAGCGCACCGGCCGGCCGGGGCACAGGACGACGTGGCCCGGCAGGTCGGCGTTGTCGGTGCCCAGGCCATAAGAGAGCCACGCCCCCATGCACGGCCGCCGCATCGACATCGAGCCGTTGTTCATCAGGTACAGCGCCGGCCCGTGATTCGGGTTGTCGGTGTGCATCGAGCGGATGACGCAGAGATCGTCGGCGCACTTCGCGATGTGCGGCAGCACGTCGCTGACTTCGAGGCCGGACTTGCCGCGCTTCTTGTAGGCGAACGGCACGGCGAGGAGGCCGCCCGTCTTGTTCTCCGTCCGCAGCTCGACGGCCTTGGGCCGCTGGCCGGCGTACTTGTTGATGGCCGGCTTGGGGTCGAAAAAGTCGGCCTGGAACGGGCCGCCGTTCATGAAGAGCTGGATGACACGCTTCGCCCGCGGCCTGTGGTGCGTCGCCGCCCCCAGCATCGAGGCCAGGCCGAGCGAGCCGATGCCCGCCCCGAGGGCGCCGATCATCTGCCTGCGCGTGAACATCACGACGGCCCTCAATCGATGTGCAGGAATTCGTTGCTGCCCAGCAGCACCTGGGCGTACTCCGTCCAGCCCGCCGCGCCGGACTCCTTGAGGAACGCCAGCCCCAGCCGCACCTCGGCGTCCGTCGCCGGGCGGGCGTACAGCAGCTGGTAAGCGTGGCGGATACGTGCCTCGTCGCCGGGCGTCCTGGCGAGGCGGGCGGCGAGCGCGGCCGCCTGCCGCTTCATGAACGGGCTGTTGAGGATGTAGAGCTGCTGCAACGGCGTCGTGGTCGGCGTGCGCGCGGCGCTGTGCGTCGTGGCGTCCGGGGCGTCGTTGAGGCGCAAGAGGTCCGGCAGCTCGCGGCGTTTGATCGAGGCGTACACCGTCCGCCGTCCGTTGCCCGGCTCGTCCAGGGCCACCGCCGGGCCGCCCATCGTGTCGTCACGGCCCGTGCCGAAGGTGATGACGGCGTCGCGCCACGCCTCCACCTCCAGGCGTCGGCGCGGCATGCGCGCCAGCCACCTGTTCTCGGGGTCGCGCGTGTCGCGCGCCTGGCTCGATTGCCGGTACGCCGCCGACAGGACGATCTCGCGGTGCAGCCATTTCAGCGACCAGCCGGCGTCGATGAACCGTGATGCGAGGTCGTCGAGTAGCTCGGGGTGCGACGGCCTGTCGCCCTGCGCCCCGAAGTCGCTCGGCGTCGTGACGATGCCGCGTCCGAAGTGGTGCTGCCACACACGGTTGACGATCACCCGCGCCGTCAGCGCCTTCGCGTCCGACGTGATGGCCCGCGCCAGCTCGAACCGGCCGCTCCCCTTGGTGAATGGCTTCGGGGCATCCGGCGACAGGACGGCGAGGAAGCGGCGCGGCACGGCGGGGCCGGGGCTGCCGGGGTTGCCGCGGATCTGCAACGCCACGTCCTGCGGGCCGGGGCGGTACTCCAGCTTCGTGCGGTCCGGCCCGTCGGGCAGGACGAGCAGGCTCGCCTCGATGACGCCGGGCGCCATCGGTGTGCCGAAGTGGGGGGTCGCCCGCAGCCGCCTCGCCTCGGACTCCAGCGCCACCGCCTCCTTGGTGGCCGACTTCTCCTTGCGGAGCTGGGCGAGCCTCGCCTCGATGACGGTGAGGCGGGCCTTCGCCTCCCGCACCGGCTTCTCCACCCCTTCGGGCAGCAGGGAAACGTCGGCCTGGCGCGAGCTGGCGAGGACGCCGGCGAGGGCGTAGTAGTCGGCGGCGGTGATGGGGTCGAACTTGTGGTCATGGCACCTCGCGCAGGCGACGGTCAGGCCGAGGAACGTGCTGCCGAGCGTGTGGATGCGCTCCTCCCACTCCTCGGCGACGACACCCTTGATCTGCGTGTGGTCGAGCTTCAGCTCCTTCCAGTAGTTCGGGCTGATGCCGAGGAAGCCCAGCGCGGCTCGTTCCGTCGGGGCGCCGCCCATCTGGTCGGCGGCGAGCTGCTTCTGCACGAACTCGTCGTAGGGCACGCCCTCGTTGAAGGCCCGCACCACCCAGTCGCGGTACAGCCACCGCGCCCCCTTGGCGTCGGCCCAGTCCTCGGCCACGTCACAATACCGCACCAGGTCCAGCCACAGCCGGCCCCAGCGTTCGCCGTGGCGCGGCGACGCCAGCAGGCGATCCACGAGCCGGGCGTACGCATCGGGTGACGCATCGTTGACGAACGCATCGACCTCGTCCGGCGTCGGGGGTAGGCCGGCGAGGGCGAACGACAGCCGGCGGGCGAGCGTGCGGCGGTCCGCCTCGGGCGCCGGCGACAGCCCCGCCTTCTCCATCGCGGCGAGGAGGAAGTTGTCGGTGCGTGTTCGTGCCCACGCCCCATCACGCACGGCGGGCGGGGCGTGCGTCTTGAGCGGCGCGATGGACCAGAACGTCTTGCCGGCGGCGATGTCGATGCCGGCCTTCGGCGGGGCGGCGGACGGGCCGGGGTAGGGCAGGCCGCGTTTGACCCACTCCTCCAACACGCGGACCTCGGCGGGCGGCAGCTTGCCCCTGGGCGGCATGCTGACGGCCGCGTGTGTCTGCCGCACGGCCTGGATGAGGAGGCTCTTGTCCGGTTGGCCGGGGACGGCGGCCGGGCCCGTGTCGCCGCCGGTGAGGATGGCGGCGCGGCCATCGAGGAGGAGGCCGCCACGCTGCTTCTTCGTGCGCGTGGAGTGGCATTCCAGGCAGCGTGCGGCCAGGACGGGGCGGACGGCCCTCTCGAAGAAGGCGAGGTCCTCGGGGGACGCGGACAGTGCCAGGAGGACGGCGAGGTGGGTCATCAGGTGGGCCTCGCGGGGGTGAGGATGTTCATGGTACCGGCGGGCCCGGCCGGCGGGCAAGGGAATAACCGTGAGGGCGCCCACCCCTGGAAGGGGTTGGCGACAAGCCCAAGGCCCCTGAAGGGGCCTGAGGACGAGCGCTGACCTGCTTTCAGCCCCCTTCGAGGGGGCTTTCGGCTCGTAGCCCACCCCTTCCAGGGGTGGGCGTTCGCCCCTTGACAAGGCGGCCCCGGTGCGGTGTGATGAGGGCATCACCTCTCCCATCTTCGCGGAGTCAGCCCCGATGTTCCCATCCGGCAAGTGGCGTGGCTTCTGGGAGGCGGCCGGCTGGGGCCGCCGGTGGATGGAGCCGCTCGAATTGCGATTCGACGACGGCCGCGTCGAGGGCGAGGGCTCCGACTGCATCGGCAGGTTCACCTTCGCCGGCACCCAGTCCGGCGGCGTCGTCCGCCTCGTGAAGCAGTACATCGGAAAGCACAGCGTGAACTACCTCGGCAGGGTCGATGGCGAGGGCGTCATCGTCGGCCAGTGGACCATCGGGCAGGAGTGGTCCGGCCCCTTCGCGCTCATCCCGCTCATCGAGACCGTCGGCGAGCTGGAGATCCAGGAGCTGGCCCTCGTCGGCGTGTGAGGGCTACTCGATGGACGGCCGACGGGCGACCCTCCTCCGCTTCCTCATCTGGTCCGCCGTCATCGGCGGGCTGTGGCTCGTCCTCAGTCTGCAGCGAGGGATGGGCCGGGAGCGCATTATCGGTTATCGAGCCGGCTTCCCCTGGGAGTTCGCTACCTGGGATTTGGACCGGCTCGCCTCGTTCGATCAGTCCGCCCTCACCGCCGATGTCCTCCTCGGTCTTCTCGTTACCTTCGGCGTGGCGGGCCTCTGTGCGTGGTCCGCTCACGCTCCGAGGAACTCCAACGCCGTCCCCTCCAGCAGCCTGCCCCGCGTCGCGTCGTCCAGCCCCAGCGAGGCGATCAAGGCCCCCGGCTCGATCTCGCCCAGGGGGAACGGGTAGTCCGTTCCCAGCGCGACCCTCTCCGGGCCGGCCAGCTTCAGCAGGTGACGCAGCGCGTCGGCGTCGTGGACGAGCGAGTCGAAGTAGAACCGCCCGAGCTGCGAGCGGGGCGACGACTTCGCCGCCGTCGCGCACAGGTCGGGGCGGACGTGCCAGGCGTGATCGACGCGCCCGACGATCCACGGGTAAGCCCCGCCGCCGTGGGCCAGGCACACGCGCAGGCGTGGCAGGCGTTCCAGCACGCCGCCCATGACGAGCGAGGCCGCCGCCAGGGCCGTCTCCGCCGGCATGCCGACGAGCCACGGCAGCCAGTGCCGCTGCATGCGATCGCGGGCCAGCATGTCCCAAGGGTGGACGAACACCGCCGCCCCCAGCGCCTCCGCCGCGGCGAAGAAGTCGAATAGGGCAGGGTCATCGAGGTTGAGCCCGTTGACGTGGCTGCCGATCTGCACGCCGCGCATCCCGAGATCGGTCATGCAGCGTTCCAGCTCGCGCACCGCGTGGCCCACGTCCTGCATGGGCACGGTGCCGAGGCCGGCGAACCGCGTGGGGTGGGCCCGCACCACCTCGGCGATGTGGTCGTTGAGGACGCGCGACAGGTCGAAGGCGTGCAAGGCCTGTGCCCAGTAGCTGAACATCACCGGCACGGTGGACAGCACCTGCATCGTCACGCCGGCGCGGGCCATGTCAGTCAGACGGGCCGAGGCGTCGTAGCAATTCGGCTCGACGGCGCGGAAGAACTTGCCGTCGATGACCATGCGTTTGCAGCCTTCGGGGGAGTCCTCATAGGACACCCACCCGCCGTAGCCCGTCATCCGTTGAAGGTCCGGGAGGGAGGGCGGCAGGATGTGTGTGTGCAGGTCGATCATCCTAACGGAGGGTCTCGTCTTCTCTTGGCTGTTCACTTTCTTATTGACCCCTGACCCCTGCCCCCTGGCCCCTATGGAAGATCATCCGGGCTGCACCGTGCCGCACTTCTTGCAGGTGCGGAGGGAGGCGTCGCCGCGCCACTCGGTGAGGGCGGCCTTGATCTGCGCGCCGATGTCCACGGGCTGGAACGCCACGTCATGCACCACCTCGCCGCACGGGTGGCAGTACCAGCGGAGGTGGTGGTCCTCGGTAAACGCCTTCGGCTGCTCGACGACGAGGCCGACGGTGTTGGCCGGGCGCTGCGGCGAGTGCGGCACCTTGGGCGGCAGGAGGAACAATTCGCCCTGGCGGATGGGGATGTCGCGCGGCTTGCCGTCCTCAAGGATGCGGAGGACGATGTCGCCCTCGACCTGGAAGAACAGCTCCTCCCCGGGGTTGATGTGGTAGTCGGAGCGGCTGTTGGGGCCGCCGACGACCATGACGAGGAAGTTGCTATTGTGGACGCACACGTTGCCGACGGGCGGCTGGAGGAGGTGGCGGTGTTCGGCGATCCAGGCGTTGAGGTTGATTGGCGGGGCCAGCATAGCGGGGCCTCCGTTGATGGGACGAATGGGACAAATGGGGCCGATGGGACGGATAGATCCCATCGGCCCCATCCGCCCCATTCATTCTATCACGACAGCAGCGCCGTCACCGCCTCCGCCTGGACCAGCTCGCGCGGCTGGTTGAGGTGGTTGAGGACGATCGTGGCCGGGTTGATGCCCACCGAGTGGTAGATCGTCGCCAGCAGCTCGCGCGGGTGGACGGGGTCCGAGACCGGCGCCGACGCCGTCTTGTCGCTCTTGCCGTACACCACGCCACGCTTGACGCCGGCGCCGGCCATCACGCCGGTGAAGCAGTACGGCCAGTGGTCGCGGCCGTCGTCGCTGTTGCCGTTGCCCGACGTGCTGACGCCGCGCTGCGGGCTGCGCCCGAACTCGCCGACGCACACGACGAGCGTGTCCTTGAGCAGGCCGCGGGTGTCCATGTCGGCGATGAGGGTGGACAGGCCGGCGTCGAGCATCGGCGCCGACTGGTTCTTCATGCGCTTCGACAGGTCGGTGTGCACGTCCCACGAGTGGTTGTCGCTGTTGGCGACCTTGGGCCAGATGACCTCGACGAAGCGCGTGCCGGCCTCGACGAGCCTCCGCGCCAGCAGGCACGACTGCCCGAAGGTGTTCTGGCCGTACGCCTCGCGCAGCTCCTTCGTCTCCTTGCCCAGGTCGAAGGCGTTGCGGGCCTTGCCGGAGATGACCAGGCCGAGGGCCTTGCCGTAGTACTCATCGATGTCGTACTTGGCGGTGGCCTTCTCCAGGGCCGGCATCCCGTCGTTGATCACGTCGCGGAGCTTGGCCCGGCGGGTGAGGCGCTTGGACGACACCTCCTCGCGGAGCTTGAGGTCGTCGATGCGGACGCGGTCCATCTTCTTCTGGTCGTTGTCGTCGCCGGGCGGGTAGAGCGTGTAGGGGTCGTAGGCCCGGCCCAGGAAGCCGGCGGTGCCGCCCTTGCCGACCACGCCCGACTCCTGCAAGGGGCGGGGCAGCATGACGAACGGCAGCATCGGCTCGGTGGGCGGTTTGAGCCTGGTGATGTTGGAGCCGAGGTGCGGGAAGTCCTTGGGGGTGGGCGGCTCGAGCTGGCCGGAGGGGCTGACCTTGTCCGCCGTGTACCCCGTGTGCATCTGGTAGATGGCGGCGGTGTGGTTGAACAGGCCGTTGGGCGTGTAGCTCATCGAGCGGATCATGGTGAACTTGTCGTTCACCTTGGCCAGCTTCGGCAGCAGCTCGGTGTACTTGATGCCGGGCAGCTTCGTGTCGATGGGCTTGAAGACGCTCTTGACCTTATCGGGCACGCCCTCCTTGGGGTCCCACAGGTCGATGTGGCTGGGGCCGCCCTGGAGGTAAATGAGGATGACGCTCTTGGCCTTGCCGAAGCCGGGGCCGCCCGAGTGCCCGGCGCCGGGGGCGTCCTTCTTGGCGGCGGCCTGGAGGCGGAAGAGGTCGGCGAGGGAGAGGCCGAGGAAGGCGCTGCCGCCCACGCGGAGCAGGTCGCGGCGGGTGACGCCGTCGCAGGTGTCCTTGCCGGTGCTGCCGGGGATGACGAGCATGGAATGAGCCCTTCTGCGGTGCGGGTGGGTGGGATGGAGAGCGCGGGCTAGTAGAAGGATACTATAACGGGGCGCCATGCGGGGCGTCAACGAGGTAAATGGCCGACGCGTGTCATTTGGTCCTGGCCAGCGCCTGACTCGTGCCGATGGGGGAGAGGCACAATCCCTCCATCGTCCGATGCGTGTGAGGGCGGACGTGGATCGCCGCCGGCGCCCTAAGATGACCCCGCCCTCCCCGCATGGTGCCGTCCCGTGAAGCCGACCGACATCCGCGTCGAGAGCGTCGCGTTCTCCTTCGAGGATCACCTCTACCGCACGCCCATCAAGTTCGGCGGCGTCGCGCTGGACCGCGTCACCATGCTCGACGCCGAGGTCCGCGTCCGCACCCGCGACGGGCGCGCCGGCCACGGCCGCGGCTCCATGCCGCTGGGCAACGTGTGGTCGTGGCCGACTCGCAAGATGGAGTACGCCGCCACACTCGCGGCCATGAAGACGCTCGCCGGGCGCGTGGCCGGGCTGTACGGCGCCTGCAAGGCCGTCGGCCACCCCATCGACATCACGCACGGGCTGGAGCCGGAGGTCTTCGCCACCGCGGCGCGGATGGAGCTGCCCGAGCCCATGCCGCCCCTGGCGGCGATGGTCGTCGCCAGCCCCTTCGACGCCGCCCTCCACGACGCCTTCGGCAAGGCCCTCGGCCTCAACTGCTACCACACCTACTCCGCCGAACACGTCTCGCACGACGTGGGGTATTACCTCGGTGATCGCTTCAACGGCATCGCGCTGGACGCCGCGTTGACGCGCGAGCCGGCGGAGATGATGCCGCTGTATCACCTCGTCGGCGCCCTCGACCCGCTCACGCCGGCCGACGTGAAGGCCCCCGTCGGCGACGGCCTGCCGGAGACCCTCGGCGAGTGGATCCATTTCAACGGGCTGACTCACCTCAAAATCAAGCTCAACGGCGACGACGTCGCCTGGGACGTGGAGCGGGTCGCCGGCGTCGAGGCCGTGGCGGGCGAGGCCCAGGCGAAGCGTGGCGTGAGTGAGTGGCACTATTCCCTCGACTTCAACGAGCGTGTCCCGAACGTCGAATCGCTGCTGGAGTTCCTGCGCCGTTTGGAGGGGCGGTCGCCGTCGGCCTACGGACGTGTCCAGTACATCGAGCAGCCGACGGCCCGCGACCTGAAGGCGAACCGCCATCAGGTGATGCACGAGGCGTCGAAGCTGCGGCCCGTGGTGATCGACGAGTCCCTGCTGGACCTGGAGAGCCTGGAGCTGGCCCGGGAGATGGGGTACACGGGGGCGGCCCTGAAGGCGTGCAAGGGGCAGACGCAGTCGCTACTGATGGCGGCGGCGGCCCGGCACTTCGGCATGTTCCTGTGCGTGCAGGACCTGACGTGCCCCGGCGCATCCCTGATCCACTCCGCCGGCCTGGCGGCGCATGTGCGGGGGGTGCAGGCCATCGAGGCCAACGCCCGCCAGTACTGCCCGGCGGCCAACGCCGCGTGGGACGGGCGCTTCCCTGGGGTCTTCCGCGTGACGGACGGGGGGATGCGGACGGGCGAGCTGACGGGGCCTGGATTGGGGACGTGACGGCCTGCCGCGTCTCCGTGCCTCGCCTCCGCCCAAGGCCGCGAGCAGATGGGGCAGACAACACCCCACGTCGCCACCCCGCACGCACACGCTCCAGGCGGGCGGCACGCTCACGCGGGCCGCGTGGCCGCGCCGCCCTCCCCACCCGCATTCCCCGCAAATCCTCACCCTCACCCCTCCCCCCATCCGATACAAGACGACGCCCCCGCACAATCCCACCGCACACCCACCAGGCCCACACATGACACGCGCCACACCCCTCGCCCTCGTCCTCGCCGCCCTCCTCACGCCGGCATCCCACGCCAACGTCCGCATCAAGGACATCGCCACCCTCGACGGCGCACGCCCCAACCACCTCTTCGGCTACGGCCTCGTCGTCGGCCTCGCCGGCACCGGCAGCCGCAACCTCTTCACGCAGCAGACCGCCGCCGACATGCTCCAGCGCCTCAACCAGACCGCCCGCATCTTCAACCAGTCGCCCGCCGACCCGGTCATCCGCTCCACCAACATCTCCGCCGTCATGGTCACCGCCGAGATCGGGCCGTTCAACCGCGCCGGCAGCCGCATCGATGTCAGCGTCGCCAGCATCGACGACGCCGCCAGCCTCCAGGGCGGCCTCCTCATCCAGACGCCCCTGTACGGCGCCGACGGGCAGGTCTACGCCGTCGCCCAGGGCGCCCTCACCATCGGCGGCTTCATCGTCGGCGGGCAGGCCGGCACCGTCCAGAAGAACCACCCCACCGTTGGCCGCGTCGTCAACGGCGGCCTCGTCGAGAAGGAGGCCCTCGGCGAGGTCGTCTGCAAGGGCAAGAGCCGCTTCCTCCTCAAGGACCCCGACTGGAACACCGCCCGCAAGATCGCCCGCGTCATCAACGAGATGTGCGCCGGCTGCGCCGCCGCCGAGGACGCCGGCGCCGTCGTCGTCTGCCTCCCGCCCGCCCCCGGCGCCAGCGCCGTCTCCTTCCTCGGCGAGGTGGGCCTCCTCGAGGTCCGCCCCGACACCACGGCACGCATCGTCGTCAACGAACGCACCGGCACCGTCGTCGTCGGCCACGAGGTCAAACTCGCCACCACCGCCGTCGCCCACGGCAACCTCACCATCGTCGTCAGCGAGACGCCCGAGGTGTCGCAGCCGCTGCCGTTCGCCCGTGGCCGCACCACCGTCGTACCACGCACGTCCGTGGACGTCACCGAGACGAAGCCGTTGCTGAACGTCGTTCCCAAAGCAGCGACGGTGGCCGACCTCGCCAGGGCTCTCAACGCCCTGGGCGTCTCGCCACGCGACCTGATCTCCATCTTCCAGGCCCTGAAGCGGGCCGGCGCGCTTTATGCCGACATTGAGGTGATCTGACGCCGCCGCATCGCCGGAAATCACGCCCGCCGCCGGGCCTTCTCACTCGCCACAGGGGAGAATCAGAATGAGTATCCCTGCGCTCGCCTCCATCGGCCTCACCGCCGCCGACGGCGTCCTCTCCGCCGGCACGCCGGCCAAGGCCGCCGCCAAGGTGGACGCCGTCGCCAAGGACTTCGAGTCCCTCTTCCTCGGACAGCTGCTCAAGCAGATGCGTCAGACGGGGGGCAAGGAGGGCGGCATGTTCGGCTCCGACTCCGCCGACGTGTACGGCGGCCTGTTCGACTTCTTCATGGGCAAGCACCTGTCCGATGCGGGCGGCCTCGGCATCGCCGCCAGCATCAAGGACCAGATCAAGGCAACCACCCCCGATGAGCCCACCCGACCAGACACACGCCCTGCTGTCCCACCTCGAACTTGAGGCCGATGCCCTCACCGAGGCCGTCGCCGCCCTCGAAGACATGCACCGCGGCCTGCGTACCGCTGGGCGCCCCGGCCTGCGCGCGGCGCACCGCCCGCACGAGCAGGCCGCCGCCCGCCTCGAATCGCTGAAGCGGGCGCGGGCCGCCCTCGCCGACGCCCTGCGCGAGGCCCTCGTGTCCCCCTCGCCCGAGCTGGCCCGGGCCGCCGAGCGTGTGCGGGCCCTGGCCCGCCAGGCGGACGCCCTCAACCGCTCGAACGTCCTGATCGCCCGCCGCTGCCTCGCCGTCGTGCAGGACGGCCTGTCCGCCCTGTGTGGCCCGCCCGCCTCCGCCGTCCGCTACGGCCAGAACGGGCAGACCACGCCGCGTACGGAAGCCCGCCTCCTTGAAGCACGGGGGTGAGGTGATGATCAACTTCAGCTCCGGCGGCGCGATCTCCCTGTACACCGGCCTCTCCGCCCTGACCGCCAGCCAGCGCGGCCTCGACATCACCGGCGAGAACATCGCCAACGCCTCCACCCCCGGCTACCACCGCCAGAACCTGATCCTCGAGCCGCGCTGGCTGGGCGGCCCCGTCGGCCAGGGCGTGGACATCGACAGCATCGCGCGGGCCAGGGACCAGCTCATCGAACGCTCCCTCACCTCGCACCAGATCCAGACCGGCCAGAATGACGCCGAGCTGGGCCTCCTGCACCAGCTCGAGACGTTGTTCTCCCCCGGCACCGCCTCCCTCGGCGGGCGGGCCGCCAACCTCTTCGGACGCATCCAGCAGCTCGCGGCCCGGCCCGACGACGACACCCAGCGCGGCGCCGTCCTCGCCGCCGCCCAGGACCTGGCCGGCACCCTCAACGGCCTCGCCGCCAGCGTCGGCGAGCTGCGCGGCTCGTCGCGCCAGTCCGTCGAGGACAACGTCGAGCAGGTCAACACATTAGCGAGGCAGATCGCCGGCTTCAACCGCCAGATCCAGGACGCCCTCGTCCGCGGCTACTCGCCCAACGAGCTGAAGGACCAGCGCGACCAGGCCCTCAACCAGATGGCCGCCCTCGTGGACGTCCGCACCACCGACCAGCCCGGCGGCATGATCACCGTCGTCGCCGCCAACCTCACCCTGGTCGGCGGCGCCACCTCGGCACGCCTCGCCGTCCAGGCCGACGCGGCCGGCCTGCTCTCGCTCACCCCCGAGGGCAGCACCGTCCCCTTGACCATCAGCGGCGGGGCCATCACCGGGCTGATCGAGGTCCACAACCAGACGCTCCCCGCCTACCAGCAGCGCCTCGACGACATCGCCCGGGGCCTCGCCGCCGCCCTCGACACCATCCAGGCCACCGGCCTGGGCCTCGACGGCCCGCCGACCTCGGCCCTCGGCGTCCGCGACGTGTCCGACCCCGCCGCCCCCCTGGCCACCACAGCCGATCTCCCCGTCCAGGCCGGCGACCTCACCGTCAGCGTCACCGACCTGTCCACCGGCCAACGCACCCTCCTGCGCCTGGCCATCGACCCCGCCACGCAGAGCCTGCAGGACCTGGCCACGGCCCTCACCACGGCCACGGGGGGCCAGGTGACGGCGAGCGTGACGGCGGACAACCGGCTACAGCTCCAGGCACAGGCCGGCTACGCCTTCGACTTCGCGGGCCGCCTGCCGTCCGCTCCGGAGAACGTGGCGATGGGGGGCACCTCGGCGCCCACCGTCACCGGACGCTACACCGGACCGGACAACGGCACGTACTCCTTCCAGGTGGTGGGCAGCGGCACGGTGGGTGTGACGGCGGGACTGGCCCTGGAGGTCCGCGACACGGCCAGCAACCTCGTCACCACACTGAACGTCGGGCAGGGGTACACGCCGGGCTCGGCCCTTGCTGCCGGCAACGGCCTGACGGTCCGACTGAGCGCCGGCACGACGGCCGCCGGTAGTTTCGACATCCCCGTGACCGCCGAGCCGGACACGACGGGCGTCCTGGCGGCCCTGGGCGTGAACACCCTCTTCACGGGATCGACGGCGTCGGACCTCGCCGTCCGCGCGGACCTCCTCGCCTCACCGGAGGGACTGGCCGCTTCGCGTGACGGCGGCGCCGGCGACGCATCCAACCTCACGCGCCTGCTGGACGTGCGAGGGCAAACGCTCCTGTCGGGCCAGACGCTGGAGGAGCTGTCCGCCGACCTCGTGGGCGACGTGGGCCAGGGCGTGCGTGACCGCGAGGACCAGCAGTCGGCCCTCATGAGCCTTGGGCAGGAGCTGTTCTCTCGCCAGCAGGCCATCTCGGGCGTGGACCCCAACGAGGAGATCGCCAACATGCTGCAATACCAGCGCATGTTCCAGATGGCCGCCCGCTTCATCGACGCCGTCAACACGACGCTCGACTCGCTGGTTTCGATCCTCCGCTGATCCCGTGGGAGTGCCGCCGTGAACGTCCGCATCACCCCGCAGGCCATCCTCGGGCAGCAGTTGAACAACCTGCGTCGGCAGACCACCGCCCTGGCGACGGCCCAGCGCCAGCTCTCCTCCGGCATCCGCCTGCTCGCCCCGTCGGACGACCCGGCCGGGATGGCCGCCTACCTGCGTGCCCAGTCCCAGGAGGCCGAGGCCGGCGACCAGCAGGCCGCCACCAAAGCCGTCCTGAGCCGCCTCCAGCACGGATCCTCGATCCTCACGCAGTCGGGCCAGCTCCTCAACCAGGCGTACCAGATCGCCCTGGAGGGGGCGAACTCCAACGACCCGGCGGCGAACGAGGCCCTGGCCCAGCAGGTGGACGGCATCCTCGATCAGATGCTGTCGCACGCCAACGAGCAGGCCGACGGGCGTTACCTTTTCGGAGGCACGGAAACGGGCGGCCCGCCGTTCGCCGTGACGGCGTCGGACACCCAGGGCAACCCGACGGCCATCGTCTACCAGGGGTCGGCGAACCGAGCCTCGATCCCGCTGGGCGAGGGCCCGCCCGTGGACATGCTGTACACCGGGCAGGAGGTGTTCCAGCGTCCGGGCGCCGGCGACGTGTTCGCCGGCCTGATGCGGCTGCGCGACCAGCTGCGGAACGGAGCGGGCCTGAACCCCGGCACCCAGTCGGAGGCCCTGTCGGCGACGGCGGCAGTCATCCAGGCAGGCCTGGACACCGTCCTGGGCGCGGTGGGCGAGATGTCCACGTCCCTGCAATCGCTGACGGCCCTGGACGTGCAGCTCGGCGAGGAATCGACGCAGTTGAAGATCCGCCTGGGCGAGCTGGGCGGCACGGACTTCGCGGCGGCGTTCGTGGAGGCGCAGACGCAGGAGACGCTGCTCCAGGCGACCCTGGCCGTCTCGGCGCGGATCTTCAGCCAGAACCTGTTGGATTACATCTGATGCGGCGGCCGCCCGCGCGGTCATCTCACTTCCGCAGGATGCGCGCCGCCGCCTCCGCGGCCACCGCACGCACGTCCTCGTCCGGGTCCTCCTTCGCCGCCGCCTGCAGCGCCGCCGCCCCCTGCTGCGCCGCCGGGCCCATGCGCCCCAGCGCCTTCGCCGCCGCGATGCGCACGGCCACGTCCTCGTCGTTCAGATCGCGCACGTACACCCCCACCACCGCCTGGACAGGGGCCACGTCGGGGCCTATCGCCCGGAGGGCCAGCAGCGCCTGCCGCCGGACGTCCGCGTCCTCGTCGGTGAGGGCGGTCACCAGCGCCGGGGCCGCCGCCCGCGCGTCGATGCCCAGGATCGCCAGCTTCTTGGCGGCCCGCAGCCGCTCGCCGGCGTCGCGCTCCTTCAGCCCCTTGATCAGGGCCTCGACGTGGGCCGGCGCCCCCGAGTGCCGCAGGATCGCCGCCACGGCCTCGTCGATGGCCCGGTCCAGGTCGCGGTCCCTGCCGGCGTTCAGGACGAGCGCCGGGACGGCGGGACGGGCGGCGGCGCCCATGCGGCCCAGCGCCGCCACCACCGCCTCGTCGAGCTGCAGCGGATAGCCCCGCAGCGGCTGTTCGAGGATGAAGATGAGCCGCGGGACGGCCGAGCGTGCGTGGATCCCCAGCGTCCCGAGGGTGCGGGCGGCGACGACGCGCGCCTGGAGCGTCTGGGCGCGGGCCGGGTCGTGGATGATGGCGACGAGCCGGCCCGCGAGGAGGGCGTCTGCCGCCTCGCCGGCGTCCGGGGCCTTCTCGGCGCCGGTGACCAGCAGGGCCAGGCCGACGCACGCCGCCAACCGCAGACGCATCATGCCCACACCCCCCAGGCCGCCGGGCCGCATCCCCTGTCATCGGCTGCGTTGGGCCCGGCCCTGAAGCGGAATCCGATTGGAGCCTGGCGCCTCGTCCGGCGAAGCCCGACGGCGCATGCCAGGCCCCTCATGCCGGGTTGAGCCGGGCGGATCGATGCGCTTCTGGCAAGGAGAGCTTGGCCCCGCACGACGCTGGGCACCACGGGGGTTCGGTGAAAGCCGTGTTTCCCAGGCTGGGCTCAGCATCCAAGCCTCCTGGCAGCCTCGCGGTGAAGGAAGCCAAAGTGACCGAGGCTTTGGAGAAGATCGCGAGGGATCGGAACGCCGGCCTTCCTGCCGGAGGGGAAGGCAGCGAGACGCCGCCTTCCTTCTCCGATGCGAACCTCCCGGACACGGCCAGCCAGCCGAGATGGCCGCCGAGGGCGTGGGCCGCTCCGAACACGATTCGCCTGCTCATCCTGAGATCTCCTCTGCCGGCCGCTGGATCACCGGCTGCGGTGCGCCCTCATGGCGGCCTCGATCTGCGCCTTCACCGCATCGACGTTGAAGCTCGCGCCCTTCTGCATCGGCGGGTACTCGATGGCCGTCATGGCCAGCTTCGCCACCTCCTCCTGCACGAAGACGAAGCGCCAGAACTCGTACTGGAACCAGGAGAAGTAGTTCTGCGAGCCGTTGAGGGTGCCCTTCTCCGGCCAGTCCATGCGCTCGAAGGGGTCGAGACGCAGGTTCGTCAGGGTCGGCACGTCCAGGTGGTTCTTGGCGCCCAGCCAGCCCTTGGGCTGGTCGATGAAGCGGTACTTGAAGTCGTCGATCCGCACGGCGCCGAGGGTGCTCTCGCCGAAGTAGAAGATCTCGTGGCGCTTCGACGGCCCCTTGCCGGTGATCAGGTCCATCTGGTTATAGCTGTCGAGGTGGTTCTTGTACGTCCGCCCGCCGATCTTCTTCCCCTTCAGTAGCTCCTCCTTGATGTTCGGGTTGCCGGCGGCGGCGACGAGTGTCGGGAACCAGTCCAGGCCGGAGATGATGCCGTTGGAGACCGAGCCGGCGGGCACCTTGCCCTTCCAGCGGATCATGGCGGGGGCGCGGAAGCCGCCCTCGTAGATCGTGCCCTTCTGGCCCTTGAACGGCGTGGTGCCGCCGTCGGGCCAGGTGAACGTCTCGGTGCCGTTGTCGGTGGTGAAGACGACGATGGTGTCGTCGTCCACGCCCATGTCCTTGAGCTTCTTCATGGTGTCGCCGACGATGTCGTCGAGCTGGGCCATGCCGGCCTCCTGGATCGACCAGCCGTTCTTCGAGTTACGCATCTTCTGATACTTCTCCGACAGGTGCGTGACGATGTGCATGCGTGTCGGGTTGAGGTACAGGAAGAACGGCTTGCCGTCGGCCTTGGCCTTGTCGATGAACTTGAACGCCAGGTCGCGGATCTCGTCGTCGATGGTCTCCATGCGCTTCGGGTACAGCGTGCCGGCGTCCTTGATCACCTGCTTGCCGACCTTGCCCCAGCGCGGCATCACGGTGGCGTCGTCCTTGTCGCTGGCCCACGAGTGGACCACGTTGCGCGGCCCGACGCGGTTCAGCAACTCCTTCGGGTAGCCGGGGTGGGCGGGGTCCTCCATGGCATCCAGGTGGTACAGGTAGCCGAAGAACTCGTCGAAGCCGTGGACGGTGGGGAGGAACTCGTTGAGGTCGCCCAGGTGGTTCTTGCCGAACTGCCCCGTGGCGTAGCCCAGGTCCTTGAGCGCCGTGGCGATGGTGCAGGCCTCGGCGGGCAGGCCGATCTTGGCGCCGGCCTGGCCGACCGTGGTCATGCCGGTGCGGATGGGCAGCTCGCCGGTGATGAACGCCGCCCGCCCCGCCGTGCAGCTCGCCTCGGCGTAGTAGTCGGTGAACAGCATGCCCTCCTTGGCGAGCCTGTCGAGGTGCGGCGTCTTCCCGGCCATCATGCCGCGGCTGTAGGCGCCGATGTTCCAGATGCCCACGTCGTCGCCCATGATGACGACGATGTTGGGCTTCTTGCCCGCCGCGCCGCCCTTGTCGTCCGCCCCGGTCAGGTGCGCCGCGCGGCCCTCGCCGTCCTCGCAGCACGACCTGCCGGCCGGCGGCCCGGCCTGGGCCGGCCCGCCGATCGACAACTTCCCCGCGCCGACGGCCCACCCCAGCACGCCGCACACGACGGCGACGAGGGGGACGTACCACTTGGCCGAACCGTTCATGACTGTTCCCTCACGCGACTGGCCCTGGGCGGGCCGACGGATCACTCGTCGAAAGCGAACACCCGCTTCCAATCCTTCTTCATGTCCACCATCGTCCACCCGTGCTTCTTCGCCTCGGCGAAGCCGGCGTCGAGCTTGCCGCTGCTCTTCGGGTGGCGGTCGTAGGCGTACTCGCGTTCGCCGTCAGTGTGGTGGACGATCAGCCCGAAGCTCGGGCCGGGCCGCGTCGTCGTCCACTGGAGCATGGCCACGTCGCCGTCGGAGTTGCCGAAGCAGGCGATGGGCCGCCGGCCGATCATCTGATGGATGCCGACGGGCTTGCCCTCCTTGTCGTCGATGAAGGCCACCTCCGGCAGACGCACCAGGGCCGGCTTGCCCTCCCTCAGCTCGAACTTCGTCTTGAAGAGCGTGCCGACCACCTGCTCCGGCGGGATGCCGTACACGTCCTCCGACCAGACGCGCATGAACTCGGCCCCGCCGCCGGAGACGATGTAGGTCTTGAAGCCGTTCGCCCGGAGGAGCTTCAACACCTCCTGCATCGGCCGGTACGTCAGATCGGTGTAGGGGCGCTTCCAGCGCGGGTGCCTGGCCGTCTTCAGCCAACCCCGAACCTCGGCGTCGAACTCGTCGGTGGTCATCTCTGTGTGGGTGGCGAGGATCAGCTCGACCAGCCCCTTCTTGCCCGACTTGACGAGGGCCGGCAGGTCGCCTTCCAGCACGGCCTTGAACGGCTGCTTCTCCTTCCATTCGGGGTGCTTCGGGGCCAGCGCCTTGACGCGGTCCAGGGCGAAGGCGAGCTGGAACGGCACCGGGTTCTCCGGCCAGAGGGTCCCGTCGTTGTCGAAGACGGCGATGCGTTCCGACGGCTTGACGTACCCCTTGCCGCCCTTCTCGGTGACCTTGGCCACGAAATCGAGGATCGACTTCTTCGCCGGGCCGTCATTCCACGACGGGAGCGGGTCGGCGGAGGTCCACAGCAGCCTCTGGGCGGTGCCGAAGTCGCCGAGCTGGTAGACGCTGACCGAGCGGGCCTTGAACGTGAACGCCTCGAACTTCTCCGCCTCGAGTTTGTCGAGGAACGCCCGCGTGCCGACGCCGACGGTCACGTGCGGGTTGTAGTGCTTCCCCGCGGATTTCGTGACGAAATCGGCCACGTAGGCGGCGAGGCCGGGGGCGAACGCCCCCCCGTCCTTCCGGGGCACGAAGGCCGCGTCGCCCCCCTTGGCGGCCGTGAAGGGCGCGACGGCGTCGATGATCTTCTTCTGGAAACGGAGAAGGTCCTTCGTCGGCTCGATCACGATCCCCGCCACCCCGGTCTTCCCGATGGGGATGTCATAATACCCCGTCGCCTTCAGCACCCACGACGTGGGTGCCTCGTCCGCCGTCACCCTGGCGACGGCGGCATGCACCTTGGCCAGGTCGCGGGTGCGGACGAACGCCTGCAGGACGGTGATGTGCGGGGCGTGGTCTGCGTCGAGGGCGAATCCCTTGGGGAAGTCGGCCCGCAGCCGGGCGTTGGCCGCCCTGGCCCGGGCGACCATCACGTCGTCCGGGTCGAGCAGGACGTCGACGGCCGTCACCTCGGGGTCGGCCTCCGGAGCAAGCGCCGCCGCTGTGCAGAACGAGGCCAGCAGGAAGGCGAGGGCGAGAGGCACGCGGGAGGTCGATCTCATGGGGGGTCTCTTCGTGGTGGTTGGCCGGGGTGGTGAGGATTGCATTTCATTTCAGCCCCCCCCCACACAACCTGAAATACACATCCTGGGCGAGGATCGCATCCCAATGGCTGTACTTGGGCGACAGTCACGACGACAACCCCTGAAATGCAATCCCCGGGCGGGGATTGCATTTCAGTCCCTCATGCCGCTGCGCGGCACCCGGAATGATGAAAATGGGGT
>CAZVZK010000132.1:0-28883 GCA_964630925.1 uncultured Alcaligenaceae bacterium
GGCGGCGGGCCCGGGAGCCGGCGCCGCAGCCGGCGCCTCGGGAGGCGGCGCGACGGGCAGGCCGGCCTCCTCCGCGAAGCGCTGGCGGTAGGCCGCCGGCACGGCGTGGCCCATGTAGCGGGACCGCAGGGCGTCGCGGCGGGCCTCGTCCGGGGCGGCGGCGGTGACGGCCAGCCACGCCGAGAACAGCGAGGCATGGTCCTGCGAGGTCACCGGGTCGGGGAAGAAGCTGTGGAAGAAGCCCGCGAAGTCATCGACGCGCTCGGGCGTCGGCTCGTGGGGCAGCAGGTAGCGCCGCGCGTAGCCGCGCAGCAGGTCGATCGGGTCGAGGCCGAGGCGCTGGTACGCCTCGATGAGCGGCCGCCTCTCGGCCTCCGGGAGGGCGCTGGCCGCCTCGAAATGGCCGGCGAGGGTGTTCCAATCGTTGATGCCCTGGACGGCCCCGGCGGGCATGGACAGGGCGAAGCGGTCGAGGCGCCTCTTCAGTCCGGTCAGGAGGCGCGCCGCGGCGGGCGCGTCGCCGGTGAGCAGGCCGGCTTCGAGGTACGCGAGCAGGCGGCCCCAGACCGGGGCGGCCTCCTCGCCGCCGCGTTGCGCCTGGTCGAGCAGCGGCTCGAGGTTGGCCTCGTCGGACCAGAAATCGAGCCAGGGCGGCCCCCAGGCGCCGAGGCTCTCGAGCATCCACAGCAGGGTCGGCGCGGGGATGCCCACGCGCTCGCGCAGCGAGCGGCTGAGGAACAGCGTGCCGGCCCCCCTGTCCTCGAGGAGTGGCTTGAGGATCGCCTGACGCTGGGCTGGGTCGGGGAGCCTTTGCAACTGGCCCCAGACGGCGGCGATCAGAGCCGCGTCGCCGTCGAGGATTCGCCGCACCGCCGCGTCCTTGCCCTCCGGGGTGCGCATCGCGTAGAAGGTCGCCCAGACGTGCCACTCGTCGGGCAGGCCGGACGCCGCCAGGGCGGCCACCTCGTCGGGGCCGCAGCCGCGGAGTAGCGAATGTGGAGGGGTGCGGTCCCGGCCTTCGAGGAGGTTCAGCTCGTGGAACTCGCGCAGGAGCGGGATGCGCAGGTCCGCCGGGCAGGGCGAGGCCTCGGCGGCGCGTTTGAGGGCCTCGCGCAGCCTGTCGGGCCTCTCCTGCCACGCTAGGCGCAGCATGCGCCAGGGCCCCCGCCAGTCGCCGGGCGGGTCGGCGCGGAGGGCCTCGTTCAGCTCGCGCTCGAATCGGGGCGCGTGGGCGCCGAGGAGGGTGGACATCCCCGGCGGCAGCTTCGTGCCGGCGCCGCTGGCCTCCTGGAGGATGGGCAGGAGGAGCTGGTGGTGTTCGGCCATGAGCGCCGCCGCCCAGGGAGCGTCGGGCAGACGCATCAGGTCGCCCTCGCGGATGGAGCCGCTGAGGAGGCGGTTGGCCACACGCGCCGCCTGGTGGGCCTCGCGGAAGGAGGAGACGGCGGCGGCGCCGCGGCCGAGCAGGCGGTAGACCTCCTCCACCACCTTCCACTCGCCGCGTGCGGCCAGCTCGGCCCACTCGCGGACGGCGGGCTCGGGGGCGCCCTGCAATTCCGGCGAGCAGCGCCCGGTGAAGGTGTCGTAGGCGATGCCGCGTGCCAGGTACAGTGCCTCGTCGAGCGGGTCGGCTTCCGACACGCCGCGCGCCCCGATGACCAGGGGCGGCCCCGACGGCCAGGTGGCGTCCTGACCGCCCTCGTGGGTCGAGAAGGTCAGGCCGGCGGCGAGGGAGGGCGGCAGGAGGCGGGCCGCCGCGTACAGCAGCAAGGCCACGAGCCCCGGCTCGGCGGCGAGGGTGAATCGCGCCCGGCGGGCGCCGGGCGGCATCTGGATGACGAGGAGGCACCCTTGCAGGGCCCGCGTCAGCAGGGCACGCCGGGCCGGCACGTCGCCACGCAGGCGGTCCGGGCAGACGCCGCTGCGGACGAGGGGGGAGTCGGCGAGCAGCTCCTCCGTCAGGAAGGCGGTGACGGCCTCGTCGTTGATCAGCTCTCCACGCGGCAGGGCGGCCAGGGGGGGGAGGGTGCGGCCGGCGTCGTTGGGGTACTCCTCCACCCACTCGGGCGCGCCCCAGCTCGCGAGGGCCGCCGCCGGATCGGGCGTGGGCAGGATCAGCAGATGCAGGAAGTAGTTGTTGCCCCTCCCGTCGCGGCCCGGCGCCGGCACCGAGCGGGCAAGCGCCGCCGGGCCGCGCGGCAGCCGCGTCAGGGCGAGGCGTTCGACGGGGCGTCCCCCGGCCGGCGACTGGTGAGGGGGGATCTCGCGGGCGAAGCGCAGCAGCAGGGGGTCATCGGAGGAGGACGCCCTGACCCCGAACCCCGCCTCTTGCGGCCACCCCTTGCCGAACAGGCAGTGGGTGACGTAGAGCTGGGCCAGCGGGGCCGCCAGGGCGGCGGGGGGCGCGTCAAGTTCTTCGACGGTCATGCGGCCGCTCCAACGGGCTCACCGAACAGGATCTCCAGGAATCTTACCACGGGCCACACCGCACGGTCAGAGCCTCCGGCGGGCGTGAAAGCCCCTCCCGGCCGCGGCTCACCGCCGACGCCGGAGGGGCACACGGCGGCGGGGACGCGGGGAGGACGGCCTTTTCCGCCGCCCGCACGGCGTGTTCGCTGATTCGCCACGCCGGAGATCAATCCGTCAGGGTCGGCCGACGGGTCTTGGGGTCGGGCTATCTCGGGGGAAGATTTCACGAGATCTTCACCGGCCCATAACGTGGATTGCCCACGTCAGGGAGCAGTGCCCCTGTCGTGCCCGGGCTCGGCCAGGCCGGTCACGCTCTGCCCGGAGGCGAACCGGGACGGGGTGATCTCGCCGCGCGAGTGGATGGCCGAATCCCCGGCCGACGTGTCGTACCGCGGCGGCCCCTCGTCCCACCCACCTCGCCTGCGTCTTGTGGCCAATCACCTCTCACCGGAATCTGATTGCGGCCCGTCCCAGAGCCACTTACAATCGCCCTAACGTCAACCCCCTGGAAGCAGCACGCCGGAGGCCCCATGCCCCTTCGCACCCATTGCCCATCCTGCGACGCGGCCTTCACCCTCGATGACGCCCTGCGGGGGAAGAAGGTCCGCTGCAAGAAGTGCGAGAGCATCTTCACGGTCCGCCCGGCCGACGAGGACGACCCCGGTGAGGAACGCCCCCGGCCCAGCCGGGGCGTCGCGGCCGGCCCGCCGCCGCGCCGGCCCCGCGACGAGGACGACGAGGACGGACGCGGACGCAGGCCCGTCCGCGGGCGCCGGGGAGATGACGAGGAGGACGGCGGCCCGCGCCGCGGACGCGGCCGGGATGACGAGGAGGATCGGCGGCCCGTCCGCCGCCCCCGCGACGAGGACGACGAGGGCCATCGGCGCCGGCCCGCCCGTGGCCGCGGCGAGGACGATGAGGGCCCGCGGAACGACTTCAAGGAGAAGGGCGGCTCGGCCCTGCCGGTGATCCTTGCCATTGTCGGCGTTCTGGTGCTGCTCGGCGGCGGGGGCGTCGGCCTGTGGTGGTTCCTGAGCAGCCAGGGCGGCCCCGTCGCCGGCCTCAAGCCGGAGCCGAAGCCCCTCCCCGCCGCCCTCGCCGCCGACGACCTCGCCCGCGTCAAGAAGGCGACCGTCCAGCTCCGCGCCGACCTGCCCGGCGAGGGCATCTCCCAGGGCACCGGCTTCCTGGCCGTCGAGCCCGGCCTGGTCATCACCAACGCCCACGTCCTGGGCATGCTCACGCCCGACAGCCTCCCGCCAAAGAGCGTCAAGGTCATCATCAACAGCGGCGGGGGCAAGGACCAATTCGAGGTCAACGGCACCGTCCTCGGCGTCGACCGCACCAATGACCTCGCCGTCCTCCGCGCCGACGCCGCCGCCGCGCCCCTCCCGCCCCCCCTGGAGGTGGACACCGCCGCCGGCCTGATCGAGACCCAGAAGATGTACATCTTCGGCTTCCCCGACGCGCGGCTGCTCGGCCAGAACATCACCGTCAGCGAGTCCTCCATCACCTCCCTGCGCCAGAAGGACGGCGGCCTGCACCAGCTCCAGCTCAAGGGCGGCATGCACCCCGGCAACTCCGGCGGCCCCGTCACCGACACCCGCGGCGTCGTCGTCGGCGTCTCCGTCTCCATCATCCGCGGCACCGAGCTGAGCTTCGCCATCCCGGGCGACTTCGTCCGCCGCATCCTCTCCGGCGGCGTCTCCGAGCAGACGCACGGCACGCCCTACTCCGCCGGCGGCCAGACGCACGTCCCCGTCCGCCTCGCCACCCTCGACCCGCTCAACCGCATCCGCGAGGTGAAGGTGGACGTGTGGTCCGGCCCCGCCGGCGACCCCCTCCCGCCCAGCGAGAAGGCCCCCGCCCAGAGGGCCGACGAGGGCCCGCGTCAGACCGCCGTCGCCGTGGCCAGGGACGGCGGTTTCACCGCCGACGTCCCCCTGCCCCCGCTCCAGGCCGGCCACGTCTACTGGACGCAGCCGATCACGGCAGGCGCGGACGGCACGCCGCGCTGGGCCGCCTCCAGGCCCGTCCCCTTCGACGCCGCCAGCGTCATCGAGCGCAAGCCGGGCCTGCTCGCGTTCAAGCCGCCCGCGGCCCCCGTCGAGCGCACCCTGCGCATCAGCAGCAACAAGACGCTGAGCCTCCACGGCACGGCGGAGCCGCGGTCCCTCAGCGCCAAGATGGACGGCCACGCGTTGGAGACGTTGACGGTGGACACGCGGGGGCTGGGGACGGGGGCGCGGCTGACGCTGCACCGGCCACGCTTCACGCGCGAGATGACGGGCCGGCCGGCCGTCCATCTGCCGCCGGAGCTGGCGAACATCGTGAATCGGTTCTCGCCGACGTACCTCCTCGGCCCGACGAACTCCGTCAAGGAGTTCGGCAGGCCGACCCTGGCCGGCATGCCGCTCGACCTGCGGGAGATGGTCGAGGAGCTGTTCGACGTCGTGTGCAACACCTACGAGGTGACCACCCTCCCGCTGCCCGGCCGGGAGCTGAAGCCGGGCGACACCTGGCCGGCGCACGTCCCGATGCTCCTCAGCACCGGGCCGCCGCAGCGCCAGCTCGTCCGCATCGGCGGGCGGCTGGTCGAGCGCATCATCCCCTCGCGCAAGGAGGCCCGCGCCCTCAACATCACCTGCGCCTACGAGGGCTCACGCGTCATCGGCGGCCACGCCCACGGCCACGTCCGCCTCTCGGGCGTCGTCAACGGGACCGGCCCCAAGGCCGGCGAGGTGTTCGGCAAGGTGAGCGGCGAGGCGGTCGTCAACCTGTCCACGGGCATGCTGACGCGCGTCAAGACGACCATCACGCTGGAGATGGAGCCGGAGAAGGACATCCGCCTCCTCCTCACCGACGAGAGCCTCGTCGAGCGCGTCGAGGGCAACACGCAGGGCATCCGCCCTCCGGGCCCGGTGACGCCCCCCGACCCCGGCCTGCCGGCCATCGCGAAGGGCACGGCCGGCGCCGTCAAGGCCATCCCCGGCGACGTGCACGCCTTCATCGAGCTGGCCGCGAAGCAGAACCAGGTGTCGGAGGCGGCCCTCCTCGGACGCGCGGAGGGCCGCCAGTTCCGCGAGATCCCCCCGGAAGGGGCGGTGCTGCTCGGCGTGCAGACGTGCGAGGCGCTTTCCGGCAAGGCGAAGGCGATCCACGGCGTCCGGGCCATCTACCGGACACGCTCGGGGGAGAAGTTCGGGGCGTGGCACGGCAAGGCCCCGTCCGGGGCCGGCGAGATCGTCACGATCCGGGCGCGGGCCGGTTACGCGGTCTCCGGGATGAGCGTCCGCCACTCGCAGGCCATCGACGGCATCTCGATGGCCTTCCGCAAGCTGGACAATGGCCGGCTCGACGAGAAGGAGGCCTACAAGGTCGGGTGGATCGGCAGCCCGGCGGGGGGCACCGTCTCGTCCACGGACGGCGAGGGCGTCTTCTACGTCGGCATCACGGGCCACGTCAACCCCGGCGGGCACACCTGCTCGCTCGGCCTTATCACCGTGCTGCCCCCCAGGGAGGATCTCACGGCCATCCCGCTCGACGGCAACCTGCGTGGCGCCGAGGTGGCCGTCGCCGACCTCAAGGTGACGCCGCTGAAGATCCCCGCCAAGGACCTCGTCCCCTCGCTCGCGCTCTCCGCCGACGGCAAATGGCTGTACGCCGTCGAGCGGCGGGGCATGCTGCACAAGATCGACACGACGACCTACAAGCGTACCCTCGCCACCGACCTGGGCGGGGTGTGCTGGTGGATGGAGATGTCGAAGGAGGGCCTCGTCGCGGCCCTGCGCGAGGCGAACGAGGTCGTGGTCATCGACCCGGCCGACCTCAAGATCCTGCGCCGCGTCCCGGTGCCCACGCTGCTGCGTGTCGCGGCGGTGCCGGCCTCGGGCCTGGCCGTCGTCATGGCACATGACCGGGTGTCCGTCCTCGACGTGAAGGCCGGCACGCTGAGCCCGCACAAGGAGTGGCGGGGCAACGAGGCCGCCCTCTCGCCCGACGGCAAGACGGCCTACCTCGCCGGCGGCCAGGAGATGCACTCTTTCAGCGTCGCCCCCGGCGGGCTGACCCACATCGCCGGATCGAACCGCCTGGCCGACAACAGCCAGGGGCTGTTCGTCAGCCACGACGGCAGGTATGTGACCATGCCCTCGGCCAGCGGCACGCTGGACATCAGCCCGCGCGGCGCGACGGCGTTCTTCCGGACCGACGACCTGAAGAAGCCGGCGTTCATCCTGGCGAACGGCGCCGCGGCACGCGTGTTCGGCTTCGACCACAAGGCGCCGATCGTCTACGCCCGGGGCGGGGAGCCGCAGCTGATGTACTTCTCGCACGACGGCATGAAGCAGGGCGAGTACCGGCTCCCCGGGGGCGGCGAGACGAAGTCGTTCACGGCGCACCCCGCCGGCCTGCGCGTCTTCGTCCTCACCGAGAACGCCCTCCACGACGTGACGCTGCCGCCGTCGGCGATGACGCCGAAGAAGGCCCCCGACCCCGTCGCCTCGGACGTGGACCTGCGCGGCCCGGAGGCCGGCGTCGGCGACCTCAAGGTGACGCCGATCAAGCTGCCCGCGAAGGACCTCGTCCCCTCGTTGGCCTTCTCCGCCGACGGCAAGTGGCTCTTCGCCGCGGAGCAGAAGGGCGTGGTGTACCGGGTCGAGGCCGCCGGCTGGAGGCAGAAGCTCAAGGCGGAGCTGGGCACCAGTTGCTCGTGGCTCGCGGTGTCGAAGGAGGGCCTCGTCGCCACCATGCAGGACGCGAATCAGGTGTGGGTCCTGGACCCCGAGACCCTGAAGGTGCGGCACAAGATCCCCGTGATGGGCGCGTGGCGCGTGGTGGCCACGCCGGCGTCGGGGTACGCCGTCGCCGCATGCGACAACAAGCTGGCCGTCCTCGACCTCAAGGCCGGCAAGGTGACGGCGTCGATGGACTGGAAGGCGTTCCAGATCGCCATCTCCCCCGACGGCAAGTCCGTCTACCTGGCCGGCGGCGACCAGGCCATGCACGTCTTCGCCGTCGGCCCCGACAGCATCAAGCCCGCCGCCAAGTCGTCGCGCCTGGCCGACGCCAGCACGGGCATGGCCGTCAGCCCGGACGGCGCCCACGTCTGCCTCCTGTCGGGCGGCGGCAACCTCGACATCGGCAAGAGGTACGCGACGGCGGTCTTCAAGGCCGGCGACCTGGGCAAGCCGGCGTTCATCATGGAGTCGGGCGCCTACCCGCGTGCCGCCGGCTTCGACGCCAAGGCCCCACTCGCCTACGCCATGAACCGCACGAAGCAGTTGATGGTCTTCACGTTCGACGGCAGGAAGCAGAACGAGTACCAGCTACAAGGCGGGCGCGACGAGACGAAGTCGTTCACGCCGCACCCCGAGGGCCGGCGCGTCCTCGTCCTGACCGCCAACGCCCTGCACGACATCAGGTTGCCCGCGCCGGCAGGGAAGGACGGGGACGGCGGGAAGACTCCCACGAAGACAGACCCGCCGAAGGCCCCCCCCGAGGGCGGGGTCGAGGCGGGCGCGGACGATGCATCCCTGGCCGGCACCCCCCGCGACGTGGGGGGGACGCGGGTCACGGAGATCAAGGGGCAGCACCTCGCGCGCGGCGATATGTTCTTCAGCCGCGACGGGTCCCACCTCTACACACTCTCCCCGTTCGAGGTCCACCGCATCGATACAAAGCTCCTGCAGCGCACCCACCTGGCGCGTCTGGGGGGCATCGCCTCCTCGCTCAGCCCGAGCGAGGCGGGCCTGATCGTCACCGTCGCCAAGTCGAGCGAGGTCTGGGTGCTGGACCCCGACACGCTCAAGCTCCGCAGACGCATCTCGGTGCCACGCGTGAACCACGTGGCCTCGTCCTTCGCCTCGCGCTTCCTGTACGCCGTCACGTTCGCCGGCGAGCTGTCTGTCATTGACGCCTCTTCGGGTGACTCTGTCCGCACCTACAAGAAAGAGGATCTCGGCGGGAAGTTCATCTCCGCCAGGCCGGCCCTGTGCCCGGCGGGCAAGTCCCTGTTTGTCCGGAGCGGGGACGGCATCCTCGACCGCTTCCGCGTCGAGGGCGCCAAGCTGACGCCGGCCGACACGGCGGAGAAGAAGTGCGGCCAGGGTTACGTGGTCGCCATCAGCCCGGACGGGAAGTGGGTCGGGGCGGAGTGCCACCTCAGGGACAGGGGGACCGTCAAGGAGCTGGGGGCCGTCTACACGGTGGACGACCTTCGCAGGTCGGTCAAGACCGTCGCGTGCAGGGGGGCCATCGGCGTCGGGAACGAGTTCACCGTCGCGGGCGGGACGCCGGGGGACAAGTCGCTGAGCGTGACGGCCCACGGCAAGGAGGAGGCCGTCCCGTTCAACATCGGGGTCGATCAGATCCACGTCATCCTCGTCCACCCCACCAGCCACGAGATCTTCGTCCGCGGCACCGCCGGGGCGTTCCGGGTCGAGCTGGGCAAGGAGGGGCTGGCCCGCCTCGGCATCGCCACGCGCGGCGGGTGAGCGGGCCGCGTCCCCCGAGGCATCACCCGGCTCACGAAGGGCCGGCAGCTCGCACCACCACGAGCACGCCGTCACGGCGCACCCGGCGCCGGCGCGTCCTCGTGCTGTCCGCCAACGCCCTCCACGACGTCGAGCTGCCGCCGGCGTGACCCGACGGCGCCGGGGTCACGCCTGGCGGACGCCGCCCTCGGCAGTGCGGATGCCCTCGCCGCCGGGCCGGCCGCCCATCCCGCCCGCTTTCGGCTCCTGTGCCGGCGAGTCGTCCTTGCGCGGCGGGTGGAAGCCGACCAGCAGCAGCAGGGCGGCCACCAGCGAGCAGACCATCGGGACCGTGAACAGCATCTGGAAGTCGGGCTTGCCGCCCACCGTGAAGTAGCTGCCGAGGTACGGCACGACGAGGAGGTTCGTCACGATCGGCCCGACGCCGAGGATCAGCAGGTTGAACAGGCCCTGGGCGCTGGCACGCACGTCCTTGGGGAAGTACTCATCGACGAAGATGTACACCGTGGCGAAGAAGAAGGCGTAGCAGATGCCGTGCAGCAGGTTGGCGGCGACGGCGATGTAGGGGTCGGGCAGGAAGGCGAACAGGGAGAAGCGGGCGGCGTGTCCGAGGACGCCGAGGATCATCGTCGCCCGCCAGCCCATGCCCTTGAGCGCGTAGCCGAGGACCGCCATCGTGGCGATCTCGGCGATCTGCCCGACGCTCATGGCCGGCATGATCCAGTTGCCCGGGATGCCCACGCTCTCCAGGAAGCCGGGGGTGTAGATGAAGTAGTATTGATGGACGGCGGAGTCGATGAAGGTGACGACGAACAGGACGAGCATGAAGGGGAAGCGCAGGAGCTTGAGGGCCTCGACCCAGGCGAGGCTGTCGCCGCCGGCGGTCACCTTGGGCGGCGTGTGGGGCAGGGTGAGGCTGAAGCCGGCGAGGAGGAGCGACGCCACGCCGGAGGTGAGGAAGGTGTATTTGCGGCCCAGGAGCATGGCGTCGCCGGTGAGCGGCGTACCCAGGGCGCTGCCCAGCCAGCTGACGAAGCCGACCGAGCCGAACGCCGGCACCTTGGCCCAGTCGGTGAGGATGAAGACGAACGGCCAGGCGGCGGCGATCCAGCCGATGGTGCCCCACAGCCGCACCGGGCCGAACTCGTTCTGCGGGTCCTTGAGGTTGGCGAAGGCGATGCTGTTCGTGATCGAGATCGTCGGCACGTAGAACAGCGAGTGGACGAGCATGAGGCCGAAGAAGGCGAGGAAGTTGGGGTCGGAGAGCTGGGCGGCGAGGGTGGCGTCCCCGCCGGCCTTGGGGCCGCCGACCCAGAAGAGGCCCATCATGGCGGCGCCGCCGACGAGCTGGGAGAACGCGAGGAACTTCTCCGCCGCGAAGGAGCGGTCGGCGAACTGGTTGCTGAAGAACATGCCGATGAGGGCCGCCACGTTGAACGTGGCGAGGATGAGGCCCATCTGCAGGGCGGAGAAGCCCATGGCCGGGAGGTAGGCGAAGATGAGCGGCAGCCAGGCGCCCCAGATGAAGAACTCCAGGAACATCATGACGCAGAGCTTGGTGCGGACCGACATCGGGCCTCCGGCGGGAGCGGGGTCTGGGGCGTGCGAGCGGGGATGGGATTGATGTACGGCCCCGGCGTGGGGGAAACAACGGGCAAGGGCCGTCATCGCCTGCCGAGCGGCAGGCCGCGCCTCCGCTCCCACTCGGCGAGGAAGGCGGCCCAGCCATCCTCGTCCCCCGCGGCGGGCCGCTTCGGCGAGCCCCGGGCGTAGAAGTCCGACACCGCGTCGGCGAAGGCGAACACGGCGGCCCGCCACTCGTCGCGTCCGACGTGCCACTCACGCCCGTCCCGCCTGAGGACGGCCGTGCCGGACTTCGCGTCGTGGCGGACCTCGAAATCCTCGCCCCCACCGCACCCGGTGATCGTCACATCGGGGTGGCCCTCGGCACCATACATCGCGTGGCCGCAGCAGGGGAACAGCGGCTCTCCTGCCGATAGCTCCGACGGGTGGGGCATTTCCAGGGACCGCAGCAGGTAGAGGGCGGCGGCGCTCAAGGCGCCCCCTTGCCGTGTCGGGTCCGTCAGCGCCTCGCCGTGGATGCGGAAGTCAACGCCCCCGTGGGCGCACAGGTCGTCGGGGTTGTCGGCCTCGCCGTTGATCCAGTGCAGGGCCGTGGGCCGCAGGACGATCATACGCGCACCTTTCATCGTGGGCGGATGCACCCCTCCTCCCGTCACGCCTCGCCCAGCTCAGCGAGGCGCGCCTTCGCCTCCTCGCTGCCTGCTTCGGCGGCCTTGCGGTACCACGCCACGGCCTGGGCGCGGCTCTGCGGCACGCCGCGGCCGCCCTTGTACAGAGCGGCGATGTTGCACATCGCGTCCAGGTCGCCGAGGGCGGCGGCCTTCTGGAACCAGCTCATTGCTTGCGTGTAATCCCGCGGCACGCCCTCGCCGTTGCGGTACAGCATGCCGACGTTGTTCAGCGCGGTGACGCAGCCGGCCGCCGCCGCCTTCTGGAACCACGCCATCGCCTGCACGTGGTCCTGCCGCACCCCGAGGCCCCCGTCGAGCAGCATCCCCAGGTTGTTCATGGCGTCGGCGTGGCCACCTGCGGCCGCCAGACTGTACCATTTGAACGCCTCGGCGTGGTCCTGGGAGACGCCGACGCCGTCGTCGTAGGCGGTGCCGAGACGGAACATCGCGCCGAAGTGGCCGGCCTCGGCGGCCTTGCGGTACCACGCCCGCCCCTCGGCGGGGCTCGCCGGGACGCCCTGGCCCTTCTCGTGGATCAGCCCGATGACGTGCATCGCCCAGGCGTCGCCGGCCGCCGCCGCCTTGTGATACCACGTCAGGCCGACGGCCGGGTCCTTGGGCACGCCCATGCCGGCGCGGTGCAGCCAGCCGATGAGGGAGCAGGCGGTGTGGCATCCCTTGTCGGCGGCGGAGCGGAACCACCACATCGCCGCCGCGTGGTCGGGCTGCGTGCCGACCCCCTCGGCGCAGCAGTCGCCGATCAGCACCATCGCCCCGGCGTGCCCGCCGGAGGCCGCCTCCTGCCAGCGCCCCGCCCGCGCCAGCCGCGCTTCGAGCCAGGGTTTGGTGGAGTTGGCCATCCGGCGGTCCTCCAGGTAGGCGCGGAAGTCGGCGTCCACGTCATCCCAGGACGGGGGCGGCTGGGGAGACGCGAGCGCCTCGGCGAGGGCGGCGGCGTCCCTGGGACGCTCGTCCGGGTCGTCGTCCCAGCAGCTCTCCAGCACGTCCAGGACGGCGTCGGGCAGGCGGCAGTCGGCCAGGCGCTTGCGCCACTTGCCGGCGGGGCGCTCGGCGGCGAGGTCGCCGAGGAGGAGCTGGTAGCCGATCAGGCCGAGCGCGTGCACGTCGTCGCGCACGTCGGCGTGGAGGCCGCGCTTCTGCTGCGGCGAGGCATAGATGGGCGTGTGGGCGCCGCGGAAGGTGTCGCCGAGGTGGGCGGCGGGGGCCGCGATGGTGGCCCGCTCCAGGCTGCCGACGGCCGCCACCTGGCTGATGCCGAAGTCGGTGACGCGGACGACCCACCCGCCGGCGGTGCGGCGGAGGAGGACGTTGGCGGGCTTGAGGTCGCGGTGGATGACGGGCCGGGGCAGGCGGTGGAAGCGTCCGATGACGCCGGCCAGGTCGCGGAGGAGCTGCAAGGCGCGGGCGGCCCGCTCCGGGGGCGCGGCGCCGCGCAGCTCGCGGGCCAGGCCGGCGAGGTCGCCGCCGTCGATGTACTCGTAGGCCAGCCAGGGCGTGTCGCCCTCCAGGCAGGCGTCGAGCAGCGCGACGATGCCGTGCTGGTCCGCACGCTCGCCGGCGCTGACCTCCATCACCAGTTTGACCACCTCGCCCTCATGGCGGAGGAGGCGGTCGCGGCTGGCGGGGTCGAGGCAGAACTTGACGGCGCGTGTCTGGCCGAGGAAGGAGTGCCGCGTCAGCCACACCTCGCCGAAGCCGCCGGAGCCGAGCAGCTCGACGAAACGCCACTGCGGGGCGTTGGGCACCGGATCGCCGGCGCGGAAGCGTGGGGCGCGGCGTGGCAGGACGTTGGCGAGCTGCGTGGGGTCGTTGAGGTTGACGGCGGGCGGGACGGTGCGGCCCTGCGGATCCTGCTCGCGGCGGAGCGACTGCCGCGCCACGCCGGGGATCTGGTTGAGGTACGCCTCGATGCGGGCCGCCTCCTCCGGCGAGACGCCGGCGGCCTGGGCGGCGAGGCGGGCCTGCTCGCGTGTCTCGGCGGGGTCGGCGGCCAGGACGCCCTCGAGCGCCGCCGCGATGTTGTCGGCGCCGGAAGCCTTGCGGTAGCGGGCGATCACGTCGTCGGTGAAGTCGTAGAGGATCTCGCCGAAGGGCACGAGGCCCATCAGGCCGCGGAGGCCCTTGGCGGCCAACGCCTCGCCGACGCAGCGCAGGAAGAGCATGGGGGAGGGCCTCCGTCAGTCGTCGAAGTGGTCCTTGGCGTCGCGGTTGGCCGGCACGGGGACGCGCACCTCGGAGACGATCTCGTTGAGGATGGCCGCCGGCGTCGCCTTGCGCAGCCGTGCCTCGGGCCGCAGGATGACGCGGTGGGCGAGGACGGGCTGCACCATGCGTTTCACGTCGTCGGGGAGGGCGAAGGTCCGCCCGTTGACGGCGGCGTGGGCCTGGGCGGTGCGGAACAGCGCGATGCTGGCGCGCGGCGAGCCGCCGAGCTGGATGTCGTCGTGCATGCGGGTGCCGTGGACGATCTCCAGGAGGTACCGCCGCACCTTGTCATCGACGTGGATCTCGCGGACGGCGTCCTGGCAGGCGACCCAGTCGGCGGCGCTGACGACGGGCTTCACGTCGTCGATGGGGTGGCCGCGCTGGAGGCGTGTGAGCATCTTCGCCTCCTCGTCGAGGGAGGGGTAGCCGAGGCTGAGGCGGATGAGGAAGCGGTCGAGCTGGGCCTCGGGCAGGGGGAAGGTGCCCTCGTGGTCGATGGGGTTCTGGGTGGCGATGACGAGGAACGGCTGCTGCAAGGTGTAGGTCTGCCCGTCGGCGGAGACGCGGCGCTCGGCCATCGCCTCCAGCAGGGCGGCCTGGGTGCGTGGCGTGGTGCGGTTGATCTCGTCGGCGAGGAGGGTCTGGGCGAAGATGGGGCCGGGTCGGAACTCGAACTCGGTGGTCTTCTGGTTGAAGACGCTGACGCCGGTCACGTCGGCGGGCAGCAGGTCGGGGGTACACTGGATGCGTTTGAAGGTGGCGCCGACGCTGCGGGCGAGGGCGCGGGCCAGCATGGTCTTGGCGACGCCGGGCACGTCCTCGAGGAGGATGTGGCCCTCGCACAGGTAGGCGACGAGGCAGAGCGTCAACTGCGGACGCTTGCCGATGATGACCTTCTCCATGCTGGCCAGCACCTTGCCGGCGGTGGCCTGGACCTCGGCGGGGGTCATGCGCGCGTTCCGGGGGCACGGTCAGGCTATGGCGCGTGACGGGCGGGGACAGGGAGGGTGCGGGGCGCGCGGTCAGGGGCGTTTCTTCGCCCGCCGCTCGGCCTCGATGAGGAGCCGCAGCCCCTCCTGGACACGTCTGTCGTCGGGCCGGGCCAGGGCGGCGGCCCTGGTGAACGCCTCCCGCGCCTCGGCCAGCAGCCCCGCCCCCAGCGCCGCCTCGCCGAGGCGGAGGTGGCCGGCGGTGTAGTCCGGCCGGCACGCGACGGCGGCCCGCAGGTCGGCCAGGCCCTCCTCGCGCCGGCCCAGCGCCAGCCGCGCTCGCCCCCGCGTCAGGAGCATCTGGGCGTCGTTGGGGTTGCCCCCCAGGGACCGCCCGGCCAGACGCTCCGCCTCTTCGAGCCGGCCGGCCGCCGCGGGGCCGCCCCCCCCCTCCCGCTCCGCGCGGGCGATCAGGGCGGCGGCCAGCGCGAGGAGGGCGGCCCGGGAGTCGGGGCTGGAGGCCAGGCCCTCGCGGGCCGCGCGCTCGGCCTGCTCGTGTTGGCCGGCCTTCGCCAGCTCCGTCGAGAGCACTGTGAACGCCCGGCCATCCCGGCCCCTCGTCGCCTCCCCCAGACGCTCCAGCGCCCGCACCGCCTCCTCGGGGCTCCGGCGTAAGAGACCGTTCACCTCGCCGAATTTCGAGACGGGGCCGCGGGCGAATTGATTGCACTCCTCCAGAAATGGGTCCTGCCACGGCGCGTCGCGCGGGAGGCCCTGTGCCTGCGCGGCCAGGCTCGCGGCCAGCTCGGTGTTGCCGAGGCGCCCGTGGGCGGCCGCGAGGAGGAGCGTGGCCTTGCGGCCCGTCTCCGGCCTCTCCGTGAGCGGCGTCAGCAGGGCCACGCACCCGGCCCAGTCACCCCGCCGTGCGGCGATCACCCCACGGATGTACCGGGGCCCGGGGTGGGTGGGGGCTGTCTTCGCCAACACGTCGGCCTCCGCCTCGGCCTCTTCCAGCCGCCCCTCCTCCAGGAGGATGTCCGCGAGGATGAGCCGCATGCCGGTCTGGGTGGCGTCACCACCCGCCGACCCGATGGCCCGGCGGATGTGGGACATCGCCGCCCTGGGGTCGTTGGGGCTCAGGCAGAGGCCCCGCAGGTGGGGCCAGCGCGGCTCGGCGGGGCGCAGACGCTCGGCCTCCTCGAAACAGGACGCGGCCTCATGCCGCAGGTCGTTCCCCAGAAGCGCCATGCCCAGCCGGCCCCACGCCTCGTCGGAGTTTGGCCGCGCCAGAACGTTGTCGCGCTCGGCGCTGATCACCGCGGCCACCTCCGGGTCGAAGGTGTCCAGCGGCAGCTCGGGCGGCTGCGGGGCGGGCCGGGCGGGCCACCACAGATCAGACGTGACGGCCGCGACGAGGAGGCAGCCCACCAGGACCGCGACCCCGAACCACACCCGCCGACCCGGATCGGCCCCGCCGGTGCTCATTTGATCGCCTCGCCCTTGCCGCGGATGAGGGTGACCTCCTGGCCGGCGGGGCACCCCGCGAACCGCTCCCTGTGGCCGTCCGGCCAGGCCACCTCGATGCCGTCCACGCGGCCGGCCGCGCCCAGCCCGAAATGGGCGCGCGGGTCGCCGCTGCTCGCGAAGCTGCCGCCCGCGTGCGCCGTCCGCACCTGGCGGCGCCCGCCCGCCAGGGCGGTCACCACCGCCCCGAGGGCGTCGCGGCCACGTTCGCTCAGCAGGGCCCGCACCACGAGCCATCCGCCGCGGGCGGGGGCGACGTTCTTGTACAGCCGGGCGGGGCCGCCCACCCCGGTCACCAGGGCCCAGAGGGCGCCGTCGTTGCGCACACACCCCACGGCGAGGCCGCGGCCGACCACCGGCTCGGCGGAGAGGCCCCTGGGGCCGGCGTTGCGCGCCGTGATGTCCTCGAACACGCCCCGGCCGTCGTTGCGGAACACCTGGTTGCGCTGGGCGTAGCCCCGCCAGAAGCCGGGCAGTGCCGGGGCATCCGCCGGCGGGCCGTCGCGGAACACCTTGCCGTTGGTGATCACCGCGTCGAGGTGGCCGTCGTTGTCGAAGTCGGCCAGGGCCGTCCCGAACCCGGTGCCGCGCCACGCCGGGCGGTGCAGCCGGCACTCCGCGGTCCGGTCCTCGAACATCCCCCTCGGCCCCTGCCGCCAGAGGGTGTTGGTCTCGGTGTGCAGGTGGGTGACGAACAGGTCCTGGAGGCCGTCGCCGTCGATGTCGCCCCAGCCGATCCCCATGTTCGCCTCGGCCGAGCCCACGCGGTTGACGGCGGCCCCCCGCGGCGCCGCCTCCTCCTTGAACGTGCCGTCGCGCTGGTTGATCCACAGGTGATTGGGCCGGGCGTCGTTGGTCACGAAGATGTCCGGCCAGCCGTCGCCGTCGAAGTCGGCGCACAGGACGCCAAGGGCCGGCCCCGGCTTGCGGGCGAGGCCGGACTCGAACGACACGTCCTTGAACCTGCCCCCGCCGAGGTTCTTGAACAGCCGGGTGGGCGTGCCGGGGAATGCCTGCGGGCCGCAGAAGTCCGGCACGCCGCTGCGGCTCGTGCAGGGCCAGGAAGGGTCGTACTCGACGTAGTTGACGATGACGAGGTCGAGCAGGCCGTCGCGGTCGAAATCCACGAAGGCGGCCGAGGTGCCCCACTGGGGGTTGCGGATGCCCGACGCCCCCGTCATGTCCTTGAACTTACCCTTGCCCTGGTTGAGGAACAGCCGCGCCCCGCCGTACTCCGTCACCAGCACGTCGGGGAGCCCGTCGTTGTTCACGTCGCCGACGGCCACACCCACGCAGAAAGCCGAGTAATCGAGGCCGGAGCCGGCGCTGACGTCCTCGAAGCGGCCGCCCTGCGTCTGCCGGAGGAGCCGGTTGGGCCTGCCCTTCGGCCCGCCGCCGTTGAGGAGGAGGATGTCGAGCAGGCCGTCGCCGTCGAGGTCGAATAGGGCCGCCCCGGAGCCGAGGTGCTGGGGGAAGAAATAGCGGCCGTCGATGGGCCCGCAGTCGTGCACGGCGTCGAGGCCCACCTCGGCGCTCACGTCCTCGAACCAGGGCGGGCCGGCGTCCTCGGCGTCGGCCGGCGCCCGGCCCTTGCAGCCCGGATGCAGTACGGCGACGGCCAGCACCAGGGCCGGCACGCCCCAGAGGTGGAGGCGGTGCGTCACGGTGGCGTCTCCCGCGATGAGAAGGTTCCGAGTGAGAGTACGCGCATGACGGCGCGTCGCCCACGGCTCTTCATGAATTCATGAAAAAAACCAGCCGAGCGCCGCCCGCCGACGTCTCCGGCGCAGCCTACGGCCGCACCGGCGGACGTGGGTTGACGCGCCGGGCCGGCTTCCGCTATTCACACCCCGCGCCGGGGCACCCGGCAAGGAGGCGACGATGCGCACTTGGCTGTTGGCGGCGGCGTTGGCGGTGACGGCGGGGCAGGCGTCGGCCGGCGTCGTGGTCGGCGTGCGGCTCGGCGGGCCGTACTGGGGGCCGTACTACCCGCGCCCGTACTACCCGCGCCCGTACTACGTCTACCCCGCCCCGGTGGTCTACCCCGCGCCCTACGCTGTCGTGCCGGCCTACCCGTACCCGGCGTACTCGGCGCCCGCGCCGACGCCGGAGCCCTCACACTCCGTGCCCCCGCCCCCTCCGCCCGCCGACGCGCCGCCCGCCGTCCCGCCGCAGGACCTGCCGGCGGCGCCGATCCCCGTCATCGCGGCATCGGTGCGTCCGGCCACGCCGGCGCCGACCTCCGCCGACGTGCAGGCGGGCCTGGCGGGGCTGAACGACCCGTCCCCGCAGGCGCGGGCGGATGCGGTGTTGCGCCTGGCCCGGGCGCGGGACCGCCGCGCGGTGCCGTCCCTGGTGCGCGTCCTGGCGGACGACGACAGCCCCAACGTGCGGCGCATGGCCGCGCGCGTCCTGGGGATGCTGGGCGGCGCGGATGCCCTCGCCGGGCTGGAGCGGGCGGCGCGGTCCGACGCCGACCCGGACGTGCGCAAGAGCGCGGCGCTCGCGGCGGAGTCGATCCGGGCCGGCGCCGGCAGGTGACGCCGCGTCATCCGGATCGGGATGGAACCATTGCATTGCATTGCACCCCCCCCGGTCACCCCCCTGCAATGCAAATCCAACGCTGATCGTGCGGCATCGGGCCTCTCCGGGCACAACTTGCATTTCAGGGGGGGGGCGCGTGCCGGCCTCCCCGCGTCGGACGCGAGGCCCGTCGGGCGCCGAGTCACCCGCCCACTTCCGGGACTCACATTCCACCTCTCCCCGATGTGGAATGTGAGTCTGTCGGCGTAACATATTGCCGGAGCCGCATTTGCATCGCATGAGGCGAGTCACATGCCAGATCCCACATCCTCACCGCCTGGCGGGCGGCCCCGGCGATGAGCGTCAATGGCCGATGGCCGACCACGCGCACTTGTCGCCCGCCGTCGCCCACGCCGGGGCTGTCGGGGCGGGGACGATGTCCCCGCCCCTCTGTTGCCCGCCGTGCCCGTTGTCAAAGACGATGGCTGGTGTGGTGCCGCCTTCAGACTACGCGTCTCGGGGGAGGCGACGAGACGCGATCACCGGCGCCGCCCGAAGGTCAGCATCCGGGGGCGTTGACGAGCCGGGCATCCGCTCCCGGCCCTTGTACGCAACCGAAGGTATCAGGCCCCCAGGCCGGGAGCAGATGCGGCAGACAACACCCCGACCCGCAACCACGGAGACAGGCCCGGCGCCCAGGAATGGCAGGCGCCGCCACCACTCGCCCCGACCGGCCATCCGGTCCGGTCAGGGCAGCGTCCCGTCCCGCAGCGCGGTGATGTACGCCGTCGCCTTCTCGCGCAATCGCAGATGGTAGGGCAGGGTCATCGGCGGCAGGGGGGCTGGCACCTCGGCCAGGGGGTTGCCGTCGAGCAACGGGTGCTTGATGGATGGTGTGGTCAGCCCCAGGTCGGCCCGCACGCGCCGCAGCGCGATGACCTCGGCGGGGAACAGGCAAATCGGGGCATGGATGAACTCAGGGGCGCCCCGTCCGTGATCGACGGCCCGCTCCAGGTGGTAGTCGCAGACCGCCTGGAGGGCGGCATCCCCGTCCCAGCGGTCGAACACCGCCTGGTAGACGCCCAGCGGGTGGACGCCCGGCCTCGCCACGTCCAGGTGCTCGCCGCGCCAGCGCGCGTAAAGCTTGGTGATGAACGGCTCGAAGGGGTTCATCCGCCAATCCGCGAACGGCGCCGGCCCCTTCATCCCCTCAACGAGCACGCCGCCCAGCCAGTGGGCCGCCTCGTCCTCGCGCACCGCGATGGCCAGCGCCAACGCGAGCCCGGCGGCCTGCTGGACCGTAAAGCCACTGAAGCCACTCCTGACGCCGCGATACCAGAGACCTGCCCTCAGGGCCAGGAACCAGGCGGAGGCAAGGGCGGAGGCCCGAAGGTGCGGCCACCCCGCCGGATCACCTCGCGTCACCAGGAGGCAGCCCTGCACGCCCTCGTACAGCCCCAGCAGCTCGAGCGAGCTGTAGGCATCGGCCACCTTCAGTGGCGTGGATAGATCGGCGTCCTTCTCGATCACCCTCGGGATGGCGAGCTTCGCGGCGTGACACGGAGGCGAGGCCAGCCAGGCCTCCATCCCCTTCACCACGTTCGCCACCGACCAACCACGCTTCCGGCTCATCACCAGCCCTTTCCAGGGAGGCTCGGCCCCCGCCCTTCACCCCCACCGAACACCTCAGCCTCACCCGGCATCAGGCCCCCAGGTACCGCGCGAGCAGCCGGTGGAAGGCGTAGCCGCCGGCCTCGCGACGCACGCTGAAACGTCCGGTGGAGTATGTGCGGCTGCCCAGGCCACGCTGCACCTCGGCGCAGATCTCCTCGTCCTCCATCTGCACCTGATGCGCCACCTCGATGCTGCGCCTCTTGAAGTCGTCGGGCGTGCCGGCGGCGAAGTAGAAGTCGAAGACGACGCGGCACGCCCCGACGCCCTCGGGGAAGACCGTGTTGGTATCCATCACGCCGCCGTAGAGGTTGATCATCGCGTGCGGGAACGCCCAGGCGTAGCGGGCCTCCTTGCCCGACCGAACGTCGCCCACGGCGCCCGGCTCCAGCGGGCTGATCTGCACGCTGGCGTACTCGCCGACCTCCGTGCGGTACTGCGAGTAATCCAGCACCCCCGCCAAACCTGGGTGCAGCGTGTTGACGTGGTAGCCGCCGTCGAGGTAGTTGTCGCAGAACACCTTCCAGTCGCAGGCGATGCGGTACTCGCGCCGCGCCTCGAACACCAGCCCGGCCATGTCCTCCAACATTCCGAAGCGCTCTAGCGGCTCCAGCCATTCACGGAGCGGCGGCACGTCCGGAGTGAGCGCCACCCAGACCAGCGGCCCCCACGCCTCGACGCGCACGGGCGGCAGGCCGTTGTCCTCGCGGCGGAACTCCTCGACGCCCGCGAACTCCGGCAGGCCGGTCAGCCGCCCGTCGAGCGTGTACGTCCAGCCGTGGTAGCGGCAGCGCAGTTTCGTGGCCTCGCCCTGGTCCTGACACGCCACCCGCGCGCCGCGGTGGCGGCACACGTTGACGAAGCCGTGCAGGCCGCCGGCCTCGTCGCGCGTCACCACCACCGGCTCGCCGGCCATGTCGGCGGTGAAGAACGTGCCGGGCCGGGCCACCTGATCGACGCGGCCGGCGAGGAGCCAGGAGCGTGAGAAGACCTTGTGACGCTCCTGCTCCAGATGTGCCGGGCTGCGATACCAGGACGACGGGATCGTGCGCGCGCGTTCCAGCGGCAGGGCGGGGTCGAAGTCATTCGTCATCGGCGGTGCCCAGCCGGGTGCCGTCGAGGAAGCGCACCTTCACCGACGGGCCCATGATGTGGTGGAACAGGTGCTTCGGCAGCCGGCAGTGGATGACGACCTGGTCCTCCCGGTAGTCCTGGCGGAGGACCTCGGCGTGGGCGGCGAGGTACGACAGCACCTTGCCGTTGGCCTGGCCGGTGGTGACCTCGGCCTCGGCGAAGTCGGCGGACAGCATCTCGACGACGGCGTCGCGCAGCTCGTCGAGGCCGGTCTTCTCGTAGGCGCTCACCGCGACGGCGCGCGGGTGGTGCGCCTGGAGGACGTGCAGGTGCGAGGCGTCGGGCACCCGGTCGGCCTTGTTCAAGACGAGGAGGGTCGGCTTTTCGCCGCAGCCGATGGACGCGAGGACGCCGTTGACGGCCTTGATCTGTTCCTCGGCGAAGGGGTTGCTGGCGTCCACGACGTGGAGCAGCAGGCGGGCCTGCCGCGTCTCCTCGAGCGTCGCCTTGAACGAGGCGACCAGGTGGTGGGGCAGGTCGCGGATGAAGCCGACCGTGTCGGAGAGGAGGACCTTGGGCTGGAAGGAGGATGCCTTCTCATCCTTGATCCTCCCCCCGTCATCCTTCCCGCCGCGGAGGTGCCACTGGCGGGTGCGGGTGTCGAGGGTGCTGAAGAGCTTGTCCTCGGCGAGGACGCCGGCCCCCGTGAGGGCGTTCATGAGGGTGGACTTGCCGGCGTTGGTGTAGCCGACCAGCGACACCGTATGCTCCTCGCGGCGGCTGGCGACCTCGCGCTCCTTGCGGGCCTGGACCTCCGCGAGTCGCTCCTTCAGGTCGCGGATGCGGGCGTCCACGAGGCGGCGGTCCTCTTCGAGCTGCGTCTCGCCGGGGCCGCGGGTGCCGATGCCGCCGGCGTGGCGTCCGAGGTGGGACCACATCTGGCGCAGACGCGGCAGGGCATACTCGAGCTGGGCCAGCTCGACGGCGAGGCGAGCCTCGGCGGTGCGGGCGCGGGTGGCGAAGATGTCGAGGATCAGCTCGGAGCGGTCGAGCACCTTGACGTTGAGGGCCTTCTCCAGGTTGCGGAGCTGGGCGGGGGAGAGGTCGTTGTCGAAGATGACCACGTCGGCGGAGCCGGCGGCGGTCAGCTCCAGCAATTCATCGAGCTTGCCCTTGCCGATGTAGGTGGCGGGGTCGGGGTGCTGGCGTTTCTGGGTGAGGCCGCCGACGACGATGGCGCCGGCGGTGGAGGCGAGGCCGCGCAATTCGTCGAGGGGGTCGTCCCCGAGGAAGGGGCGGTCCGGCAGGGCGACGGTGACGAGAAGGGCACGTTCCTTCTCGACGGCCAGCTCTTCGCGGGTGTTGTCGAATGTCACGGTGTGGTGGCCCCTCCTGGGTGCAGGGTATTCTACCCGAGGGCGGGGCCGGAGGGTAGCGGGAACGTCGGAGCGTGAGCGCCTCTCGTCCTCGGCGAGCGGGGCCGCGTGAGCGCCCCGAGTGGAGCGTCAGCGGCTCTCGTCTCGCGCGTCAGCGCCCCGAGTTGGAGCGTCAACACGTCCCGTCCGGAGCGTCCGCGACGAGGAGGACCACCTCACTCGGCCGGCAACCGGGCGAAGAGGCCCGTGACGGGGATGGCGAGGCCTGGCAGCAGCGTGCCGCCGTCGAGCGTGTCGCCCTCGTGGAGCGTCCGCACGTCGGTCAGTGACGTGTGGACGCGCACCTCACGGCCCCGAGGCGTCAACCGGCCTACAACGACCACCAGCTCCGCCGATGGGCCGGCGTGACCAGGCTTGAACGCCGCTGGGGGCTGACGCCGAACGGCGGGATTTCGTGCTGCGCGGCATCGTCCATGCCCCGGAAGGAGGAGAGGCGCCCGAGATCGTCGGCACCTGCGCCGAGCGCGTCCCGAGCAAGTTCTTCTCCGTCGATGTCGCGCGGCGGCAGGACGGGCTGTTGCGGGTTGTGGAGGTGGGCGACGGTCAGGTGTCGGATCTGGTCGGCTGAACCGCGGAGGCGTTCGCGGCCATGTGGGCGCGGTGTGGGTGAACGTGCGGAGCGCTCCGCTTCGCGGCGACCCGAACCCCGGCTCAATACTCCGCCGCCAGGCCGGCGAGCAGCGCCTTGCACAGGTCGGGCAGCGCGTCGCTATCCCGGCAGGTGAACAGGCAGCCGTCGATCACCAGGGCCTCGTCGTGGTACGTCCCGCCGGCGGCGCGCACGTCGTCGCGCACCTCGGGGGCGCAGGTGAGCTGACGGCCCAGCACGGCCCCCGCGCTGATGAGCAGCTGCGCCGCGTGGCCGACGGCGGCCACGCGCCGGCCCTCGTCGAGGAAGGTGCGGGTGATGTCCACCGCCTCCTCGCGGAGGCGAAGCTTCTCCGGGGCGTAGCCGCCGGGGATGACGAGCAGGTCGTACTCGGAGGGGTTGACCTCGCGGATGGGCATGTCGCACTCGACGACGTGCCCACGCAGTCCGGTCACGGGCTTGCCGCTGGGGCTGGCGAGGGTCACCTGGGAGTCCTCCTCTCGCAGGCGGAACCAGGGGGCGTAGAGGTGCAGGTCCTCGAAGCCGTCGGCAAGCAGGATGAGGGCTTTCATGGCGGGTGGCGGTCTCGGCGGGGGGCGACACATCTATTGTAAGCATGGACGACGGAACGGCGGAAGGCCAACCGCCTCGTGGTGCCAAGTGTCGGCTCGAAGAAGATCGGGCGATGCCGGACGAAGAACGGTGAGGATGGACAAGACGTGACGTCTTGTCTGGGAGGGCCCGAGGAGACGGCTCATGGCCGCGGCCAGGTGTCTGCCCGTGCTGTTCGCCCTGGCGTGTTTGCTCGCGGCGGTGATGGCCTTCCGCCCGGGATGGCTGGCCGGCTCACCGCAGGTGGCACGGGATTCGCGCGAGCTGCTCCCGCCCGACGCCCGTGCCCACCTCTTGAGGTCGCGCATCCGGGCGAAGCAGGAGGTGATCCGGCTCCTGCTGGCGGGGGAGCTGACGCTGCCGGAGGCGGGGGCGCGGTTCCGCGACCTCAACGCTCACCCGGCCGGGCCTGAGCCTGCCAATGGCGTGCCCTTCTGCCGCCAGGTGATCGCCTGGGCGGCGGTCCCCCAAGGCGAGGGCGACTCGCAGGAGGCGGGCAGAGCGCGGGCCGCCCGACTCGAGGCGGAGCTGCGGGCCCACATTTCCGCCCACGGCGGGGTGCGGCTGACGGCGGCGGAGTGACGGGGTCAGGGCGACAGGCGCTCGATCACCCAGCAGGCGCCCTCGCGGCGATAGCGGAGGCGGTCGTGCATGCGGCTGGGACGGCCCTGCCAGAACTCGATGGCGTGTGGCCGGACGCGGTAGCCGCCCCAGTGCGGCGGGCGCGGCACGGCGCCGCCGGCGAAGCGGCGGTCCAGCTCGGCGAAGTCGGCCTCCAGGGCCGGACGCCCGGCGATCACGCTGCTCTGCTTCGACGCCCACGCCCCCAGCCGGCTGCCGCGCGGGCGGCTGGCGAAATAGGCGTCGGCCTCGTCCGCCGGGCCGACCTCGACGGCCCCCTCGATGCGCACCTGACGCTCCAGCTCGGCCCAGTAGAAGACCAGGGCGGCGCGGGGGTTCGTCGCCAGCTCATGCGCCTTGCGCCCCTCGTAACTCGTGTAGAAGGTGAACCCGGCGTCGGAGAGGCCCTTCAGCAGGACGATGCGGGCGGAGGGGTGGCCGTCGGGCGTGCAGGTGGCGAGGGTCATGGCGTTCGGCTCGCGCATCCCGGAGTCGAGGGCCTGCTGCATCCAGCGGCGGAACTGCTCGATGGGGTCCGGGTCGAGGTCGCGCTCGTGCAGGCCGGCCTGGCTGTAGTCCTCACGCAGCTCGGGGAGGTTCATTCACGGTTCCCTCAACGGATCGAGCGTCCCTCCCTATCCTATCATCCTCCGCGAGGATGAGACCATGCGTGTCCTGCTCGGCTCCGGCGGCTTCCGCACCCCCGAACGCATCGCCTTCCTGCGCGGGCAGATGCGGTCCCTCTTCGGCGACATCACCGACCTCCTCTTCATCCCCCACGCCCTCAAGGATCACGACGGATACGTCGCGATCATGCGTGAGCGCGGCCTCGACGCGGGGTACAACCTCGTCGGCCTGCACACTCTGCCCGACCCCGTCGCCGCCGTCGAGAACGCCGCCGGCCTGTTCGTCGGCGGGGGCAACACCTTCCGGCTGTTGAGCGAGCTGTACCGGATGAACCTCCTCGGCGTCATCCGCCGCCGCGTGCGGGCCGGGATGCCGTACCTGGGCGTCTCCGCCGGGTGCAACGTCGCCTGCCCGACGATGAAGACCACCAACGACATGCCCATCACCCAGCCGCCCTGTCTCGACGCCCTCGGCCTCGTCCCGTTCCAGGTCAACGCCCACTACTTCAGCGGCCATCACTTCGTGAAGGAGGGCGAGTCGCTGGTCGAGCATTTCGGCGAGACACGCGACGAGCGCATCAAGGAATTCCACGAGATGAACGCCACGCCCGTCGTCGGCCTGGCCGAGGGCGGGACGCTGTGGTGCGAGGGCGGCGCGGTGCGGCTGGCAGGGGCGAAGGCCCGGATCTTCCTGCGTGGGCAGGCGCCGGCGGATGTCGCCGACGCCGACCTGGCGCCGTGGCTCACGCCCCTCGCCTACAGCGTCTTCGTGTCGTTCACCGACGCGGCAGCGATGCCCGAATGGCTGCGGTGGATGCGGTCCAGGCACCTCGCCGACGTGCTGGCCGCCGGCGCGCAGTCGGCGGAGCTGTTCGAGCTGGCGGAGGGCGAATTCGAGGCGCGGTACCGGTTCGCGTCGCGTGAGGCGTTCGCCGCCTACGAGCGTGACCACGCCCCCCGGCTGCGGGCCGAGGGGCTGGCCTTGTTCCCCGCCGAGAAGGGCGTGCGGTACCGCCGCGCCCTCGGCACCCTGCGAGGCTGAACCCATGCTGCTGTTGCTGCTGGCGTTGTTGGCCGACGAGCCGAAGAAGTCGCCGTCCGACAGGTGGGAGAAGGCCATCGCGGCGATGGAGAAGCGCGACAAGGAGAAGCCGCCGGCGGAGGGGGCGGTGTTCTTCTGCGGGTCGAGCAGCGTCGTGCGCTGGCCGCTGGAGATGTCGTTCCCCGGCAGGAAGGTGGTGAATCGCGGATTCGGCGGGTCGCAGATCGCCGACTCGGCCCACTTCGCGCCGCGCATCGTCACTCCGCACAGGCCCGGCGCCATCGTCCTCTACGCGGGGGACAACGACATCGCCGGCGGCAAGACCCCGGAGACGGTGCTCGCGGACTTCCGGGCGTTCGTGAAGGCGGTTCGCGAGAAACTGCCGGACGTGCCGATCTACTGCATCGCCATCAAGCCGAGCGTGGCGCGGTGGAAGCTGTGGCCGAAGATCCAGAAGGCGAACGAGATGATCCGCGAGGAGTGCGGCGTGGCCGGCAAGAGGCTGGCGTTCATCGACATCACGGCGGCGATGCTCGACGGCGACGGGATGCCGAGGCCGGAGCTGTTCGTCAAGGACGGGCTGCACCTGAGCGAGGCGGGGTACAAGGTGTGGACGCGGATCGTGGAGGCGCACCTGAAGGGCGACAAGGTGAAGTGAGTGTGTCGGCCCGCCGCCGCGACTCTTGCTTGATGGCAAGCGATGCTGTCCGCCGGGCCACGCCCGGATGAAATGAACGGGGCCGATGGGACTGTGCGTCCCATCGGCCCCGTCTGTCCCGTCACGGGATGGAGGTCAGCCCTTCTTCGGCGTGAACGGGAGCTTGTCGATCGCCTCGACGATGGACTCCTGCACCTGCGACAGCGTCACCTCGGTCTCGGTGCCGCCGATCTCGATCTTCAAGGTGCCCTTCAGCTCGAGCTTGACCGACGACTTCTCGAGCAGGCCCTTGGCCCCGTCGAAGATGATCTCGCCGCCCTGCGAGGTGCTCTTCAGCGTCGCCTTCTTGATCTTGAACGGCAGGCCGCCCTGGCCGACGGCGTCACCCGGGGGGGTGTAGTTCAGGACCGTGTCCACCTTGATGCGGTGCTTGTCCTTCTCGGCGCCCATGTACTCGTAGTTGTACGTGTTGTCGTAGCTGCCGATGGGGCCCATGTTCAGCTTCGTCTCGCGCTTCCACTTGTGGCCCTTGGCCACGTCCGTGTTCGGGACGACGGCGAAGGTCGGCTCGGCCATCTCCTTCAGGGCCGTCTCGCTCAGGATGGTGTCGAGGAGGGACTTCATCTGCGGGTTGGCGGCGATCAGCTTACGCAGGAACTCCTCGCGGCCGTCGAGCTTGGTGACCTTCAATTCCTTCGTGTCCAGCTCGACGGTGAACTCGGAGCCGACGAGGGCCTTGAAGTAGTCGGCGAGGGGGTTGTTGGCGGTGCCCTCGACGGTGGAGTCGTAGGCGATGGTGTTGCCGCCGATGTCGATCTTCATCTTGACGCCCTCGATCTTCTGCTTGAGGGTCGTCTTGTCGCCGTCGATCTTGTCCACCTTCCAGGAGAAGAAGAACGTCTGCTCCTGGGTCTGGGGCACGTCGTTCTTCATCACGTTCATGGTCTGGACGGTCTTCGTGAACATCTTCTGGTAGAAGACCTGGTCCTTGGCGAACTTCCACTTGAGGGAGACCTTGTCGCCCGCCGGGACCTTGCCCTTGTCCTTGTCCTTGTCCTTCGCGTCCTTCGCCTTGTCCTTATCCTTGTCCTTATCCTGGCCGAGGGCCTGGACGGAGAAGCCCGTCAGGACGCCCAGCACCAGAAGCCCGGCCATGAGGCGGCGCAACATCGACTCGACCTCCACGAATGGAAGATAGCTCTTGGGGGGCGGCCCGCCTTCGGGCCGTATCTCCCTTTTGTACCCGCCCGGCGGCATGGTTCAAGGGCGCCCCGTCGGAAATCCCCGCCGGGGCGCCCGGACCGATCACTTCTCGTCCGACGGCTTATCCAGCCGCACCAGGATCATCTGCACCGTCTTCTCCTTGCCGAAGTGGATGACGGCCGTCGTCTGCTCCTTCGTGAGGTTGCTCAGGCCGGCCTCGAACACCACGTCCTTGCGTGCCCCGGCGGTCCAGCACACGCGCTGCGACTTCCGGTCGAGCTTGCCCGTGACCGGCACCGTCGTGTCGGTCAGGGCGTTGTAGTAGTTGCCGCGGACGATGCCGGCCTTGTTGATGCCGAGCTGGAAGATGTTCTGGGCCGTCGTCTCGTCGCCCTCGATCATGCCGAACGAGCCGAGGGCGCGGAACTCCTCGTCGTCGGCCGGCTTGGCGGCCCGCCCCTCATCCGCCACGGTCTGCGCCTGGTCGGCGTACTCGTCGGTGGTCACCGTCGGGGAGCCGTTGACGTACACGCGGTTGTCGTTGAACACGACCGTGGAGCCGTAGTCGTAATTCACCGGGAGGGCCGCCGGGGCGTAGCCGACCCACGGGGCCAGGGCGACGAACGTCGGCGGCACCCAGAAGGAGCCGGCGTACCAGCGGGCGGGCCGCCACGCCGCCGGGTGGGCGGCGTACCAGCCGCGCCCATAGGCGGTGTAGCCGACGGCGCGCACGTCGGCGCCCCTGGCGACCATGTGATACGGGCTCATGTAGTAGCTGCGGTGGCCGACGGCCGCGGCCCCGCCGCCGCGGACCGCCACCCCGCCGGCGTAGCCGGCATGCACGCCGCCGTACGGCCCCACCGCCGCCCCGGCGCGGTAGCCGCCGGCGGCAATAAGTGCGTCGCGGCGCACGATCACCGAAATACCTTCC
>CAZVZK010000133.1:0-28867 GCA_964630925.1 uncultured Alcaligenaceae bacterium
TTATCCCGCAACAGATTGGGATTGACTACCCGCGTTGTCTCTTGACGGTATTGGGCCTAGCCGGATGTCCTTTACTAGCCCTACATTCAACCTGAATTCCCCATGAACGAGAGGTGTGATATGGCTGGCGGCCCATCCATCGCGAAGGGGTTGTTTGACGCCATTCGCCAACATCCCGACCCGGTGTTGCATTTGCAGCGCATGGTGAACTCGGTCCCGCCAACCGTAGAGCACGAGTACCTCGATTTCAAGGGCGCGACTGACCCAACTACGGGCCGCGAGATAGACCCCAGGAAGACATGGAGCGAGGCGCTGGCCGCGTTCGCCACCACGGGCGGCGGCGTGCTGATCTGGGGGATCGACGCGCGGAAGGATACCAGCGGCGTGGATCACGCTGGCGCACTCAACCTCGTCCCGAACCCTGCCGCGTGGAGGTCCCGATTGCAGGAACTGCATCTCCAGGCGACTGACCCGCCGGTACCGGGTGTGATCGTCGAGGCCTACCCGGATTCAGCTAGCGACGGCAAGGGCTTCGTGGTGTGCTACATCCCCGAAAGCGACTACAAGCCACACCGCGCCGAGATGTCGAACAGGCGGTGGATGATGCGGATCGGGAGCAACTTTGTGGACGTGCCGCCGCCCGTCCTTCGTAGCCTATTCTTCCCCCAGAGACAGTCTTACATTTCTATGGAGGTGGAGTCATATATCGACAAGAAGGCCACCGACCTGCCGCACGACGAGATGCGCGTCGTGTTCACTGTCAGCTTCCTGAACGAGGGGCCTGCCACCGCCCATGACTTCGTCGCGACGGAGGTGCCGGCGAAGGCCAAGACTTACGCATGCCGGACATTTTGGCAGAGCCATGAGTCGAGGTCAGGAAGGCACTTCATGCGGACCTCGCCCTTCCACCCCGGCACGTCTATTGAGCTGGGCGAGCTTCGGTTCGACGTGCCCAGGTCATCGGGGTGGAGCCGCCAGGAAGGGGCCGTCGACATCGAGTTCCACCTCCACGCGACGGACCAGCAACCGCAGGCCGTGAAGGTACACTTTTCTCACCGGGACATCGAGGACAACTACAGGCACAAGGCGGCCCCGGTGCCTCTGCCCGCCACACGTTTTCAGTGACCGGCCCGCCACAGCCCTTCATGACATTGGCCAAGGCCAACGCTCTGGACCGCTCACCGAGGCTGGACCCCTCACCCTTATGGTGCTGTTGGGAGGTCACAATCGGGTGCCGGGATGGGCACGATGAGGCCGACCCGTTCACCCTTGACATCCTCGACGATGACTGCCCCCTTCGGTCCCTGGCGGTTGGCGAAAAACACCGCGCCAGGGAAGCGGATCTTGATGGTGTTGTACAACGATGCATCCAGGACTACGGGGCCGACACCTTCCGGGATGAACCTGAACATCGTCCGGCCGGATTCTTCCCGGGCCTCGGCGGGCTCACCCAACACGCCGGCCTTCTCTTGGCCGTCGAACATGGGTCTGACTTGGCGGTCAAAGACCCCAGAGTGTTGGGTGAGGTTGTCGCCCACAGCCTTCCTGACCGCCACCACGTCCTTGAATTCGTTCATGCGGAACATGAACAACCTATACCGGTCAAAGTAGTACCCGTTCTCTGCCGAGTCGGCCACGACCGGGCACGTCTTCCATCCCTTGATGTCCTGGGCGAGGCGGGCCGATGTCCTGCCCCTTGCGCTTCCGATCCCGTCCACGGACGCGATGTCATCATGCCAGCCGACCGGACGGGCCATCCCCTTCCGGCCCACGAGCGCATCCAGGCTGACGCCCAAGGCATCCGCCAACGCGAGAGCGGCCGAAAGCGAAACCTCGCTCCGGCCCTGCTCCCAGTTCCGAAGCGACTTAACCGGCAGCCCGGCTGCCTCAGCGAGCACGGCCTGCGTCCACATGTCGGCCTTCACTCGGAGGTCACGTAGACGATCACCAAACTTCGACTTGTCCATGCCGTCCCCCACTGGCTCCCAGCCAACCCGTCACCTCAAACCTGATCTCGTTACTCTGCGCTCTCAGCCGCCACGCTCCGCAGGCATGACGCAAACCTGCGTCATTTTACCCGCCATGTTGAAGGGTGTCCCTGGATTTGTTCTGATGTTTGCGGCCAATCCGAGGCTGATAGGCGACGCTGGCCGCGCGCTTGCGCAGATGCCACGCACTGCGGCACACATTCTCATGGAGCCAGGGACGATGAGGGAAGGACAGGCCGGGTTTCACCACCGCAGCAACGCTGCCGACTTCCACCACCAGGCGGACTTGCTCCGCACCTACTTCGCGGAAGTGGTCGAGGCACTCCACGGCTCGGCCATCCGACACCACCTCGGCGTCCGCTTCGCCCAGCCCGACGAGAACGAGCTCCTGCGCCTCGTCGGCCGTCTCGACCCCTCTTTCTTCCTGGGTGAGGGCGAACGCATCTTCCCCCAGCAGATCGAGGCCCACGCCGAACTCGCCGCCCGGCTGCTCGATGCCAACTTCAGCCATGACCACGTCAGCGGCCTGACCCAGAGCGGCAAGAACGGGCTGATCACTTGCCTCATTGACTTCTTCGGCCCGGTCTTGCTCGCCAGCCGCGACCGCTGGCTACTGCCGCTGGTCTGGCTACCCAACAACAAGGGCATGGAGTCGCAGAGCGAGGCCAAGTTCAGGCAGGCCGGCTTGCTCAACTCCGTCGTCCGTGTCGAGACCCCCGGCGCCTACCGCACCGTTGCAAAATACCGCGCCGACCTGCGACGCAAGCTGGAGCAGGCCCTCGAAGCCGCCCTGCGGAGCGATGATGTCGCCCCCTCCGACGCCCAGCGGTTGCGTAAGGAACTCAATCAAGTCGGAAGCGGCGGCGCGTTCTGCCTGCGTCGCTCGCGTGCCAAACAACGCCTGCTCAACCTGTTGCTCCGTGTCTGCGTCCATGCCGACGTGCTGCCTGCCCTGTTCATGGACGAGAGCCATCTCGCCATCGGTGCCGACCAAGGCGCCGACCGACTGCTCGCTGCCGACCTCGCGTCTCTGCGCGGCGACGCTGTCGCTATCCAGACCAGCTTCTACGAGATGCTCAAGGGCCGCAACGGGCTGCTAATCAGTATCAGCGCCACCAACACGCCGTTCAACCTCGTTCTGGAGGATCGTCCACCGGTCCACCTGCGTCCCGGGCGCGGCTACTGTGGCTTCGCCTTCCTTGAAGGGAGGCCGTTCCCCATCGACCACGACGTGGTTGAGCCGGAAGTCATCTCCGTCCGAGAGATGTCCGGCCGCATGAACGAGCCGGGGGTGGCACTCATCGATCTGCGGGCGTTCAACAACTCCCAGGCGTTCATCGAACGCATGGCCGGCCGCGACTGGAGCCACCTGTGTGGCTGGCTGGCCGAGAACTTCCGCATCGACGGAACCGCCACGACCGCGGCCGGTCGGAATTCCATCGCAGGCTGGCTGACCACGGGGTTCGCAGCGCCCCGCCGCCGCGAGGCGTTGGAGGGATGCGAGCTGGCTGAGCTGTTCGGCATGGGGGAGGCGGAAGAGTACTTCACCGGCCCCAAGGACGGCGAGCGCAAGGAGTCGTTGTCGCGCCTGCTTGACCGCCACGCCGGCCGCGCCAGCTCCGCACACTGCTCTTTTCGGGCCACCTGTCAGGATACCTTCGCCCGGCTATGGCAGCACCTTCTGCTGGATCGCAACCCGCAGAAGAAAAAGGGCGGGCTGGTCCGCTGGGAGCTCCGCAACGAGGGCTTCGACGAGTTCATCCGGCCGCTCAATGAGCGTTTCCGCGGTCGGATGAAGTTCATCGCGTACATGGACGACCACGCTGCCCAGAGCGCCGCCGAGGTCATCCGCCAGCAAAACCCGGAGGGGCTGCCCTATGTGCTCGTCGTCACCGGCATGGGCCGTTACGGTGAGACCTACCCGCCGGAATGCGGCTACGCCTTCGACGCTACCGACCGGAACTCCACCGTCGCCAGCTTCACCCAGAGCCTGCTCGGCCGGATGACGGGCTACGGCAAATACGCGCCGGACGATCCGCTCGGCACCCGCCCACTGATCATCCTGTCCGACAACGCATATGCCAACGTGTTCCTGCCCTGGTATCGGACCAAGGGCGCCCCGCCCAAGGTGCGCGTTCACCAGCAGCTCGACCGCCTGCCCGCCCCCATCGGGCGCCCCGTCATCACCTGCGTGTTGGAACGCAACAACGCCGACGAGAAGTTGCAGGCGCTGTTCGCCCAACTGTTCCCGTTCGTCGCCAACGCCGTGCGAGCCAACGCCCGCCGCGCCCCTCGCGCCGTGAACCTTGATCGTGATGTTTACAGGGTACTGGAACCCTACTTCCCGCACATCGAGGCGAACCTGGCGACGCTGAACCCCCTTCGCTACGGCCGTGGCGCTCGCGCCCGCATCCTCCGCCGCGGGGAGGTGGACAGCGGCGGCTTCGCCTACGCCCTCTTTAACCAAGAGAACGAAGCCTCCAATGTCCGCTATCAGCTGGGCCGGTACAACTGCACGCGGCGCGGCGGCGGCCTGCTCTCCGGCCGCAACATGGACAGTCGGACCGGCACCCGCCAGGTCGGCAAGTTCCGCCCCGTAGCCCTGGATTACGACGAGAATGGCGTGCAACGGGTGACGCTGCCCTTCGTCGCCCCCGTCGAGTACGCCCAGCCCGACTTGCTCGACACGCTGCGCAACAAGCCGATGAATGTGCCGGACCGCGTCGGCACATCCGACGAGCGGGCCGGCTGATCCTGCGAACTGCTCGGGCGGGGGCGGTGGCTCCGATGGCCCCTCCTGGGGCCGGCCCGTGGGCGTGGGGCCGGGCCTGGGTGAGTCAGAAGGGGATGAGGTGGGAGAGGCGGCGGAGGGGCACGGTGAGGCGGCGCCCGGAGGGGCGGCGGATGCGGGCCTTGCCGTTGCTGACCTCCTCGACGACGCAGTCCTCGGGCTGGGCGCCGCGGCGGTGGTAGGCGACGTGATCGCCCCTGGCGATGTCGTCGGCGGAGGGGGGGGCGGTCGGCTCGACGCCGCAGGGGCGCCCGCCCATCTGGAGGACGCGGGCGCGCTCGTCCTCCAGGGCGGCGATGGCGCGGGCGAGCGATTCCTTGACCTCGGCGCGGCCGTTGCGGAGGGCCTCGGCCTCGGCGATGAGGCCGGCGAGGCCGGGGAGGAGGCGGGCGAGGAAGTCAGCGTGCTTGCACTCGCCGAGGGAGGAGAAGCCGGGGCAGGTGCGGGCCTTCTGGCGGGGGTGACGGTGACTTCGGTGGCGTCGGCCTTCTTTATGGAGGGAGGCGCCGGGGATGGTGTCGGCGGGGCGGAGGGCGCGGACGGTGCGCTCGCCGTCGTTGGCGATGGTGGCGAGGGCGGGGGAGGGGATGGCGACGCTGGACCGCCGCCGCCCGCCGAAGGCGGGCGGCGGCGGGTCTTGTGCTTTGTGGGGTGTAAGGACGCCGAGCGGGCCACGCCAGGGCCGGCTTTGCGGCCCGAGGCGTAGGCCGCGCAGCGGCCGTGGGCCCGCGCAAGGCGGGGGGAGGCGGGGACGCTGAGGGCGTCATGTCTGGGGGTGGTGGGCGGCGGGAATGTCGTGGTCGGGGGTTGACAGCGGCGTGGCCGTGGTGTGTGATGGCCGACGTGGCGCATGGTAATAACGACGTCGGCCGCAGGAAGGCCGTAGGAGGAACAGCAAATGGCCGTCTGGCGACTGATCGCTCACCACGCGCACCCCGACGCTCAAATCCAGGCGTTCCTCGATCTCGGCTGGATCGCCATTGGCTGGTCAGGGGTCGGCGATCTGCGGCAGATACGTCCGGCATCAGGCGCCGCGATCACGCCTCTCGTGCAGGCAGCATACCCGCAACTTGACAACGCACACCTTGGGGGGCCGAGCCTGTGGCGGTTCTACATCGAAATGGCGGTCGGTGACTTGGTCATCGTCGGGGACGGCACCCGCCGCCGTGCGGTCGTGCGGGTTGCCGGCGACTATGTATTCCGCCCCGCTCCCCGTGACGCGGTGTTAAGGGGCTACGGGCACTGGCGGGCCGCAGAGTATGTCGCCTGCGACCCAGAGGCGCTGTGGGCCGGGTGCGGGTCGGGGTTGGCTGACGGCGAGAACGCCCGGTGGACCCTCGCCAGGTGTGCCGGCGGAGGTGTGCCGCCGCTCGCTTGACTGTCACAGGAGTAGCCGACGCCTCGCAACTCGCCTCGTGTAACTTGTGCCACTGGCCTGACCATCGCCAGAGGGTGAAAACAGGGTGGAAATCGGGTCACGGCCGGGTCACGGGAGGGTCGCCGTCGGGTGGGAAGTGGGTGGAAAGTGGCCCTCGACTGGCCTCAACCGTGTATCAAGTCGCGGTCACTGGCGCTCATCGGCCCCCCTCATCCATGCACCCGGTGGAGGTGTCCGATTCCCGTCTGGCCGGGGTCGGCTTTGAGACCCCGGCGCGGGCAGGGGGGTGAGGGTGGTGGCGTCCTGAAGCGACAGAACCGGGGTCTCAAAGCCGACCCCGGCCACCCAACAGCCAACAGCCAACAGCCAACAACCAACAGCCGACAGCCGACAGCCGGGACCAGGCACCTCCACCGGGCGTGGGTATCGGATGGCGTTTTGGGCCACGCGGGGACGCTGTTGGGCCACGCGGAGCTGAGAGGCGGCGATGAAGGCACTGACGATCCTGCGGCCGTGGGCGTGCCTCCTGGGATCGCGGCGCGGGGTGAGGAATATCGGTCTGGCGGGGGAGGTCTGGGCACGGGGCACCGGCGAGATGGGGGAGGGTTGTGGGCGAGGACTCTCCCTGTTGGTAGTATTGGACGGGTGTCCATGCCCCGTCAAGGGGCCTGCCAACTTTTCCCGCCTCCTGGCAGGGGTGGCGTGTGCTGGCTTCTGGCATGTGACTCGGAATTGTCGGTGTAAATGCTGAATCAAGAAGATGTTACGGCGACGGACTCACATGCCACGTCGTCGGGAAGTGGAATGTGACTCGGCGCCCGCCGGTGGGTGTGCGTGAGGTGAGCGTGTGAGCGTGTGAGCAGGTGACTCGCGCACTCGCCGCCGGTCCGTGACCCGAGGCGTCGGTTGACGCCAGAGTCACATGCTCACATCGGAGACAAGTGGGCAGGTGACTCGGCCTCCCGCCAGGGGGCGTCACGAGCGTGACGTGTGACGGGTGATACCGGGTCGGGTTGGATCGATCCCTGCGGGCGACGCACATGCTGGCCGGGCCTGCGGCCCGGCGGCAGGCTGGCAGCCTGCCCTACGCGACGAATCAACGCGAGACGGTGTGACTCGGCGCCCGACGGTGCCTCGCGCCCGCTGACGCGGGGGCGTGGCGCGTCACGTCGGGCTTCGCCCGGCTGACGCCGGGCTCAACCACGACCTACAAGACAAGGGCCGGGGATCGACACGATCCCCCTTCCGGGCCTTCGCGTCCGCCGCGGGGAGGCCGGCACGCGACACCACCCCCTGAAATGCAAGTTGTGTCCGGAGAGGCCCGATGGCGCACGATCAGCGTTGGTTTTTCATTGCAGGGGGGTGACCGGGGGGGTGCAATGCAATGCAATTGTCCGGCCGCAACCCCCGGCGGCCTGGGCGAAGCGAAATCCTGCTGGCCGAGGGGACTTGAACAAGAGCGGGCACCTCCGGACCTGGCGGCGGTCTCACCCGAACCCGGCACGCCATCGCGGCGTCCTTCTGGGATTGTCAGGAGGAGGGGGCGATGAAGGAATACCCGAGCATCCCGTCGGCCGCAGATCTTCTGGCCCGCCGCCCCGAGTATCTGGGTCGGCCGTTCGTGGCGTTCGAGAAGTTGGACGGCTCCAACATCCGCGCCGAGTGGGACCGCAAGAAGGGCTGGCACCTCTTCGGCAGCCGGCACCGCCCCCTCGACGCCAGCCACCCCGAGCTGGGCCGCGCCGTCGGCCTCGTCCTCGCCGGGTACGGCGAGGCCCTGGCGAAGGCCCTCACCGATGACCCCGCCTTCCACGGCGCGGGGCGGGCGACGGCGTACTTCGAGTACCTCGGCCCGCACAGCTTCGCCGGCATGCACGCGCCCGCGGACCTGCGTGTCGCGTCCAACGAGCCGATGCGTGTCGTCCTGATCGACCTCAACCTGCACAAGCGCGGCCTGGTGGGCGCCGAGACGTTCATCGCCCGCCTGGGGCACCTCGGCATCCCGCGCGTCGTTCACCGCGGCGCGCTGTCGCCCGACTTCATCGCCGAGGTGCGGGCCGGCGCCCACGGAGGCGGCGAGGGCGTCCTCCTCAAGGGCGGCGAGGGCCACGCGAGATGGATGGCCAAGGTGAAGACCGACGCCTACCTCGCGCGGCTCAAGGCCGCCTTCGGCGCGGGCTGGGAGAGACACTGGGAGTGAACGATGGGCCTGTCCGTCATCGACGATGTCCGCCTGGTGCCCGTGGTCGAGCTGGAGCCGCACCACTTCGCCAGCAAGGAGCGGCCCGCGCCGGTGTCCTCCGCGCCGGAGGCGTGGGGCGATTACTGGCGTGAGTCGCTGGCCGACGCGGGGATCACCGGCGTGCCGCCCCTGCGGCCGGGGTCATGGCATGTCCCGGTGACGCACCTCCGCGACACGCGGACGCTGGGGCTGATCCTCGCCGCCACCCTGGAGCAATGGGGCGGCGTCGAAGCACTCACCGGGCCGGACGCCGTCCCGGTGTTCGGGGGCGGGCTGGCCCTCTGCGCCGGCGACGAGGTCCTCGCGGAGCCGGCCTGCTGCGTGGACCTGCGCAACCTGTCCGACTGGCTGGGCGCCTCCGCCTACCGTGGCGCCGGCTGGCAGATCCTGTGGATAGGCCACCCGTGGCTGTCCGTCCGCTTCGGCGGCGGGTCGTTGACCCTGTCCGAAAGACATGAGGGGGCCGAGCCGGAGGGCCGATGGGCCGTCACGCCCGAGGCCCTCGATGCGGCCGTCCGCGCCGCCGCCTCCGAGATGGAGGCTTTCGCCGCACGGCTGCTGCCCGCCGTGTCGGCCCACGTCGGCGGCGAGGAGGCGCGGCTCGTCGCGAGGAGCCTGGCGGGCCTCGGAGGGTGAGCCAAGCCGCGGGCATCCTCCCCGTCACCCGGCTCGGTTCTGCGTATCCTGACCGTCCGGAATGCCGAAGGTGGGACTCGAACCCACACGCCCGTTACGGACACAAGATTTTGAGTCTAGCGCGTCTGCCATTCCGCCACTTCGGCCCGTGCCTCAAGTGTACGGCGGCGCCCCGGCCCTGACAAGCACGGGGCCGGGCGCGCCCTCGGCCCCTCACGGGGCCCGCTCGCCCGGGACGGACACCGGCACGGGCCGCACGCGCCAGATCTGCTCCGCGTAGCCCCGGATCGTCCGGTCCGACGAGAACCGCCCCGACGCCGCCACGTTCAGGATCACCTTGCGCGACCACTCCTCCGGGTGCGCGTACAGCCGGGCCACGTCCGCCTGCGCCCGTCCGTACGCCCCCAGGTCGGCCAGGTGCATGTAGTAATCCCCGCCCGTCAGGAGGGTCCCCCGCAGCGGCTCGAAGATCCCCCGCTCCATCGGGCTGAAGTGGTCGTTGAAGATCAGGTCCAGCGCCGCCCGCGTCTCCGGCTCGTTGTGGTAATGCCAGTGCGGCGAGTACCAGGAGCGGCTACTCGCCACCTGCTCGGCGGTGAGGCCGAAGAGGAAGAAGTTCTCCTCGCCGGCGGCCTCTGCCATCTCGATGGTGGCGCCGTCGCGGGTGCCGATGGTCAGGGCGCCGTTCATCATGAACTTCATGTTGCCCGTGCCGGACGCCTCGTACCCCGCCGTCGAGATCTGCTCCGACAGGTCCGTCGCCGGGATCAGCCTCTCGGCGAGGGTCACCGAGTAGTTCGGCAGGAACATCACCTTGAGCCGGCCGCGGACGGCGGGGTCGCGGTCGATCACCGCCGCGATGTTGTTGATGAGTTTCACGATGAGCTTCGCCAGCGAGTACGACGGCGCCGCCTTGCCCGCGAAGAAGATCACGCGCGGCTGCATCTCCAGCGAGGGGTCCATCCGCAGCCGGTTGTACAGCACCACCGCGTGCAGCGCGTTGAGGAGCTGCCGCTTGTACTCGTGGATGCGTTTGATCTGCGAGTCGAAGATCATCGACGTGTCCAGCTCCGGCCCGCCTTGCGAGCGCAGCCAGTGGGCGAACCGCCCCTTCGCCGTCTCCTTCGCCTGCCGGAACCGCTGCCGGAACCCCCCGTCCTCGGCCAGCGGCTTCAGCTTCTCCAGCTCCTCCAGATCCGTCACCCAGCCGTCGCCGATGGCCGCCGTGATGAGCGACGCCAGCGCCGGGTTCGCCATCAGGAGCCAGCGCCGCGGCGTCACGCCGTTCGTCTGATTGCCGAACCGCTCCGGGAACATCTCGGCGAAGTCCTTGACGACCTTGGTGCGCAGCAGGTCGCTGTGGATCGCCGCGACGCCGTTGGTGCTGTGCGTGCCGACGATGGCCAGGTTCGCCATCCGCACCTTGCGCTCGCGGCCCTCCTCGATCAGGCTCATGCGAGCCACGCGGCCCTCGTCGCCGGGGAATCGTGCCCGCACGTCACCCAGGAAACGCTCGTTGATGCCGAGGATGATCTCGAGCTGGCGCGGCATGAACCACTCGAACAGCCGCACCTGCCACTTCTCGAGTGCCTCGGGCAGCAGGGTGTGGTTGGTGTACGCGAGCGTCCGTTGCGTCAGGTCCCACGCCTCGTCCCACGGCAGGCGTGCGTGATCCAGCAGGTGGCGCATCAGCTCGGCCACCGCCAGTGCCGGGTGGGTGTCGTTGAGCTGGATGGCCACGCGGTCCGGCAGTTGCTGCCAGTCGCCGCACTCGGCGAGGAACCGCCGCAGGATGTCGTCCAGCGAGCAGGCGACGAGGAAGTACTCCTGGATCAGGCGCAGCCCCTGCCCGGCGGCGGTGCTGTCGCCGGGGTACAGGACGCGCGTCAGGTTCTCGGCCATCACCTTGTCGTGGACGGCGCGGAAGAAGTCGCCGGTGTTGAACTCGTCGAGGTCGAAGAAGTCGGCGGCCGACGCGCCCCACAGCCGCAGCGTGTTGATCGTCCTGCCGCCGTAGCCCACCACGGGGCGGTCGTACGGCTGGCCGATGAGGGTCATGGGCTGGCCGACGCGGATCTTGATGTCGCCGGACAGCATCTGTGCCCCGGAGGCCAGGCGCAGATCGACCTTCTCGTTGGGGCGGGCGACCTCCCAGGGGTCCGGCTGCCGCAGCCAGTTATCCGGCGCCTCGACCTGGAAGCCGTCGCGCACGTCCTGGCGGAAGATGCCGTACTCGTAGCGCAGCCCGTAGCCGATGGCCGGGATCTGGAGGGTGGCCAGCGAGTCGATGAAGCACGCCGCCAGACGCCCCAGGCCGCCGTTGCCCAGCCCGGCGTCGGGCTCCTGGTCGGCCAGCTCGGCGAGGTCGAGGCCGGCCTGGTGGGCGAGCTGGCGTGCGAACGGCTCGGCGAGGAGGTTGATGATGTTGTTCGACAGCGAGCGCCCGATGAGGAACTCCATCGACAGGTAGTAGACGCGCTTGTGCCCGATGTGCGCCTTGGCGGTCTCGATCCACCGCTGCGTGAGCTGGTCGCGGATCAGGCGTGCGAACGACTCGAAGCGCTCGCGGGGGGTGGCGGTGCGCGGGTCGGCGGCGTGGCCGCAGGAGAGGTGCCGCTCGTACAGGCCCCGCAGGTCCGGGGCCGCGGGGCGGGCGATGGAGGCGGCGGTCAGGCCCTCTTGGCCGGTGCGCATCAGCTTCACGATCAGGCTCCTTCCTGGGACGGTCCCTCATCCAACGGTAGGATAGCGAAAACGGGCGCGGCACGCGAGGGCAACCGGAGGGTCACCGTCCATGTTCGAGAACGCCGAATTGGGGCAGTCGGTGGACAAGCCTACATTCAAGAAGGAGGCCGAGCTGCTGCGCACGCGTCTCCTGGAGGCCCAGACCCGCCTCGCCTCCGCGCCCTTCGCCGTCGCCCTGGTCATCGACGGGCTGCCCGCCGCCGGCAAGTCGGAGACGGTCAACGGCCTGCTCGAATGGCTGGACGCCCGCGGCATCCAGGTCCACGCCCAGCGCGACCTCACCGACGAGGAGAGGCAGCGCCCTCCCATGTGGCGTTACTGGCGCTCCCTCCCCGCGGCCGGACGCATCGGCATCTACTTCGGCGGCTGGGAGCGCGGGCCGCTGATGCGCCGCGCCCTGGGCAAGACCTCCTCCGGCGAGCTGGGGGAGGCGCTGCACCGCTACGCCGAGTTCGAGCGCATGCTCGTGCAGGAGAACGTCCTCGTCATCAAGATCTGGCTGCACCTGTCCGAGGGCGGCCTGCGCCGCCGCCTGCGCAAGCTGCGCTCCAAGCCCGACCAGGCCTGGCGCGTGACGGACCAGGACCGCAAGGTGCTGGGCCGCTACGCCAGGTTCCGCGCCGCCGCCGAACGCATGATCCGCGACACCAGCACCGCCGACGCCCCCTGGAACGTCCTGGAGGCCGCCGATCACCGCTTCCGCATGCTGGCCGCCGGCCGGGTGGTGGCCGAGGCCATCGAGACGCGCCTGGCCGCCGTGGCCGCCGCCCCGCCCCGGCCTGCCCCGCACCCCCTGCACCTCGAGCCGGAGCCGCGCAACGTCCTCACGGTGCTGGATCAGTCGCTCGTCGTCGCCAAGAAGGAGTACAAGAAGGGCCTGGCCGAGGCGCAGGCGGCCCTGGCGAGCCTGACACGCAAGCTGCGCTCCAGCCGGCATTCGCTGATGCTGGTCTTCGAGGGGCCGGACGCGGCGGGGAAGGGCGGCGCCATCCGCCGGCTCACGTCGGCGATGGACGCCCGCGACTACCAGGTCTTCTCGGTGAGCGCCCCGACCGACGAGGAGCGTGCCCACCCGTACCTGTGGCGGTTCTGGCGCAACGTGCCCGCCCACGGCCGCGTCGTCATCCACGACCGCTCGTGGTACGGCCGCGTCCTCGTCGAGCGCATCGAGGGCTTCGCGTCCGAGAACGAGTGGGCGCGGGCCTACGGCGAGATCAACGCCTTCGAGGAGCAGCTCGCCGGGGCCGGGGCCCTGATCCTCAAGTTCTGGCTGGCGATCACCCCGGAGGAGCAGCTGCGCCGCTTCTCCGACCGCGAGCTGACGCCGTACAAGCAGTACAAGCTGACGGCGGAGGACTGGCGGAACCGCGAGAAGTGGGGCGCCTACGAGGCCGCCGCCTGTGACATGATCGCGCGCACCAGCACCGGCCACGCCCCCTGGGTGCCGGTGGAGGCGGACGACAAGAACCACGCCCGCCTCAAGGTGATCCGCACGGTGGTGGCCCGCCTGAAGGAGGCGCTGGGCAAGTAAGGGAGGCACGAAGAAGAAGGCATACCACGAAAGACACGGAAGACACGAAAGGAAGACAAAACGAAGCAAGGCAGGTAGAAGAGGACGACTGCTGTCTTTTTCTTGATACCTGCTCTGCTTTGTCTTCCTTTCGTGTCTTCCGTGTTTTTCGTGGTATGCCTTCTCCCGTCACCGCTCACGTCGCGGCGGCCTCGACCTGCTCCAGGACCGACGCCGGCGGCTCCGCGGTGCCCTTGCACTTCGGGTACGAGGCGCAGCCCAGGAACCAGCCCTTCGTCCCGGAACGCAGCTTCATCGGCCCGCTGCACTTCGGGCACGCCACCCGGATCTCCACCTCCGGGGCCGCCTTCTTCGGCGGCGGCTTGGGCAGGTTCAGCTCCGCCCGCAGCTCGTCCGTCATCTGCCGCGTCCCGCGGCACGCCGGGTAGCCCGTGCAGCCGAGGAACGGCCCGCGGAAGCTCTTCTTCACCGCCATCGGCTTGCCGCACTTCTCGCACTTGATGTCGATCTTCGGCGGCTCGACGGGCTTGCCCTGGTCGTCCACGTCCTTGGCGTTCTTGCACTTCGGGTAGCCCGTGCAGGCGAGGAACGGCCCGCGCTTGCCCTGGCGGATCACCATCGCCTCGCCGCACTTCTCGCACTTGTACGCCGTCGGCTGCGCCGTCACCTGCATCTTGTTGTCGTCGGTCAGGTTTGCGGTCGTCTTGCACTCCGGGTAGCCGGAGCAGCTCAGGAACTGGCCCTTGCGGCCCGTCTTGAGGAGCATGAACTTCCCGCAGGCCGGGCACTTGTGCTCGGTGACCTTGGGCTCCTCGCGCTCCGCCTCGCCCTCGCGCGGCTTGATGTACTTGCAGGGGCTCTCGGCGTCCTTGAAGCCCGAGCAGCCGATGAACTCCCGCCCCAGCTTCTTGCTGAAGTTCTTCACCAGCGGCTTGCCGCACTTCGGGCACATCTCGCCCGTCTCTTCGCCGCGCTTCGACGGCATCTTGACTTCGGCTTCCTTGAGCCGCGCCGCGAACGGGCCCCAGAACTCCGTGAGGACGTCGGTGTAGCCCATCTTCCCCGTCTCGATGTCGTCCAGCTCCTCCTCGAAGTGGCTGGTGAACTTGAGGTTCATGATGTCGGGGAAGCTCTCGACGAGGAGGTCCGTCACGATCTTGCCCAGCGACGTGGCGTAGAAGCGCCGCTCGCGCTCCTCGACGTAGCCCCGCTCGGCGGACTTGATCTTGCCGATGATCGGCGCGTACGTGCTGGGCCGGCCGATGCCCTCCTTCTCCAGGGCCTTGATGAGCGACGCCTCGTTGTAGCGCGGCGGCGGCTTCGTCGTGTGCTGGCTCGCCGTCAGGGCGTGCCGGTCCTGCTTCTGCCCCTCGGCGAGCGCCGGCAGCTCCACGTCCTCCGACTTGCCCGCCGGCGCCATCACCTTGCGGTAGCCGTCGAACAGCTGGATCTTGCCCTTGGCGCGGAACAGGCCGACGGCCTCCGCGGCCCGCGTCTCGGCCACCTCCGGTGGGGGGCCTTCGGCTTTCCCCCCCCCCGCCCCCCCCCGCGGCGTGGCGCGGATGTCCACCGTGGTGTAGGCGAAGCGGGCCGGCGTCATCTGGCTGGCGACAAAGCGGTTCCAGATCATGGTGTAGACGCGCAGGTGGGCCTGATCCATGTAGGCGGCCACCCGCGCCGGGGTCATGTTCACGTCCGTCGGGCGGATCGCCTCGTGCGCCTCCTGGGCGCTCTTGCCCGAGGAGTAGACGTTCGCCTTCTCCGGCAGATACGCCGCGCCGTAATTGGCGTCGATGTGCCCGCGCACCGCCGTCAGCGCGTCGTTACTGATGCGCGTGCTGTCGGTACGCATGTAGGTGATGAGCGCCACCCGCCCCTCGCCGCCGAGGTCCATGCCCTCGTAGAGGTCCTGGGCGATGCGCATGGTGCGCTCGCCGGGCAGGTGCAGGCGGATGCTCGCCTGCTGCTGCAGGGTGCTGGTGATGAACGGCGGCTGCGGGCGCTCCGGCCTCGTCTCCTGGGTGATCTTGCTGACCGCGTAGTCGGCGGTGTCGAGGAGGCGGGCGACGGCCAGGGCGTTCGCCTCGTTGGACCCGGCGGGGTTGCCGACCTCGAACTTCTTGCCGGCCCACTCGATCAGCTCGGCCTGGTACGTCCCGGCGGGCAGGGCCGGGGCGGCGACGCGCGGCTTCTTGGGCTTCTCGCCCTCGGCGGGGGCGTCCATCTCGTCGGGGGCGTCCTTGGCGTCCTTGGCGTCCTTGGACATGCGCACGACTTCCAGCGGCTTGCGCGGCAGCGTGACGGTGCCCGTGGGCGAGAGGAGGGCGGTGAGGCGCCAGTACTCCTCGGTCTTGAACGCCTCGATCTCGCGCTCGCGGTCCACGATGAGCTTGAGCGCCACGGACTGGACGCGGCCGGCGCTGGAGCCCCTGGCGACCTTCTTGCCGAGCAGGCCGGAGAGGGGGTAGCCGACGGCGCGGTCGAGGATGCGGCGTGCCTCCTGGGCGCGGACGCGGTTCATGTTGACGTGGGTGGCGGCGGCGAGGGCGTTGTTGACCGCGGTGCGGGTGATCTCGTTGAACGTGATGCGGTACGAGTTGGAGTCGTCCAGGCCGAGGACCTCGGCGATGTGCCAGGCGATGGCCTCGCCCTCGCGGTCGGGGTCGGTGGCGAGGTAGACGGTGTCGGCCTTGGCGGCCTCGCGCCTCAGCTCGGCGACGATCTCCTTGGCGTCCTTGCCGCGGACGCGGCCGCCCTCGTTCTTGCGTTCGATGAGGACGTAGGTGGGCTTCCAGCCGCCGGCGATGTCCACGCCGGCCAGCTCCTCGTCCTTCTTCTTCTTGCTGGGCAGGTCGCGGATGTGGCCGTAGCTGGCCCGGACCTCGAAGTCGCCGCCCAGGTATTTCTGGATGGTCTTGGCCTTGGCGGGCGACTCGACGATGACGAGGGATTTGCCGGTGCGGGCCCGGGGCCGGGCGGGCGGCGGGGCCGCCTCGCCGGCGTCGGGGGCCTTGCGGGTGCGTCGGGGCTTGGCCGCCCCGGCCGCTTCGGTTGGCTTCTTGCGTGGGGCCACTGTGCCGTCTCCTGCTGACTCTTTCGGCTGCCGGACGTGATACGACATTAGATGATAGGCGGCGAGGGAAGGGGGGGCTCGCGTAGGGATGAGGGATGAGGGATGAGGGATGAAGGAACAGCCTGGATCCGGCGCTCACCCCCCGCCTGCTTGATTTCATCCCTCATCCCTCATCCCTCATCCCTACCTTCCCGCCCCCCGCTACGGCCGCTACAATCGAGTACTTGAGCGGGCGCGGCATCCCAACGCATACACCACGGCCACGCGGGCTGTCAAGGAGCGGGGCGGGCATCCGGCCCCGGGGCGTCGTCCCAACCGAGGACTGGTAATGGCGTACAATCCCTTCCACTGGTTCCGCAAGCACCAGAAGGTGTTCTTCGCGGGGCTGACGATCCTGTGCATGATGGTCTTCATCTTCCAGTTCGGCCCCGGCGACCTCTTCCAGTCCGCGCTGGGGTGGATCGGCGCGCGGGCCAACCGCGGCCCGGACGTCGCCAAGCTCAACGGCAAGCCCGTCTCGGAGGAGGAGCTGTCCAAGCTCGCCGCACGCCGCCGCGCCGCCAGCGAATTCCTCGTCGCCGCCGTCGGCGGTAACATCCTGGCGTCGGCCAGCGAATTGGCCCGCGACGCCTCCAAGGAGAAGGGGCCGGCCAGGGACGTGCGCGAGATGGCAGCGAGCATCCAGCGCGACCTCCTCGACATCAACAAGATGCAGGACCGCCGGGGCGGCTTCGACCCGCAGATGTTCCAGCGCATCCAGACGCTGCCCGTCCGCCTCGACTCGTACCTCACGAACCTGCCCAACTACGTCAGGGCGTTCAAGCCCGCGGCCAAGGACGAGAAGGAGGCCGCCGCCGAGCGAGCCGACTTCCTGCGGACGGCGGAGCGTGTCGGCGCGCTGGTGGGGTTCCTGCGCTGGCGTTTCAACCGCGACGCCCAGACGCAGCTCTACCTCGGGGGAGGCCTGTCCGCCGAGTCGCTGCTGGACTTCCTGATCTGGCAGCAGCAGGCCGACAAGCTCGGCATCACGCTCACCAACGAGGACGTGATGAAGGAGGTCGAGGCGGAGGCGGCCGGCGCCGACGTGTTCGACCCCAAGCGCCGCGAGTTCACCACCGACCCCTTCGTGCAGAGGTACCTCGCCGCGCGGTCCGAGGGCCGGCGCGGGCCGAGCCTGCCCCCGTCCGAGCTGCTGAGCGCCCTGAAGGACGAGTTCAAGGTGGCCGCGGCGCAGTCGCTGCTGCTGGGCATCGCCCAGGGCGGGCGCTCCTGGAAGGCGGCATTCAACGGCACGCCCAACGGCAACCCCGGCGTGGGCACGCCGCACGAGTTCCTCGAATACTACCGCGACCAGCGCACGACGATGCGCGTGCGTCTGACGCCGATCCCCGCTGAGGCGTTCCTGAAGGACGTGAAGGGCGAGCCGTCCGACAAGGAGGTCGAGGCGCTGTTCGGCCTGTTCCGCGACAAGGAGCCGGCGCCGGGCTCGCGCGACCCCGGCTTCAAGGAGCCGCGGCGCTTCCTGGCCCAGTACGTGGTCGGCTCGCCGGACGACAAGTATTTCGCCGACAGGGCACGCGAGGCCGTCCACGGCACCCGCCCCGAGAAGGGGGCGGCGGCGGGCGGCATGATCGACCACTACGCCGACTGGCGGCGGGCGAGAGACGTGACCCTGGCGCCCGCGCTGACGCCGCTGGGCGCCGGCCCGTTCGGCAAGGCGCTGGCCGTGGCGATGACGCTCCAGGCCGACCCGATCCAGGCGAATTACGGCGAGTGGGTGCTGACCAAGCGCGGCTGGTACGACGACCCGGTGACCGTCGACCCTGACGTGCGTCTGTTGAACGTCGCCGTCGAGAACGCCGCCAAGGCGACGCTGGCGTCGCAGGTGGTCCTGGCGGGCCTCGCGCCCGGCCGGGTGGGCGCCGCCACGCCGCTGTTCGCGATGGCCGCCTTGCCCGAAGGCACGGCGACGGCGAAGACGGTGCTGCCGGTGCTGGCGACCCAGGACATGCGGCGGGCCGAGAAGTCGCTCCGCGTGGCCCTGCCCCTCCTGCTCGCGCACTCCACGCCGGAGATGATCCTCTCGGCACCGGCCTTCGCGGCGGCGCGGTTCTCGGCGCCGATCCCGCGCGAGGCGCTGGAGCCGCTGTACCTGACCGAGATGCAGAGGCGTTACGCGGCGGGGCTGATGATGGCCAACATGGAGGCGCTGGCCGAGAAGTTGGACGCGTACAAGGGCAAGGGCGCGCCGCCGTCGGGGACGCTGGAGAAGGAGGCCGCCGCGCTGCACCTTGCGTTCCACACGATGACCGCCCCGATGACGAAGCCCGGGGTGATCGACGCCCTGCGTCGCAAGCAGAAGACGGGCCTCGACGCGCTGCGTGCGGAGATGGAGAAGGCCGGGACGGTGACGCCGGAGGCTCTCGGCGACGCGGTGGCCGGGGTGCGGGACAGGTTCGCGCCGCGTTTCCTGTCGGAGTTCTGGGCGGGCCGGCGGAACAGCGAGGCGTTCTTCCCGTTCTCGGCGCGGGCCGTCGCCGACCGCGAGCCCGAGGGCCGGGCGCGCGTGGTGCTGTGGCTGACGGAGGAGCACAACCCGCGTCTGCGCTCCTACAACGAGGCGGAGCCGCTGGTCAAGGAGGCGTGGCGTATGGACCAGGCGCGGTCGCTGGCACGCAAGGTGGCCCTGGCCGTCGCCGCCAAGGTGAACGAGAAGAAGGGCACGCCGCGTGACGCGGCGGCGGTGATCGCCGAGGAGCGTGCCCGCGAGACGCGTGTCGGCGAGGGGTTCGACCTGGAGGGGGTGGCCCAGCTCATCCAGCCGTCGCGCGAGACGCTGCCGCTGCGGCGGACGGACTACAAGACGTATGAGGTGCCGCTGGCGCTGGCGGACCAGCTGCCGTACCCGCCGGTGGACCCCAACGACCCGCGTGACCCCAAGCCGACCAACCTGCCGAAGCTGCTGCTGGAGCTGAAGCGTCCGGGGGACGCGATGGTGATCGCGGACCGGCCGGCGCGGACGTTCTACGTGGCGGTGCTGGAGGTGCGGGACGAGCCGTCGGTGTCCGAGCTGGGGCGTGTGTACGCCGAGGGCCTCAAGGCCGACAGCATCTACGGGGACTTCCGCTTCAGCAAGCAGGTGGACTACGTGCGCGGCGTGCTGACGCAGCTGCGGCGTGAGGCGGCGGGCAAGGTGGACGCCGACGGACGCATCGAATTGCCGGAGGACACGCGCAAGCGCTTCAGCGGCCGGCCCGAGGAGTCGGGGGAGTGACGCGGGTGGGGCCGGCATGGATGAGACCTATTACGACCAGGCGAGCCGCGGCCTGTTGCGCCTGGCCGGCGGGCCCCTGTTGCGCTGGCTCCTGGGTATGGATGCCTCGGCGGTGCGCTTCGAGAGGTGGCTCGACGCCAGGATGGTGGTGCCGGGCCTGCCGGAGCGATCAGGCGATCTGATCGCGTGGGTAACGCGACAGGATCAGGGCGGCGTCCCGTGGGCCCTGCCGGTCGAGTTCCAGACGGCCCCCGACGCGCGGATGCCCGGCCGGGTGATGGTGTACGGCGGCCTGATTTGGCTGGCGGAGAAGCCGAGCGACCTGCCCGGCGACAGGTACTCGATCCTGCCCGTCGTCGTGCATCTGACGGGTAAGGCCGTCGTGCGGCGGGAGATGAGGTGGGACGAGACACACGGGATGGAGATCAAGCCCGTCGTGTGGGACTTCTGTGAGACGTGGGCAGCCAGCATCCTGGCCGGGATGGAGGCTGGGGCGGTTCCTCGCTCGGCGCTGCCCTGGATTCCCCTGATGCGTGGGGCGGGTGAGGATGGTATCATTGACCAATGGCGGGAGCAGGCCCGGCTGGTCATCGACCCGGAACGGCTGACGGACCTGTCCCTGACGCCGATGTTCGCCGAGCTGGCCGGCCACGCCGAGAAATGGGGGCGAGCGATGGAGGGAATCAACGTGCGTCCGTCGAAGGTTGTCGAGGCGTGGATGGCGGAGGGCCGCGCCGAGATGGTGGTGGATATGCTCGCGGCCCGCTTCGGCCCGGTACCCCCGGAGGCACGCGACGGCCTGAAGCGGAAGACCGCGGACGAGCTGAAACGCTGCGCTGAGTGGTTCGCCCAGTCAGGTACGCTCGACGAATTCCGCCAGAAGGCGGGCGTTTGAGAGGCTATCCTTTCCGATTCGCCCTTGACGACAGGACCGCTCTTCTGGCACCGCCCCATCCGCGCCAATCGCGCCGAAGACGGGACCCCCTCCCGACGGTTGACGGTATTGACGCCGTCGGGGTCGTGGGGGGCGAGAAGCGGGACGGCGGGACGGGGTTGCTACCGCCCGGAGCCCCCGCGCGGTAGAATGGGCGTGATGGACGACCTCCGCGAGCGCCTGGCGTTCCTCACCGACTGGATCCCCGACGACGTCCGCGTCTGGGCCCCGCCGGAGGTCTGGTGGCTCGCCTTCCTCACCCTCGGCCTGCTCGCCCTCCTCCTCGTCCTCACCCTCCTCAAGAAGATCCTCGGCGCCCTCTTCCGCGGCAAGCGCCAGGTGACCGGCGAGTGGGAGCCCGAGCTGCGCGAGGACATGCTCACCCTCCCCCTCCCGAACACGCAGGCCGCCGCGTGTGTCTTCCACGTCCCGGCCCGGCTGCGCCTCGTCGTCGTCGCGCCCGCCGGCAAGGGGATGGTGCTGGACGCCCAGACCATCGACCGGGTGCTGGAGCGCGTCGTGCCCGGCCTGGGCAGGCTGGCCCACCACGACAGGCCGCGGATCGTCCTGTGGCCGGCGCCGACGAGCGAGCTGGGGTTCGCGGGGTCGTTCCACCGGGCGACGGAGACGGGCGGCAAGCGCGACCTGCCGTCGTGCTGGGTGATGCTGGCCGGGCGGGCCAGGGGCGGGGGCGAGACGGTGTTCCTCGGCCTCGCGCTGTACACGGACGAGCCGACGACGTTGGGCCGGCGCAACGTGGACGCCGGCGAGTGGCTGGAGGTGCTGCGGCTGTGAGAGAGCCCGAAACGATCCCCTGCGGCCTGTGCCTGCGCTCGTTCACGCGGGACCGCCTGACGAAGCACCACTGCCTGCCGAAGTCGCGCGGCGGCACGCACGAGGACGTGGAGCTGCTGTGCGGCCAGTGCCACGGCATGGTCCACGCCACCTTCACCAACCCCACGCTGGAGGCGCTGTACCCGACGCTGCGTCTGCTCGGCGACGCGCCGGAATTGGAGCCGTACCTGCGATGGGTGCGCAAACAGCCGGCCACGCGGCGGACGAAGAACGCGCCCCGGCGGAGGAGGCTGTGATGACGGACGGATCGGCGGCCGAGGCCTGGATCGCGGCGCGGATGGGAGGGATCGAGTCGTCGGGCATCCGCCGGGTGTTCGACCTCGCCCGCAGCATCAAGGATCCCATCAACCTGTCCATCGGGCAGCCGGACTTCGACGTGCCCGAGGCGGTCAAGGCCGCCTGCCACGCCGCCATCGACGCCGGGCACAACGGCTACACGCCCACCCAGGGCATCGCCGCCCTGCGCTCCGCCCTGCTCGAGCGTGTCCGCGCCCACCTCCCCGGCCAGGAGCGCGGGCTGCTCATCACCAGCGGCACGTCGGGGGCGCTGGTGCTGGCGCTGCAATGCACGGTCAACCCCGGCGACGAGGTCATCCTCTTCGACCCGTACTTCGTGATGTACCCGCACCTCGTCCGCCTCGCCGGCGGCACCCCCGTCCTCATCGACACCTACCCCGATTTCCGCATCGACGTGGAGGAGGTCCGGCGGGCCGTCACCCCGCGCACCAAGGCGATCCTCGTCAACAGCCCGGCCAACCCGACCGGCCACGTCGCCTCGCGCGAGGAGATGGAGGCGCTGGCCGGGCTGGCCGCCGAGAGGCGGGTCCTGCTCATCAGCGACGAGATCTACCGCGACTTCGTTCATGACGGGCCGTTCGTGTCGCCGGCGGAGTACAACGCGGACGTGCTGGTGATCGACGGGTTCTCGAAGTCGCACGGGATGACCGGCTGGCGGCTGGGGTTCGCGCACGGCCCGGCCCGGCTGATCGAGGAGATGATCAAGCTGCAGCAGTTCACGTTCGTGTGCGCCCCGAGCATGGTGCAGCACGCCGGGCTTGCGGCGCTCGGTGTCGATATGATGCCCCATGTGGCGGAGTACCGCGGCAAGCGCGACCTGATGCGCCGCGAGCTGGCGGGGCACTACGAGGTGGGCGGGCCGGGCGGGGCGTTCTACCTGTTCCTCCGCGCCCCCGGCGGGGGCGGGACGGCGTTCGTCGAGCGGGCCATCGGGCAGGGCCTGCTGGTGATCCCCGGCGGCGTCTTCAGCGGGCGCGACACGCACTTCCGCATCAGCTACGCCGCGGGCGAGGCGACCCTGCGGCGCGGGATCGAGGTGCTGAAACGGCTGGCGTGAGGGGGCGGGTGTCTCTGTTCTTCTTGAACCCCGGGGAGGGCGTGGCGATGTCGGACGAGATCGAGATGGGCGAGGACGAGGTGGCCCGCCTGTGGCTGGCCGAGGGCACGCTCCACTACAGCGTGGCCGCCGACGTGTTCGAGGAGCCGGCGACCTGGGGGGAGGTGCTGGCGGACATGGCCAACTTCGCCGCCGAGTCGCTGGCCGAGGGCGACGCGGCGAAGCGGCAGGAGCTGCTCGACGGGATGAAGGCCACGTTCCTGGCGACGCTCGGGGGCGGGGCCAAGGCCGAAGGGTGACGCCATGCCGGGCTTCCGCGTCGGCAACCAGAGCGCCTTCTCCGCCGTCCCGCTGACGGCGCCGTTCGACCTCGCCGTCGCCCAGGGGTTCGAGGCCTTCGAGTGGTTCCCCGATAAACACGCCGACGGCGCCGGCTGGCTCGCCGGCGACCTCGACGCCCCCACGCGCCAGCACCTGCGCGGCCGCGCGCGGGACGCCGGCATCCGCCTGTCCGTCCACGCGCCGGTGTGGGCCGACCCCCTCGCCCCGCGCACGCACGGCGACCTGGAGTCGTCCCTCCGCCTGGCGGTGGACCTCGGGGCGGCGCTGCTCAACATCCACCTCACGGACCACACGCGCGTCCACGACTTCGCGTCCGCCGTGATGCCCCTGGCCCAGAGGTGCGCCATCTCCGGCGTGAAGCTGGCCATCGAGAACACGCCCGCCACCTCGCCGGAGGACTTCAACCGCCTGTTCGCCCTGCTGCCACGCGGCGCCGCCGGCATGTGCCTCGACATCGGCCACGCCAACCTGCACGCCTCGACGCACAACGACTACGTCGGGTACCTCGACAGGCTGTCCGCGGAGGTGCCGATCATCCACGCCCACCTGCACGAGAACAACGGCGACCGCGACAGCCACATGGTGCTGTTCACTGGCCCGGCCGGGCGCGACCCGTCCGGCGTGCGTGCGCTGCTGGGCCGCCTGCGCCGCCGCGGCTTCGACGGCAGCCTGATCCTGGAGCAATGGCCGAGCCCGCCGTCGCAGCTCGTGACGGCGCGGGACCGGCTGGCGGGGCTGATCGCGGAGGGCGGGGCATGAGCGAGGCACGGACGCCGCGGCGGATCGTCCTGATCGCCGGGGACGCCGACGACGGCCCGGTGGAGAAGGTGTTGCGCGAGTACGCCGGTGCCGAGGTGTCGGGGGCGCGGCTGCACGCCGACCTGCCGACGCTCGCCGCCGAGCATCCGGGCCGCGTGGTGGCCGGCGAGTGGCAGGGCACGCTCGGCTGGATGCGCTTCGTGTGGTGCCGGCGCTGAGGCGTCAGCCCGTGGCGGCGTGCCCCCAGGCTCGCCGGTCCCGCAGGGCGGGCCGGGCCTTCTTCCCGTGGGGCAGGCGTCACGCCCGATGGCGCCTGAGGTCGCCCGGCCGAGGGGAGCGGCACTTCCTTCGAGCTGGGGGCGAGACGCCCCCAGACCCCCGATTCGCGTGCCGTGTCGGCATCGCACGCACGGCACGCTCACGCCGTGCCGCTCGCCTCGATCTGGAGTGCCAGCGGGCTCTTCCAGAAGAAGGTGAACTTCTCGGGCATCGGGCAGGCCCTCATCCGTTGCGCTCGTACGTTAGCGGCGAGCGGTCCCTCATGCCGCGCTTGCCCGTCAGGTCCCAGACGACGGCGGCGTTCCCCGAGTTCGCGGTCACCAGGCCGCGCCCGTCCGGCAGGTAGCCCACAGAGTACCAGGCGCCGGGCTGATAGCCGCCCGTGAGGTGATGCGACCTCTTCCCCGTCGCCATCACCCACACGCTCACCCAGCCGCGCGTCGCCGTCGTCGCCACCGACTTGCCGTCCGGCGACCACGCGAGGGCCGTCAACTGCTTGTGGTCGGTCTCGACGGCGCGGATGAGCTCGCCCGTCTTCGCGTCCAGCCACGTCAGCATGCTCCCCGCCGCCGTCGCCACGGTGCCGCCGTCCGGCGAGAAGCGCACGCACCCGGGCACGCCCTTCACGCCGTCCGACTTCCATCTCTCCTTGCCGTCGGCGACGGCGCGGACGCGGAAGACGCCGTCCTTGCCCGCCGTGGCCAACGTCTTGCCGTCTGGCGAGAACGCCACGTCGTCCGCCCCGCCGCGGAGGGAGAGGGTCATCTTCCCCGTGGCCAGCTCGAAGAAGGCGGTGCCCGTCAGTCCGCCGACGGCCACCATCTTGCCGTCACGCGAGTACGCCAGTGACTCGACGCCGTCGCCGTCGGGGAGCAGGAAGGGGGCCTTCGACGTGCCGGCGGCCACGTCCCACAGGGTCACCGCCGCGTCGCGGTTGGAGCCGGCGGTGAGGGTCTTGCCGTCCGGCGACCACGCGACGGCGGAGACGATGTCGGGCATGCGGCCGACCTCGGACTGCTTGCGGCCGGCCCAGTCCCACAGGCGGATGCGCTTGCCCGTCGTGCCGGCGGCGAGGAGCTTGCCGTCCGGCGAGAGGGCGGTCACGCCGAGCCAGTCCTCCTGGATGTACTTGCTGAAGTGGCCCCACACCTCGCGCTGGGCGCCCGTGGCCGGGTTGCGCCTGCGGGCGCCGTTCTGCTCCTCGCCGGTGATCAGGGAGCGCCCGTCCGGGGTGAAGGCCAGCGCCTGGAGGGCCACGCCCGCGTCGAGGTCGGCCTTCGCCGTCTGCTTGCCTGTGTCTGGGTCCCAGAAGCGCAGCGTGCCGTCCACGCCGCCCGACGCGATGGACACGCCGCGCGGGGCGACGGCGACGGCCAGGACGCCCGGCCCGTGCCCCTCGAAGCGACGCACCTCCTCGCCCTTCGCCGCGTCCCACAGCCGCAGCGTGCCGTCATACCCGCCTGACACAATCTGTTTGCCGCCGGGCAAGAACTCCAGGGCCGAGACGCGGCCCCGGTGGCCCTTGCACACCCGTGCCTCCTTGCCGTCCTTCGCGTCCCAGATCCTCACGGTGCCGTCCTGGCCTCCGGACGCGATCCGCCCCTCGGCGAACGCCACGGCGGACACCGGGCCCTTGTGGCCCTTGAGCGCCAGGGTCTCCTTGCCGGACGACGCATCCCAGACGCGGACCGTGCCGTCGTCGGAGCCGGCGGCGACGTGCTTGCCGTCCGGGGACCACGCCGGGCCGGCCTGGGGGACGGGCGAGCCGGGCAGGTCGAGGAGGTGGCGGCCCGTGTCGGCGCGGTAGAGGACGATGCGGTACGCGATGGGCTCGGGACGCCCGCCGGTGCGGCAGCGGGCGGCGACCACGCGGCCGTCCGGCGAGAAGGCCGTCGCGTACGTCGTCCACCCGGATTCGAATTCGACGACGCGCCGGCCGGTGGCGATGTCCGTGATGCCGTCCGCCGCCGCGCTGCCGGACAGGACGAGGCGGCGGCCGTCGGGGGAGATGGCGACGGAGGTGACGTTGGGGCCGGAGTGGCGCTCGCGCATCGAGTTCCACTGGGCCATGTCGTGCGTGGCGGCCACCCAGTCCGGCCCGACGGCGGGGGCCAGCGTGGGGAGGAGGAGGAGTGCGAGGAGTGATCGGCGCATGAGGGGGCCTCCGCGTGTGGGCTTGCAGGCTAGACGAGCCGCCGGCCCGTGTATCACCCCGCCAGCTCCTTGCGGACGGCCTCGTCCTTGCTCGGCCGCCAGATGAACTGGTCCACGAAGTAGTGGTGCATGATGAAGCCGAACACGATGCCGCCGAGCAGGTACTCCAGCGTCACGTCCCCGAATAACTTGATGCCGCTCGCCTTCAGGACGGGCACGCAGCCGGGGCGGATGTCCAGGCTGCACCCGATGAACCAGGCCCCCACGCCCATCAGCGTCGCGCAGCCCAGGAAGATCAGGACGTGGCTGCACACCCACGCCGACAGCCCGTGCTTCGACGGGTCGATGGCCCGGTCCAGCTTCGCCCGCTGGGCGTGCCAGACGATGGCGTGGTACTGGATGTCGTGGAAGATCGTCACGAACGCCGCGAAGCCGATCAGATCCGTCGCCAGCGTGGCCGGGCTCCACGCGACGAAGACGTGCAACGGCACCACGGCCAGGAGGAACAGGGCCTTGGGCACGTTCACCGGCTCGCCTCGGCGGACGAGGGCGATCTGCCGCGCCGCGAACAGGACGGCCAGGCCGACGATCAGCCACCAGGCGGCGACGACGGCGGCCTCCTCCCAGAAGCTGATGGCGGCGGGGAGCCCCAGGTGGTGGCGCGCGTGCGGGTGACGCACCACGAGCGCCAGCAGCGGCAGGAGGAGCCCGCCGTAGAGCAGGGCGTTATCGACCCAGCGGTCGGCGTCGGCCGTGTCGCCGTTCTTCCGCTTGTACAGGGCCATGATGCCGTAGTGCTGGCGGACGACGTGCCAGTACGCCCAGAGCTGGAGGAAGACGAACACGGCGGCGAAGGGGGCCAGGTGGAGTTTGGCCACCTCGGGCGATCCCCAGGTGAACATGAAGTACCCGATCAGGAGCGCGGCGGGGCCGATGAGCGGGAAGAGGAGGGAGCCGTACAGGAGCCGTGGCCGCTTCGCGCGCTCGACGGGGTCCATGTAGGTGCGGACGTAGGTGCCGAAGAAGTGCGGGACGTCGAGCAGGACGTACCAGACCAGCCAGATGGTGGCCATCGACCAGCCGACGACGGCGTACAGGGCGAACAGCAGGTACCCGCCCAGGGCGCCGCCGATGAACCAGGGCAGGTCGGTCCAGGGCCCGGCGATCCACTTGCAGGAGAAGCGGGCGCGCGTCGCGGCCAGGGATTCAGGCGGGGCGATCTCGCCGGCGCTCATGGGGCATCCTCACGGGGTTTCCATCTGAGATAGCGAGGCGCAGCCACCCCGGCGATCCCCCGCGCATGCTGACCTTCCCTTCCGGCCGCCGGCATGAGATACTCCCCACACATGGAGGTATCACGCCGATGACGCCGCGCATCAAGCCGCTGCCCGACCTCGTCGTCAACCAGATCGCCGCCGGCGAGGTCATCGAGCGGCCCGCCAGCGTCGTCAAGGAGCTGCTGGAGAACTCCGCCGACGCCGGCAGTACGCGCATCGAGATCGACGCCGAGAACGGCGGCCAGGACCTGATCCGCGTGGTCGATGACGGCTGCGGCATCCACCCCGACGACCTCGCCCTCGCCTTCGCCCCCCACGCCACCAGCAAGCTCCAGCACGCCGACGACCTGTTCCGCGTCGGCACCTTCGGCTTCCGCGGCGAGGCGCTCGCGTCGGTCGGCGGGGTGGCCCACGTCACCCTTCAATCACGCCCGCGCGCCCTCGACTCCGGCGCCGCCGTCGAGTGCCACGGCAGCGAGCTGGCCTCCATGCGTCCGTGGAACGGCGCACCGGGCACACGCATCGAGGTGCGTCAGCTCTTCTTCAACACACCCGTCCGCCGCAAGTTCCTCAAGACGGCGGCCACGGAGATCGGGCACATCTCCGAGACGGTCATCCGCCTGGCCCTGGCCCACGCCCGCCACGAGGATCTGGCCGGCCTGCACATCGTGCTGCGCCACAACGGCAAGATCGTCCACGACATCCCCGCCGGCACGCGCCTCCGCGAGCGCATCGCCCTGTTCTTCGGCCAGGAGACCGGCAAGCACCTCTACGAGGTGAAGTCCGAGGCCGGGCCGGCGAAGCTCCACGGCTACATCGTCCACCCCTCCTGCGACCGCGGCAACGCCCGCACGCAGTACCTGTTCGTCAACGGCCGGTGGATACGCGACCGCTCCCTCGGCCACGCCATCCAGGAGGCGTATCGCGGGCTGTTGATGACGGGCCGCTACGCCGCCGCGTTCCTGTTCCTCGAATTGCCGCACGACCAGGTGGACGTGAACGTGCACCCGACGAAGGCGGAGGTGCGGTTCCGGCACCCGCAGGCGCTGCACCACCTCGTCTACACGGCGATCAAGGCGCGGCTGCGCGAGGAGAACCTCGTGGCCCGCCTCCAGGCCGCCCCGCCGCCCTCGATGGAGCCGACGGCCCCGCTCGGCCTGCCGCCGCGCGCGCCCGCGCTGCCGTTCAGCGCCGACCCGCCCCGTCCGCCGGCGCTGCCGTTCACGCCGCCCGCTGCGAGCTGGGGGCGAGACGC
>CAZVZK010000134.1:0-10063 GCA_964630925.1 uncultured Alcaligenaceae bacterium
ATTTTCATCATTCCGGGTGCCGCGCAGCGGCATGAGGGACTGAAATGCAAATTCCAGGCTGAATTTGCATTGCAGGGCAAGTGGTCAGACCTCCAACACCAGGGTCGTGGCCGCCCTCCCTGTCTAATTGTGTCCAACTCCACAAGCCGGTGAACGGTTACGGGCGGCCCTCCGAAGCCGGCGGTGGGGCGCATCCTCGTGGATGCAGCGGTGGTACTGCAGCATGACCGGGGCGGGCTCGGAGAGGTCGCCCCCGAGGCCCAGCCCTCCGGTCGGCCCGGTGATCGTGACCTTGTCGTGGATCAGCTCCCCGTTGTGCCTCACGGTCACGACGGCGTCGGCCACCTTCTTGCCGCCGTCGTAGCGGGGCGGGGTGAGCTCGACGTCGAAGCTCTGCCAGTATCCCGGCGCCTTGCAGGCGTTGACCAGCGGCGCCGTCCGCCCGAAGATCGAACCGCACGACTCCGTCGGCTTGCTGTGGACCACCCTCGGGGCGTTCGGCGCCACCTGGTAGCTGTCCAGGATCTGGATCTCGTAGTTGCCGTGCAGATACACGCCGCTGTTGCCGCGCCCGTACGGGGTGTCGGGCGGATCGGCGGGGATGCGGAGCTCGATGTGCAGCCGGTAGGGTGCGCCGAACGTCTCGCGGGTGCGGATATCGGCGTCGGATGCCTCCATGACGCCCCCGCCCACCCGCCAGCTCGGCTTCGCCACGCCGTCGCGCCCGACCCAGGCGTCGAGGCCCTCGCCGCCGAACAGGACGACGGCGCCCTTCGGCGGCGCCTCCTCCTTCACGTCGGTGCGGGCGATCCGGCCGGTGATGCGCTCGACCAGGCGCGAGGCCCGGCGCCGGACCTCCAGGTCGTCGCCGCGGAGCGCCTTGCGCAGTTGCCCCAGCGCGGGCTGCCCGAGCTTCTCCAGTTGTCTCGTGGCGGACTCGCGCGCGTCAAAGTCATCGCTGCCGAGCTGCTCGATGAGCCGCCCAATCCCCTTCTTACCCTCCCGCTTGGAGGGGCCCTCGGCGGGGGCGGGCGTCAGAGCCGTGAGGGTCAGGGCCAGGGCGGCCCAGGCCACCGTGCGGTTTCGCATGCTTCCATCCTTGATAGCCGAGACGCGAGGGCGAGCCTTCCTGCGGGTGACGCTATGCCTTCGCTCGACGGGGAGGCAAGGATTCGCCCGCCTGTCGCCGGCGTCGTGGCTGCCAGCGTCGCGGACCTCGGGCGTGGCATTTCCCCTCGCGGCATCGCCGCATTCGGGGGCGCCATTTCCTCCGCCCATTCATGCCTTTATCCTGTCAGGGATTACCGGCGGTAGCACAGTGTGCCCTCTGCGTATTCCATGTCACCGTCCGGCGCGGGATCGGTGAAGGAGTATCACCGCCCGGTGCAGGAGAGATGCCCCCTGCCCCCACCTCGGCGCCGGTGGCCTCGCGCCGCGCCCGCCGCTGGCCGGCCGACGGCACGGCCGCCAACGCACCCCCACGACGCCACGCATCAGGGCCACCCGCCGTCACACGTCCGCCATGCCGTTGAGCTTGCCGATCCACCCCAGCTCCTTGAGCAGCTCGGTGGCGCTCTGGATGCGGTCCTCGGGCCGCTTCGCCAGCAGCTTCAGCACCACGTCCTGGAACCGGTCCGGGATCGACATCTGATACTTCTTGGGCTTCTCCGGCTCGGCGGTGCGGATGCGGCCGATCTTCTCCACCAGCGTCGTGCCCCCGAACGGCGGGCGCCCCGTCAGCAGGCCGTACACCGTGGCCCCCAGCCCGAACAGGTCGGACCGCGCGTCGATCCCCTCGGTGCCACGCGTCCGCTCCGGCGACATGTACTCCACGTCCCCGATGATCTCGCCGGGCCGGGTGATCTGCTTCGCCAGCACGCCCTCGAGGGCCTTGGCCAGCATCAGGTCCCCGAGCTTGGCGTCCTTCGAGGCGGCCTCGAGGAGGATGTTGGTCGGCGTCACGTTGCGGTGGATGATGGAGCGGTCGTGCACATGCTCCAGCGCGCGGGCGATGTGGACGGCGGCCCGGAAGGCGTGCCGCCAGTCCAGCATGCCCGCGACCCCGACGCGCTGGATCACCTGGGTGAGGTTCTCGCCGGCGACATACTCCATCGCCACCCAGCAGTAGGGGCCGGTCTTCCCGGCGCCGTAGAGCTGCACGAGGTTGGGGTGCGTCACCGGCATCATGGTTTTCATGGCGCGGATGAAACGCTCCACGTCCTCGCCGTCGCTGGCGAACTCCGGGTGCAACACCTTCAGCGCCACCGGCTTGCCGTCGTCCGTGTCGGTCGCGTGGAAGACCATCGACGAGCGTCCCGAGCCGATGGACATCGTGATGTCGTAATGCGACAGCTTCTTGCCCACGAGGGCGGACAGCTCCTCGGCCTTGGCGTGGTCGGCGGGGGCGGCCCTGGCGCCGGCGGACTGGGCGGCGGCCACGGCGGCGCCCCCCTCGTCCCCGATGACGAGCCGCATCTGCGTGTCGCCGACCTGGACCACGTCGCCGGGCTTGAGCTTGTGCCGCGTGACCTTCTGGCCGTTGACGAGCGTACCGCCGGACCCGCCGTTGCAGATGACCGTGGCGTCGCCGTCCTCGACGAGGACGGCGCAGTGGTTGCGCGAGACGCGGGGGTCGTTGATCTGATACAGGGCCTGGGCGCTGCGGCCGATCATCAGGTCCGGCCCGACGTTGAGGGTGAAGGACCGGCCCTTGTCCGGGCCGGCGATGACGGTGAGCTGCAGGCTCATGGCGACAGGCTCCTTGAAGGGGATGCGTCCATTGTCGCCGGACGGGTGGGCGGGTCAAGGGGCCTGCTTGTCCAGCAGCGCGGCCCACTCGGGGGCGGTGAGCGCGGTCAGGCCCCCGGCCTGGAGGCGCATGCCGGTCAGGGCCTCCAGACGCGCCGGGTCGACGTCGGGCAGGCGGCGCGAGCGGATGACCCTGTCCGCGCCCGCCGAGAGGAGCGTCTTGCCGTCGTGGCCGAAGCAGAGGGCGACGATATCGGAGGGGGAGTACAGCGACGGGCCGAGGGGCCGCCGCGTCTCGACCCACCAGAGGCGGGCCTCGCGGCCGGACGCCGTCGCCAGCACGCGGCCGTCGGGTGAGAAGGCGAAGGCGCTGAGGGGGCCGTCCAGTGCCTGGCCCAGGGGGGCGAGGGTGGCCGCGTCACGCATCCGGCCGGCCCCGGCCGCGCGTTCCACGGTGAAGAGGTGGCGCCCGTCCGGGCTGAACGCCGCGCGTCCGATGACGCCGGCGTCGTCGCCGCCCGCCCCGCCGAGGACGAGGCGCGACGTCGCGGGCGGCGCCGACGGGTGGGCGTCGGGGTGGGTGAGCACGGCGAGGCGGCGCAGCAGGCCCTTGCCGTCCCCGGTCACGGCCAGGACGCCCTCGCCCTTGTCGAGGGTGAGCGGCCCCAGGGCGGTCTCGCCGGAGGCGAGGTCCCAGACCCGGACGGCCGCGTGCTGGTCGGGGTCCATCTCCCTCCCGCCGGGCGGGAACGCCCTGTGCGGACGCAGCGGGTCGGGGTGGGTGGCGACCCTGGACAGCAGCGAGCGGCCGTCCCCCGAGAATCGCACCTCGACCACGGTGCCCTTGCCGCCGGCGTCGCCGTCGGGGTGGGCGAGGACACGTCCGGTGTCCTTGCCGCCGACGGCGTCCAGCAGGCGGACGCGGCGGCCGTCGGCCAGGGCCAGGGTGTGGCCGTCGGGCGACAGGGCGGCGAGGGGCGGGCTCCCCCCGCGCCACGGGGAGGCGGGGACGGCGACGTTCAACGGCGTCGGCTTGCCGTCCGCCCCCCAGCGGCGCACGGCGGACGTGGTGGCCGCCACCACCCCGCCGCCGGGCGGAGACGCGAGGAGGATCGGCGGCCCGTCGAGCGGCGGGAGGTCGGCGGTGCGGAGCGGCGTGAGGTCGTACTCGACGGCGGCGGAGCCGGCGGCGGCCAGGAGGCGCCCGCCGTCGGGCGAGAAGGTGAGCGAGGGGACGGAGGCGTGGATGTCCCACGCCGGGCACACGGGCGACCCATCGGGGAGGTACAGCATGTGGACGCGCGTCTTCGCGTCGGACCCGAGCGGGCGCCCGATGTACTCCCTTGTCGTCGAGGCGAGCGCCAGCCAACGCCCGTCGGGGGAGATGGCAGCGGCCGTCAGGCGGCCGAAGGCCCCCCAGGCTCGTCCGAGCGGCTTGCCCGTCACGCCGTCGAGCGTGAGGAAGGAGTGCCGCCTGTCGGCGTCGGGGTGCGGCACCTTCAGGACCGCGTGGGGCCCGGCGAGCCAGATCCGCCGGTCGGTGCCCGCCCTGGGGTAATCGATGCCGGGCGGCAGAGGCCACGACGGGAGGGCATCACCGGACGCCGCGTCCCACCGGCGGAGGACGTAAGCGCCGGGCCTGGCGTCGGGGGCGGCGTCGAGCGTGAGGAGGGTCTTCCCGTCGGCGCTGAAGGCGGGGTGGCCGGGCGGCGTGCGCGGCGACACCGGCACCCGGACGACGACCTTCCCCGAAGGGACCTCGCGCAGCTCGCCGTGGATGCCGTCCCCGAGGGCGGCCGGGAAGTAGGCCCGCCCCCCGTCCGGCGACGGGATGGCGACGTTACCGATCACGGCCTTGCCGAGGGGCTTGCCGCTGCCCGGGTCGAACCGCTGCACCCCCCGCTTCCCGGCGGCGAGCAGCCAGGTGTCGCCGCCGGCCTCGGCGCGGTGAATCGGGTCGTGGAAGGACGTGGATTTGCCGGTCCCCTTGTTGGTCTTTCGGAGGGGGACGCCCGTGATGCACGGCCCCGACGCCTGGCCGGTGACGCCGTTGAAGACGTGGAAGGCGTGGGGGAAGCTATCGAGTTTGTCGGTAACGACGAACACGCGCCCGCCGGCGCGGACGGCCCACTCCACCGGGCCGAACCCCTCATGGGGGATGTAGAGGCGCAGGGGCCGCGGGAGGGCGGCGGCGATGACCGACCTCTGCATCCCGGCGAGGGCGCGGAGGGGGGCGTCCTCCGGCGGGGCCATGCCCTCCGCCTCCCCGCAGAGCAGCAGGGCGACCTGCGGCTGGCCGGCCTCGCAGAGCGAATGGGCCTGGCGGAGGACGGCGTCGGCGGCGGCGGAGCGGGCCTCGCGCTCCTTCGCCTTCACATCGGCCAGGGCCTTCTCCAGCCCCTCGTTGGCCTTCTCCAGCTCGCCCTTCGATTCGGCCAGCTCCTTCGCCTTCTCGGCCATCAGCCTGCCCTGCTCCGTCTCCTTGTAGTAGTAGACGCACCCGACGGTGATGATCAGCAGCCCCAGGGCGATCAGGGCGGCCCACGCGCCGGCACGCCACGGCTCCCGGCGCACCCACTTGCGGAAGGCCTCCGTCGGCGTCGCCGGGCGGGCCAGGGTCGGCTCGCCGCGCCGCCAGCGCCCCAGGTCGTCGGCCAGCTCGGCGGCGGAGGCGTACCGCCGTGACGGCTCCTTCTCCAGGCACTTCAGGCACACCGCCTCCAGGTCGCTGTCCACCGCCTTGTTGACACGCGAAGGCGGCTCCGGCTCCTCCTGCAGGACCTGCCGGATGACCTCGGCCGGCTCGCCCCGGAACGGCGGGCGGCGTGCGAGGAGGGCGTACAGCGTGGCGCCGAGGGCGTACACGTCGGCGGGCGGCCCGACCTCGGCCGACTTGCCGGCCGCCTGCTCCGGCGACATGTAGCCGGGCGTGCCCATCACCTGGCCGGCGCGCGTCATCTCGGAGTCGTCGTCGAGGCGCTTGGCGATGCCGAAGTCGGTGATCTTCGGCGTGCCGTCAACGTCGATCAGGATGTTGGCCGGCTTGATGTCGCGGTGGACGATGTTGCGCGAGTGTGCGAAGTGGACGCCGCGGGCGGCGGCCTCGATCCACCGCGCCGCGTCGGCCGGCGGCACCGGCCCGGCGCGGAGGCGGTCGTCCAGCGACCAGCCCTCGACCAGGGCCATCGAGAAGTAGTGCCGGCCCTCCAGCTCGCCGACCCCGAACACCTGCACGATGTTCGGGTGATTCAGGCGGCCGGCGGCCTCGGCCTCCATGTGGAACCGCTTCGCGTGGGTGGGGTGGATCTGCGTCGAGAGGATCATCTTGAGGGCGACGAGCCGACCCAGGCTGAGCTGCCGTGCGCGGTAGACGACGCCCATGCCGCCGCGCGCGATCTCCTTCTCGATCAGGAAGTCGCCGAAGCGGCGCGGGGAGGCGTCGGGGCCGGCCGGCTGCTCGGGGGGCGACGCCTCGGCAGGCCCGTGGAGGTCGGTCTCCGCCTGCGAGAGGGGCCGGCCCGGGCCGCGGTCCAGGGTCGGCGCCTCGTCGCCCGGTGGGCGGGGCGGGAAGATGGTGCCGTCGTCGTGCATCGTCACCTCACACCCGCGTCCGGTGTGCCCGCCCCATTCCCACTCGCTCGCACGTCGCTTGCGGGTTCGCGTTCGCACGCCCATCCACCGGCAGAGCCCCCCACACCTCGGGCCATCGTCTCAACCCGGCAGGAGGCGGAGGAAGCGCTCGTAGTGGGCGGCCCAGCGATCATCCCGGCGCGGCTCAAAGCGCTTCACGTCGAACGACCGCCGCACCACCTCGCGGGCGTCCGCCAGCGTCGCCAGCTGCCGCAGCCCCACCGCCTGCACGAGGATGTTCCCGATGGCCGTCGCCTCCACCGGGCCGGCGAGGACGACGCGGCCCGTGCAGTCGGCGGTGAGCTGGCACAGCAGCTCGTTCTGGCAGCCGCCCCCGACGATGTGGATCACGTCGCGGCGCCTCCCGGTCAGCTCCTCCAGCTTCGCCAGCACCCACCGGTAGCGCAACGCGAGCGACTCCAGGGCGCAGCGCACCACCGGGCCGATGCCCTCCGGGGCGGGCTGGCCGGACCTCGTGCAGAAGGCCGCCAGGGCGGCGGGCATTGAAGGCGGGAGAATGAACGACGTGTCGTCGGGGTCCACGACGCTGCCGAACGCCGGTGCCTCGCCGGCCTGGCGCATCAGGTCGTCGTAGCCGAGGCGCTGGCCGGCCTTCTCCCAGGCGCGGCGGCACTCCTGCACCAGCCACAGGCCCATGACATTCTTCAGGAGGCGCACCGAGCCGCCGAAGCCGATCTCGTTGGTGAAGTTGGCCTTCAGGGCGGCCTCGCCGGTCAGGGGCGTGTCGATCTCGACGCCCATGAGCGACCACGTCCCACTGCTGATATACGCCCAGCTCTCGTTGCCGGCGGGGACGGCGGCGACCGCCGAGGCGGTGTCGTGGGTGGCCACGGCGATGACCGGGGCGGGTGACAGGCCTGTGTCCGTGGCGATGCCGGCGCGGAGGGGGCCGAGGACGGTGCCCGGCTGGACGATGCTGCCGAGGATGTTGGTGTCCAGGCCGAAGGACTGCACGAGCGGGTAGGCCCATGAGCGGGCTTGCGGGTCGATCATCTGGCTGGTGCTGGCGTCGGTCAGCTCGTTGGCCTTGATGCCGGTGAGGAGGTAGTGGAACAGGTCGGGGATGAAGAGGAGGTGGCGGGCGGCGTCGAGGATCGGCGAGCCGGCGTCCCTCATCGCCAGGAGCTGGTACAGCGAGTTGAAGCGCATGAACTGGATGCCGGTCTGCCGGAAGACCTCGGCGCGCGGCACCGTCCCGAACGCCTTCTCCGGGTACGGCTCGGTGTGCGGGTCGCGGTAGTGGCGCGGGTTGCCGAGCAGCGACCCGTCGCGGCCCAGCAGGGCGAAATCGACGCCCCAGGTGTCGATGCCGATGCCGTCCACGCCCCCGGCGCGTGTGCCGGCGTGGCGCAGGCCGTCGAGGATGCTGCCGTGCAGACGCAGCACGTCCCAGTGGAGGGCGTCGAGGAGGCGGACGCCGCCGTTGGGGAAGCGGTGGACCTCCTCCAGCGCGAGGCGCGAGCCGTCGAACAGGCCGAGGATGCCGCGGCCGGACTCGGCGCCGAGGTCGATGGCGAGCAGTTTCAACGAGGACATGCGTCCCTCCCGGTGCCGAACGGTGGCCATCGTCATTCAATGAACCCATTCGTCCGCTGTCCTCTTGACGTGGTGTCCGCAATGGCCGACCCAGGCCCCCCGCAGCGTCGATACGTGCAGTCCCTCGCCGACGGCGATCAGGTCGAGGAGGTCTACCTCGCCGCCGACAAGCAGCTCCGGGCCAACCGGCAGGGGAACCTCTTCCTCCAGGTGGAGCTGCGCGACCGCACCGGCATGATCCAGGGCCGCATGTGGAACGCCGGCGAGCCGCTCTTCCGCTCCTTCGAGGCCGGCGACTTCGTCCTCATCAAGGGCAAGGTGCAGCTCTTCCAGGGGGCGCTGCAGATCATCCTGACGGGGGTGACTCGCGTCGCGCCGGAGAAGGCGGACCTGACGGACTTCCTGCCGCACACGCCGAAGGATCTGGGCAAGCTCAAGGAACGCCTGCGCCTGCTGCTCAACAAGCTCGACAACGTGCACCTGCGCTGCCTGCGCGACTGCTTCCTGAGCGACGCGGGGTTCATGGACCGCTTCAGCCGCGCCCCCGCGGGCGTGCGGAATCACCACGCCTACATCGGCGGGATGCTCGAGCACGTGGTGAACATGCTCGACGTGGCCGACAGGGTCGCACCCCTCTACCCCGAGGTGGACCGCGACCTGCTCCTGATGGGCGTGTTCCTGCACGACATCGGCAAGCTGCGCGAGCTGTCCTACGACCGCACCTTCGGCTACACGGACGAGGGGCAGCTCGTCGGCCACCTCGTCATCGGCGTGGAGATGCTGAACGAGAAGGCGGCACAGGTGCCGGCCCTGACGGGCGAGCCCTTCCCGGCGGAGCTTCTGCTGCGTCTGAAGCACCTGATCGTGTCGCACCACGGCACGCAGGAGTGGGGCAGCCCGCGCGTGCCGATGACGCCCGAGGCGATCATCCTGCACCACATCGACAACATGGACGCCAAGGCCCACACCTTCATCCGCGACATCAAGGAGGACACCGGCAGCGGCTCCTGGACGCCGTACAGCCCCTCCCTCGACCGCAAGCTATTCAAGGGCGGCGGGACGGCGGCGCTCGGGGTGGACCCCGAAGGTTAGCCGCGACGTGAGGCGGAGCGCCGCGCGTCCGGGTGGCCCACCCCCGCCCCGGCTTCTATAGTCTCCTCATCGTCGTAACGATTCACCCCACACGGAGAGCGGAAGCATGTCCATGTACATCGGCGAGGCCTTGGTCATCGAGGGGAGCGACCTCGACAACGTCGCCCACATCGACCTCCTGATCGGCGACAAGGCCGGCCCCGTCGGCGTCGCCTTCGCCAACGCCCTGTCCAACCAGTCCGCCGGCCATACGAACCTCCTCGCCGTCGTCTCCCCCAACATCCCCTGCAAGCCCGCCACGGTGATGATCACCAAGGTCACCCTCAAGGGCAGCAAGCAGGTCATCCAGATGTTCGGCCCGGCCCAGGCCGCCGTCGCCCGCGCCGTCGTGGACTCCGTCGAGGCCGGCGTCATCGACAAGAAGGACGCCGACAACCTCGTCATCGTGTGCGGCGTGTTCATCGCCGGCTCCGCGAACAGCAACGCGAAGATCTACAAGAACAACTACGAGGCCGTGAAGCTGGCCATCGCCCGCGCCATGAAGAACGAGCCCAAGATCGACGACATCATCGCGCAGAAGGGCACCAAGCACCCGTTCGAGTGATCCGAGGAGCTGGTGGTTGGCAGTCGAGACTGGCTGCCGGCTGTTCACTGCCAACTACCAACTGCCAACTACCAACTATCTGAGCCATGTCCGAGAAACGCAAGATCCTCGTCCAGCTCGACGCCGACACGCACCCCAGCGTCTTCGACCGCGTCGTCGCCATCGACGCCGGCGCCGACGAGGTGTTCTCCTACGGCGGCGTGAAGCCCGAACACGTGCAGGGCCTCGTCCACGGCGCCATCTTCACACGCGGCCCCAGGGACCTGCACCGCACCGCCCTCTTCGTCGGCGGGTCCGACGTGGCCGCCGGCGAGAGGATCGTCGCCGAGGCCCTCAAGGCGATGGTCCCCGACTTCGGCCTGCGCGTCAGCGTCCTCCTCGACGCCAACGGCGCCAACACCACCGCCGCCGCCGCCGTCCGGGCGGCGGCCC
>CAZVZK010000134.1:10073-28859 GCA_964630925.1 uncultured Alcaligenaceae bacterium
GCTCTGGCCCCCCCCGGCGCCCGCGGGCTCAGCCCCCCCCCCCCCCCCCCCGCCCCCAACCCCCCCCCCCCCCCCCCCGCCGGGGGGGGGCCCCGACACATCGCCCTCAAGGGCACGAAGGCCCTCGTCCTCGGCGGGACGGGGCCGGTGGGGCAGCGCGTCGGCCTGCTGCTGGCGATGCAGGGGGCCGAGGTGCGTCTCGCCTCGCGGCAGGCGGACAGGGCGAGGGCCGCCGCCGAGGCCATCAAGGCGAAGTCGCCCGGCGCGGCCATCGAGGGCGTGGCAGGCGAGCTGGGCACGCTGATCGCGGGATGTCAGGTGGTGATCGCCGCCGGGGCGGCGGGCGTCGTCCTGCTGCCGCGGGCGGTGCGCCTGGCGAGCAAGGATCTCAAGGTGGTGATCGATCTGAACGCCTTCCCCCCCCTGGGGGTCGAGGGCGTCGAGGTCGCCGACCGTGGCAAGGAACGTGATGGCGCCGTCTGCTACGGCGCCATCGGCGTCGGCGACACGAAGATGAAATTGCACCGCAGGGCCGTCGCGGCGTTGTTCGAGAGGAATGATCACGTCATGGACGCCGCCGAGGTGTACGCCCTCGGCGACGGCCTCTGACTCGCGGGTCACTTCGTCGGGGGCAGGATCACCTTGTCGATGACGTGGATGACGCCGTTGCTGGCCATGATGTCGGCCTTGATGACCTTCGCGTCGTTGATCTTCAGCGTCTTGCCGTCCAGCGTCAACTTGATCTCGGCGCCGTTGACCGTCTTGGCGCTCTTCTCGTCCTTGGCCAGGCCGATGGCCGCGCCCGACGCCACCTTGCCCGAGACGACGTGGTAGGTCAGGATCGCGGTCAGCTTCTTCTTGTCAGCCAGGACGGCCTTGAGCGTCTCCTCGCCGAGGGCCTCGAAGGCCGCGTCGGTCGGGGCGAACACCGTGAAGGGGCCGTCGCCCTTGAGGGTGTCCACCAGGTCCGCCGCCTTGAGGGCGGCGACGAGCTTGCTGAAGTTCTTGTTGCCGGCCGCGATCTCGACGATGTTCTTCTCCGCCTTCGCTTCGGCGGCGAAGGAGGCGGTCACGGCCAGGGCGAGCGCGAGGGCGCTCAGACGCATCACGATGCTGCGCATGGGATTGCTCCAACTGGGTGTGTTCCGTTCGGGCCGGGGATCGGCCACGACGACTGATCAATAGACAGGCCACACCCCCGGTCAAGCGGATTGACCGGATTTCATGTGGCCTTCTCGGCGCGGCCCGCCCGACTCCCCTGCCCGCCCCGCGCCGCGGGCCGCAGACACTCACCACGTGGTGATACCCGTCATGAAGTTGCCGGACGGCCTCGTGGCGGACGCCGCAAGGGTCTACGCGCTTGGCGGGGGCAACTTGCATTTCATTTCAGACCCCCACACAAGAACTTGAAATGAAGACAGTTGAGGCGTGTGAGGGCCTCCGCGTGCCGATGGCCGCCGGTGCCTGCCTGCGGCGGACGCGAGGCCCCGTCGGGCGCGAAGTCACCTGCCCACTCCCGCCGAGTCACATGCCAACATCCCACCGATTTGGCATGTGACTCGGCGTCCTTTGACGCGTGGTGTCACCGTCCGGCGCCGAGTGCGCGAGTCACCTTGTCACATGCCACATTCCAACTCCGCGCACGCCCCCCTGGCGGGAAGCGCGGGGCGCCGCGCGCCACCCCTTGACATCAGGTATACAGGCCTCCAATACTGAGTGGAGGGGGAGTCCTCGCCCAGGAAACCTCCCATCTCCCCGTCGATCTCTCCTTCCAGCCAGGCCCTGAAGTTTTCGCGCCTGGCCCCGTGTGTGGCCCGGCGGCGGACCGTGCGACCTGCTCCGCAAGGTCCGGGCGAAGAGCCCCGCGTCTGACCGCTTCCCAATACCCGCACTGCCTCCCACACGACACCTCCCTCGCGTGGCTCCCGGCTTGACCCTCTCCTTGCCGGCGCTTATCCTCTGCGCAGATGGAGTCGCCGTCGTGCAGCTCACCCAGATCCTGACTCCGGATGGCCACTTCCGACGACGAGCAGCGCTGACGCCCCGATCACATCTTCCCCGGCCGGCGGCGGTTGGCGGCCTGCGTCGCAGGCGGTCTTCGGTAGGTCGCGGTTGAGGCCCGCCAGGGCCGAAGCCCGACGGGCCTGGGTTCAACCGTGAGCGACGGGGCGAGGTTCCCCAGTGTGGTACGCTTCCAGCGTGCCGCGCCCCGCGCTGGCGTGCGCGCGCCCCCGCCGATAGAATGGCAGCGGAAGGGCCTCGCATTCCGACGCCATCCGCCCGAAGGCCCCGGCACAGGAGATCGGCGATGGACTCTCACCTCACCGCCCCGGCCCCCGAGGTCGCCGGGGCCGGCCAGGTTCACCCCACGGACGACGCGCCGCCGCTGCCCGTCGCCCTGCGCAAAGAGATCACCGAGGCGGACGTGCTGGCCCTCGCCCAGAAGGCGACGCATCTGAACGGGTCGCAGTCCGTGCGTCGCGACGCGGACGGCGACCCCGCCCTGACGGCCTTGCGCGAGGCGCAGGCCCGGCGGGCCTCACAGTCGCGCAGGCGGCACGCCCGGATGGACCGGGAGCTGGAGGAGCTGGCCGCCGGAGACAAGGGGCACGCCGAAGGCTGATTCCCCGCGAGATGAAGTACAATGCGGGCGGGAAGAGCATCTTCCCGCCGCCACTCTTGTCGCGGCGTCGCAACATCCAGCCCCGAGGCAGAGCGGTGGCGCAACACTTCTACCGGACGCCGACGAACGAGGACGCCCTTTCGCAAGGCGACATCTTCTTCGACCTCCCGGTCCCGCAGCTCGTCTTCGAGCCCTTGTTCCACCTCGAATCGGCGGGGTCGAACAACTACACGACGGCGAAGGCCGAGGGCGGGGCGCGTCCGGGCATGCGGATGCTCGCCGACATCGAATTCCACCACGGCATCGTCATCACCCAGTCCTGCGACGCGCCGCGCGTGGATCGGATCATGGTCGCCCCCCTGCTGCCCTACGAGAAGGAGGGGAAGTCGGCGAAGGAGCAGTGGGCCTTCATCAGCAACCTCGCCACGTCCTTGCACGAGCCGACGCGGCTGTACCTCCCCGACGACGGGTCGCGGCGCCTCCCCCGTCACATCGTGGACCTCGGCGGGGTCTTCACCTTCCACCGGGAGGACATGGAGGCCTTCGTCCGCCAGAACAAGCGTGTGGCGGCGCTCGGCGTGGAGGGGCTCCGCTACCTCCAGTTCCGCCTCGCGGTCATGTTCTGGCGCGTGGCGCGCGATGACCACGAATGGCCGTCAGACAAGGACCTCGCCCTGAAGGTGAGCGTGCTCGAGGGCGACAGGAGCAGGTTGGAGAAGGAACGACAGAGCAAGCAGGGCGAACATGAGAAGGTCGAAGGGAAGATCGCGGAGGCCACCAACGACGAGTCGCGGGGCAAGCTCCAGAAGGCGAGGCAAAGGATCGAAGGCGAGCTGGCTGACCTGCGTCTCGACCTCGAGGAGAAGGAGAGAGAGCTGCGGCAGGCCCGGGCTGCCGTCGCGGGGAGGGCCGGGGCAGCGCAGGCGGGGGCGCCGGCACCGCAAGAGGCTCTGCCGCCGCCTCCGGCGGGGGATGGGGCATGAGAGCCGAAGGAGCCATCGGCGTGACTCGTGGGTCACCGGCGTCAAGCAGGTTCGCATGGCCCGCATCCTCAACCCGGCGGCCCTGGCGGCGATGCTCCCGCCGAGCGGCAAGCCGTGAGCGGGCGGCACCCTGCCGTTCGCGTCGCCGGCCGTCTTCGTAGGTCGCGGTTGAGGCCCGCCAGGGCCGAAGCCCGACGGGCCATGCAGATTCGATAACCCGGTGGGGCGTTGAAGATGCACCGTCGGAGCATCGGGTTGACAGGGGCGAGGAATCGTGTACGCTGGTCGAGTAGTTAGAGGACGGTTGATCAGGGGATGAGACATGACGCCGATCTACCGAAGGGGTGGGCCGTACTTCGGCTTCCTGTATGCCGGCTATCTGTTCGACGCGAGCGCCGAGTATCTCGGCTGGGTGGATGACAGCGGGAAGTTGTGGAGGGGCGACGACGGGTCATTCTTGGGCGTGTTGGTCGAAGACAACTACATCCTCCACCACACGACGATGAGCCAGCCATCAAGGCGGAGCCTGCGATCTCGCCCAAGCAGGCCGACCCCTCGTTCGCGATGGACTGACCGTGCCGCCCGTTCAATGCCGTCCGGGCACTGTGACGCGCTGGATGGGTTTCCGGATGCGTAACTTCCTCTAGGCCAAGGATCAACGGGTCGAATGCCTCGGCGGCACCTCGCGCACCACTTTTTCCTGAGCAGCTTGATCGCTTGACAGCGAACAGACGAGGCCACAGCCCAGGCCGGGGACCAAACAGGGTCGCGGCACCGGTATCTCCTCGGAGTCGGAGTGGCGGTCGCGGCGACCGTACTTGTGATAGCGGAGCGCGAACCTTGGATGGTATCCCGGAGTCGGAAGGGGATGTGGGCTCTGTGATAGATGACGAGGTGGGCAATGGCTGACGAATGGATCGCGGAAATCGACCTTGGGGAACACCCGATTGAGGGGAGCTACCTTCGGGAACTTCGTGAGGCGACGGTAAAGTGCGGAGGGTACATCTGGCGAATCCACAGAAACGATGCAGACCCATTCCCGTCGAACCCGCACGCCCACAACCTTGAGAACGGACTGAAGCTCCACCTGGGCACGGGGCAGTTGTACTTGGGGAGCAAGCCAGCAGGAGGCAAATTCAAGAGGAAGCATCTGTTCACTCTTCGGGCTTTGGCCGCTGAAAAGGGCCTTCCCCTCCCGCCACTCGCCGAGTGATACGAGCGCACAACCGCCTCTCGATCTTGCGCGAGTCCTCGTCTCTCTCGGCCTGAGCAGCAGTTCTGGCCTACCCGTCTTGCTTGGCCTGTTGCTTGCGTCGCCTTTCAGCGTCTTCTCGGAAGACCATCTGGCTGTAGCCCTCCTGATCCATCCATGTCTTGTCTTGAAGGTGGAGATGGACAGCGGCATTGAGCGCGTAACCGACCGATTCCCAGATGCAAACCCGCTCGCCGATGGCAGACATCGTGAAGGCGAACCACATGTCCCGGAAGGGCCGTGGTGAGGCGGCGTAGACCGGGATGCCTAGTGCCACAGCGTAACCAATCTCAGCGACCGTCCCGTAGCAGTCGTGGGAATCGATCCACGCGAACACAAGGTCACTGCGCCGAATCGCACGGAGGCAGAGTTCAACGATCCGCTTTTCTCGCGGTGTGGCGTTCCCCGGCTGGTTGGCAGGTGAACCGCCGCCCTCCGTCGCCTGTCGCTCATCGGGGGCGAGTTGGCCGTGCCAGCCTTCTTGCTCCGGCAGAAGGTACCCCCCGTGTTTGCTCACGCGGTCGGCAGGGTAGGGTCCGGTATAGTCGTGTTCACCCCAGATCAGCCCCTTTGAGACCGGCCAGTCCTGTCCACACTCATCAATGTTCACGCGAGGCACCGAACCATCATGCCCCGAGTCGGTCTCGTCCATGTGATCATCACGGTCCATGATGCGGGAGCGCCAACCCATCCCCGCCTGTTCGCCTCGTAGAAGGGGCGGCTCTTGGCGCACCGCGCCTGTGATCTTCCCCGCCACATACACTGCCAACGGCGGTTTCCGGTTGATGGGCTGGCTCCCCACAGAGGCGCGGCAAACGAGTTGAAGGAGCTCGGGGCAAGGCTTGAACCACTCCCCGGCGATCCGATGGGCGTCGAAGCGCTTATGCAACTCCTTCTCGTTACTCCGTTCTCCAGGCATAGTGGCGAGCAGCACCAACTTCGATGGGTTGCCGGTCTGAAGCACGTCCCGCCGTGCCTCGGCGTCGTCCTTGGCCCAACCGATCTTGATGCTCAGGTTGCCGCTATCTTGTAGGAAGTAAATCACTGAAGGCTCCCCAAGCCGAGGCCTGTCATTTCGAACTTGTCTGTGGCCCTCCGGCATCCAGAAAGCTCAGGAGTGTGGTCGTGGGTATTCCCCGCCAAGGAATCGGAAACCGTCCGCCCGCGCCCCGTGGTGTTCTCCGCCAGCACCTTCCCGAACCCACCACACCTCAATTGCGAAAGCGGGCCTGTGTTTCGTGTTGGCCATCGTTCCGCTGTTCGTTTCCTCTTTGCCTACGGGGACTACGCCCGGCCGTCTCGACTTTCACCTATTCCCCTTGCCCACCCGCCTCGCGGGCCTTCTCTGCGAGCACGGGGCTCGATTGTGCCACATAGCCCCCGGAACACCTACGACGAGATTGTCCAGCAGGCCCCTGCCATCCCCGGCCAGGAGACCGCCACACCGGACCTCCCACTCTCCAGCGCCCGCCCCGCTGAACTACTGGCTGATAGAGCCGCTTCGGAGGCTGTTGGCCTCATCCGCCAGCGGCGAGGGTCTACGGCCCTGGGGATTTCCAACGCCCCGTCGCCCAACAAAGCGACCACCCCTACATCATCGTCCCGTGAGCATCCAGGGGTCACGCCCTCCCCGCCTTGCGCGGCCCCACGCTCGCTGCGCTCGCTCGGCCCCGGCCGCAAAGCCGGCCTGGCCGGGGCCGCTCGGCGCCCTCACACCTCACAACACAGCCAGGGGCCGGCAGCCTTCGGCTGCCGGCCCACTCGACCCATCACGCACCATCAGGGACAATCCGCCCGAGCCACAACCCGCCCGAGCCACGCCCCGCAATCCACCGATCCCCCGGCTGTTGGAGCCGCTTCGGCGACATCAGTATAGCCCACGGCGAGGCTTTGCGAGTCGTGGGACTACCCATGACGCCAACGCCGGGCCGGCGCGTCCCACACGTTATTCCCACCCGCCGCCGGGCGTCTCCTCGCCGGGCATCCGCCCCGTGACAATGTCAGCCATTGCCCGCCCCGCGCCGCCTGCCATATACTCAACCTCTGTCAGCGCCGCCACCGCGTGGAGATCCGTCATGAAGTTGCCGGCCGCCGTCCGTCTGCTCACCACCTGCGTCGCCGTCGCGGCGCTGGCCACCTCCTCCCCCACACGCGCCCAGGAGAAGGCCGTCAGCACGCGGCCCACGCCGGCGTTGATCGCCAAACTCGCCAAGGCCTACGACGACGCCAAGGCCGACGCCGACAAGGCCGCCAAGCAGTTCTCCCCCGAGTGGCTCCCCCGCGCCGACATGTACGCCAAGCAGGCCGCCGCCGCCTCCAAGGCCGGCCGCCTCGTCGAGGCCCGCGACGGCTACCGCCGCGCCCTCTTCGCCCTCCCCACCCTCCCCGCCAAACTCCCCGACAACGTCACACGCATCCTCGGCGACGGCAAGCTCCGCCACGGCGGGCCCATCAACAGCGTCGCCTTCGACAAGACCGGCTCCCGCCTCGTCACCGGCGGCGAGGACGGCGTCGTCCGCATCTGGGACGCCCTCACCGGCCGCCTCCTCCTCCACTACGGCGGACACAAGGACCCCGTCCGCGCCGTCGCCTTCTCCCCCGATGGCAAGTGGGTCGCCTCCGGCGGCGCCGACAAGCAGCTCCGCCTCTGGGAGGCCGAGGACGGCAAGGATGTCAAGCAGCTCGTCGGCCACACCGACGCCCTCGCCGGCCTGGCCTTCTCCCCCGACGGCAAGTTGCTCCTCGCCGGCGGCATGGACAAGATGGTCCGCCTCTACGAGATCGAGTCCGGCAACGCCAAACTCTCCCTCGCCGGCAACACCAACTTCGTCACCGCCGTCGCCTTCTCCCCCGACGGCAAGTGGATCGCCAGCGCCAGCCGCGACTCCCACGTCCGCATCTGGGAGGCCGAGAACGGCGCCGTCAAGGCCGGCATCAAGGCCTACGGCGACCGCGGCACGTCGCCCGGCGGCGCCCTCGCCGCCGTCTTCCACCCCGACAACCAGGGCGTCATCTGCGGCGGCACCGAGCCCAACGCCGCCAAACTCCTCTCCATCGCCGGCGGCGAGCGCCAGGCCTACGAGGGCCACTCCGGCCCGGTGACCAGCGTCGCCATCACCCCCGACGGCCGCACCGTCGCCACCGGCAGCAGCGACAGCACCGTCAAGCTCTTCGACGCCGGCACGGGCGTCGGCTACCGCACCCTGGCCGGCCACACCGAGGAGGTCCGCGCCCTCGCCTTCTCGCCCGACGGCACCCGCCTCGCCTCCGCCGGCGCCGACCACGTCGTCCGCCTCTGGGAGCTGGGCAGCAGCGAGCCCTCCAAGCTCCTCGGCGGCGAGAAGGGCGCCCACGACGGCAGCGTCTGGTCCGCCTCCTACAGCCCCGACGGCCTGCACGTCGTCACCGCCGGCCGCGACCGCCACGCCCGCATCTGGAACGTCTCCACCGGCGAGGAGGTCAAGGCCATCAAGGCCCACGACGCCCCCGTGACCGCCGCCCTCTACAGCCCCAAGGGCGAGTACATCCTCACCTGCGGCGGCGACCGCGTCCTCAAACTCTGGGACGCCAAGGCCGGCACCGAGGTCCGCGCCTTCAAGGGCCACACGCTGCCCGTCACCTCCGCCGCCTTCAGCCACGACGGCAAACGCATCGTCAGCGGCGGCGCCGACAAGCTCGTCAAGATCTGGGATGTGGAGACCGGCAAGGAGCTGCACTCCATCGAGGGCCACGAGCAGGTGGTGGCCGGCGTCGCCTGGTCCGACGACTCCAAACTGATCGCGTCCGCCGGCGGCGACCGCATGGTCCGCCTCTACGACGGCGAGTCCTACAAGGAGACCCGCTCGGTGCGCGACCACGCCGGCGCCGTCAGCGGCGTGGCCTTCGGCCCCGGCGGCGCGAAGATGGCCACGTGCGGCGCCGACAACACCGTCAAACTCTACGACCTCAAGGCCGGCGGCCCCCCGGCCAACTTCACCGGCCACAAGCACGTCGTCTCCAGCGTGGCCATCAGCCCCAGCGGCAAGCAGATCGTCTCCGGCGGCGGCGACCAGGTCATCAAGCTGTGGGACGCCGCCACCAAGCAGGAGCTGCACAGCTACCGAGGGCACCGCAACTGGGTCTCCAGCGTGGCGTTCTCCGCCGACGGCCATTACATCGTGTCGGCCAGCGTCGACAAGACCGCCCGCATCTTCGAGCTGGGCGTGCAGTCCGGCGGCGAGGGCCTCGGCCACAACCGCGAGGTCCGCTCCCTCTCCGTCAGCGACGACGGCAAGCTGTTGGCCTCCGGCGGCGGCGACGCCATCGTCCGCGTCTGGGAGATGGAGACCGGCAAGGAGCTGGCCGTCCTCAAGGGCCACGAGACGCCCGTGACGGCGGTCGCCTTCATGCCGGACAACCGCACCCTCGTCTCGGTGGCCGAGGACAAGGTCCTGAAGGTCTGGGACGTGAAGGACGCGAAGGAGAAGGCGTCGCTCAAGGACCAGGGGCCGTCGAGCGAGGTCCCGTGCCTGCAGCCGGCGGGCAAGGACAAGGTGCTGGCGTGGGCCGCGACGAACCTCATCGAGATCTACGACACCGACAAGGGCAAGCAGTCGAGCGTGGTCAACGTCCAGTCGGGCGCGGAGAAGATCACCTCGCTCTGCTTCGCCGCCTCGGGGAAGAAGGCGGCGGTCGGCGGGACCGACGGCAAGGTCCGCGTCTTCGACGTGGAGGCGGCCAAGGGGGCCGGCGCCATCGAGATCAAGGCCTGCGACAAGGCGGTCAGCGACATGGCCCTGACGGCGGACGGCGCGACCCTGATCGTCAGCGACGCCGACGGCGAGATCACCATCTGGGACGTGGCCAAGCAGGCCAAGCAGCACACCCTGAAGGGCGCCCACGCCCAGCGGGTGATCGCCCTCGCGGTGAGCAAGGACGGCAAACGCGTGGCCACCGCCGGCATGGACAACGTCGTCAAGGTGTGGGACATCGCCGCCGGCAAGGAGCTGCGTGCGTGGGACTACAAGGTGCCGTTCCAGAAGGAGAAGGCGTACGTCCTGAACCTGGCGTTCTCGCCGGACGGCAAGACCCTCTGCTCCGCGAACGGCGACTCGACGATCTGGCTGCTGGAGTGCCCGTGAGGACCGGACAGGAGGGCCGGAGCGATGATCACGTTGAGCGTCCTGGCGTTGTTGGGCGGCACGGCGGATGACGTCGAGCTGATCAAGGAGGAGATGGCCGCCATCCGCAAGGGGCTGGTCTCCGTGCGGATGGAGCTGCGGAAGGCGCAGGCCCTCAAGGCCCCCGGGGGCAAGGCCGAGGAGGCCACGGCCGATACGCCGGCCTTCCGCGCCTACCTGGAGAAGGACGCCCGCCTCAGGGAGATCGCCGGGGAGCAGGACGACCTCCGCGTTCGCATCGAGCAGACCAGGGCGGCCTTCACGGCTGGGGACCCCAAGGCCGCCAGGCTCATCGACGAGGCCAGCCGCCGCCTGGACACGCTCGTCAAGGCCCGCAAGGAGCGCCAGTCCGATTTGCTCGCGGCCTTCCGCAAGGCCGCCGCCGCCGACTTCTCCCAGCGCGAGGCCTACATGACCCGCCTCCAGGCCATCCTCGAGAGGGACCTCGAAGGCCTGCGCGACAAGCTGAAGAAGGCGGGCAGGTGACCGTCCCTGGAACCAACGGGGCACCCGCGCCGTCCTAGACCTGACCCTCCATTCACCGGACAATACGGAGCGAAGACACGATGAAGCGTATCCTGGCACTGGCCCTGGGCGTGGGGCTGTTGGGGGTGGCGGCACCCACCCTGGCGGCGCCCTCCGCGAAGGAGAAGGCCGTCAAGAAGGCGTTGCAGGAGCTGCACGAGTTCGTCGGCGGCTGGAAGGGCACCGGCGGCCCGAAGCTCAACCCCGCCAAGGGCGCCCCCTTCTGGGAGGAGCAGGTCAACTGGGGCTGGAAGTTCAAGGGCGACGACTGCTGGATGGTGGTCGAGTTCAAGGGCGGAAAGTTCCTGTCGAAGGCCGACCTCAAGTACGACCCGGATAAGAAGAAGTTCACCCTCATCGGCACGCCCGTCAAGGGCAAGGACCCGATCACCTTCGTGGGCACCTTCAGCGACGACAAGCTGCTGCTCGAGCGCACCGACCCCGACACGAAGGAGACGCAGCGCTTCCGCATCAACACGGCGGCGGAGGGCATCCGCCTCATCTACCAGGTGGACCGCAAGGCCGAGGGCGGCACGCTGTGGAAGCCGGAGTTCGCCATCCAGACGACGAAGCTGGGCGAGAGCCTGGCCAAGACGGAGAAGGGTCCCGAGTGCGTCGTGTCCGGCGGACGCGGCACGACGGCGGTGAGCTACATGGGCGAGTCGTTCTACGTCTGCTGCTCCGGCTGCGCCGATGCGTTCCGCGAGAACCCGAAGAAGTACGTCGACGAGTTCAAGGCCAAGAAGAAGAAGAAGTGAGCGCCGATCGCCGTAGAGCACGCATCCCGCGTGCTCCTCGCCGTGGGCAGGCGTGCTCCTCGGCGAGCACGCTGGAAGCGTGCTCTACGCCAGGCGCGATTCTTCGCCTTCCCCCGTCGGGCGGGATGTGCTAGATTCCCGCGCGACGGGCGAAGGACCGCCCGCCGGGGCCGGAAGGGATGCCCATGCACAGTAGGATGTCGGTGTGTGGATACGCCACGGCGCTGGCCGTCGCACTCGGGGCGTGGGCGGTGAACGGCGCGCCCCCGGAGATCCCGCTCGTCCCGGTGCCCCCCCCGCCGCTCGGCGTCCCGGAGAAGGCGGACAAGGCGGGCAAGGTGGTGCCCGTCGCCGCGGCGATCCCGGCGCCGCTGCCCGGCCAGCCGGTGAAGACCCCGCGTGACCTGCTCAAGGCGGCGCAGGCGCGGCTGCCCGAGCTGGACTCGTACATCGTCCGCATGGCGCGGCGCGAGGTCATCGGCGGCAAGGCGATGCCGGAGGAGGTCATGCTCTTCCGCTTCCGCGCCAGGCCGTGGAGCGTCTACTTCAAGTGGCTGGGCAAGGAGGGCAAGGGCCGCGAGGTCGTCTTCGTCAAGGGGCAGCACGGCGATAAGATCCACAGCCTCCTGGCCGCCGGGGACGTGCCGTTCCTCCCGGTGAAGCGCATGTCGCTGTCGCCGGACAACGCGCTCGTCAAGGGCGCCGCCCGGCACCCCATCTCCGAGGCGGGCATCGCCGCGTGCATCTCCCGCATGGAGCGGCTGCTGAACGACGTGCAGGCGCGCGGCGACAAGGCCGGCCGGCTGGCCGTGCTCGGGCCGATGCAGCGTCCGGAGTTCGACAAGCCGGTGCTGGCCCTGGAACACACCATCCCGCCGAAGGAGGACGAGACCCTGCCGCTGGGGGGCAAGCGGACGTACTACTTCGACCCCGACACGAACCTCCCCATGCTCGTGACGGCGGAGGACGAGAAGGGCCGCGAGGCCGAGTATTACCGCTCCGACCGGCTGCTGACGGACGTGAAGCTAGACGACGCCGACTTCGACCCCGACCGCCTGTGGGGCCGGCCCGAGGCGCGGGCCAGCCGCTGAGCGTCACTCCTCGATCAGGCGTTTGATCTTCGCCCGGCCCCACGGCGAGATGACGATCTCCACCGACAGGTTGCCCCTGTTGCGCAGACGCTCCAGGTCCAGGCCCCTGCCCTCCTGCACGAAGTACTGCTCGATCCCGAAGCTCAGGCCGGCGGGCCCGCCGTAGTCGCCGACGATGTAGACGCCACCCTTCGGCCTGGCGTGGCTGGCCCGCACGGCCCGCCAGTGCCTTCCGTCCGCCTCCGGCTCCAGGGTGACATAGACACCCCTCGGCTGGCCGGGGATGCCCCACATCTCCCCCCGATCCTCGTCCTCGACACGCATGTTCGTGAAGTCGTAGGCGAGGACGACGTAGTCCCCCCGGAAGAAGTCACGCGGATCGACGGGGCGCGTCCGCACCACCACCGTGCGCCCGAGCAGGAATGGCAGCGACTCGTAACCGATCATCGCCACGAGCAGGGCCACCTGGCACGCCGCCGTCACCGCCAGCGCCCTGCCCGTCAGCCCGCCGAAGTAGGCGGCGAGGCCCTCGACCCACGCCGGCGCCCGCCACGGGTGGATCTGCACGCGCGGCGTGTCGATGTCCTCCTGGTGCTTCGAGACGCGCCCCCAGAAGCGGGCGATGATGAACAGGGCCAGCCCGCACAGGGCGAAGATGGCCGCCGCCGCCAGCATGCCGCCCGCCCCCTGGAAGAGGTCGATGTAGCGGGCGATAGCCCAGACGAGGAAGTACAGCACCCCCGCGCCGAAGGGCCGGACACGCTCGTCGCGGGCGCCGACGTTGATGAGGTAGACGGCCAGGCCGATCATGGCGGCGTTGGCGGCGAAGGTCGGCAGCAGCGCCGCCGTATCGGGCGAGAGGAGGCCGACGGTCAGGGCGCCGACGAGCATGAGGGCGAAGAGGGCTGCGGGGAAGGCGGCGCGGCGGAAGGCGCCCCGGCGGGCGACGCGCCCCAGCACCCAGCCCGCGACGGCGGCGAGACAGAGGAAGGCGAACGCGGCGGTGCCGACGAAGCGGTAGTGCAGGTAGCCGTCGTGTGAGGCGATGAAGCGGGCGATCTCCGCCCAGAAATACCAGGACGACATGGGGATGAGGATGCCGGCGGTGATCAGCGTGCCCCACAGGCGGTAGGGGATGGCCATGGCGTCCCCCTCGTCGTGGGCCTCAGCCATCAGCAGCAGCAGGGCGCCGATGGACCCGACCCAGAAGATGATGAACGGCCCGAGGCCGAACATCCACACCAGGGCCTGGGCGACCACCCAGAGGGTGAGGACGGCGACGTACAGGCCGACGGCCACGGGCGAGCCCCTGCGGTAGCCCCAGACGAGGCCGGGCAGCGCGAGCAGCGGCAGGCCCCAGGCCCCGTTGGGCAGCCAGCCCCAGCCGAAGAGCCACCACGGCGGGACGGTGAGGAAGCCGAAGATCTCCATGCCGGCCCAGACGGTGATGAGGACGGCGTAGAGGAGGTGCAGCAGCAGCGAGTCGAGGAGGAGGGCGAAGGGGAGGACGCCGACGGCCCACCACCAGACGCCGTCGGGGTAATGGGCGTCGAGGTTGTAGACCTGGGCGACCAGCCAGATGCCGCACCCGTAGAACAGGCAGCCGAGGAAGGATACGACCTCCGACAGGCGAGGGGCTGACGCCCGCATGGCGAGGCCGACGGCGTGCGTGCCGGCGACGACAGCGAGGACGGTCACGAGTTTGACGGAGGCGGGCATGGCCTCCCAGTTAAAGCCGATGAGGAGGAGGGCGGCGAGGCCGAAGAGGAGGGCGCCCATGCCGGAGAGGGCGAAGGAGACGAGGGAGCGTCCGCGCCGGCCGGCCTCCTCCTCGCCCTCGTAGAGGGCGAGGATGCCGGCCGCCTGCTCGGGGGCGACGAGGCCGGCGGCCTGCCAGGAGGGGAGGGCGTCGCGGAGCCAGCGACGCACGGCGTTGGGGAGCGGCTGACGGTCCATGAGAGGCGGGTTCTCCGAAGGGGCGTCATGCGAGGGGCACGGCGTGGACCGTGGGCGTCACGCCACGGCCGCCGGATGCCGTACAAGGCGTCTTCACAGACTCAACGTGCCCGAGGCCGGGAAAGGACAACTCTCGCCGGGCCCGGCAGCCGGGAGATCGTCTGGTTTCTTTGTCTGGTCACGTCGGTGAGCTCCGTTGTGGAGGGTAGAAGGCCGTGGGACACCCTCCGGCCGCCCTCGGGAGCTTGAACGATGCTCGACCGCAAGCCGAAGCTCGAGACGCTGGAAGACAGGACCGCCCCGGCCGTGCTCAAGGCGTTGGCGATCCAGACGGCGCCGGCCGCGGTGCAGGCCGCCACCCGGGTGATCCCGCCCCAGGTGGCGATCATCCAGCAGACGACGTTCAAGACGCCCACGCCGGTGAAGTCGGCCCCGGCCCCGATCCAGGCGGCCGCGGTGAAGGTCCCGACGAGCAAGGCCGATGCTTCGACGCAGCGGGCCACCCCGCCGGCCGCGCCGCCGGCCCCGCCGGCCCCGACAACGGACGACACGGACTCCGTCCAGGTGCCGCCCAGGCCCACCGAGACGGCGCCCAAGGAGGAGGACGACGGTGACAGCTTCGTGGATACGGCGAGCGGCCAGGGGGGTGGCACTCAGGAAGGGGGGCAGCAGGACACCAACGGTGGCGACGAGAACAACGGCGACAGCAGCGACGGCGACAGCAGCGACGGCGACAGCAGCGACGACGAGAGCGAGGACGATGTGGTGGTGGAGACGCCGCCCGCGCCGGTGCCGAACGCATCCGGCCCAGCCGGCCCGCCGTCCCGTGGCCACATCCTCGACGGCGACGCTTTGCGTGTGGGGGCCGTCCGCGATCTCGTGTTCATGACGCCGCTGCGTGTCATGCGGTGACCAACGGACGGGCGATCACGCCAGGATCTCCTTGACCACCTTGCCGAACACGTCCGTCAGGCGGAAGTCACGCCCCGCGTGGCGGTACGTCAGCCTCTCGTGGTCGAAGCCCAGCAGGTGCAGGATGGTCGCCTGGAGGTCATGGACGTGGACCGCCCCCTCGGCGGGGTGGAAGCCCAGCTCGTCCGTCTGGCCGTGCGTCACGCCCTTCTTCAGGCCGCCGCCGCACATCCACATCGTGTACGCCTGCGGGTGGTGGTCGCGGCCCAGGCTGCGGCCCAGCGCCGGGTTCGTCTCCACCATCGGCGTGCGCCCGAACTCACCGCCCCAGATGACGAGCGTGTCGTCCAGCATGCCGTGGGTCTTCAGGTCGGCGATGAGGGCGGCGCTCGCCTGATCCGTCTCCAGGCAGTTCTTCTTGTGGTTGCCGACCACGTCGGAGTGGGCGTCCCAGCCCTCGTGGTAGATGTTCACGAACCGAACCCCACGCTGCAACATCCGCCGGGCCAGCAGGCACGCCCTCGCGAACGAAGGCTTCGCCGGGTCGCAGCCGTACAGCTTGATCGTCGAGGGCTTCTCCTTCGACAGGTCCATCAGCTCGGGGGCGCTCGTCTGGAGGCGGAACGCCATCTCGTAGGCGGCGACGCGCGTCCTGATCTCCGGGTCGCCGTCGCGCTCCTCGCGCAACTTGTTGAGCTTACCGATGAGGTCGAGTGACGAGCGCTGCAGCCCCTCATCGACGCCTTTCGGGCTCTCGACGTTGAGGATGGGCGGGCCGGAGTTGCGCAGCCGCGTCCCGGTGTAGGTGGTGGGGAGGAAGCCGCTCGACCAGTTGGCGGCTCCCCCGGAGATGCCGGAGCCGGTGGAGAGGACGATGAACGCGGGCAGGTCCTTGGCCTCGCTGCCGAGGCCGTAGACGGCCCACGAGCCGAGGCTGGGGCGGCCCGGCTGGGAGAATCCGGTGTTGAGGAAGATCTGCGCGGGGGCGTGGTTGAACTGGTCGGTCTTCACGGCGCGCAGGAAGCACAGCTCGTCTGCCACGCCGGCGAGGTGCGGCATCACCTCGGCGATGTCGGCCCCGCACTTGCCGGCCTTCTTGAACTTGAAGCGCGGGCCCATGACGTTGGCGTCGGCCCGGATGAAGGCGTAGCGCTGCCCCTTGATGACGGAGTCGGGCAGCGGCTTGCCCTCGAGCCTCGTCAGGGCCGGCTTGGGGTCGAACAGGTCGAGGTGCGACGGCGCGCCCGCCATGAACAGGTGGATGACGCGCTTCACCTTCGGCTTGAAGTGCGGCGTCTTCGCCGGCAGATCGGCGCGGGCCTCGCCGAGCAGGCCGGCCAGGGCGATCTTGCCGAGGCCGACGCCGCAGGCCCCGAGGAAGTGACGGCGCGGGATCGTGTCAAACATCGCCATCACCCCCTCACGATGAATTCGTCGAGATTGAAGAGGACACGGGCGAGGGCGACCCAGGCGAACCGCTCGGCCAATGTCTTCGCGTCGCCGGGGCCGGCGAGGGCGGCGGCATCGGCCAGAGTTTTCTTGTCCTCGGGCTTGACAGCGGCGTCGCGGATCATGTTCCTCCGGCTGAAGAAGAACTTCGACAGCTCCATCTGCTCGTCAAGTGTCGGCGCACGTGACAGGACTCGCTGGAATAGCCGCCCCAGCACATCGGCTGGCTTGCCCGACTCTTTCTCCGCCCAACGGCCCAGCGCCTGCGCCGCCTCCAGGATGACCTCGTCGTTGAGCATCGTGAGCGCCTGGAGGGCGGTGTTCGTCACCTCGCGCCTCGCCACGCACACCTCACCGCTGGGGCCGTCGAACGTGGCCGACATGGCGAAGGGCGTGGTGCGCTTGATGAACGTGTACAGTCCACGGCGGTAGCGGTCGAGGCCGGGGCTGGGCTTCCAGTCGAGCCGCCCGTAGGCGCCCTCCGTCGTGACACTCGCCGGCTGCGGCGGGAAGACGCTGGGGCCGCCCAGCTTCATGTGCAGCAGGCCGCTCGCCGCCAGGACGGCGTCGCGGAGCTGCTCGGCCTCCAGACGCAGGCGCGGGCCGCGGGCGAGGAGGCGGTTGGCGGGGTCCTTCTCCCGCAACGCCGCGCTCATCGCGGACGACTGACGATACGTCGCGCTGGTGACGATGAGGCGGTGCAGCGCCTTGATGTCCCAGCCGCCCTCGCGCAGCTCGACGGCGAGCCAGTCGAGGAGGTCGGGGTGCGAGGGCGGCTCGCCCTGGGTGCCGAAGTCCTCCTGCGTCTTGACCAGGCCCGTCCCGAAGAACGCGGCCCAGTGGCGGTTGGCCGTCACGCGGGCGGTGAGCGGATTCTCGGCGGTGAACAGCCAGCGGGCGAACGCGAGGCGGTCCTTCGGCACCCCCTTCGGCGTGCCGAGGGCGGCGGGCAAGCCCGCTCCGACCTTCTCTTTCGGTGCGAGGAACTCGCCGCGGTGGTGCAGGTGCGTGGGGCGCGGGTGGTGCGGCGGACGCTCCTTGAAGACGAGCGTGGTGGGGTACGCGGGGACGGCCTTGCGCAGGGCATCGATGGCGGCGCGTTCCTTCGCCAGCTCGGGGGCGGCCTGGAGGTGGATCTCGCGCAGCCGGGCCGTGGGCTCCTCGGCCCGCAGCTCGTCGTCGGCGTCGAGGGGCAGGTCGCGGGCCGTGGCCGAGGCGTCGGACGTGGCCCGCAGGCGGAGCCGCCCCAGGCCGGCGGCGTAGTAGCGCTCGCACAGCAGGCGGACGGTGAGCGTCTTGACGCCGGCCTTGAGCGGCTCGGCGAGGCGGAAGACGGCGTGGCTGTCGCGGCCCTGCCGGCCGTTGACGCCCCACCCCGTCTGCTTGTTGCCGTCCAGCGCCGCCGCGGCCGACGAGCCGCCGCCGGCGAAGGAGTGCGTCGCCGACGCCAGCCTGACCGGCACGCCATCGGCCAGCACGGTGATCTCGCTGAGGAAGAAGTCGCCGTGCGGCCCCTCGTAAGACACCCGACCCGGCCCGCCCGCCGGCAGCCGCGTGTCCGCCAGCGCCTCCAGCCGCAGGGCCGTCAGGCCGGCCCTCGGCGCGTCGAAGGTGAGCTCGTAGGTGTCGGCCTTGGACTGGTCGCCGCTGACGAAGACGGCCCCGTCGCCCTCGACGGTCAGCAGCGGCAGGTTCGACGTGGCCTTCGCGGGCCGTAGCGTCTGCCAGCCGGAGGCGCGTTTCTTCTCCCCGGCGTACCACTTCTGGAAGGCCTCCTCGCGGGCCTTCTCCCCGCCGGGGAACTTCGACGCCAGGGCGGCCTCGGCCTCGGCGACCCTGCGGAGCGCCTCCCGGCGGCGGGCGGCGGCCGCCTCGTCGGGCACGTCGGCGGAGACCTCGTCGGCGTTGTTGAGGTAGGCCATCAGGGCGTAATACTCCCGGTGCGCCAGCGGGTCGTACTTGTGCGAGTGGCACTGGACGCAGCCGAGCGTCAACCCCAGCCAGACGGTGCCGGTGGTGGCCACGCGGTCGGTCATGGCGTGGAAGCGGAACTCCAGCGGGTCGATGCCGCCCTCCTC
>CAZVZK010000135.1:0-28721 GCA_964630925.1 uncultured Alcaligenaceae bacterium
CGTGGAAGGCGAAATCGCCTGTACGAACGTCGAAAGATTCACATGCTCTGAGGCCTTGTGAGCGGGGTGTCATACAATCCAGGGAGGGTGAGGAGGCCGTCATGTCCGCCGCCAAGAGGCCGCAACTCATGTCGCCGGAGGACTACCTGGCCGGCGAGCTCGTCTCGGCGGTGAAGCACGAGTACGTGGAAGGCCTCGTTTACGCGATGGCAGGTGCGCGGAATTCCCACAACGACATCTCCGTCAACGTCGTGTCGGCCTTCCGGGCGAGGACGCGGGGCACCGGCTGCCGCACCCTGAATTCCGACGTGAAGATCCGCATCAGTACCCGCGGCGGATTCCGCTTCTACTACCCGGACGCGGGCATCACCTGCCGGCCCAACCCACGCACGGACTCGTTCGAGGATAACCCCGTCGTCATCGCCGAGGTGCTGTCCCCGGCCACCCGGCGCATCGACGAGGGCGAGAAACGCGACGCCTACTTCACCCTGACGTCCCTGTCGGTCTACCTCCTGCTCGAAACGGACAGGCCACTCGTCATCGCCCACCGCCGGTCCGGCGCGGGATTCACCCGCGAGGAGTACCAGGGGATCGACGCCGTCATCTCACTCCCCGAGGTCGGCGCCGCCCTGACGCTCGCCGAGATCTACGACGAGATCGTCTTCGAGGCCGAGCCGGAGCCTGGCGACGTGGCTCAGCAGTGACGGAAGGCCCCCACGTCAGGGGCGAGGAGTGATGACATGCCCGCCTTCATCCTCGGCGTCGCCGGCGGCTCCGGCTCCGGCAAGTCCACCCTCGTCCAGCTCCTCCGCGAGGGGCCGCTCGGCCACGCCGTCGCCGTCCTCGCCCACGACGCCTACTACCTCGACCGCGCCGACATGCCCGCCGCCGTCCGCGACGCCGTCAACTGGGACCACCCCGACGCCCTCGACACCGCCCTGTTCCTCCGCCACATCGACGGCCTCAAGGCCGGCCGCCCCGCCGACGTGCCCGTCTACGACTTCGCCACGCACTCGAGGACGCCCCGCACCACACGCCTCGACCCGCGCCCCCTCCTCATCCTCGACGGCTTCCTCCTCCTCGCCATCCCCGAGGTCCGCGCACGCCTCGACCTGGCCGTCTTCGTCGATACCCCGCCCGACCTGCGCCTCATGCGCCGCATCCTGCGCGACGTGTCCGAACGCGGACGCACGGTGCAGTCCGTGGCCGAGCAGTACACCGCCACGGTGAGGCCGATGCACGAGCTGCACGTCGAGCCGAGCCGTGCCCACGCCGACGTGGTCGTGCCGTGGGTGTTCCACAACCAGAGGGCGGTGGACGCCCTGGCCGCACGGCTCGCCGACGCGGCGCGGAAAATCGCGGAACAGGGTTGCATTCCGCCGCCCGAACCGCGACAATAACCAAACTGCCTGAATCCCGCCTCACCTTCCTGCCACATTCGATCTGGGGGGTATCACATGAAGTCCACCCGCTGGCTGGCCCTCGCGGCCCTGGCCCTCTCCACGGCCAGGATCCTCGCCGCCGACGCGCCGGCCGCCCTGCCTGAGGCCAAGCTGCCCACTCCCGCCGAGGTCAAGTCCCTCGCGGTCAAGCCGACGAAGGTAAGCCTCAAGGGCCTCGACGACGCCCAGCAGGCCATCCTCACCGCCACCACGCCCGGCGGAGAGGTGGACCTCACCCACGACGCCAAGTACGAGGTCGCCGACGAGAAGATCGTCCGCGTCACCTCCACCGGGCGCATCGTCCCCCTGGCCAACGGCAAGACCACGGTCACCGCCACCTACGGCACCCACAAGGTCACCATCGAGGTGACCAACGCCTCGTGCGACGTGGACCTCCCGATCAACTTCGCCAACCACATCGTCCCCATCTTCACCAAGCTCGGCTGCAACTCGGGCGGCTGTCACGGCAAGCAGTCCGGGCAGAACGGCTTCCGCCTGTCGCTGCTCGGCTTCGAGCCCGACCTCGACTACATGACCCTCGTCAAGGAGGGCCGCGGCCGCCGCCTCTTCCCCGCCGCCCCCGAGACCAGCCTCCTGCTCACCAAGGGCGCCGGCGTGGTGGCCCACGGCGGCGGCAAGCGTATCGAGGTCGGCTCCGACGAGTACCGCCTCATCCGCCGCTGGATCGCCGCCGGCATGCCCTTCGGCGAGAAGGCCGACCCCACGGTCAAGCTGATCACCGTCGATCCGCCGCACCGCGTGATGGCCCGCAACTCCAAGCAGCAGTTCGCGGTCCATGCCCACTACACCGACGGCACCGTCGAGGACATCACCCGCCGCGCTCAGTACGAGAGCAACGACCAGGAGATCGCCGCCGTCACCGAGGGCGGCCTGGTCCGCACCCTGGCCCTGTCCGGCGAGGCGGCCATCATGGTCCGTTACCAGGAGCACGTCAACACCTTCCGCGCCACGGTGCCCCTCGGCGTCAAGATCCCCGAGTACAAGTTCGAGCAGAAGACGGCCGCCGACAAGCACACCGCTAAGAAGTGGCAGACCCTCGGCCTCGTCCCCTCCGAGCCCTGCACCGACGCCGAGTTCATCCGCCGCCTCATGCTCGACCTGTGCGGCACCCTGCCGACGCCCAAGCAGACCCTCGACTTCGTCAACGACAAGGCGACGGACAAGCGTGACAGGCTGGTCGATGCCCTCCTCGACTCGCCGGAGTACGCCTACTACTTCGCCGGCAAGTGGGCCGACATCCTCCGCGTCAAGCGCCGCGGCCAGCCGGACCGGGCCAAGGGCACCTTCGCCTTCCACGCCTGGATCAAGAAGGCCGTCGCCAACGACAAGCCGTATGACGAGTTCGTCCGCGACATCATCGGGGCCACCGGCGACGAGCTGACCAGCCCGCCGACCGTGTGGTACAAGGAGCTGACCAAGCCCGAGGAGTTCGTCGACGACGCCGCCCAGGTGTTCCTCGGCCAGCGTCTCGCCTGCGCCCAGTGCCACCACCACCCCTACGAGCGGTGGAGCCAGGACGACTACTGGGGGCTGGCCGCCTACTTCGGACGCATCGGCCGCAAGCAGCTCCCGATCCTCGGCTCGGGCCAGCAGAACGCCAGCCGTGTCGCCGTCTTCAGCGTGGCCCGCGGCAGCGTCACCAACAAGAAGACGGGCCGGCCCGCCGAGATCAAGCCGCTCGACGGCAAGGCCATCGAGGTCGGCGCCTACGAAGACCCGCGCCAGAAGCTCGTCGATTGGATGGTGGCCAAGGACAACCCGTTCTTCGCCAGGGCCGTCGCCAACCGCTACTGGGCGCACTTCTTCGGCCGGGGCATCGTTGACCCCCTCGACGACATGCGTGTGACGAACCCGCCGTCGAACCCCGAGCTGCTCGACGCGCTGGCGAAGGAGCTGATCGACAACAAGTTCAGCCTCAAGCACCTGATCCGCGTGATCGTCAAGAGCCGGACCTACCAGCTCAGCGCGACCCCGAACGAGTTCAACAAGCACGACAAGCAGAACTACGCCCGCTACTACCCGCGGCGCATGTCCGCCGAGGTGCTGTTCGACGCGGTCAACCAGGTGACGGGCGCCCCGGCGGCCTTCGCCGGCCTGCCGATGGACCGCCACGCCCCGAACCGCGCGATCATGCTGCCGGACGAGTCGTTCCCGTCGTACTTCCTCGACGTGTTCGGCCGCCCGCAGCGGATCAGCGCCTGCGAGTGCGAGCGTGTCAGCGAGGCCAACCTCGCCCAGGCCCTGCACCTGCTGAACAGCGACGAGGTGCAGCAGAAGTTGTCGCGTAACGGCGGCCGCGCCGAGGCGATGGTGAGCGCGGCCGACAAGCGTTCCGACGCCGACAAGGTGGACGAGCTGTTCCTGTGGGCGTTCGGGCGCAAGCCGAGCGACGAGCAGCGCGAGGTGGCCCTGGCCCACATCGCCAAGCACGCGACGGCCAAGAAGGCCGCCTACGAGAACATCCTGTGGGCGCTGCTGAACACCAAGGAGTTCATCTTCAACAAGTGATCCGTGGGAGCTTTAAGAAAGCATACCACGAAATACACGGAAGAAACGAAAAGAACAGCCAAAGAAGGCGACAAGGCAGGCAGGCGAGGGCCATCCCTCTCCTGCCTGGTTTTGTTTAATGTCTGCTTTGCTTCTTTGTCTTCTTTTCGTGTCTTCCGTGTATTTCGTGGTATGCTCTTCTCGCCCCCTACGCCTTGACGATGCGGCCCGGAGGGGCCTTCAGGCCGCGCGTCGCCCCGCGCGTGTCGATCAGCAGCGGTGAGTGCCGCGCCACCGCCTCCCAGTCGTAGGCCGTGTGGTCCGCCACGATCACCACGCAGTCCTGGCCGCCCAGCATCTCCGGCGTCAGGGCCTGGCTCTCCATCCGCAGGTGCGGGTGGTTTCGCGTGGGGGGCAACTTCGGGATGTGGGGGTCGTTGTAGCTGACGGCGGCGCCCTTGCGCAGCAGCAGGTCCATCAGCTCGAAGCCGGGCGACTCGCGGCAGTCGTCCACGTCCTTCTTGTACGCCATGCCGAGGATCAGCACCTTGCTCCCGCGCACCGGCTTGCCGCGCTCGTTGAGGGCGTCGGCGATCTTGTCGAGGACGAAGTGCGGCATGTTGGTGTTGATCTCGCCCGCCAGCTCGATGAAGCGCGTGGTGAGGCCGTACTTCCGGGCCACCCACGTCAGGTAGAACGGGTCGATGGGGATGCAGTGCCCGCCCAGGCCGGGGCCGGGGTAGAACGCCTGGAAGCCGAACGGCTTCGTCTTGGCGGCGTCGATCACCTCCCACACGTCCACGCCCATGCGGTCGTACAGCATCTTCAGCTCGTTGACCAGCGCGATGTTGATCGCCCGGTAGGTGTTCTCCAGGATCTTGCACGCCTCCGCGACCTCCGGCGTCGAGACACGCACGACCTGCGTGATGGCGGCGGCGTAGAGCGTGGCCGCCAGGTCGAGGCTCGCCGGCCCCAGCCCGCCGACCACCTTCGGGATGTTGTGGGTCGAGAACTTCGCGTTGCCGGGGTCCTCTCGCTCCGGGCTGAACGCCAGGAAGTACTCTTCCTCCGCTTTGAGGCCGGTGTCCTGGAGCAGCGGCAGGACGACCTCGCGCGTCGTGCCGGGGTACGTCGTGCTTTCCAGGACGATGAGCTGGCCGGGCCGCAGCGTCGCGGCGGCGGCCTTCGCGGAGTTGACGACGTAGGTCAGGTCCGGCTCGCGGGCCTCGGTCAGCGGCGTGGGCACGCAGATGAGGACGGCGTCGGCCTCCGCGAGCCGCCTGAAGTCGGCGGTCGCCCCGAAGCCCTGCTTGAGCATCCCCTGCACGTCGGCATCGGGGATGTGCTTGAGGTAGCTCTTGCCGGCGTGGAGCTTCGTGACCTTGTCGGGGTCGATGTCGAAGCCGAGGACGGGGAAGCCGGCGGCGGCGAAGGTGCGTGCGAGCGGCAGGCCGACGTAGCCGAGGCCGATGATGCCGACGCGGGCGTTGCGTGCCGTGAGTTTGCCCATCAGGGCCGAGGCGTGGGTCATGTGCGTTTCTCCGGGCGGGCCAGGCCCGCGCAGGCGTAGAGCATGAGGACGGGCAGGCAAATCAAGGCGTAGACGATGAGGGTGTGTGTCCCGAGCCAGGCGGAGACGCCGGCGAGGAGGGTCGGCCAGCCGGAGGCGCGGGATGGCGTGTGGGCGCCGTTCTTGTTGATGAAGCCCTCGCCGGCGGCGACGTGGCGGGCGAGGGTCTCGAACTCCACGTCATCGGCGGCCGGCCCGCCAGGCCCGGCGGGGTCGGGGCCGCGCGTCGGGTCACGCAGGGCGAGGACGAGCAGCGCGCGCACGGCGAACAGCAGCAGCGGGTAGCGCCCCATCAGGCGGTCCCCGTGGCGCGGGCGGCCGGACGCAGCGCCGGGCCGGGCAGGATCTCGTGGTCCAGCGCCCCGGCCACGTCGCCCTTGTAGCCGGACTCGGCGGCGCGGGCGAGGTTATACATCTCGCGGGCCGTCACGTAGTGGTAGTGGAACCGCGTGTTCCGCTTCGCCTCGGTGGCGAGCGCCTCGTGGAAGGCCAGCATGGGGTCGCCGAGGAGCACGTCATGGGCGTCCTCGGGCGCGCCGTGGCAGTGCAGCTTGACGAAGTACCAGTCGGGGCGCTGCGGCACCTGGACCCGCGCCCGCAGCCACAGGCGCAGGCGCTCCATCGTGGGCGGCTGCGACGCCTGAATGCAGGCGTTCTCGACGCCCGGCAGCAGGCCGAGCTTGCGCCCGCCCCAGTCGAGCAGCAGCGGGCCGGTGATGAGCATCAGGCCGCCCTCGGGGGGCGCGGCGGCCCCGGCGAGCTGGCCCCGGGCGTGCGACGCCGGGCCGGGCCGGTTCACCGCCCAGTAGATGCAGTTGATGAGCGGCGTCTGCGCCCGGCTCGGCGCCGACGGCAGGGTCATGTCCACGCGGCAGCCGGCGGCGCGCAGCACGTCGATCTCGTTGTCCACGCCGCAGTGCCGCCCCTCGGGGTGCGAGTTGCACAGCGTCCAGTTGCCGTGGATGAAGCACCAGGCGGCCGCCCCGTCGCGTCCCCGCCCGAGCAACCCGTGGCGCTGGGCAAGGGTGTCGCGGAACGCGGCGAGGGAGCGGGCGAGGGTGTCGGCGGTGTCGTCGTCGTGGTGCAGGTGGATCTCGACCTCGCCGAAGCCGTCGGCGCACAGGCCGGCGAGGCCGTCCAGCAGCTCCGGCTCGTACTCCTCAGCGGGGTAGAAGAAGGTGTGGCGCGGCGTGCGCCCGTCGCTGTCGCGGAAGCGGGCGAATTGCCGCGGGTACCCCTCGACCCATTTGCCGACACGCGCGCGGGCCTGCTCGCTCGACGCCCCCCCGTACTTCGGCTCGTAATGATCGGCGATGCAGATGAGGACGTGGACCTCCTCGCCGGGGGTGGGGTCACGGCGTCGGCCGGCGTTGGCGATGTACGACGGCAGCCAGCGGTCCAGGCCGCGGGCGCGCAGCAGGAGCCATCCGCCCCCCAGGGCGAGCAGGACGACAGCGGCAACGACCCCCACGACCATCCGCCCCCCTTCAGGAAGCCGCCGGGACCTTCGGGGCCTTCTCTGGCTGTGGCGTGTAGGCCACCTTGTGCCACGAGCGAGATGCCCCGCCCGTCAGCCATACCCAGAACGACACCCAGGCCGCCGCGTTCAGCACCAGGAACGAGGCCCCCGCGGCCGCCAACTTGCCGCCGCGCCCGGTCAGCAGGCCGAAGACCCCGACGGCGTAGCCCAGCAGTTGGAGGGCGAACGTCGCCTGGTACACCCTGGCGTCCAGCAGGCAGGCGTTCGTCGCGAGCAGGCCGATGAGCGCCCACGGCACGACGAGCCGTGCCAGCTTGTGTGAGAGCCATTGTAGCCAGATCGGGTTGCGCCAGGGCAAGAGCGCGCCGGGCAGGTGGGTCAGGAGCTGGAAATTGCCGGCCAGGGTCCGGACCTTGCGGAGGAACTCGTCGCCGGTGCTGTCCGGGAAGCGGTCGAAGGCGATCGCGTGGCTGTCGTGGACGACGCGGTGCCCCTCCATGGCGACCCGGAGGGGCCAGTAGACGTCATCGAGCATCGTGCCCTGGGGGACGGGGCGGAAGAGGTGGCGGCGCACGGCGCTGATGGCGCCGGTGACGCCGACCTGGGCGAAGACGAGGCTCTCCTGGGCCCGCAGCCACTTCTCGAAGCGCCAGTACAGGCCGACGCCCTCGATCGCGCCGGGGCCGGACGTGATGACGAGGTCGCCGGAGACCGCGCCCACCTCCGGGTCGGCGAAGTTCTCAAGGAGCAGCTCCAGCGCCTCCGGCGCCCAGGCCTGGCGCACGTCGGCGAAGACGACGATCTCCCCGGCCGCGGCCTCGACGCCGCGCGTCAGCGCCTCCGCCTTCCCGGCCCTCAGGGGCAGCTCGATGAGGCGGACCGCGGGGATGGAGCGGGCCAGCTCGCAGGTCCGGTCCGTCGAGCCGTCGGAGACGAGGATCACCTCCCCGGGGATCCCCGTCTCGTCGAGCATACGCAGGAGGTCGGTGAGGCGGGTCTCGATGCCCGCCTCCTCGTTGTGGGCGCAGACGACGAACGAGACGGGCGGGAGGAAGGGCGCGCGGCGGACGGGCCGGCCGACGAGCCGGGCGAGCAGGCCCACTACCAGCGGGTAGAGGACGTAGGGGTAGAGCACGAGCAGGAAGCAGACAAGGAAGGCGATCTTAACCGGGGACATGCGTCACCCCCTCGCGGACGGGGACGACTCTCCCCAGCAACCGTTCAAACTTCTCCGCCTGGGCCGCGAACGTGAACTCCTCACGCACACGCCGCCATCCTACGGCGCCCATCGCCTTGCGGCGTGCGGGGTCGTCCAGCAGCTCACCCAGCTTGTGGGCCAACGACGCGGGGTCGTTCGGCGGGACGAGCAGGCCGGTGCGGCCCTCGTCGATCACCTCCGGCGTCCCGCCGGCCGCCGTCGCGACAACCGGCACGCCGGCGGCCTGCGCCTCCAGCACGGCCACGGGCAGCCCCTCGGTGTGCGACGACAGGGCGGCGATGTCGAGCCCCGGCAGCACGCGCTCCAGGTCGCCGCGGAACCCGCCCAGGACGACACGGCCCTCCAGCCCGAGGCGCGTGATCTGTCGCCGCAGGTCGTCCTCCCGCGGCCCCTTGCCGAAGATGACGAAGCCGACATCGCGCGTCCTGCAGACGAGCGCGGCCGCCGCTATCAGCACGTCGAACCCCTTCTCCGGGCTGAGGCGGCCCGCCGCCCCGACCACCAGCCTCGGCGGCGTCGGGAACAGGGCGCGGACCGCGTCGCGCGCATCCGGCGCGGGGGTGTCGTAGGGGGTGGCGTCGATGGCGTTGCGGATGACGACTGCCTTGCGGATCCCAGAGCGGCGGGCGCGTCTCGCCGTGGCCTCGGAGACGCAGACGCAGGCGTCCATCCACGCGAGGGCCAGCGTGTCCAGCCACTCGTAAAGCTTCACCTTGAGCGTGACCCCCGTCCAGCCGTGGGCGATCCCCACGACGGGGGCCCCGGCCGTCCGCGCCGCCCGCCAGCCGAGGATGTCCGGCTTGTACCCGCTCGTCAGCAGCACGTCGGCACGCAGGCGCTTCAACCACCCCGCGATCTCGGCGATGGCTGCCCCGACACGCGGGTAGTTCTCGTGCAGCTCATGGGCGTCGAAGCCGTCGGCCCGCGCCTTGTCCAGGAACGGCCGCGCGAGGCCGCGCTCGGCGAACGAGAGGAATGTGGTGCGGTGCGGCATGGCGCGGGCGAGGCCGAGCACCTGGCGCTCCGGCCCGCCGACGAAGGGCGACGCGAGAAGGTGGACGATGTTCACCGGCCCACCCCCGTGGAGCAGGCATCCTGCGTGCTCTCTTGTCGCCGCGGTGGCGGGGGCACGCTGGAAGCGTGCTCTACGGAAGACTCCCACACCCGCTCGAGCTTCGCGGCCAGCATCGGCCAGTCGTAGCGGCCCGCGACGGTGTCACGGCCACGCGCGCCCTGCGCGAACGCCTCCTCGGGACGGTTCAGGGCGTTCACCAGGGCCGCCGCCATGTCGGCGTCGGTGTCGGCGAGGGTGAAGTCGTGGCCGGGGCGCAATTCCAGCCCCTCGGCGCCCACGGCGGACGACACCACGGGCAGGCCGCAGGCGAGCGCCTCCAGGATCTTGAGGCGCGAGCCGCCGCCGATGCGCAGGGGGACGGCCATCACGCCGGCGCCTTCGAGGAACGGCTTGACGTCCGGCACGTCGGCATGCAATTCGGCGCCCGCGACGGCGGCGACACGGCGCGCGAGCCCCTCGGGCGGCTTGCGGCCGACGATCTGGAGCCGGGCGTCGGGCACGGCGGCCCGCACGGCGGGGAAGACGGCATCCAGCAACTGATCCACCGCGTCGAGGTTCGGGCGCCAGTCGAGGCTACCCAGGTAGAGGATGTGCCGTGATCCGGGCCGCGGGCGGACGGCGGCGAAGCCGGACACGTCCACGCCGTTATCGACCACCTCGGCGGGGACATCGCCGAACCACTCGCCGGCGAGATTCGCATCCTCGGCGCTGACGAACACGACCTTGCGGGCGGCGTGGAAGGCCCGGCGCTCGAACGCCTCGAACTTCGCCGCCTGCCCGCCGATGTACCACTTCTTCAGCCACCCCGAGGCCGCCTCGCGGTAGCGGCGCCAGATGAGCGTATCGACGTTATGAGCCTGGAGGACGACCGGGCCCGGCAGGCCTGCGACGGCGTACAGGTAGCCGGACCACTCCAACTGATACAGGTCGGGGCGGGCCTTGCGGGCGATCTCGTGGACGGCGTCGCGGAAGCGGGCGGAGAAGTGCGAGGCGACGGAGTAGGGCAGGGCGGAGAGGAGGTTCAGCCCGAGGCGGGCGTAGAAGCCGACGCCGGCCTTCTTCGGGATCGGGTCGTGGATGATGTGGGCCTCGATGCCCTGTGCGGCGAGGTGGTCGCGGGCGGCGGCGTTCTCGGCCTCGTCGTGGCCGCGGGCGATGTAGACGATTTCGTGGCGGCGGGCGAGGGGGAGGAGGAGGTTGAGGGAGCGCAGGCGCTTGCCGGAGGTGGCGGGCCAGCACACGTCTCCGTCGATGATGGCCGTCTTCATATGGCGATCCACTCCCTCGCCAGGGCGGCGGGCGACTCGCAGAGGTAGAGCCGCTCGTACCCCGCCACCATGCGGCGGACATCGAAACGCGCCTCGGCGCGGCGGCGGCCCGCCACACCCATCCTGGCACACGTTTCGGGGGAAGTCCACAATCGGGACACCGAGGCGGCCAGCGCCTCGGGGTCGCCGGGCGGCACGAGGAGGCCCGTCTCGCCGTCGGCGACGACCTCCGGGTTGCCGCCCACGCGGGTGGCGGCGATGGGCAATCCGCGGGCCATCGCCTCCAGTAGCGTCAGGGAGACGCCCTCCGTCGTGCTGGACAGGACGAACAGGCGGGCGCGGGCGAGCAGCGCCGGCACGTCGTCGACGGCGCCCAGGAACTTGACGGAATCTTCGAGACGCAGCTCGGAGGCGAGGCGCTCCATCGCTGGGCGTTCCGGGCCGTCGCCGGCGATGAGGAGTCGGAAATCGGGGTGGCGCGCGGTGAGGAGGGAGGCGGCGCGGAGCAAGGTGCCGATGTCCTTCTCCGGGGCGAGGCGGGCGACGAGGACGGCGGGGCCGGCGGGGTCGGGCCCCTTGTGGGCGAAGCGCGTTAGGTCGATGCCGTTGTGCAGGACGGTGAGGCGGCGGGCGGCGATGCCCTGTGCGCGTGCGAGGCGGGCGCTGTCGTGCGAGATGCACACGAAGGCGTCGTTGGCCTCGGCGGCGAGGCGGACGAGGAGGCGCTGGCGGGCGGTGAGCTTCGACGCCTGGGAGTGGCGTGTGTGGACGCAGCGGGCGCGTGCGAGCCACGCCGCCGGTGCGGCGTGGATGTTGGGCCGCTCGTCGTGCGTGTGGACCACGTCGGCCTTGAGCTGGCGGAAGAGGTACGCGAGGCGGAGGACGAGGCCCGGGCGGAGGCCAGACGGTGCGCCGAGGGCGGTGACGGGCCAGCCGGCGGCCGCGATCTCGTCGGCGACGGGGCCTCGCGTGGTGAGCGAGACGAAATGGAGGGCGAAGCGGCGCGTGTCGGCGTGGCGGGCGAACTCGGCGAGGAGCTTCTCCTGCCCGCCCAGGTCGAGGCCGAGGGTGACGTGGACGACGTTGAGGCGGTGTTTCATCAGGGGGGGGGGGGGGGAGTGGGCCGAAGGCCTCCCCCCCGTTCCTGCCGAGGGGGAGAGTGGGGAGGGGGGGGTGGGGGCGGCCAGTTGCTTGACGACGCGGGCGGGGTTGCCGGCGACGACGGTGTCGGGGGGCACGTCGCGGGTGACGACGGCGCCGGCGCCGATGATGCTCCGGCCGCCGATGGTGACGCCCTTGAGGATGATGGCGCTGGCCCCGATCCACACGTCGTCCCCGATGACGACGGGGCGGATGCCCTCGGGCGGCGTGGGGTCGCCGGCGCGGCGGCGGGCCGCATCGACGGGGTGGCCGTCATAATCGGAGATCTGCACGCCGGCGGCGATGAGGCAGTCCTTGCCGATGGTGATGGACGCGCTGCACGCGAAGGAGACGAGGTGGCCGACGAAGGTGTGATCCCCGATGGTCAGCTCGGGGGCCTGCTCGCCGCGGTTGCCGAAGATGAAGACGGGCTGGCCGCCGAAGGTGACGTTGTCGCCGAGCGTGATGCGTCCGGAGCCGTGGATGTACGGCAGGTGCTCCATCTGGAAGCCGTCGCCGACCGCGGCGCACTGGCTGCGGAAGAGCGGCTCGTTCCAGAAGAACCGCACGGCCCAGCCGAATCCTTCGCGGACGCCGACGTGGAGGGAGTACAGGCCGGCGAAGAGGGGCCAGGTGAGCCAGAAGACGGGGATGTGGAAGTGGAGGGCCTTCTTGATGGCCCACTTGAGGGAGCCCCAGAAAGGCCCCTCGCCTTTGCGGAGGCGTGCCATCAGACTCATGGGGGCTGCCTCCGGGCTGGGGCTCTGGTTGGTCGGGTTGAGCCCGGCGCGAGCCGGGGGCCGGCCATGCGGGGCCGGCGTCCCAGTCAGTATAGCCCGTGTCGGCGGCTCGTGCGCCCGAGCTACTTCCCGCCCGGCCCGCGGAACAGCACACCGTCCTTCATCACCAGCCGCACCTTGCGCAGCACCTTGATGTCCCTCGTCGGGTCGCCCTGCACCGCGACCAGGTCGGCCAGCAGCCCCGCCTTCACCTGGCCGCGGTCCTTCAGGTGCAGCACCTTCGCGCACACGGACGTGGCCGACAACAGCGCCTGGGCCGGCGTCATGCCGTACTCGGCCATCAGCTCCAGCTCCCGCGCCTGGTCGCCGTGGGCGAACACGCCGGCGTCACTACCACACGCGATCACCACGCCCGACTCCAGCGCCTCCTTGAACGACGCCCGCCGCGACTTCAATTCCGCCGGCTCCGGATCCTTCTCCAGCCGCCACCCGGCGTAGCGGCTCATCGCCTCCGACGCCGCCAGCGTCGGGCACAACGCCACGCCGTGCTTCGCCATCAGCCGGTAAACCTCGATGTCCCCGCCGTCGCCGTGCTCGATGGTCTCCACGCCCGCCAGGGTCGCCAGGCGCATGCCCTCCTTCGACGTGGCGTGGGCCGACACCGGGCAGCCCCCGGCGCGGGCCACCTCCACGATCCGCTTCATCTCGTCGAGGGTGAAGGTCGGACGCACCGCCTTGCCGCCGGGCCCCCAGCGGAAGTCGGCGTAGAACTTGATCACGTCCGCACCCGCCGCGATCTGCCCGCGCACCACGCGCGTCAGCGAATCGCCGTCGGCCTCCTCGGCGCCCTGCGGCACGCGGACCTCCGGCGCGAAGCCGGCGGGGGCGTAGCTGCCGGTGGCCACGATGGCCCGCGTCGAGACCAGCAGGCGCGGGCCGGGGATGATGCCCTGGTCGATGGCCTGCTTCAGCCCCACGTCGGCGAAGCCCGCCCCCTCGGTGCCCAGGTCGCGGATGGTCGTCCACCCCGCCAGCAGCGTCTGCCGCGCGTGGTTGGTCGCCCGGCAGACGCGCAGGGCCAGCGGCTGGCGCAGCACCTGGTCGTCCCACTTCGCCTCGTTGTACGGGTGCAGCAGCAGGTGCGTGTGGGCGTCGATCAGGCCCGGCAGGAGCGTCATGCCAGGCAGCTCGATGACCCGGCCCTCCGGCTCCTTGACCTCCCCGGCCGGCCCGGCGGCTTCGATGCGCTTGCCGCGCACCACGACCACCCAGCCCTCGTGCGCCTTGCCGCCGATGCCGTCGAAGACGCGCGCCGGCTTCAACACCACGGCGCCGTCGCCGGCACCCTTGGCCGGCTTCTCCTCCGTAGCCGGACGCCGGCCCAGGCCGACGCCGGCGAGCAGGGCGAGGCCGATGAAGAACGCCGCCAGTGCCCGTTGGTAACTCATCCCCACCCCCCACGTTCAAGGGCGACGGCTGCGGGGATTGTATGGCCCGCCTTGCCGGGGCGGGGAGCCAATCGGGCGTACCCGGTGAGGGCGTGTCTGTCATCAACTTGCGTTGCATTGCACCCCCCCAGGCACCCCCCTGCAATGCAATGCTGACGCCGAAAGCCCACCATCAGACCTCTCCGGCCGCAACTTGCATTTCAGGGGGTCAGCCGCGACCATTGCATTGCCCCCCCAGCCCCCTGAAATGCTGGTGACTCCCCGAGTTCCACTTCCGCGAGTCACATGCCCACTTCCGGGAGAAGTGAGCATGTGACTCAGGCGTCCGCCGGCCCGTCGTGTCACGCATCGTCGGCGAGTGCGCGAGTCACCTGCTCACATGCGCACTCCGTCACGGCCCCGCGCCCACAGCGCCCCACCTGTCACGCCCGAGTCAATCCCGTGGCCCTCGCTCGTCTCAGGATCACAGGGCACCACACGCTGGACAGCCCGCCCGTCGGGCGGGTACAAAGAAGGGGCCGCCCTCGCCGGAGGTCGCACGTCGATGGCCGTCTGGCTGATCCTGCTCATCGCGCCGCCCACACCCCACGACAGGCCGGCCCGCGCCGCCGTCGAGCGCGCCATCACGGCCCACGGCGGCGCCGCGCTCGTCAAGGCCGCCCGCCTCCGCCGCACCGACACCGGCACCATCGACGTGGCCGGCAAGCCATTGCCGTTCACACGCCGCGTCGCCCACGATCTGCCGGGACGCCTGCTGCACGAGATCGAGGTGGACGGGCGAATCCGCACGCGGCTGGCGCTGGACGGCGACAGGGGCCACCAGTCCGACGGCGGCCCGGCGGCGGCGCTGCTGCCGCCGCGTCTGCGCGAGGTGCGGGACGAGGCCCACGCCGCCTGGGTGGCGACGCTGCTGCCGCTGCGGCGGGCGGAGGTCACGCTCAAGTCGCTGCCGGACGGCGGGGTGATGGCGTCGATGCGTGGCCGGCCCGACGTGACGCTGTGGTTCGCGAAGGACACCGGCCTGCTGGCGCGGATGAAGTGCGGCGACACGGAGCACTCGTTCGACGGGTACAAGATGATCGGTGGGCTGCGCCTGCCGACGAAGGAGACGGTGCGGGTGAGCGGCGGCGTGCGCTGGACGTTCACGACGGGCGAGCATACGTTCCCGGCGGCGCTGGAGGCGTCGCTGTTCGCACGGCCATGAGGTTGCCCCATGAGCGCGCTCGTCCTCGCGTGGCTGGTGATCGGCGCGGCGCCTCCGTGCCTCGCGGATGTCGTATTGCCCGAGGGCGTTGTCGCGCGTCTCGGCGCCGGCCCGCATCCGGGCAGGGTCAGGATGCGGAGCAACGTCACCCTGTCGCCTGACGGCAGGTGGGCCGCGTGGACACTCCAGGGCGGGCTCTTCCTCAGCGACCCGTCGGGCCGCGTGCAGACCCCGCCACCGGGCGAAAGGGGCCTGATCCCCGCTTGCTGGGACGCGGCCGTCGCCCCAGGGGGCATGCGCGTCCTCGGCACCATCGGGCCGATTGAGGACAAGAAGACCAGTTGGCCGATCCAGGCGCTGAAGCCCGCAGGGTGGAAGTGGGGGGAGGAGCTGGCGACGGATCAAGGCATTCAGACCCTTTCGGCGTCGTTCTCCGGCGACGGGAGACGCGCCGCCGTGGCGGTGTTGGCCGACGACACCGCCGCCGTGCGCGTCTGGCAATTCGACCCGTGCAAGCCCCTTTGTCGGGTCGAGCTGCGTGGGGACGCCGCCGGGTGTGCGCTATCCGCCGACGGCCGGACGCTCGCCGCCTGGGTGCCCGAAGGCGGCCACGTCCTGCTCCACGATGTGGCCGCGGACAAGCCTCTGCGTCGCATCGACGCCGAGGGCGTGGCCCATGCCAGCCTCGCCCCCGACGGAAAGACCCTGGCCCTGGCCCGCAAGGGCGCGAAGCCGCACCTCACCGTGCGTGGTGCCGACGGCAGGCGTCTGCACGACCTGCCCTTGCCGAAGGCGGCCGTGGCCCTGTGCTTCTCGCACGACGGCGCCCTCGTCGCCTCAGGGGAGGCCTCCGGTACGATCCACGTCCTGGATCTGGCATCAGTGAGAATGACGGCGATCCCGCCGACGGGGCCGGTCACGCTCACCGCGCTGGCGTTCAGGGAGGGCCGGCTCGTGGCCGCCGGCTGGCGGGGCGACGAGCCGCGCGTCTGGTTCCCCCGCGCGGGGGCCGCCAAGGAGCCGGCGGGGCACACGGCCCCCATCCTGTCGCTGACATTCACGCCGGACGGGTGCGGCCTCGTCACCGCCGGAGCTGACGGGGCGCGGGTCTGGGACATCGCCGGCGGGGGTGAGCTCCGGCACGTCCCACATCCTGCAAAACGCGGGCTGCGTCGTGCCGCCCTGGCGCCGGGCGGGCGGCATATGTTGGCGTGGGAAGAGGAGGGTGGGGAGATCACGCTGATCGACCTGGCCGACGGCAAGCCCGCCGGTAGGGCGGCCAGCTCGTTAATGAGGTTAGGCTGGCGGGGCAGCCTGAGCCACCGCCCGTTCTGCTTCACGGCGGACGGGGCGCGGCTGCTGACCCTCGACGCGAAGAACACACACCTGGTGCTCCGCGCCGTGCCGGGGTTGAAGCCCGTCGCCTCATTCCCGACGCCGCTCGTGCCGCTGGGCCTGTCGATCTCGCCGGACGGTGCCTTGGCCGCCGTCTGGGAGCAGTATCTGGAGAATCCCCTCGATGAGCCACCCTCGCCGGGCGTGATTGTGGCCCTGCCGGGCGGGGGGAGGGTGCGTGACCTGTCCGCCCCAGGCGGCTACCTCGGCTCGGCCTGGTCCGCCGACGGCCGCACGCTGGCTTGCTCCGCGTGGGGCGGCGTGTTCTTGCTCGATCGTCGGTCGGGCAAGAGCCAGAAACTCGACGCACTGGCGAATATGTGTTCGACGATGGCATTCTCCCCCGACGGGCGGCTGCTGGCCGTCATCGATCATTCGGACCGCCTCACCGTGATCGAGCTGGCGACGGACACGGCCCGACTGAGCATGGAGGCCGGCAGCCTTCACACGTTGGCGTTCTCGCCGTGCGGCGGCCGTCTCGCGTCCGTCGCCTGGGGCACCGCGTTCATCTGGGACCTGACCGGCCGCGAATGGCCACGCCACGCCACGCGTCCGCCGTCCGCGGCCGATTGGGCGGCGCTCGCCTCGCGAAAATCGGCAGACGCCTGGCCGGCGATGACGCGGCTCGTCTGCTGCCCCGCTGAGGCGATGGCGCTGCTGCGCAAGCGTCTAAGGCCGGCGCCGGGGGAGGGCATCGACGACGACGCGCTGCGCCGTCACATCGCCGCCCTCGGCCACGATGACTTCGAGACGCGCGAACGCGCCCTGTCGGCCCTGTCCCGCTGCCAAACGAGCAGGCTGGAGGCCGCGATGGAGAAGGAGTCCGACCTGGAGATCAGGTCGCGGCTGGCCCGCCTGCTGGAACGCATCCCCCGCCCTACCGGCGACGCGCTTCGCTCCATCCGCACCGTCGAGGTTCTAGAGCGGATGCGGACGCCCGAGGCGCGGCGGCTCCTCCGAGAGTTGGCCGGCGGCAACCCCGACGCCCGGCTCACGGCGGAGGCGAAGGCAGCCCTGTCGCGATTGGAGGCGAGATGACCCCCACTCTCTGCTTGCTCATCCTCGGTGCCGCACCCCCACAGTTAGGCGTCGATCTGGCAGGGCACCCACTCCCGGCCGGGGCGGTGGCCGGCCTCGTGCCGTCGGGAGGCCAGGCCGCCGTTGAGGCGGCCGCGTTCCGACCCGGCGGGCGGGTCCTCGCCACCAACGCCGCGGACGGGGCGAGGTTCTGGCACCTGCCGACCATGCGCATCCAGCGCCGCGTCCCCGCGCCGCGTGGGATCAAGGCCGAGCACTCGCTGCTGGACGGACGCGGGGAGGTCGCGCTGTGGGCGCCGCGCGAGGGTGCCATCCACGCCTATGACCTGGTGGGCGCTCGTGCCCTCCCCGTGATCAAGCTGGCTGGGAAGATGGTCGAGGTGGCCGTGTCGTTCGACGGTTCAACCGCGGCTTGTATCGACGCCAGGGGGGGCTGGCTCAACATCCGCGTGTGGCAGCCGATGACGGGACACGAGCTGGCCCGGTTCGAGGTGCGGGGCGATCCCGACCTGCCTTGCCAACTGGCCATCTCGCCCGACGGGGCGCGTCTGGCCGTGGTCCTGGGCAGCGGGGGGAGGTCCGCATACGCCGGGGTCGTGCGCATCCCCAGGGGGGTCGCGACCGAGACGCTGGGCGGGGCGACGCTCGGGACGCTCCCGGCGGGGCCGAAGGTGGTGAGCCTGACATTCTCCCCTGACGGGGAGACCTTGGCCGTCGGCCGTATGCGGGGGTTGTCCCTGCTCGACGGCCGCACCGGCAAGCCGGTCAGAGAGATCGAGCTGCCATGCCCGTCCCCCCGCCGCCTTGCCTCGGCGGGCTCCTACGAGGACGCTGCCGCGGCGCTGAAAGGCGCCGGGTGGCAGGCGGCGCGGGCGGTCGCCTTCTCGCCCGACTTCCCGATCCTCGCCGCCGCCAGCACGCACGCCCCCGACCCGATCCTGCTGGCCGACACACGCACCGGCCGCTCCTGGCCGTTGCACACGAAGGGGCTGCGGCCCTGCCTGGCGCTCGCCTTCTCGCCCGCCGGCAGTAGCCTCGCGGCGAGTGACCCCGACGGGAGGACGCTCCTCTGGTCGCTCCTGCCGGTGCCTGTCGTGGCCGGCGCCCCGGTGCCGCGGCCCCTCGAGCCGCTGGCGGCCATCACCCTAAGGGAGGCGTTGGCGGTGCTGGTGGAGCTGGAGCGGTCGCAGGGCCGCGCGGTCAGATTGCGGGCACGCCCGAGGCCAGCGGCCGTCACGGATGTGGAGCGGATCAACGGGTGGGTCGTGCTGGCCCGTGACGAGAACGGGGATCTCCGCGAGAAGGCGCGGGACGCCCTGGTGGCGGCTGGGGAGTGGGCGCTGCCGGCGCTGCGTCGGGCGTTGGAGTCGGGCGAATGGAGGGGGATGGACCGCCTGGCGCTGGAGGTGATGATCGACGACGTGAGGCCCACACGCGGGCGGCGGGAGCGTCTGGCGGCGCGGGCGGTGGAGGTGCTCGTGAGTGTGGGATCGCACGAGGCGCGGCTCGTCCTCAAGAAGCTCGCAGGCGGTGACCCCGAGGCGCTGTTGACGAAGGAAGCGAAGGCCGCCTTGTCGCGATTGGAGGAGAGATGACGCCCACCCTCTGCCTACTCCTGTTGAATGCGGCCCCGCCGGCGCTGGTGTGCGACGCGGAGGGCGTGGCGTTGCCGCCGGGGGCCGTCGCCGAGCTGTCGGGGCGTGGCAAGGCTCGCGCGTTCGCGTTCCGGCCCGGCGCCCGCGTCATGGTGGCGGCGTTCTCGGACGGCGTGCGTTTCTACGGGCTGGCCGGCCGGGGCCTGCACCGCTTCGTCCCGTCGCCGGACTGGCACCGTGGAGCGCTGTCCGTCCTCCTCGACGGGCGCGGCGAGGTCGCACTCTGGCATTCGCCGCTCCAGGGCAGGGCCGAGGCGTATGACCTGCGTTCGGCCCGTCCGCTGCTGGAGATCAGGGCCAAGGGCTTCCTGCGCGACGTGGCCCTGTCGTGGGACGGCTCCACGGCCGCGAGCGTCGAGGAGGACGGCGGCCGGCTGACGGTGCGTGTGTGGCGCTTCGCCGATGGCAAGCAACGAACGCAGTTCTCCGTCCCCTCCGCCGGCGTCATCGGGCGTGGCCGCGGCTCCGCCCTGGCGCTCTCGCCGGACGGGGCGCTGCTCGCCGCCGTCCTCGAAGGCGGCGCGGCCTACGCCGGGGCCGTCCAGGTGGCGACAGGCAAGAAGGCGGCCCCGCTGCCGGACGGCGTCACCTCCGGCGGCCTCACGTTCTCGCCGGACGGGAAGGCGCTGGCGGTCACGACGGCGCGGTGGGTGGCGCTGCTCGATACCGGCACATGGCGGGAGCGTTTCTCGGTGCATGTCCTCGACCCCCAGTCCACCGGGCTCACCTTCTCGCCGGACGGGCGTCTGATGGTCATCACGTCCGGGGGCAACGCCGCCGGGTACACTTCTGAGGCCGATCTGAAGGTGGTGGAGCTGGCGACGGGCGGCACGCGCCTGTCACGCCGGATCCCCTTCATCCGGGGCGGCGCCCTTGCGATCTCGCGCGAGGGCCTGCTCGCCGCCGAGCCCGCCGACGGCCTTGCCCTGTTCTGGGACCTGACGGGCCGCAGGGATCTGCGGGACGCCGGGGCGACGGCTGAGGCCGTGGAGGCGTTGGCCTCACGTTCGGCGGGCGAGGCGAATGAGGCGATGGGCCGCCTGATACGCTCGGGTGACAGGGCGGTGTCACTCCTGCGGGCGCGGCTCAAACCGGCGAGGCCGCCCCTGAGCGAGGATCAGATCGAGGCCCTCGTGGCGCTGGCCGGCGACGACGACCCGGCGGTCCGTGCGCGGGTCTGCGAGGCCCTCATCGCAGCGGGCGCCCGCGCCCTCCCCGCGCTGGGCCGCGTCGCGCATAGGCCAGGCGTTAAGCGTCTCATCGACGAGATCAATGACGCGCCACCGCGCCGCGCCCTCCTCGTGCTTCGAGGCATCGAGCTACTCGAGCGCCTCGCCACGCCCGAAGCGAAACGGCTCCTCGAGGATCTCGCTGCGGGGCACCTGTCCGGCAATCTGACGAAGGAAGTAAAGGCCGCCCTGTCGCGATTGGAGGAGAAATGATGCCCGCCCTCTGCCTCCTCCTCCTCGGCGCCGCGCCGCCGGCGTCCGGCGTTGCCGTCGCCGCCCTGCCGCCCTCCGGCGTCGAGGGGCCTGGCGTCCCCACCCACCCGCAGGCGCTGGCGTTCCGCCCTGGCGGGCGTGTCCTCGTCGTGGCGTCGCCGGGAGGCGTGCGCTACCACCACCTCCCCGACGGGCGGCTGCACCGAGAGTCCCCGGCATTCGGGGGGCGCGGCCAGCCCCTCCGCGTTCTGCTCGACGGACGCGGCCACGTCGCCCTCTGGTGGCTGGCGAAGGAGGATCTGATCGAGGCCTACGACCTGCGCTCGTCCCGGCGTCTCTCGGCCATAAAGGCGGTAAGCGTGCCGCGCGGCCGTGATCTGACCTGGGAAGGCACCATGCTCGCCGCCCTCGCCCTGTCCTGGGACGGCTCGGCCGCCGCTTGCGTCGAGACGCACGGCGACCAGTTGGCCATCCGCGTCTGGCGCACCGCCGACGGCAAGCCACTCACCCGGTTCTCCGTCCCCTCCACGGAGCAGGCGGCCCGACGCGGACGCTACTCCTCGCTGGCCCTCTCGCCCGACGGCTCGCTTCTGGCCGTCAGGCTGGAGGGCGGCCAGGCGTATGCCGGCCTCGTCAAGACGGCCACCGGCAAGGAGGTCGAATCCCTGCCCGCCACGGGCCTGACCAGCTCGCTGACCTTCTCGCCGGATGGGCGGTGGCTGGCCGTCCAGGCCGACAAGAAGTTGCACCTCCTCGACGGCCGGACCGGGCGGCAGCGTCACTCCTTCCCCACCCGCGAAGACCACACGACGCGCCCGGCCTTCTCCCCCGACGGCAGGCTGCTCGCTTTCCCCACGGGGGAGTACCCCGAGACGGAGATATCCGTGGTGGAGCTGGCGGCCGGCCAGGTGCGCCTGAAGCGTGACGCCATCTCCAACTGGAAGCGCGTCCTCGCCTTCTCCCCGCGTGGGTGGCTCGCCGTCTCGGCCTTGAGCAGCCCCGTCACCCTGTTCGACCTCACCGGGCGCTCGGACCCCCGTGACGCCGGCGCGACGGCCTCCACGGCCGAAGCGCTGGCCTCGCGCTCGGCGGAGGAGGCGTTCAAGGCGATGGGCCGCCTGATGCGTTCGGGTGACAGGGCGGTGTCACTTCTGCGGGCGCGTCTGCGGCCGGCGGGGCCGGCCCTGACCGAAGACCAGATCGATGCACTCGTGGCGCTCGCCGACGACGCCGACCCCGCCCTCCGGGCGCGGGCCGGCGAGGCCCTCGTCGCCGCGGGGGCCCGCGCCCTCCCCGCGTTGGGACGCGCCCCGCGCAAGCCCGGCGTCCGGTCCATCATCGCGGACATCAACGACCCGCCCTCGCGCCGCGGCCTCATCGAGCTACGCGGCGTCGAGGTGCTGGAACGACTCGCCACGCCCGAGGCGCTCCGGCTCCTCAAGGATCTCGCCGGCGGCCACCCGTCCGCCGACCTCACGAAGGAAGTGAAGGCCGCACTGTCGCGATTGGAGGAGAAATGACATCTGTCCTCTGCCTCATCCTCCTCGGCGCCGCACCCCCGGTGCCGCGTGACCCGTTCCTCCCCGACGGCGCCGTCGCCGTCCTCGGCACGGCGCGGAACCGCGGCGCCACGCCCGACGGCGACGTGGCCGTGTCGCCCGACGGCACGTTCCTCGCCGCCTTCGCCGGCGGGCGGCTGACGCTCATCGACGATAGGGGCCGACGGTGGAGCCGGTCCGTCGAGGGGTCGGCCTGGGGGCGTCTCTCCGTCGCCGCCGGCGGGCTCGTCCTCGGCCACGGCGGCGCGGCCGCCGCCATCAACGCGCGCACCAGGGCCGACCCCATCCCCCTGGCCGACGAGCACCTCGGCGTGCCCGTCTCGCTGTCGCAATCCGCCGACGGCAAGCTCATCGCCGTCGGGTCGGGCAACCGCTTCGGCGCCTCCGTCCGCGTCCTCCGCGCCGGCGGCGGCGGGGCCGTCTTCCGCACCACCCTCACCGAGAATCAGGCCGCCGCCGCCATCTCGCCCGACGGCGGCACGCTCGCCATCTGGGCGCCCGACACGTGGAGCGACCTGCGCATCCACTCGCTGCCGGACGGTAAACTCAAGAAGAAGTACGAGGCCGGCGACCTGCTCGCCGCCGCCTTCTCGCCCGACGGCAGGCGGCTCGCCGCCATCCGGGTCATCGGGAGCGGGCGCTGGCTGACCGTGTGGGAGGCGGCCTCCGGCAAGCGTCTCCGCAACGAGTACATCCCCGGCCGGCCGGCCGTCGGCCCCGTCTTCTCGCCCGACGGCAAGACCATCGCCGTGGGCACCTACGCCGGGGTGGTCCACCAGATCGACGACAGGGAGTCCGCCATCGCCACGCCGGTCCCCGTGACTCTCACGTCCCTCGCCTGGGGCGCCGGCGGCCTCGTCGCCGGCGGCTGGGTCGGCGGGTCGCCGCGCGCCTGGCCGGTGCGCTTTGAGAAACGCCGCGAGGCCGGGCACCCCGTGCCGCTCACCTCGCTGGCGTTCTCGCCCGACGGGCGGCGTCTGGTGACGGCGGCTAGCGACGGGGCGCGTGTCTGGGACCTGGCCACGGGCCGGGCCGGGCGCTTCACCGAGCATCCGATGCACGAAGAGGAGGGCGCGCGGCTGTCGGCCCTGGCGCCGGGCGGGCGCTGGCTCCTGGCCGGGCGGCACCTGGGGGCGGCCCTCCACCTGATCGACGCCGGCACCGGCTCGACGGAGCGGCGCCTGCTGCCCCCGACGCGCGTCGAACGCTACGCCCCGCTGGCGTCGTTCACGCCCGACGGCGCCGCCGTGCTGACCGCCATCCCCGACGAGGACGGCATGCGCCTGACGCTGCTCGAGGTGCCGTCGTTGAAGGAGAAGTCGTCCGCCGTGATCGCCCACGACCTGTCGGGCCTGCTGGTGTCGCCGGGCGGGACGATGGCCGCCGTCTGGCACGATCTGGAGCAGGGCGACGGCCTGCGTCGGCTGAAGGCCCGCAAGGCCGGCCTGCCGTGGACCGTCCGTGTCGTCTCCCTCGCGGATGGCAAGGTGCTGCACACGTTGGAGACGGGCTCGCCGCCCCTCGCCTGGGCCGACGCCGCCCGGCTGGCGTACATCACGGCCAAGGGCACGCCGGTGCTGCACGACGTGGTCAAGGACGGGCTGCACAAACTGCCGGCCGGCGGGACGGCGATGGCGTTCTCGCCGTGCGGGCGGCTGATGGCGGCGGCGGGGCCGGACGGCGTCGCCGTGGCGGAATTGGCGTCGTGCGGCGTGCGGCTGACACTCCCACCCGTGGACGGGCCGGCGGTGCTGGCGTTCTCGTCCGACGGCGGACGTCTTGCAGTCGGCGGCGGTGCCGGGAGCGCGGCGGTGTGGGACCTGACGGGCCGGGAGTGGCCGTCCGGCGAGATCCGCGACGCGTGGACGTTGCTGGGCGACGAGGACGCCGCGAAGGCGTGGCCGGCGCTGTGCTGGCTGTCGGTGCGTCCGACGGAGGCGGCCGCGATGGTGCGGCGCAACTTGCAGGCCGACGCGGTCCCGTTGCTGGCGGCGCGGGCGGTTGAGGTGTTGGAGCGGCTGGCGACGCCGGAGGCGCGCCGACTGCTGCGCGAGCTGGCCGTAGGAGCGGGCGGCGTGGCGGGCGAGGCGAAGCGGGCGTTGACGCGATTGGAGGCGAGATGAACGCGATCCTCTTCCTGCTGATCCTCGGCGCTGCCCCTCCGGCTGACGCGCGCGACGCCGACGGCCAGCGCCTACCGGCGGGGGTCGTGCGTGTGTTCGGGGATACGGCGGTGACGCTGGCCGCCGCCTTCCGCCCCCGTGATCGGGCCCTGGTGACGGCGGAGATCTGCAGGGTACGGTTCCGCGATTTCGACACGGGCCGTCTGAAACGCGAGGTCCAGCTCCCCGACGCATTCACCTGCCGGCAGGCGCTCCTCGACGGCGCGGGCGACACGGCCCTCTACTGGTCCCCCGTGAAGGTCCTCGCCTACGGCCTCAAGCCGAGGAAGGCGGATTTGCAGGCGGCCACGGCCCTCCCGGACGTCAAGTCCGGCGGGACCATCCTCGCCGTGGCGCTCTCGCGTGACGGCTCGACGGCGGCCCTCGCCGAGGCGCGGAAGGAGCGTTTGGCGGTCCGCGTCTGGGATCCGACGACGGGCCGCGAGCGCACCGGCTTCTCGGTGCCGGCGGAGGGCGACCCCTCGGCCAACCTCGCCCTCTCGCTCGACGGCGCGTTCCTGGCGGTGACCCTGACTGCTGGCCGCAAGGTCGCCTACTCCGGCCTCGTGCGCGTGGCGACGGGCAAGGAGGTCGGCACACTCCCCGACGGCCTCAAGGTCCAATCGCTGACCTTCTCCCCCGACGGGAAGGCCGTGGCGGCCAGGCGGGCCGGCAAGACGGCTCTGCACGATGGGCGGACGGGGCGTGTCCGCGGCGAGATCGACCTCGGGGAGGAGCTGCCCTACGCGGAGGCATTCTCACCCGACGGGCGTCTCCTCGCGTTGTCCCAGACGGGCTATCGGGCGCACAAGATCGTGGTGGTGGAGCTGGCGACGGGCAAGGTCCGTCTGGAGCGCGACATCCCCCGCAGCGACAGGTCCGCCATCACATTCGCGGACGGGGGCACGCTGGTGAGCCGCAGCTGGGGCGGCCGCCCCCTCGTCTGGGATCTGACGGGGCGGTCCGACCTGCGCGAGGCCGGCGCGACGACTGCCGACGTGGAAGGGCTGTCCTCGCGTTCGGCGTCGGAGGCGTTCGAGGCGATGGGGCGACTGGTGCGTACCGGCGACAAGGCGGTGTCACTGCTGCGGGCGCGTCTCAGGCCGGCGAAGGCGCCACCCTCCGACGATCAGATCGATGCGCTGGTTGCGCTGACATCGGATGCCGACCCTGCGGTGCGCGCCCGCGCCGGCGAGGCGCTCGTCGCCGCCGGCCTGCGCGCCCTGCCGGCGCTGCGCCGCGCCCTGGAGTCCGGTGAGCCACGGCGTCCGGGGGTGGAGCGCATCATCGACGACATCAACGGACCGCCCTCGCGCCGCGCCCTCATCGGGCTGCGTGGCGTCGAGGTCCTCGAAAGGCTCGCCTCCCCGGACGCGCGGCGGCTCCTCACGGAATTGGCCGGCGGGCACACAGACTCCGATCTGACCAAGGACGCCAAGGCCGCGCTGACGCGACTGGAGGCCAAATGAGCGTCATCCTCTCTCTGCTCATCCTGCACGCGGCCCCGCCGGCGCTCGTATTCGACGCGGAGGGCGTGGAGCTGCCGCCGGGGGCCGTCGCCGGGTTGGCCGGGCGCGGCAAGACGCGGGCGTTCGCCTTCCGGCCCGGCGGGCGCGTCCTGGTGGCGGCCTTCGCCGACGGCGTGCGCTTCTACGGCGGCGCGGACCGGCGCCTGCACCGCGTCGTGCCGTCGCCCGGATGGCACCAGCGCTCCCTCGTCCTGCTCGACGGGCGCGGCGAGGTCGCCCTCTGGCTCTCGCCGCGCCAGGGCAGGGCGGAGGCGTATGACCTGCGCTCGGCCCGGCCGCTGCTGGAGATCAGGGCCAAGGGCTTCCTGCGCGACGCGGCCCTGTCATGGGATGGGTCCACCGTGGCGACCGTCGAGGAGGACGACGGCAGCTTGACGGTGCGCGTCGGCCGCACCGCCGACGGCAAGCGGCGCGTGCTGTTCTCCGTCCCCTCCGCCGGCCTCGCCGGACGTGGCCGCGGCTCCGCCCTGGCGCTGTCGCCGGACGGGTCGCTGCTCGCGGCCGTCCTCGAAGACGGCAAGGCCTACGCGGGGCTCGTCCGCGTGGCGACGGGCAAGGAGGCCACCTCGCTGCCGGCCGGCGTCACGCGGGACGGGCTGATGTTCTCGCCGGAAGGGAAGGTGCTGGCCGTCATGACGGCGCGGTCGGTGGTGCTGCTGCTCGACGCCGGCACCGGGCGTGAACGTCTCTCGATCCCCATCCACGATCATCTCTCCACTGCGTTCGCCCTCTCGCCAGACGGGCGTGTGATCGCCGTCGCCTCCGGCGGCACGTCCGAGGCCGAGCTGAAGGTGGTGGAGATGGCGACGGGCAAGACGCGCCTGTCACGCCAGATCCCCTTCTGTCGCGGCGGCGCCCTGGCGATCTCGCGTGACGGGCTCCTGGCCGCCGAGCCCGCCGACGGCCCGGCGTTCTTCTGGGACCTCACGGGGCGGTCCGACCTGCGCGAGGCCGGCGCGACGGCCGAGGCCGTCGAGGCGTTGGCGTCGCGCTCGGCGAGTGAGGCATTCGACGCGATGGGGCGGCTCGTCCGCACCGGTGACAGGGCGGTGTCACCGCTGCGGGCGCGTCTCAGGCCCGCGAAGGCGCCGCCCACCGAGGCTCAGATCGACGCCCTGGTGGCGCTGACATGCGACGCCGACCCCGCCGTCCGCGCCCGCGCCGGCGAGGCGCTCGTCGCCGCCGGGATGCATGCGCTACCGGCGTTGCGCCGCGCCGTCGAGGCGGGCGGGGTATCGCGGCCCGGCGTGCAGCGTGTCATCGACGACATCAATGATCCGCCGTCACGCCGCGCCCTCATCGAGCTGCGTGGCGTCGAGGTGCTGGAACGCCTCGCCTCCCCGGGCGCGAGGCGGCTGCTCAGGGAATTGGCCGGCGGGCACCCGTCCGCTGACCTTACGAAGGAAGCGAAGGCCGCGCTGACGCGGATGGAGGCGAAATGACAACCATCCTCTGCCTGCTGATCCTCGGGGCCGCCCCGCCGGCGGCCGTCCTCGACACCGCCGGCGAGCCGCTCCCCGGCGGGGCGGCCGGCGGCATCGCCAACCCCGGCGCGAAGACCGTCCAGTCCGTCGCGTTCCGCCCCGGCGGGCGCGTCATGGCCACCGGCTCCGCCGACGGCGTCCGCTTCTGGCACCTGCCCACGCGGCGGGTCCATCGCCACATCAAGGCGCCGCCCGGCCTCGACTCGGCCAGGGTGCTGATCGACGGCAAGGGCGAGCTGGCCGTCTGGCTGCCGCGCGAGGGCGCCGCCCACGCCTACGACATCCGCGCCGCCCGCCCCCTCCCCATCCTCGAGATGTCGGGCCGGCTGGTGGAGGCCGCGATCTCCTTCGACGGCTCCACGGCGGCGCGCGTCGAGTCGCTGGGTGGGAGCCTCACCGTGGTCGTCTGGCGCGTCCGCACGGGGCGTGAACGCACGCGCTTCGCCGTCCCCGGCACGCCCGACCTCAAGTGCCACCTCGCCCTGTCGCCCGACGGGGAACGACTCGCCATCGTCCTCGGCAGCGGCAAGGAGACGGCGTACGCCGGCATCGTCCGCCTCGGCTCCCACACCCAGTCCGGGGACATCGACACGGCGCGGCCTGTGGTCGGCCTCACCTACTCGCCCGACGGCGAGACGCTCGCCGTCCAGGGCGAGGGCGGCGTGGCCCTGGTCAGCGGGCGCAGCGGGCGCGGGCGGGCCGACATCCGCCTCCCCGGCCTGAGCGCGGACCGCGTGGCATTCTCGCCCGACGGGCGGGCCCTGGCCGTCGCCAACGCCGACTACCCGAAGACCAAGATGGCGCTGGTCGATCTGGCCACGGGCAAGGTGCGCGAGTCGCGCGAGGTCAGCTTGCCGCAGCTCGAGGCCCTCGCGTTCACGCCGGACGGCGGCACGCTCGCCGGCGGCCACCGCTCGGGCAAGGCGGTGGTGTGGGACGTGTCGGGGCGGGCGGCGTTGCGCGTCGGCGTCGCGGCGCCGGACCTCGTGGAGCAGATGATGTCCCCGGACATCGGCCCGGCGTTCGCCGCGATGGGCACGCTGATCCGCGCGCGCGACAGGGCGGTCCCGCTGCTGCGGGCGCGGCTGAGGCCGTCGAAGGGCCCGCCGTCGGACGAGGAGATCACGGCGTGGATCGCCCTGACGCGCGACGACGACAAGGTCCTCCGCGCCAGGGCGACGGACGCCCTGATCGCCGCCGGGCCGCTCGCCCTGCCGGCGCTGCGCGAGGTGATGGCGCGGGGCGAATTGCGTCCGGGGCTGGAGAAGGTCATCGACGGCATCGCCAACCCGCCGGGGCGGCGGGCGCTTGGTAATCGGCAACCAATTCAGACCCACATCGGCGAGCAATCCGGACCCACCAC
>CAZVZK010000136.1:0-28489 GCA_964630925.1 uncultured Alcaligenaceae bacterium
AAGAAGAAGACCCAAGGAGGGGAAGAGAAGGCGAGGAGCGCGGGCGTAGGGATGGTACCCGCTTTTTTGGTCTCGACAATGGGGTCCACTGTAGGAGCGGGGTCTGGTAGAACAGGCCGCCTCGCTCGCCGGCCAAAGCGTCGACCGCTTCGCCGTGACGACGTTGCTCGACAGGGCCCGCGAGGTCGTGCAGGCCGACGCCGTGCGCCACCTCTCGCACCGGGACGCGGCCCGCTTTCTGGAACTCCTCGATTCGGACGCCGAGCCGAATGAGGCCCTCCGCCGCGCCGCCGCCCTTCACCGGGGCCAGCATGGCTGACTGGCGCATCGAGCCCCTGGACAAGGCGCATGACCGCTCGGGGTTCTCCTGCGGCCACGCGGGCCTCGACGACTACATCCAGAAGCTGGCCTCGCAACACGCGGAGCGATTTCGCCCGCACGTTCGTCGCGGTCCTCACGCCCGATCCGCGAGTCGTCGGCTATTACTCGCTGTCGGCGGGGGGCCTTCGACCTGAGCGCCCTGCCCGAAGCGAGTCGGAAGCGCCTCCCCAGGCACCCCGTCCCCGTCGTCCACCTCGACCGGCTCGCCACGGATCACTCCGTGCGAGGGCGGGGATTGGGCGTGTCCCTGCTGCTCGACGCGCTGGCGCTCGCTGAACGCCTGGCGAACGACCTCGGCCTGCACGCGGTGGAGGTGCGCGCCATCGACGAAAAGGCCCAGGGGTGTTACCTCCACCACGGCTTCGAGCCGCTCCTCGACGACCCGCATCACCTGTACTTGCCCATGAAGGCCGTCCGCAAGTTGAGGCTGAACGAGAAGGGCACTGGATGAGGCGCCGAAACGGAAGGAAATCCTGTCCGGCGGCCCGGCCGGGCCCGTTGATAGGATTACCGGGCCCTTCCGTCCCCTGCCCCTCCTTCGCCGAGCGATTTCGTCATGCCGACCACTGCGACCCGTGCCGCCCTGCTCGCCCTCTGTGTCGTGTGCGCCTCGGCGCCGGAGGCGGCGGCGCGGCCCGACGACTACGGGTGGGACACGGGCCGGGTCATCGTCCGCTTCCCCGAGAAGGCGCAGGCCTCGTCGCAGACCACCAAGGAGGGGCTGATGAAGACCGGCCTCCTCTTCCGCGACGAGCGCCTCTTCTTCGTGCAGGTCGTCGAGGGCGCGCCCCCCGCCAAGAAACGCACCGAGAAGCAGACGGCGGCGATGTTCGCCAACGCCCGCGGCTCCCTCGCCCCCAGCGCGAAAGTCCTCTCGGAGAAGAAGGACCAACTGGCCGACGAGCACCCCGGCCGCGTATACCTCCTCCAGCTACCGATGAAACAGGGGTACATGGTCCTGCGCGTCTACCTGGTCCAAAACGACCTCTGCGCCGTCCTCGTGGCCGGGCCGCGAAAGGACAGCGTCGAGGAGGCCGACGCCAAGGCGTTCCTCGGGTCCCTGAAGTTGTCCGGCAAGTAACCACACCGCCCGCTCCGCCCCGAGAAAGGATCCCCCATCCCCGCCTCGCCTGCGCCGCACTCCTGGCCCTCTCGCTCGCCGCCCTCCACCCGACCCAGACGACGGCAGGGGTCTTCGCCACCGATGGCCCGGCGACCTATGGCCGCAAACAGGGGATGGTCCCCGTCGGATTCAAGGGGATCTCCGTGCCGCCTGTAGCCATCCTCGCCCGCCTGGTGACCCCGGACACCGGGAGGGCCGCGTTCGTCGCGGTCCTGGTCGCGGCCGAGCCGGCCAACGACATCTTCGCCGTCGGCACGAACGCCTTCACGCTGCCGAAGTTCCTCAAGGCCCCGCCGGGGATGGTCGTCGGACGCAACGGCGTGCGTGCCGGCCTGAAGGCCCTCCGCGCCGGGGACATCGTCCAGGTGGTCTACGACACCCGCACCGGCACGCCGCTCCAGCTCGTGGCCGTCGGCCCGGCTTGAGCCGTCTTCTGGGGCCACTGGGCTCCGGGGCGGCGAGCTCGGTTCCTTCGGGAGGCCGCGGGAGAGCCGCCCCCCGAGATCCATCGGGCGGCCCCACGCCCGCCCGGAGGTGGACGGGGGCTCGCTCGCGCGGGACGGCGGGTGGCTCCCCGCGGCGCCCAAGGACCTGGAGATCCTCCTCCGGGAGCTGCTCAAGGGGGCAAGTCGGTGGTGTTGGCCACCCTCCACGCGAGGATCGCGGCGGTAGCGGCCCGACGGCAGGTCCTGCGCCGCGGCGCCTGAAAGGCGTGGCCGCATCGTCTTCCTTACGGTGTTCGACCGAGACAAGGGGAAGGACAGCGCCTCGACCATCGCCGCCCTGTACTCCTGCGAGGGGGCTGCTCTTCACGCCGGACGGCCTGACCCTGGTCCCGGCGGAGAGGGGCTCAACCACGGCCTGGCGGCCGGGGACTGGCGGGGGTACAAGGAGCCGCGCGGCGGCGCCCCCGAGGGCTGGCTGGGGCTGATGAAGGCCGCGTGAGAGCCCTAGGATCTGGCGGCGCGGCAGGCGGAGCCGACCATGTCCGCCGCCGGACGCTTGCTGGTCGCTACGGATCCTCTTTCCGCCGCCTCACCGGGGCCAGAAGACGCGCCGGGCCACCTCCTCGCCGGGTCGCCACGATCCACGCATCCGGAACGCCTGGATCGACGTGGCAACGGCAGGGCGGCGGCGGTAGGATGCGCGGAGTCTCAGGAGGGCCGAGCGATGGAGTACCAGTACCCGTACCCGCCGGAGGAGACCATCCGCAAGGGCAAGGAGATCTACGCGCGCGTCATCAAGCCCAGGCTCAAGCCCGAGGACGACTGGAAGTTCGTCTCCGTCGACGTCCTCTCCGAGGACTTCGAGATGGACCACGACTCCATCGCGGCCATCGACCGCCTGCGCGCCCGCCGCCCCAACGGGCAGTTCTGGGGCGGCCGCGTCGGCGAGCCGGCGGCGTGCCGGATGGGCTGGCACGGCCCACACGAGTCACCCACATGATCACCTCAACTGTCGATCACAACCTGGAGCTGTCGGTCACCCTCTCGGTGGCGGACGCGGCGAATCAGGAGCGCCCCATCGTCTTCATGATCGACACGGGGTTCAACCGACAGCTCGCCCTCCCCGCCTCCATCGTGTCCGCATTGGGGATGCCGTTCGTCCAGTGGGTCGAGACCGCCGTCGCCGACGGGAGCAGCGTCTGGGTCGGGCAACACAGGGCCGTCATCGTCTGGGACGGGCAGATCCGCATCGTGGAGGTGTTGGCGATGGGCGGCCTGGCGCTCGTCGGCAGGGGCCTGCTCGCCGGCCACACCCTCTTCACCCGCTTCGAGGTCGGCGGGGAGATCCGGATCGAGAAGATCCCTTGACCCCCTCGACGGCTTGGATCGCTGCCTCTCGCTCAGCGCCTCCCCTCAGGCCGGCGCGTGAATTTCAGCAAGATGTCCCAGAGGGCGTACGCCTGGCCTCCGGGCGGCACCCAGACGACGCCCGCCTGTCCGTCACCGCCGGCAATCCGCAGGTATTCCCAACTGCCCTTCCAGATGCCGAACTCTTCGGGGGTCAGACCCTCCGGAGGCTCGGAGGCGTTGCCGACGGAGGACAACCCCAGGAGGGCAACGCGCCAGAGCCGGCCATTGTCCTGGCTGACCACCTCGCGCGTCGTCAGCAGGGTCCACCTCGCGGGGGAATCGACGAACGCCAGGACGGGGCGGCCCGAAAGAGGCCCGCCCCGCCGCATCGACTCTTGCAGCCCCGGCGCGAGATCCGCGAAGCGGTGGGTGCGGCCGGCGGGCAGGCCATGCCGGCGGGCGATGTAGAGGATGCGGGCTTCGAGCCGGTCATCCTGCTCCGCCTCGGTGGGCGGGGGCGCATCCGGCGGGCGGCAATGCCCGCACGTCGCGCCGTCCCATGCGTAGGAGAACCCGCAGCGAGGACACGAATACATCTCGGCAGCTCGAATCGCAGGCCTGGGCTGGTGCGCCGAGATCGATGTATCCGGCGCGGGCATCGCCGGCCCCTGTTCTGGCGGATCCTCGACACACCGGCCACGCATCCGGAACGCCTGGATCGGCGTGGAAATGCCTCGCCTGCGGCGTTAGGATGCGGTATCAAAGGAGGGCCAGCCCATGCAGGCGATCGACTACCCGTACCCTCCGGAAGAGTGTATCCGCCGGGGCAAGGAGATCTACACGCGGGTCATCAAGCCGCGGCTACAGAAGGAGGACGACTGGAAGTTCGTCTCCGTGGACATCCTCTCCGAGGACTACGAGATGGACCACGACGCCGGGGCGGCGAGTGACCGCCTCCGGCTCCGCCGGCCGCAGGGGTTCTTCTGGGGCGGGCGCGTCGGCGAGCCCGCAGCCTACCGGCTGCACTGGTACGGGCCGCACGAGTCGCCCGCATGATCACCTCGACTGTCAACGAGAATCTCGAGGTGAGGGCCCGCCTGCCGGTGGCCGACGCGGCGAGCCAGGAACGGCCCATCGATTTCCTGATCGACACAGGCTTCAACGGGGAGATGGCCCTGCCCTCCTCCGTCGTCTCGGCCCTCGGTATGCCGTTCGAGCAGTTGATCGAGACCGTCGTGGCGGACGGCAGCAGCGTCTGGGTCAATCGGCATAGGGCCATCATCGTCTGGGATGGCAACATCCGGATCGTGCGGGTCGTGGCGATGGGCGGGCTGGCCCTGATCGGGACCGGCCTGCTGGCGGGCCACGACCTGCGCGCCCGCTTCGAGCCGGGCGGCGTCATCGAGATCGAGAAGATCCCCTGACGCCGGCATCATCCTCGACACCCGAGCCGCGTGTCGCTACGAATCCTCTTGTCGCCACCTCACCGGGGCCTCAAGATGCTTCGCCGCGCCGCCACACTCGTCCTCCTCCTCGCCGCGTCCGCCTTCGCCGCCGACGCCAAGGGCCCGGAGCGGTTCAAGAACCTCAAGTTCCGCCCCATCGGCCCGTCGCACGGCGGGCGCGTCTGCCGCGTCGCCGGCGTCCCCGGCGACCCCCTCACGTACTACGCCGCCGCCGCGGCCTCCGGCATCTGGAAGACCACGGATGGGGGTATTCGCTGGTCCTGCCTCACCGATGACGTGAACACCTCCACGTTCGGCTCCCTCGCCGTCGCGCCCTCCGACGCCAACGTCATCTACGCCGGCTCCGGCGAGGCGAACATCCGCGGCAACGTCGAGGCGGGCAACGGCATCCACGTCAGCACCGACGCCGGCAAGTCGTGGAAGCACGTCTGGGAGCAGGAGGGGCAGATCGGGCAGATCGCCGTCCACCCCAAGAACGCCGACACGGCGTTCGCCGCCGTCCTCGGCAAGGCGTTCGGGCCCAACGGCGAGCGCGGCGTCTTCCGCACCCTCAACGGCGGCAAGACCTGGCGGCGCGTCCTCTTCAAGGACGCCGACACCGGGGCCTCCGCCGTCGTCATCGACCAGACCAACCCGCGTGTCGTCTGGGCCGGCCTGTGGCAGACGCGGCGCTCGCCGTGGGACATGACCAGCGGCGGCCCCGGCAGCGGGCTGTACGTCTCCCGCGACGGCGGCGAGTGCTGGACACGCCTCATCCCCGAGGAGGAGGGCAAGGAGGCGCCGAAGGACGCCAAGCACGCCAAGGGGCTGCCGAAGGGCGTGTGGGGCCGCGTCGGCATCGCCGTCGCGCCGTCCGACGGCAAGCGCGTGTACGCCCTCATCGAGGCCGAGGAGGGCGGCCTGTTCCGCTCCGACGACGGCGGCGAGACCTGGGACCGCGTCAACAAGCAGAAGGCGCTCCGCGTGCGCCCCTGGTACTTCTCGACGCTCACCGTCCATCCCACCAGCCCCGACACCGTCTACTTCCCGCAGCTCGCCGTCCTCCGCAGCACCGACGGCGGCAAGACGCTCCAGAACGTCAAGATCGCGTACCACGGCGACAACCACGACGTCTGGATCGACCCGACGCGCCCCGAGCGGATGATCGTCGGCAACGACGGCGGCGTGAACCTCACCAGCGACGGCGGCAAGCACTGGCACGCCCCCGCCCTGCCCCTCTGCCAATTCTACCGCATCCACGTCGATAACCGCACGCCGTACCGCGTCGCCGGGACCATCCAGGACATCGGCACCGCCCAGGGGCCGAGCAACAGCCTGATGTCCTCCGGCATCACGCAGGGGATGTGGTACGGCGTGGGCGGCGGCGAGGCCGGCCACATCTCCAGCGACCCGAAAGACCCCAACGTCGTCTACGCCACCGAGTACAGCGGGCAGGTGACGCGCTACGACCACAAGACGCGCCACGCCAGGCCGGTCAGCATCTACCCGTTCACGGGCAGCGGCCACGGCGCGGAGGCGCTCAAGTACCGCTTCCAGTGGACCTCGCCCGTCCTCTGCTCCGTCCACGAGCCCGGCGTCGTGTGGCACGCCGCCAACGTCCTGTTCCAGACGAGCGACGGCGGGCAGAAGTGGAAGGCGGTCTCGGGCGACCTGACGCGGAATGACAAATCGAAGATGAAATGGTCCGGCGGGCCGATCACCGGCGACAACACCGGCGTCGAGGTGTTCGGCACCATCTTCGCCCTCGCCGAGTCGCCGCTCAAGAAGGGCCTGCTCTGGGCCGGCAGCGACGACGGCCTCGTCCACGTCACCAGCGACGGCGGGAAGTCCTGGGCCGACGTGACCCCCAAAGAAGGCCTGCCGAAATGGGCGACGGTGATGTGCATCGAGCCGTCGCCGTTCGACGCGGAGACGGCGTACCTCGTGGCGGAGAACCACCGCCTCGACGACCGCAAGCCGTACCTGTTCGTCACCACGGACCGCGGCAAGACGTGGAAGCCGCTGGCGGAGAAGCTGGACGGCTCCGGCTGGCTGTGCGCCGTCCGCGAGGACCCGAAGAAGAAGGGCCAGCTCTACCTCGGCGCCGAGTCCGGCCTGTACCTGTCCGCCGACGCCGGGGCGACGTGGGAGCGCCTGAAGCTGAACCTGCCCCGCGTCCGCGTCAGCGACCTGCGGGTGAAGGACGACGACCTCGTCGTCGGCACGAACGGCCGCGGCATCTGGATCATGGACGACCTCACGCCGCTCCGCGAGTGGAAGAAGGACATGCCCCCCGTGGCCCTGCTCCCCGTGCGTGCCGCCATCCGCTGGCGTCAGGGCGACGTGGCCGACCCGCTGCCGGCGATGGGCACGTTCGACAACCCGCCTGCCGGGGCCGTGCTGCACTACAGCCTGAAGGACGCGGTGAAGGGGGACGTCACCATCGACATCCTCGACGCGCGGGGGAAGGTGGTGCGGGCCCTGTCGAGCAAGGAGGAGGAGAAGGACGACGACGCCCTGGAGCCGTCGTGGAGCCAACGTAAGGCGCCGGACCCGCTGCCGAAGGCGGCGGGGCTGCACCGCGTCGTGTGGGACCTGCGCCACGAGGGCGCGCGTGTGATCCCCGGCGCGAAGGTGGACGGCGGCAGCCCTCGCACCGGGCCGTTCGTGGCCCCGGGCGTGTACACGGTGCGGCTCAAGGCCGGCGACACGGTGCGGACGGTGAAGGTGGAGGTGAAGCCCGACCCGCGCATCGACGCGGCCGCCGTGGCGGGGCTGGCGGAGCAGGAGCGTCTGGCCCTGCGCATCCGCGACGACATCGGCAGGCTGAGCGACGCGGTCATCAAGCTGCGTTCGGTGAAGGCGCAGATCGAGGCCCGCGAGAAGCTACTGGGCAAGGAGGCGAAGGCCGCCGGGCTGCTCAAGGAGGGCAAGGCGCTGGTGAAGAAGCTGGACGGGCTGGAGGCGAGGCTGCACAACCCCAAGGCGGAGGTGAGCTACGACATCCTGGCGATGAAGGGCGGGGCGAAACTGTACTCGCAGCTCGCCGGGCTGCACGAGGTGGCCAAGGCCGCCGACGGCCCCCCGCCGCAGGGCCTGAAGGACCAGCACGAGGAGCAGTCGAGCGAGCTGGCGCGTCTGCTCGCGGACTGGGGCGACCTGGTCGAGACGGACATCAAGGCGCTCAACGACGCGGCGAAGAAGATCGACGTGCCGGGCGTCGTGGTGCGGTAGGAGGATGAAGAGGATTCACCACAGAACAGAGGCACAGAGATCACAGAGGAAGCACAGAGAAGGAAAGCAGAGAGACAGAAAAAAATACACGTCTTCTTGTGCCTTCTCTACTTGTCTCTCTCCTCTTCCTCTCCTCTGTGTCCTCTGTGCCTCTGTGGTGAATCCTCTTCCCCGCCACGTGAGCGGGGTCACTTCTTCGGCAGAGGCATGGTGTAGTCCACGAACCCGATCATCATCTCCTCCCAGGTCTGGTCGCCCCAGAAGACGAACTTCTTCGGGTCCGGGTTGTTCGGGTTGTCCTTGCTGTTGTCGAAGACGGCGGTGCAGGTCATCTTCGTCCCCGCCGGGATCTTGAGCGGCTCCTTCAGCCGGTAGTTGCTCTGCCAGTTGAAGTCGTAGCGCGGCACGTCGAGGATCACCTTCTTCTTCTTATCCGGGTACTCCAGCTCGTACTTGAACGCCTTGCCGCGGACGTGCATGTGCGGGAACAGGGCGAGCAGCTCCGTCTCCTTCGTGAAGGTCTCGCGGGAGATGACCTCCTGGCTCGCCCCGCCGGGCAGCAGCATGAACGCCCGCTGCGCCGCCGCCCGCGTCTTCACCTCGACCTCCGGCGGCTTCTTCGCCCACACGATGCCCACCGACGAGCGGTCCTTGCGGGCCACCCCGTCCGGCGTGTAGTGCATCTGGAACACCAGCAGCGACCCCTTCGGCAGCCTCTTGGCCTGGCCGGGCGAGAGGATCAGCGGGCTGTCGCCGGGGGCGTAGCTCGTGAGGAAGCCGTTGCCGATGCCGTCCACGCCGCTGCCGGGGCGGTTGCGCGGGTTCTTCGGATCGACGATGTACACGATGATGTGGTGGACCACCTCGCGCGCGCCGGGCCGGGCCTCGGCGGCCTGGATCCAGCGGTCCTCGTCGAAGTTCGTCGGCACGCGGAAGTACTGGTAGCGCACGCCCCTGGCGGGCATCTCCGCCGGCACGTTGAACGTCGTGGGCATCTGGTACACGACGTCCGGCTTGCCGATGCCCCACTCGTCGGTGAACTTCCTCTCCTTCGGAAGGTCCTTGTCGTCGCCCTTGGGGCAGCCGTCCTTGATCCACGCCAGCAGGGCGTCCCTGTCGGCCTTCGGCAGGCTGCGGTCGTTGGCGAAGACGCCGTGCTTCGGGTCGGCGTGCCAGGGCGGCATCCGCCCCTCGCTCACCACCTCCTTGATCATCTCCGACCACGAGACGGCGTCCTCGTAGGTCATCAGCGGCATCGGCCCCACCTGCCCGGCCCGGTGGCACTCCTGGCAGTTACTCTGCATCACCCTGCTGATGTGTTTGGCGTAATTGATCGCGCCCCCGGCCTTCGGCTTGATGGCGCGGGCGATCAGGCAGCCGGGGGCGTCGGTCTTCGCCACGCTGACCGCCTTGCCGGCCAGCACCTCGTCGAGGGCCGTGGCCAGGTCGCGGCGCCCGGCCTCCTTGCGGCGGAAGCCGATGCCGATCTGGTCGTCGATGCGGCCCTGATAGAGGACCTTGCCTTCGGGGGAGAGGACGAACGCCTCGGGGGTACGCCGCGCGCCGAAGTCGTCGGCGACGACGTTGGCGGGGTCCTTGAGGACGGGGAAGGGCAGCTTGTTGGCCTTGACGTGGGCGAGGACGCGCGTCGGCGAGTCGTGCGTGTTGCTGTTGATGCCGACGAGGACGACGCCCTTGTCGGCGTACAGCTTGTGGAGGCGGGCCAGCTCGGGGAGGTACTGGTTGTTGACGGGGCACTCGGTGCCGAGGAACACGACGGCGACGGCCTTGGCGTCCTTCGCCCGCTTCTTGAACGACCAGGCCTCGCCGCCGGCGGCGTCGAGGGTGAACGGCTTGATGGCTCGTGCCGCCGCCGGCTCGGCGGACAGGGCGGACAGGGCGGACAGGGCGAGGAGGGCGGCGGCAAGCGCGAGGACGGTGCGTGGCATCGTCTGTTCACCTCATGACGGGGGGACTTCAACGAGTAGTATACCGGCCGGGCGGGCAGAGGTTTCGGCAGGAAGGCGGCGCGCGGGCGTGGACCGCACCCCCCGGTGCGTGCTACAATCGCCACATCGAACCTTCACCCAGGGGCGTGGATCGTGACGACCGACGCGAAAGTGATCCGTGCCGGCCGGTACGCCGAGATCGGGAAGATCATCCAGCGGGACACGACCCTTCTCATCGGCCGCTGGGCGACGCGTGCCGCCCAGGAGCAGCCGACGGCCCGCCGGGTCCACCACGTCGTCCTCCTCGACGAGCTGCCCGGCCTGCTGTGGGAGCTGGGCGGCGGGCTGGCGGAGCTGGGCGACGGCGCCCACACGCCCCACTGGCAGGTCGCCGTCCGCCACGCCGAGCAGCGGTGGGAGACCGGCTGGTCCCTGGCGGAGGTCGTCCGCGATTACCGCATCCTGCGCCTGGTCGTCCTGGCCTACCTCGACGAGTGCCTCGACCGGCCCCTCGGACTCGCCGAGATCCAGGCGGTCGGCCTCGCCCTCGACGACGCCATCGAGGCCAGCGTCGAGGGGTACGTCCACCACCGGGAGCGCGAGCTGACGCGCCTGGCGCAGGTCGAGCGTGGCCAGGCCGACGCCCTGCGGGCGGCGGACCGCCGCAAGAACGAGTTCCTGGCGACGCTGGCCCACGAGCTGCGCAACCCCCTCGCCCCCCTCCGCTACGCCATCGACGCCTTCCGGCTCGGCGGCGACTCCCCCGCCGACCTGGGGCGCATCCGGGAGGTGATGGACCGCCAGGTGAAGCAGATGGCCCGCCTGGTGGACGACCTCCTCGACATGTCGCGGATCTCCCAGGGGAAGCTCGAGCTGCGGAAGGCGCCGTTCGACCTCCGGCCGGCCCTGGAGCAGGCGGTGCAGATGAACGCCCCCCTGGTGGCGGCGCGCGGGCACGACCTCTCCGTCGGCCTCCCGGCCGAGCCCCTCCCCGTCGACGGGGACCACGCCCGCCTGCTCCAGGTCTTCGTCAACCTCCTCAACAACGCCGCGAAGTACACCCCCGAGGGGGGCCGCATCACCTTGGCCGCCGCCCGCGAGGGGGGCGAGGCCGTCGTGCGTGTCTCCGACAACGGGGCGGGGATCGCCCCGGGCATGCTGCCCCACATCTTCGAGCTGTTCACGCAGATCGACGTCGGCCCCGAAAGACGCGAGGGCGGCCTGGGGATCGGCCTGTCGCTGGTGCGGCGGCTGGTCGAGCTGCACGGCGGGTCCATCTCGGCGGCCAGCCCCGGCGTCGGCCGCGGCAGCGAGTTCGTGGTCCGGCTGCCCGCCCTCGCCGGCCCGCCCCCAGGCCCCGCCCCGGCGGGGGCCGCCTCGCCGCCGCAACGCCGGCACGTCCTCATCATCGAAGACAACGGCGACGCCCGCGAGAGCCTGGCGATGCTCCTCCGCATCCTCGGGCACCGCGTGGACGTGGCCGAGGACGGCCCCGACGGGGCCGACGCCGCCCTCGCACTCCGCCCCCAGGTCGCCCTGATCGACATCGGGCTGCCGACCCTCGACGGCTACGCGGTGGCCGGGCGTGTGCGGGCGGCGCTGGGCCAGGGGGTCCTGCTCGTCGCGCTGACCGGCTACGGCCAGCCGGAGGATCGCGAGCGTGCCCTGGCGGCCGGCTTCGACGCCCACATCGCCAAGCCGGTGGAGATGGAGGAGCTGCAGAGGATCCTCGCCGGCCCCCTGCCGGCCCCCTGATGACGGGGCACGACAAGCGTTGTCGTCAGGCGGCGTGGGGATACCCGGCGCTGCCGGAGATCCGGGGCGTCGTGCGGGTGTAATCATAGGGGCCGCCGGCCGAGGTGGGCCTCGCACGCCTCGATGATCGCCCGCGCCTCGGGCGACACCGTTGGCCTCATCCCCGGCAGGTCGAACACGCCTGTGCGCGTCGATCTCGAGGCCGCGTACACCGAGGCGCGGCATCGCGGGGCGTTGGGGTAACGACACGGCGAAGGCGAGCGGCCCGGCGTCAGCGGGCCGTGTCTCCTCTTCGATTCAGGCGAGTGGCCGACGCGCCGTAACATCCCGTCTCATTTGTAACGAATCATTACTAACCCCCCTTTACAAACCCAGCGCCCTCCCCTACCCTGATCCCCATGAGCGCACGCATCGAGCCGGGGCTTCTGGGCCGCATGACCGAGGGACGCGTCCTCCGCGTCCTGCGGGCACGCGGCCCACTCTCACGCGCCGAGGTCGCCCGCCACTCCGGCCTCTCCGCCCCCGCCGTCTCCCGCGCCGCCGCCTCGCTCATCCGCGCCGGCATCGTCGAGGAAGGCGCCGAGGCCGAGGCCACCGGCGGCCGGCCCGCCACCCGCCTGCGCCTCGCCCGCGACTCCGCCCAGGTCGTCGGCGTCGTCATCGACGCCGACGTCTGCTCCGTCACGTCCGCCGGCCTCGACGGCGTCCTGCACGAGGACGCGGCCTCCTTCGACACGCCGGCCAGCTACGACGCCCTCATCGACGCCCTCGCCTCCCACGCCCTCTGCCTGATGGACCGGCCCGGCGTGGCGACGCTCGGCGTCGGCCTCAGCCTGCCCGGCCTCATCGACTACCGCACCCGCCGCAGCCTCCTATCGCCCAACCTCCCCATCACCGACGGACGCTCCCCCGCCGCCGACCTCGGCGAGAAGCTCGGCGTCGAGTGCCTCATGTTCCAGGAGTCGCACGCCCTGTGCCTCGCCGAACAGTTTCACGGCCAGGCCCGCGGCCTCGATGACTTCGCCATGCTCGACGTCCACACCGGCGTCGGCCTCGGCGTCATCTCCGGCGGCAGGCTGCTTACCGGGCACTCAGGCCTCGCCGGCGAGATCGGCCACATCACCGTGGACCCCGACGGGCGCAAGTGCGGCTGCGGCAACCGCGGCTGCCTGGAGACCGTCGCCAACGACAGCTCCCTCGCCTGGCGCGTTTCGAAGAAGCTCGGCCGCAAGCTCGACATCGACGGCGTCATCCGCGTGGCCCGTTCCGGGCACGACATCTCCGCCGAGCTGGACAGCGTGTGCCGCTTCCTGGCCCTGGGCGTCTCGGCGGTCATCAACCTGTTCAACCCCGCCCGCCTCTTCGTCCACGGGCGGATGTTCGAGTGCGACCACCAGCTCTTCGATAGGATGGTGGCGACGGCCGCCCGCCGCTCCTTGAAGCCGACGTTCGCGGACTGCACCGTCCTGCACGCGACCGGCACCAAGGGCCAGGGGGCCGTCGCCGGCATCATCCAGCACGTCACCGGGGCGGCCTCCCCCGCCCTGGGCACCCGCACCCTTTGTTTCCCCGAGGCCTGACATGCGCCGCACCATCCCCGCGCTCGCGTTGCTCCTCGCCGTCGCCGTCCCGTGCCTCGCCGGCCCGGAGAAGCCCAAACTCCTCTTCCTCGGCGACAACGCCGGCCACAGGCCACCCGCCCGCTTCGCCCAGCTCGCGCCGTACCTGAAGAAGCGCGGCATCGAGGTCACCTACACCGACAAGCTCTCGGACCTCAACGACAAGACCCTTGCGGCCTACGACGGCCTCGTCATCTACGCGAACCACACCAAGATCACCAAGGAGCAGGAGAAGGCCCTGCTCGACTACGTCGCCGGCGGCAAGGGGCTCATCCCGCTGCACTGCGCCAGCTACTGCTTCCTCAACTCCCCCGACTACATCGCCCTCGTCGGCGCCCAGTTCCGCAGCCACGGCGCCGGCATCTTCCGCACCAAGCTCGGCGACGAGCATCCGATCACGAAGGGCTACAAGCCGTTCTCCTCGTGGGACGAGACTTACATCCATACCAAGCACAACACCAGGGACCGCACCGTCATCGAGTACCGCGAGGACGGCGGGCACAAGGAGCCGTGGACCTGGGTGCGGACGCACGGCAAGGGCCGCGTCTTCTACACCGCCTGGGGCCACGACGAACGCACCTGGGGCGAGCCGGGCTTCCAGGCCCTTGTCGAGCGCGGCATCCGCTGGGCCGTCGGCGGCGACCCGACGGCCGTCCCCTGGCCGCTTTCCTCGGCGCCGCCCGAGATGACGAAGATCGCCAGGGGCCTGACGCCGTTCAAGTACGTCGAGGCCGACCTGCCCCACTACCCCGGCGGCGGCGTTGGCAAGTTCAGCAAGATGCAGCTCCCGGTGTCCGCCGAGGAGTCGATGAAGCACATGTCCGTCCCCGTCGGCTTCGAGGTCAAACTCTGGGCCGACGAGAAGCTGCTCGGCGGCAAGCCCATCTGCATGACCTGGGACGAGAAGGGCCGGCTGTGGGCCGCGATCACCGCCGACTACCCCAACAAGATGCAGCCCAAGGGCAAGGGCAACGACCGCATCGTCATCGTCGAGGACACGAAGGGCGCCGGCGTCGCCGACAAGGTCACCGTCTTCGCCGAGAAGCTCAGCATCCCCACCTCCATCCTCCGCCACAAGAACGGCGTCATCGTCCATCAGGCCCCGGAGACGCTCTTCCTCGAGGAGAAGGACGGCAAGGAGGCCTCGCGCAAGGTGCTATTCCGCGGCTGGGGCACCTACGACACCCACGCCGGCCCCAGCAACCTCCGCTACGGCCTGGATAACTGGATCCACTCCATAGTCGGCTACTCCGGCTTCAACGGCGCCGTCGGCGCCGAGCGCCACTCCTTCCGCCAGGGCTTCTTCCGCTTCCGCCCCGACGGCTCGCGGCTCGAGTTCCTCCGCAGCACCAACAACAACTCCTGGGGCGTCGGCTTCAGCGAGGAGGGCCTCCACTTCGGCTCGACCGCCAACGGCAACCCTTCCGTCTACCTCCCCATCCCCAACCGCTACTACGAGGGCGTGCGCGGCTGGGCCTCGACGGTGCTGGGCGGCATCGCCGGCAACCCGCGCATGGACCCCATCACGGAGAAGGTGCGCCAGGTGGACTTCCACGGCCGCTTCACCGCCGCCGCCGGGCACGCGCTCTACACGGCCCGCACCTACCCGCGCGAGTACTGGAACCGCACCGCCTTCGTCACCGAGCCCACGGGCCACCTCGTCAGCACGTTCGTCCTCGACCGGCGCGGCGCCGACTTCCGCTCGACCAACCCCTGGAACCTCGTCGCCAGCCAGGACGAGTGGACGGCGCCGATCATGGCCGAGGTCGGGCCGGACGGCAACGTGTGGGTGCTGGACTGGTACAACTACATCGTTCAGCACAACCCCACGCCGCGCGGCTTCACCAACGGCAAGGGCAACGCCTACGAGACCGCGCTGCGCGACACGAAGCACGGGCGCATCTACCGCATCGTCTACAAGGAAGCGAAGCCCGACGCCGCCCCGGACCTGAGCGACGAGAAGAAGATGGTCGCCGCCCTGAAGCACCCCAACATGCTGTGGCGTCTGCACGCCCAGCGGCTGCTCGTGGAACGTGGCAAGGCGGACGTGGCCGACGCCTTGGCCGCCCTGGTGAAGGACACCTCCGCCGACGAGATCGGCCTGAACGTCGGCGCGATCCACGCCCTGTGGACGCTGCACGGCCTGGGCGTGAAGACCCCCGAGGCGGCCGCGACGCACCCGTCGGCCGGCGTCCGCCGCAACGCCGCCCTGACGGCGTCGGCCGCCCCCCTGACCCTGCTGAAGGACGCCGACGCCCAGGTGCGTCTGGCCGCCATGCTCCGCCTCGCCGAGCTGCCGCCCTCCACCGAGGCGGGGGCGGCCCTGGCGGACCTGCTCGACGACGACACGGTGCTGGGCGACCGCTGGATGCTGGACGGGCTGACGGCGGCGGCGGCACGGCACGCCCCCGGCTTCCTGGCGGGCGTGGCCGGCAAGGCTTCACTCGGGACGGAGGCGGCGGCACGCGTCGCCATCGTCGCCCGCCACTTCGCCCTCGACGCCGAGGCCAAACAGTTCGAGCCGGTCCTGGCCGCCGTCGTCAGGGCGAAGCCGGTGGCGGCGGCGGCGCTCCTGGCCGGCCTGGCCCAGGGCCGCAAACGCGACGGCGTCAAGCTGACGGAGGCGACGGAGAAGGGCCTCGCCGAGCTGATGCCGAGGCTGTCTTCGGCCGGCAAGGGGGGCCTGGTCAAGCTCATGGGCAACATCGGCAGTGCGGCCATCGCACGGCACGCGGCGGCCATCGTCAAGTCCCTGCTCGACGCCGCCACCAACGAGGAGGCGAAGATCGACGAGCGCATCGCCGCCGTCAAGCAGGCCGGCGAGCTGGGCGGGTCCGACGACGCCACGGCGGGCAAGCTCCTGGAGGCGCTGCACGCCCGGACGGCGCCGGCCCTGGCCGAGGCCATCCTCGACGCCACGTCGGCGGCGTCGGGCACGGCCAAGGCCCTGCTCGGCAAGCTGGACACGCTGACGCCCGCCGTCCGCTCCGCCGCCCTGCGGGCGCTGCTGGGCCGCACCGCCGCGACGAAACTCCTGCTCGACGCCATCGACAAGGGCGCGGTACGCCTCGGCGACCTCGCCCTCGACCAGAAGCAGGCCCTGGCGGCCCACCCCGACAAGGAGGTCCGCGAGCGCGCGGTGAAGCTCCTCGCCAGGGGCGGCGACCTGCCCAGCCCCGACCGCGTCAAGGTGGTCGAGCGCATCATCCCCCTGGCGAAGAAGGACGGCGACGCGGCCAAGGGCAAGGCCCTGTTCAAGACGCACTGCGCCAAGTGCCACACGCACACCGGCGAGGGCGCGAACATCGGGCCGGACCTGACGGGCATGGCCGCCCACCCGCGCGAGGAGCTGGTCGTCCACATCTTCGACCCCAGCCGCAGCGTCGAGGGCAACTTCCGCGTGTGGAGCGTCACCACCGGCGACGGCAAGACCTACACCGGCATGCTCGCCTCCGAGACCCGCACCAGCGTCGAGATCATCGACACCGAGGCCAAACGCACCACCATCCAGCGCGACAACATCGAGGTCCTCTCCCAATCGCCGAAGTCGCTGATGCCGGACGGCTTCGAGAAGCAGCTCAAGGACCCCGAGATCATCGACCTGCTGACGTTCCTGACGGCCAGGGGCAAGTACCTCCCTCTCGTCCTCGACAAGGTGGCCAGCGCCGTCAGCACCAGGGGCATGTTCTTCAGCCACGACGCCGAAGTGGAGCGGCTCATCTTCCGCGACTGGAAGCCGAAGACGTTCGAAGGCGTGCCGTTCGTTCTGGTGGACCCTCAGGGGGACAAGAGGCCCAACGTGGTGCTGCTGCACTCGCCGAACGGCCTGTGCAGGACGATGCCGAAGTCGGTGAGCCTGCCGTGCAACATGCCGGCGAAGGCGATCCACTTCCTCAGTGGCGTCAGCGGCTGGGGCCACCCGTACTCGAAGCGGGGCACGGTGTCGATGATCGTGAAGCTGACCTACGCCGACGGCTCGACGGAGGAGCATAAGCTCATCAACGGCGAGCACTTCGCGGACTACATCCGGCGGGTGGACGTGCCGGCGAGCAAGCACGCTTTCGTCCTGCGCGGCCAGCAGATACGATATCTAAAGGTGGAGCCGAAGAAGGACGCGGTGATCAAGACGGTGGAGCTGGTGAAGGGGCCGGACGAGACGGCCCCGGTGGTGATGGCGGTGACGGCGGAGGCGCGGTGACGGGTTTTTCGTAGAGCACGCTTCCAGCGTGCTCTCTGACGCGTGGCCGATGGGAGCACGCAGGATGCGTGCTCTCCGGCGACAGGCGGAGTGGCATCCATGCGAACGGCAATCCTCATCGCGCTCGTCTTCGCCGGCACCCTCGCGGCCGACATGAAGGAGGATGCGCCGCCCCCGAAGTTCCCCGACGAGCAGGTCGCGTTCTACGAGAAGCAGGTGCTGCCCATCCTCAAGGAGCACTGCTACAAGTGCCACACCGGCAAGAAGGTGCGCGGCAAGCTCTGGCTCGACAGCCGCGCCGCCATCCTCCGCGGCGGCGACCTCGGCCCCGCCGTCATCCCCGGCAAACTCGACGAGAGCCCCCTCGTCAAGGCCCTCCACTACAAGACCGAGGGGCTGGAGATGCCGCCCGACGGCAAGCTGCCGCAGGCGAAGATCGACACGCTCGTCAAGTGGGCCGCGCTGGGCCTCCCATTCACCCCAGGCAAGGAGGCCGTCGTCAAGGGCCACGAGAGGCTCGTCGTCACCGACAAGGACCGCGAATGGTGGGCCTACCGCCCCCTCGCCCGCCCCGCCCCGCCCGCCCTGAAGACGCCGGGGTGGGTGACGACCCCGCCCGATGCGTTCGTCCTCGCCAAGTTGGAGGCCAACGGCCTGAAGCCCGCGAAGCCCGCCGGGCGCGTGGCCCTGGCGCGGCGGGTGTACTACGGCCTGACCGGCCTGCCGCCCACCCCCGAGCAGATCGATGACTTCGTCAACGACGCCCGCCCCGACGCCTATTCGCGCCTGGTGGAATCGCTCCTCGCCTCCCCCGCGTACGGCGAGAAATGGGCGCGGCACTGGCTGGACCTCGTTCGCTACGCCGAGTCGCACGGCTACGAGCGCGACAGCGCCAAGCCGTTCGCCTGGCGCTACCGCGACTGGGTCGTGCGGGCCTTCAACTCCAACATGCCCTATGACCGGTTCGTCAAGCAGCAGCTCGCCGGCGACCTCCTCAGCCCCGGCGACGCCGACTCGCTCATCGCCACGGGCTACTACCGCCTGGGCATCTGGGACGACGAGCCGGCCGACCGCCTCCAGGCGAAGTACGACGTGCTGGACGGCGTCGTCTCCACCACGTCCAGCGTGTTCCTGGGGATGAGCGTCGGCTGCGCCCGCTGCCACGACCACAAGAAGGACCCCATCCCGCAGCGCGACTACTACCGCCTCCTCGCGTACTTCCGCGACGTGACCGACATGAGCCGCGAGAACCTGCGCAAGGTGTCCACCGGCGGGCCGGCGCGCGAGGCGCTGGTCAAGAGCAAGCAGGCCCGCGAGGCCAGGGCGTACCAGAAGGTCCACGCCCTGGAGCAGGAGCTGCTCGCCGAGGTGGCGAGGAAGAAGGGCGCCGACGTGTCGGCGTTCGTCGGCTCCGACATCGAGGATCTCACCTTCCGCTACTACCGCGACGCCTGGCACGAGCTGCCGGACTTCGCCCCGCTCACCCCGGTGCATGAGGGCAAACTCGCCGGCGGCCGCTTCACGCTGGAGGCGGCCCCGGAGAAGGACCGCATGGCCCTCGTGTTCGAGGGCAAGCTCAAGGTGCCGGCGGCGGGCGAGCACTCGTTCGACGTCCTGTCCAGTGACGGCGTGCGCCTCCTCATCGACGGCAAGCGCGTCCTCGACAGGCCCGGCAAGGGCAAGGCCGTCTCGTCGGGCAAGGCCACGCTGCGGGCGGGGCTGCTGCCGATCCGGCTGGAGTACTTCAACACGGTGACGCCGCCGGCCTTGAACGTGACGTGGAGCGGGCCGGGCTTCAAGGACCGGCCGCTCAGCGGGGGGGCGGCCGGCGGCGTGCTGGTGGCCGACTCCCGCAACCAGGGGCAGACCTGGCGTTACACCCTGACGGCCCCGAGGGGCCCCTGGCTGAGGCCCGACTACAACGACGCCGCCTGGAAGGAGGGTCAGGGCGGCTTCGGCACGCGCGGCACGCCGGGGTCGGCCGTCCGCACCGTGTGGCGCGGCAAGGACATCTGGCTGCGGAAGACATTCACCGTCGCGGGCGCGCCCTCCTCCCTGACGCTCGACCTGCACCACGACGACGACGTGGAGGTCTACCTCAACTCCACGAAGGTCTACGAGGCCCGCGGCTACCTCGTGGATTACAAGCGGATCACGCTGCCGGCCGACGCGGTGAAGCCGGGCGACAATGTGCTGGCCATCCACTGCCGACAGATCGGCGGCGGCCAGTACATCGACGCCGGCCTGACCGCCGAGGGCACCGGCCTCGACGGCCTGTTGCGCAAGCACGGCGACCCGGCGAAGGTGAAGACGCTCAACGGCCTCCGTGCGGAACTAGCCTCGATCCGCGCCGAGAAGATCCCCGACGGCGTCATCGACGTGATGTGCGTCACCGAGGCGGGCAAGGCGAAGACGCACGTCCTGACGCGCGGCAACCCGCACGCCCCCGCCGAGGAGGTGTCCGACGGCACGCCCGAGGTCCTGGGCGAGCCCGCCCCGCCGGGCCGCCGCGAGCTGGCCGAGTGGATCGTCGGCCCGAAGAACCCCATCGCCGCGCGGGCGATGGCCAACCGCGTCTGGCAGTACCACTTCGGCCGCGGCCTGGTGGGGACGGGCAACGACTTCGGCAAGCTCGGCGAGACGCCCACCCATCCCGAGCTGCTCGACTGGCTGGCGTCCGAGCTGATCGCGAGCGGCTGGGACCTGAAGCACCTCCACCGCGTCATCCTGCACTCATCGGCGTACCGGATGTCGTCTGCCGGCGACGCCGCCGCCCTGGCGAAGGACGGCGCCAACATGCTCCTGTGGCGTTTCCCCATGCGGCGCCTGTCCGCCGAGGAGGTGCGCGACAGCATCCTGGCGGCGAGTGGACGGCTGAGCCGGCGCATGGAGGGGCCGCCGGTGTACCCGCCGATCCCGGCGGCGGTGCTGGCCGGTCAGAGCGTGCCCGGAGCGGGCTGGGGCAAGTCGTCGCCCGAGGAGGCGTCGCGCCGCAGCGTCTACGTCCACGTTAAGCGTTCGCTGCTCCTGCCGATCCTCGAGACCCACGACGCGGCGGACACCGACAGTAGCTGCGCCGCGCGGTACACCACGACGGTGCCGACGCAGGCCCTGGGCATGCTCAACGGCGAGTTCACCAACGAGCAGGCCCGGCTGTTCGCCGACCGCCTGCTTGCGGAGGAGAAGGACTTGGCCGGCGTGGTGCGGCGGGCCGTGCGCCTGACGACGGGCCGGACGGCGTCGGCGGACGAGGTGAAACGCGACGTGGCGTTCATCGAGCGTCTGATGAAGGAAGACGCCCTCGACCAGGGCCGCGCCGTGGCGAACTACTGCCTGCTGTCGATCAACGCGAATGAGTTCGTGTACGTGGATTGAGCCGGCTGTTCCGTAGAGCACGCTTCCAGCGTGCTCCTGAAGAAAGCACGCTGGAAGCGTGCTCTACGAAAGAGAGCCACCGATGACTGATTTCTGCGGCCGTACGCGGCGTGAGATGCTGTGGGAGACGGGCGCCGGCTTCACCGGGCTGGCCCTCACGGGCCTGCTGTCGGGTGACGGCTTCTTCAACGCCGCCCACGCGGCCCCCTCCCCCATGGCCCCGAAGAAGCCGCACCACCCCGCCAAGGCCAAGAGTGTCATCTTCCTGTTCATGTACGGCGGGCCGTCGCAGGTCGAGACGTTCGACTACAAGCCCAAACTCTACCCGCTCGACGGCAAGACGATCACCGTCAAGACCTTCGGCCGCGGCGGCCACAGGAACCAGGGACGCGTCGTCGGCCCGAAGTGGAAGTTCAAGCCGTACGGCAAGTGCGGCAAGATGGTCAGCGACCTCTTCCCCAACGTCGGCGAGTGCGTGGACGACATCGCCTTCCTGCACTCGATGTACGCCGAGTCGCCCATCCACGGCTCGGCGATGCTGATGATGAACAGCGGCCGCATCCTCAGCGGCCACCCGTGCCTCGGCTCGTGGGCGACCTACGGCCTGGGCACGGTGAACCAGAACCTGCCCGGCTTCGTGGTCATGCTCGACCGGACGGGCGGGCCGATCAGCGGGGCCAAGAACTGGTCGTCGGGCTACATGCCGGCAGCGTACCAGGGCGTGCAGATCAAGGCGTCGGGCACGCCCATCCACAACCTCGCGCTGCCGCCCGGCATGACCGAGTCGGCGCAGCGCAAGCTCCTCGACCGGCTGAAGGAGAAGAACGAGGAGCACCTGAAGGACCGCTCCGACAACACCGAGCTGGCGGCGCGCATCGCCAGCTACGAGCTGGCGTTCAAGATGCAGCGCAGCGCCCCCGAGGCGGTGGACATGTCGAAGGAGACGGCGAAGACGCACGAGCTGTACGGCATCGGCCAGGCGCGCACGGACGACTTCGGGCGCAAGTGCCTGCTGGCGCGGCGGCTGGTGGAGCGCGGGGTGCGGTTCATCCAGGTATACTCCGGCGGCAACCACAACGACTCGAACTGGGACGCCCACGGCGACATGGTGAAGAACCACTCGCTGCACGCCGGCAACACCGACAGGCCCATCGCCGGGCTGCTCAAGGATCTGAAGGCGCGGGGCCTGCTCGACTCCACCCTCGTCGTGTGGGGCGGCGAGTTCGGCCGTCAGCCGACGGCGGAGTACGCGGTGGGCACGGGCCGCGACCACAACGCCTACGGCTTCACGATGTGGATGGCGGGCGGAGGCATCAAGGGCGGCGTGAGCGTGGGCGAGACCGACGAGCTGGGGGCGGCGGCGGTGAAGGACCGCTTCCACGTCAAGAACCTGCACGCGACGATCCTGCACCAGATGGGCCTGGACCCCAACGCGCTGAGCTACTTCTACAACGGCCTGGACCAGAAACTGGTGGGCGTCGAGGGGGCGGAGATCATCAGGCAGGTGGTGTGATATGAAGCAGGGCTTTCCGGCCTGACGTTCTCGGTGGTATGATGCGGCAGATCACCAGGAGGCAGTCACATGCCCCCGATTGAAGGTCTGACGCTCGACGAGAGGCTCGATCTGCTCGATCAAGTGTGGGACAGTTTGCTGAAAACCGGAGAACCCCCGCCCGTGCCCGACTGGCACCGCGAGGTGTTGCGTGCGCGGATCGCGGCCGCCGACGCCAACCCCGGGGCCGGCATCTCCTTGGAGGAGCTGCGCCGCGAGCTGAAGGGGCCGGGGTGAGCGAGCCGATCAGCGCAGCACCTCGACGGCGATATCGGTGCAGCCGGCCAGGCGGGCGTCGGCGGTCAGGAAGAGGCCGCAGCCGTGTTCGATGGCCGCGGCGAGGTGCATGGCGTCGGGCAGTTTGAGGAAGCGGTAGGCGGCACGCAAGCGGGCCGAACGCTCGCAGACGGTGCGGGTGATGGGGAAGACGGTGACTTGTGGGTCGGCGAAGAACGCTTGAAATGCTGCCTCGGCGACGGTGTCGCCCGTTCGATACGGGATCACGAGCGTTTCGGCTCGGGTCAGCTCGCTGACCGCGAACGTGTCGCCGGCGCCGCGAGCCGCCGCCATCCTCGCCACCACCAGGGCGTGCCAAGGTGCCTTCCCCTCGATCAGGTAGACGACGGCATTCGTGTCGAGGTAGATGATCACTTGCCGCCCTCCGACGTCGCCTCCTTCGCGGCCTGCCTCGCGGCCCACGCCTCAAGCTGGATGCGTTCCAGTGCCTCCTGATGTTCGTCCCACTCGTCGCGTGCCTCTCGCAGCTCCGCCTCGACCTCCTCCGCACTCCGCGGGACGTGTCCCCGTGCTTTCTGACCGTCCCAGATCGCCTGCATCCGCTGCCAGAACGGGTCATCCTTCGGCAGCTCGAAGGGCACAGCCTGCACGGTCACCTTGACCCGGCCCGGCGCCACGGCGACGGGGCCGTCCAGCACCACGACGCCGTCGGGCCGCAGCGTCCCGGTCATTTCGACAACCTCGATGCTCATCGCGAAACCCTCCACCAATCCTCATCCCCATCCTACCAGAGGGCCGCGCCGGGTTGAAGCACCGCTTCCCCGCGGCGCGGCGCCGTGATACCATCACCTTGGGTTGATCTGACGGACCATTCACGGGGCCGACCATGTCACGCATCCTGTTGCTCGCCGCCGTCGCCTGCGTCGCCGCCGAGCCCGCCGGCCCGAAGAAGGGCCCGGCACTGCCGGAGAGCATGTATCTCGCCGGCACGAGGTCGCCGGACACGGCGGCCCTCGGCGGGTTCGGCCCGTCGATGCATCTGCCCGTCAAGCTCCGCTCGGCCGCGTCGTTCCCGAACGGCGAGCTGTCCGTGCGCGTCATCCACCACAAGGCCGTCGAGCCGGGCGAGAAGGCGGAGACGCTGCTGTGGGTCGGCAACCGCACGAAGGGCGAGGTGTGGCTCGCCGCCTGCGACTCGCGCATCTACCTCGCCCTCGAGAAGAAGGGCAAGGACGGCAAGTGGGAGGCCGTCGAGGGCATGCCGACGACGTTCTGCGGCAACAGCTTCCACCGCGTGTCCGCCGGGGCCGGCGAGGGCTGGAAGTTCCCCGCCGCCATCGGCGCCGGGCCGAAGCAGACGCTGCGCTATCGCCTGCTGCCCGACGGGCCTCACGCCGGCAAGGGCGCCCGCCCCGCCGTCGTGTCGAACGAGTTCGAGGGCGTCGTGCCGGAGCGTCCGAAGCCGCCCGCCGGGAAGTGACACCGATGAGCGGCATCCCGCCGGCCGCCGAGCGCGAGAAGGTGTACGCCGACGCCGGCATCCACCCCGACGAGGTGCCGCCGCCCGACGGACCCGTCCGCGCCTCCTTCGGCCCCCTCACCGTCATCGGGCAGGGCTGCGGCACGCTCTTCTTCGGCGCCGTCGGCCTGGCCGGCCTCGTCCTCGCCGCCTGCTCGTGGCTCTTCCCCCCGCCGGGGATGTTCGTCGCCCTGGGCCTCGGCATGACGCTGGCGGCGGGCATGGCGGCCCTCATCTACTTCGTCACGCGGAACGATTACCTCTGGGTCGAGATCGACGGCCGCGTGATCACCGCCAAGCACATGTACACGGGGGCGTTCGTCGTCCGCGAGGCGGAGGAGGTCGCCGAGGTCCGCACCATCGTCCTGCCCGGGGGCGGCGGGGGGCTGGTCGGCTGGATGCTGGGCCGCGTCAAGGGCTGGGTGATCGTCTTCCGCGATGACAGGGCCCCGCTGCAGATCGTCCGCTCCGACCCGGCCATGAAGAACGCCTGCCTGTTCATGGAGGCGCTGTTCCACGCGATGAAGCAGGTCGGCCCCGTGCGCGCCGAGGAGGTCGGCATCGACGGCGGCCCGCTCGTGCTGCGCGTGACCTGGGACCGGAAGCCCACGCCCCCACCGACGGGGCCGAAGGATGAGCGTCTGCGCGGGCGGTAGTGGGGCTACTTGCTGTGCCCCTCCTGGTGGAACAGGTCGAGGCCGAGGCCTCCGCACAGGAACATGAGCTTGTCGAGCGGCCTGTCGTCGAGGGCCTTCTTGAAGCTGAAGTAGTAGGAGCCGGCACGCGGCATCCAGTAGATCTTCATCTTGCCCTCGTAGGCGGCCTCGTTCATCATCTCGCCGACGCGCTCGCCGGACTTGGTCATGAAGACGATCTTCCCCTCCCAGAAGCGCGTCTGCATCTGCAGGAGCTTCTTGCCCTTGCGCGTGGTGATCCACACCGTCGCCCCGACCGCCGCCTGGAACGGGGCGCGCTCGAAGATCGCCAGGGTGCGCTCGTCGCCGTCGAGGATCTCCAGGGTGGACTTCCACAGGTACGGCGCCCGCCGGATCATGCCCAGCAGCAGGTTGTCGCGGCCCTCGGTGATCTCGACGTTGACGTTGATCAGCCCGCGGCCGACGAAGTAGCGAAGCACCTGCGCCCCGCCGCTGCGCACCTCCTTGGCCTCGCCGACCTTCTTGCGCCGGTCGGGGTCGTACAGGTCGTACTCCGCCTGGTCCTGCTTCAGGAACATGCTGCCGATGGTCGCCCCCCGCCCCTTGACGTGGATCAGCGGCAGCGACAGGAGGCGCGACTCCCGGTAGATCGCATCGACCTCATCGTCCTCGCGGCTGGGGCGGCCGTCGTCCTCGACCACCTCCTCCAGCTCCTCCACGTCCTCATCGACGGCCTCGACCTCGGCCACCTCCTCCACCTCCGCGACCTCCTCGACCTCGTGGACCTCCTCCACCTCGTGGACCTCCTCCACCTCGGTGATGCCGGAGCCGGAGACCTCCTCCACGGCGGCGACGGTGGGCACGGCGTCCTCGTCCACCTCGGCGGCAACCGGCTCGTCGTCGTCATCATCGACGATCTCGAAATCATCGAACGCCACCTCGTCGGCCTTGGCCGGGGCCGGCTTCTTCGCCTGGGCCGGCTTCTTGGCCGGAACCGCCGGCTTGGCGGCGGGCTTGGGGGCGGGGTCCGCCTTGAGCGCCGGCGGCCCGTCCGGCAACAGGGTGGGCATGTCGTCCGGCAAGGTCATGTCGAACGGCGCCGGGGTGGTCTTCGGCGGCTCGACGGGCGCCTGCTTCGCGGGCGCCGGGGCCTTCGCCGCGGGCTTCGCCGGCGCCGGCGGGGCGTCGCCCAGGATCGCGGGCATGTCGTCCGGCAGCAAACCACCCGCCGGCGGGGCCGGCGCGGCCTTGGGGGCCGGCGCGGCCTTGGGGGCCTGCGCGGCCTTGTTGGCCGGCGCGGCCTTCGCCGGCGCGGTCTTCGCTGGCGCGGGCTTCGGGCCGGGCGGGGCGTCGTCGAGGAGGGACGGCATGTCATCGGGCAGCAGGCCGCCGGACGCCGGCGCGGGGGCAGGCGCGGGCTTGGTGGCCGGCGCGGCCTTCGGCGCGGGTGCGGCCTTCGGCGCGGGCGGGGCGTCGCCCAGCAGTGCCGGCATGTCGTCCGGCAGCAGCCCGCCGGACGCCGGGGCGGGCTTCGGCGCGGGGGCGGGCGCGGCCCTGGACGCCTGCTTCATCAGGGCCGCCGGCTTCGCGGCCGCCGGCGCGTCACCCAGCAAAGCGGGTACGTCGTCGGGGAGGAGGCCGCCGGCCGCGGGCGCCGGGGCGGGCGCGGCGGCGGGGAATTGGACGGGGGTCTTGCAGCCGGGGCAGGGGATCTTGCGCCCGGCGGCGGCGTCGGGGGCCTTGAGAAGGGCGTTGCATTTCGGGCAGCGGATGGCCAGCGGCATCGGTGGGGTGCCTCTCGTCATCGATTCGGCGGGATGTACGGATGATACCCGATCCTCACCCCGCCTGTCCACGTCACGCGCTCACTCGGGCAGTTTCGGCGGCGTGAAGTCGGCGATGTAGAGCTGGGCCGGGCGGCGGCCGTCACGCGTCGAGGTCCACATCAGCTTCTTGCCGTCGGGGCTGGGCACCGGCAGCACGTCGGCGCCGGGGGCGTGCGTCACCCGCGCCTTCTTCTTCGTATCGACGTTCATGTAATAGATGTCGTAGTTCGGGCGGCCCGCCACCTTGTGGTTCGCCGCCGCGTAGACGATGTGTTTCGCGTCGGTCCAGTACGGCCCCCACTGCACCCAGCCGTCGTCGTCGGTCAGGGCACGCTCGTTCTTGCCGTCGGCGTCGATGACGTAGAGCTGGAGGTGGTCCTTCTCCTTGCGGTCGCTGCGGAAGATCACCCGCTTGCCGTCCGGCGAGAAGAACGGCCCGCCGTTGTAGCACCCCGGCGCGTCCGTGAGCTTCCGCACGTTCTTGCCGTCCGCGTCCATGACGTACAGCTCCAGGTTCTTCTCCCCCGAGCGGTTCGACGTGAACACGATGTGCTTGCCGTCCGGCGAGTAACTGCCCTCGGCATCGTACCCCGCCTCCTTCGTGAGACGCTTCGCGCCCGAGCCGTCCGGCTTCGACTCGAAGATGTCGAAGGTGCCGTCGAAGTCCCAGGCGTAGCGGCGGCGCTTGCCGGTCTTGCGCTCCTCGTCGCGCAGCTTCAGCTCGGCGGCGTAGTGGTCCTTGGCCTTGGGGTCGAGGTGGGTGCTGGCCCAGATCACCCGCTTGCCGTCGGGGTGGAAGAACGCGCACGTCGTCTTGCCCACGCCGGGGGTGATGCGCGTGAACTTCCCCGTGGCGAGGTCCATCGTGAAGATCTGATAGAATGGGTTGCCGCCGCCCTTCTCCTCGCCCTGGAAGATGATCGTCTTGCCGTCGGGCGAGAAGTAGCCCTCTCCGGCGCGGGCGAAGGCGTCGTCGTTCGTCACCTGCTTGATGTTCTTGAGGCAGGCGGCCTCGGCCTTCTCCCAGTCGGCGGGGTCGGCTGCGAAGGCGATGAGGATGAGGAGGGGGGACATCGGCGGGTTGCTCCCTTGATCGGCGGGGCGTCTTCTCCGACCATGATAGGGACGGCCCGCCCCCCTGACCCCCCGACGGCGGAGGACGCCAGCATGCTCCCGTTCCTGACGGTCAACATCCCCGGCCTGAACATGGCCGTGAGCCAATCGACGCTGATGTACGGCGGCATCGGCGTCGGCGTCGCGTTCATGCTGGTCATCTTCGTCTCGCTGCGCGGCAAGAAGGCCGCCGACCCCGAACAGGGTTTGGAGGAGAGACTGGCGTCGCTCCCCGCCCCGCCCCAGGGCGAGCGCAGTTATCAGCTCAAGGTGATGAACGCGCCCGTGCGGCTGCGATTGGTCGTCATCGCCCCGATGGGCAAGAAGACCGTCGGCAAGGTGGACGCGGCCCTGGAGGAGATCCTGGCCGGGCTGGGCGAGGTGTCGATGGACGACAAGCCGCGCGTGCGCATCTGGCCGGCGCAGCTGTCGGCCAAGGGGTTCGCCAACACCTTCTTCCGCAACACCGTCAGCCCCGACGCCGAGGGCAGGCCGTCGCGGTGGGTCCTGCTGGCCGGCCCGGCGCGTGCCGGCGGGATGCCGGTCCTGCTGGGCCTCGCCGTCCTCGCGGACAAGCCCACCACGGCCGGGCGCATGGAGATGACCGAGACGCAGTGGGGCGAGGTCCTCGACGTGGAGCCGGCGTGAGCCGGCTCAGTACACCGTTTCGTAAGTTCTTCGGGTGTCATGCGGCGGCCTTCTTCTTGTAGG
>CAZVZK010000137.1:0-6580 GCA_964630925.1 uncultured Alcaligenaceae bacterium
TCGGCCGTATCCTCCCTATTCCTATCAACGCCCGTTTCATTCACAACCTCTCACCACACGTCTACTTCCGTCTAATTCCCTTCCCGGCGGACTGTGTACTCCGCGAAGTCACGGACGCGCGGCTTCCGCCGGGAACAGCTCCTCGAGCTGCACCGCCGACGCCACGTCCACCGCCGCCTTCCACTGGGCGTCGAGCGACGACAGGTAGGCTTGCAACGCCGACGCCAGGTTCTGCTGCGCCACAACGATGTCGTTGAACCCCACCTTGTCCGGCTCCACCTGATAGCGCTGGATGATGCCGCGGTACGCCCGCACCAGGTTCGGCAGGACGGCGTCACGCTGGTTGGCCGCGGCGATCCGCGCGCCCGTGAAGCGTCCGAAGGCCTCGGCGAGGCGCGACTCCAGGTCGTTGCGTGTCGCCTCGATGTTCTCGCGTGCCCGCACGATGTTGGCCTCGGCCTGGCGGATGTTGCCCTGGTTGCGGTCGGCGAGGGGCAGGGTCACGCCGAGCTGCACGCCGAACTGGAAGCCGCGGGCCAGGGTGTCGTACTGGTAGTAGCTGTTGGTCTGGAGGTCGGGCTTGGGGATGCGCTGCTGGAGCGTCAGGCTCACCTCGGCCTGTCCCAGCGTGTTCCGCGCCTGAGCGAGGTCGGTGTGCTGCCCCTGCATGCGTGCCCGCAGGGCGTCGAGGTCGTAGCACGGCGGGGGGGCCTCGGCCCGGCCGGCCAGCGGCGCCGGCGGCATCCCCGGCTGGCCGAGGGTCGCAGCGAGCTGACGCCACGAGGCCAGCGCCGTGGCCTCCGACGCGGCGAGGGCGTTCCGCGCCTGCACGGCCTGGGCGTACAACTGGAGCGGCTCGTAGCCGGCGGCCTGTCCGGCGGCGAGCTGCTTGAGCTGCAACGCATACACCTCATCCGCGAGCTCGATGAGGTGGCGGTTGACGCGCACCCCCTCGCGGGCCACCAGCACGGCGAAGTAGTGGGTACGCACCCGGTTGGCGAGGTCGATCTCGGCGCGGCGCTTCTCCACGAGCGCGTTGAGGTAGTCGAAGCCGGCGACCATCTGAGCCAGGGGCACCTTGCCGCAGGTCTTGACGAGGTAGTTGACGAACATGCCCTGCTGGCCGTTGTTGCGCAGCGGCTCGCGGAGGAACGGCTGCCACTGATCGACCTGATACCCCACCGTCGGATTCGGGTACAGCCCCGCCTGGATGAACGCGCCGTGGGCGGCGTCGGCCTGGGCGGTGGCCTTGCGCAGCACGGGGCTGTTGGCGAAGGCGAGGGCCTGGAGGGCGGGCAACGCCAGCGGCTCGCCGGCGGCCGTCGTCGGCCCGGCCAGGGGCGGCAAGGCCGGGAACGCCTTCGCGATGGCGGCGGCGCGCTCGGCGGCGGGCGTGTCGCGCGGGAGCTTCGGCGGCACGATGGGCGGGGCGTCGGCGCCCGGCAGGCCGGGCGGCAGCTCGAAGCCCTTGCCGGGGGGGCGGGGCAATTCCGTCACGGGTGGCGTGTCGCCGATGAGGGCGGCGGACTGCTGGTCGGCGACGGCCGACGCGGGCGGCGGCAATGTGCCGTCGGGCAGGTGGACCTGCTGGCCCACGCAGCCGACGAGCAACACCAGCGCCAGGAGCGGCACGGATCTTGAAACGCGCATGGCATCCCCCATGATTCCCTCTATCGGCCGGCGCGGCCTGTGAGGATGAGGCCGGTTGTTCCGGATGGGCAGACAGGGTTGCCCCGCCAGCCAGCCCCGGCTATACTGCCCCTGCGTAACCGCATCCGGCGCGACGGATGGCCTGAAGGGGGTCATTCCAACGCCGGGCAATTGATCCGCATCACTCTCACGAGGGGGAACGCATCATGCAGGCCGCGTTCAAGACGCTGCTGGGTCTGGCGATCGTCATGGGCACGCTGGTCGTGGCCCGGGCCGCCGAGGAGAAGGGCGACAAGGAGGTCACGCTGAAGGGCGAGCTGGGCTGCCCGAAGTGCGTCTTCGAGGTCGCCAGCGCCAAGAAGTGCGCCAACGCGATCAAGGTGAAGGACGGCGACAAGGAGGTCGTGTACATCCTCGTCGACGGCGGCGCCAAGGAGAAGTACCACGGCAAGATCTGCAAGGAGACGGCCAAGGGCTCGGTGACCGGCGTGGTCAGCGAGAAGGGCGGCCAGAAGTACATCAAGCCCGCGAAGGACGGCGTCAAGTTCGATTGACCCGATGCCCGCGACGGCACACCGACGCCCCCCGCCGGCATCCCCGGCGGGGGGCGTTGTCGTCTACGCCCCGTCCGCGGTTGTATCCTGGCAGGGTCGCCCGCCGTCGCCCCAAGGAGGCCGGACGCATGAAGGTCATCCTCGCCAACCCGCGCGGCTTCTGCGCCGGGGTGAACATGGCCATCGAGTGCCTGGAGAAGGCGCTCGACGTGTTCGGCGCGCCCATCTTCGTCTACCACGAGATCGTCCACAACCGGCCCGTCGTCGAGCGGTTCAAGAAGCTCGGCGTCGTCTTCGTCGATCACGTCCACGAGGTGCCCGCCGGGGCCGTCCTGCTGTACTCGGCGCACGGCGTCAGCCCGGAGATCCGGCGGGCGTCGGCGGGGCGTGGCCTGCGGGCCATCGACGCGACGTGCCCGCTGGTGACGAAGGTCCACACCGAGGCGGTGCGTTTCGCGCGTGAGGGGTACACGATCATCCTGATCGGCCACGAGGGCCACGACGAGGTGGTCGGCACGATGGGGGAGGCCCCGGCGAGCATGCGCCTGGTGCAGGACGAGGCCGAGGCCGAGGCCATCGCGCTGCCGGCGGACGCCAAGGTGGCATTCCTCACGCAAACGACCCTGTCGGTGGACGACGCGGAGCGGATCATCGCGGTGCTGCGGCGGCGTTTCCCGCACATCGCCGGCCCGTCGAAGGACGACATCTGCTACGCGACGCAGAACCGGCAGGAGGCGGTGAAGGAGATCGTGCCGGAGGCGGACGCGGTGATCGTGCTGGGCAGCCAGAACAGCAGCAACAGCCTGCGCCTCGCCGAGCTGGCCCGCGCCCACGGGAAGCCGGCGTACCTGATCGACCGGGTGGGCGAGCTGCCGGCGGACGCCTTCCGTGGGGGCGAGACGGTGCTGGTGACGGCGGGGGCGAGCGCCCCGGAGGAAACGGTGCAGGAGTGCGTCGATTGGCTGGTACGCCGCCACGGCGCGAGCGTGGAGTCGCGCGTGGTCCGCGAGGAGCACGTCAGCTTCCCCCTCCCGCGCGAGCTACGGCTGGTGAAGTGAAGAGCAAGAAGAGCTGTCCACGGATCACACGGAAAACACGGATAACGACCAAGAAGCAAGAAGCACGAGAGTAGGCGAAGTGCAGGGGAAGTTTGCTCTCCCGGCTGTATCCTGTTCTTATCCGTGTCATCCGTGTGATCCGTGGACACCTGCTTCATGACACTTCACCACCTGCCGCGTTTGCCCCGGCGGCGCGGATTCCGCATCGGCTGCCTCGGCGCCGGCTTCATCATGCGCGACTGCCACCTCGTCGCCTACCGACAGGCCGGCTTCAACCCCGTCGCCGTCGCCTCACGCTCGCCGGAGCGGGCCGCCGAGGTGGCCGCACACCACGGCATCGAGGCGCGGGCCGGGTATGAGGCCATCCTCGCCGACCCGTCCATCGAGATCCTCGACATCGCCGTTCCGCCCGACGCCCAGCCGGCGATCATCCTCGACGCCGCCCGGCGCGGGACCGTCCACGGCATCCTCGCCCAGAAGCCGCTGGCGCTGACCGTGGCCGAGGGGCGGGCGTGCGTCGAGGCGTGCGAGAAGGCGGGCGTGAGGCTGGCGGTCAACCAGAACATGCGGTATGACCAGTCGGTGCGGGCGATGAAGGACCTGCTCGGGCGCGGGTGGATCGGCGAGCCGGTGCTGGCCACCATCGACATGCGGGCGGTGCCGCACTGGATGCCGTGGAGCCGGGGGCTGCGCTCGCTCTCGACGTACATCATGAGCATCCACCACCTCGACACGATGCGTTACTGGTTCGGCACGCCGGCCCGCGTCCTGGCGAGCACCCGGCCCGACCCGCGCACGACGTTCGAACACACGGACGGCATCAATCTGTGGATGCTGGAGTACGACGGCGGCTTGCGCGCGTGCGGCTGGGATGACGTGTGGGCCGGCCCGGCCAAGGAGGGCGTGGCGTCCGACATCGGCATCCGCTGGCGTGTCGAGGGGACGGAGGGGCTGGCACGCGGCACCATCGGCTGGCCGACTTACCCGGAGCGCACGCCCAGCACGCTGGACTACGCGACGAAGAGGACGCCCGGTTGGGTGTCGCCGCGGTGGGACGAGGTGTGGTTCCCCGATGCGTTCGTCGGGACGATGGCGCAGCTCTTGTGTGCGGTGGAGGACGGGACGGAGCCGGAGACCGGGGGGCGGGACAATCTGGAGACGCTGGCGTTGTGCGAGGCGGTGCTGGTGGGGGCGCGGGAGCATCGCGTGACGACGGTGGGCGAATTCCTGTGAGCGGCACGGGCCGCCGGGTGATGCCCGGCGGCCCGTTGGGGTCATTCACTCATCGCCCTTCTTGGGGTCCTTCTTGGGATCCTTCTTGTCGTCCTTCTTCGGGTCCTTCTTGTCGTCCTTGTCGGCGGGCTTCTCCTGGCCGCCGGCCTTCTTGAAGGTCTGGACGTAGTAGCCCTTGCCGGCGGGGGCGGTGAAGCCGGAGGGGCGGTCCTTGTCGTCCCAACTCAGGTTGATCGTCAGGGTGTTGCCCTCGATCTTGTAGACGCCGATGCGCTTGACGTCGGCCTTGCTGCGGACCCACTCGGTGCGGCCCTTCTTCTTGACGGGGCGGGCGCGCTCGACCTGGATGGTGGTGCCCTTCTCGTCGGTCTCGGTCAGGTCGATCTGCTTGGGGTCGCTCATCGGGCGCAGGGTGACGCGGTAGTAGTGCTCCGCCTTGCCGTTCCACTCCTCACGCAGCTTGTCGCCGTCGAAGATGTAGTGGAGGCCCTTGCTGTCGGCCTTGGCGCCCTCGCCCTCCTCGGCGTCGCCCTCGCTGCGGTCGAACTTCCAGTCGCCCTTGAGGGCGGTCTGCTCGGCCTCGAGGGCCTTCTTCTCCTTCTCGATCTCCTCGGCCGACTTGCAGCCGACGAAACCGAGGAGGGCGACGGCGGTGAGGGCCGTCAGGAAACGGAACGGACGCATGTTGGATCCTCCTGGAAAGATGGCGGGGCGGACGCACGGCCGCCCCTCCTTTGAAGAGACGTATTGTATGGCCCGGACGGGCCGCGCCCAAGGATGGTAGGCGCACACGGTCACACGAGGTTCAGTGTCCGCGTCTCCTTGCGCGACAGCGGCACGTTGCGGACCTTCTTGATGAGGCTCTCGGCGGCCTCCCCCTTCTTGATCTTGCAGCCCAGCTCGGCCGCGACGCCGCTCAGCACGCCCTCGGGGATGCGGTCCAGGCCCAGCCCGTTGAGCTGCGTCTCGACCTCCTCGCGGGTCGTCTCGGGGGCCGCCGCGTCCTCCTCGATGGCGCGGACGGCCTGGGCCACGCGGCGGATCTCCCCCGCCTCGCGGTCGAGGATGCGCGTCCGCAGCTCGTCCTGGATCGTCTCACGCGGCGTGCCCTTCTTCGGCTTGATGCCGAAGTTGTTGGCGATCCGCAGGAGGTCATCTTCGTCTGCACGCTCCATGCCGATGGCGGCGTACCGGCCCTCCAGCTCGGCCCAGTCGGCCCCCGGCGCCATCGCGGCGGACTGGATGTCCGCCACGCGCGGGATGGCCGCGTCCGCCGAGAGCGTGATGGCCCTGAACGCGGACTTGTAGATGAGGCGGGCGATGTCCTTGCCCTGCGTCACCGTCTCGGGGATCGTGATGCCCAGCTCGGCGGCGACGGCCCGCAGCTCGGGGGCCTTGAGCCTCTCGATGCCGGCCTCGGCCCACCTCGCCCTGGCCTCCTCACGCCGGGACGGGTCGCCGCCGATGAACGCCTCGATCTCGCGCACGGGGGCGGCGGCCGTGGCCGCGTCGAAGGCGGGCTTCTTCGGCTGCGCGGCCTTCTTCTCGGGGAACGTCACCTTGCCGGTCCGCTCGAACTCCTCGGCCTGGGCGAGGAACACGCGGAACGCCGACAGGTCGCGCTCGGCGAAGGGCGACAGGGCGTCGGCGATCTCCGACAGGCCCTTGATGACGGGCTGGGACGCCCCGACGGCCTGGACGGCCGGGGCGAGGTTCCGCAGGAGCGCTTGCAGTGCGCTGACATTCATGGTCGATCCTTCCTTTGATCTCGGATACGGGGGTTGGAAAGCATTGGCGCTGGCGGCGCCTGCAGGCGCCGCCAGGTGTGTTGCGCGGCTTCGAGGCGAGGGCCACCCTTGACCACGGTAGGCAGTACGTTGCTTACTGTGCGGACCTTCACGCCCTTCGTCAACCCCCCAGCGCCCGCAGCATCCCCGCCGCCTTGTGCAGCGTCTCGTCGTACTCCATCTCCGCCCGCGAGTCCGCCACGGTGGGGGGGGGGCGCGGGGGCGGGGGCGGGGCGGGGGCGCCGGGGGGGGGGGGGGGGGGGGGGGGGGGGGGGGGGGGGGCGGGGGGGGGGGGGGG
>CAZVZK010000137.1:6590-28034 GCA_964630925.1 uncultured Alcaligenaceae bacterium
CCACCCCCCCGACACCGTCATCGTCCGTATCAGGATGTTCAGGTCCGTCGACCCGTCGAACCCGATGTACCCCAGGCATCCGCAGTACGGCCCCCGCACCACCGGCTCCAGCTCGGCGATGATCTCCATCGCCCGCACCTTCGGCGCCCCCGTTACCGACCCGCCGGGGAATCCCGCCCGCAGCACGTCCACCGCCCCCAGGCCCGTCCGCAGCTCGCCACGGACCTCCGACACCAGATGATGCACCGCGCGGTAGCTCTCCAGGCGGCACAGCGATTCCACCCGCACCGATCCGTACCGACACACGCGCCCCAGGTCGTTGCGGAGCAGATCGACGATCATCACGTTCTCGGCCCTGTCCTTGGGCGACGCCAGCAGCGCCTCCGCCAGAGCCCGGTCCTCCGCCGGCGTCGCCCCGCGTGGCCGGGTGCCCTTGATGGGCCGAGTCCGCACCTCGCCGCCGCGTACCTCCACGAACCGTTCCGGCGACGAGCTGAGGAGCCACGCCCCGCCCATGTCCACATACCCCGCGAACGGCGCCGGGCTGGCCTCGCGGAGACGCCCGTAGAGATCCAGCGGCGTCCCCACCAGCGGATGGAGCAGCCGCTGTGACAGGTTCACCTGGAAGCAGTCGCCGGCGTGGACGTACTCGATGCCCCGGCGGATCGCCGTCAGGAACCCCTCGTGCGTGAAGCTGCTCCCCACACCCGCCAGCCCCGGCACCGGATGGTTCAATCCCGGCGTCACCCGGCCCGTCGTCCATTCAGCCGGCGTCCCGTCGCGCAGCCAACCCTCCAGCCGGGCCAGGCGCTGGGCGGCGCGATCCGCGCGGGCCGCCCCCTTCTCCGGGTGGCCGGTGCTGATCTTCCACGCCCGGCCCGCGGCGTGGTCGTAGGCGATGACGAGGTCATACACCCCGGCCGACACGTCGGGGGTGCGGAACTCATCCACCGCGGCGCGGGGGACGCGCTCCAGCCGCCCCGCCAGCTCGTAGCCGAACACCCCCGCCGCCCCGCCCTGGAACGGCGGCAGGCCCGGCAGCGCCTCCTCCGCGTGCGCCCGTAGCAGGGCGTCCAGCTCGCCGAACGGGTCGGCGTCGCCCACGACGGCGAAGGGGTCGGCCATCACGAACGAATACCGCCCCAGGCCGCCGCCGAGGGCGCTGTCGAGGAAGACGAGGCGCGGCAGCCCGGCGAGCCGGCGGCAGACGTCCCAGGCCGGGGGCGCGTCGGGCCACTCGCGCACCACCATCCCCCGCCCGCGTGCCATCTCGACGGCGTCCATGCGGGTAGTCTACGCGCACGATCTTGCCGCGCGTGCCGGCTTTGACGAAAGATCGGGCCGCGCCGCCGCCGAAGAGGATTGGCAGGGCGAAACAAGCCATTCTCAACCGCGCCCATCGTCCGCCCGGCAATCCGGGCGGGCTGGGGGACGCGGGTGCTCGAGACAAGGGGGAGCGGATGAAGCGGAAAGCCGCCGTGATGATGTTCCTGGCCGCCCTCGGCGGCTGGGGCGCCGGGGAGGCCGCCGCCGGCAAGTTCATGTCGGGGGCGTCCAGCCAGCCCGCCGACTCGGGGCCCCGCGTGGGGGTGCGTTACTACAGCGACGCGCCCGGCTACGTCGGGCCGTACGGCCAGCCCATCGCCGACACCGGGATCGGCGCCGCCCCGCGCATGAGTAGCGGGGCCGACTACGCCCGCATGTCGCTGCAGAACCTGTACCCGCCGGGCGTCCTCCAGCAGACCGGGTACTACAACCCCTCCGGGCCTCCGATGGGCGGCCCCGGCGGATCGCCGATGGGGGGCCCCCCGATGGGCGGCCCGCCGATGGGCCCCGGCGGCATGCCGCTGCCCCCCGGCGCGGGCATGGGCCTGCCCCCCGGCTTCCCCGGCGGCGGTGGCGGTGGCTTCCCGGGTGGCCCGGGCGGTCCGGGCGGCCCGGGCGGCTACCCGCAGGGGCCGCTGGTCAGCCCCAACCTGCCGGTCGGGGCGGTGGCCGGCGTCGGCATGCTCACCGGCCAGGCCGCCCCGTTCAGCTCGCAGCGGACCGAGATCCGCTTCGTCGGCCCGTCGTCGATGAAGATCTCCTGGTACGCCCCCAAGTCCGACGGCAAGGCGGGCTTCACGACTCAGTTCCTCACCGCCCCGGCCCGCTACAACTTCCTCCAGTCGTCCATCTACCGCCTCAAGATCAGCGACATCCCCAACCGGGCCGGCGTCGAGCTGTACCCGACGCTGGAGGTGCTGCCGTCCACGCAGAAGACCTCCACCTTCCTCGCCCACTCCGCCGTGCCGATCGGCTTCACCGAGGAGGACTTCGAGCAGGTCGCCGCCGGCAACTTCGTCGTCAAGGTGATCTACCTGCCCGACCCGCAGTTCCAGGACCTGGCCGCCACCGGCCCCGACGAGGTGGTGTCGTCGCGTCTGGAGCCGGGCGTCGACCCGATCATCGAGGCCCGCCGCCGCGGCAGCATCCTCGCCGTCATCCGGCTGGGTAACATCGACCTGGAGGCCCCGGACACCCCGGCGATGGACGCGCCCGACCCCAACGCGCCGAAGTTCGACCCGCGGATGATGGGCGGCCCCGGCATGATGCCGCCCTGGCTCATGGGCCCCGGCACGTTCCCGCCCGGCGGGATGATGCCCCCCGGCGGGATGATGCCCCCCGGCGGCATGCCGCCCGGCATGATGCCGCCCGGCGGCCCCGGCGGCCCCGGCCCGGCCCCGAAGGACGGCAAGACGCCGACGGCCACCGGGGCCCCCGGCACGCTGCCGGCGCTCCCCGGCACCGCCTCCACCGGCACGCCGGTGTCGTCCGCGAAGCCGGCGGCGCCCGCCGGCGGCATCCTGCAGACCGGCCTGTTCGGCGGCAAGCGCTGACCTCGGAGAAGGGATGAGGGATAAGGGATGAGGGATGAGGGCGGACGCCGAAGAAGGCGCGAGCCCGCGGCCCGGCCCCTTTCATCCCTCATCCCTCACCCCTCATCCCTCCTCCCTCCTGAGAAAGCCATGACCACACGCGCCGTCCTGGCCGCCCTCCTCGCCTGCGCCGCCGCCAGCGCCCAGGCCCCGATGCGCGGCCCGTCGCCGCTGCTGTTCGCCCGCTTCGAGGGGACGGCCCGCGTCACCTTCTACCAGGGCAACGCCCCGCCACGCAGCTACCTCACGCCCACGACGGTGGGCCTGCGGCCCGGATACTTCTACCGCGCCCGCATCGACCACATCGAGGGCCACCCCGGCCTCGCCCTCTACCCGACCATCGAGGTCCACGGCTGCCTCATCCTCGCCCCGCGGCTGTCGGCCTCGTCCTTCCCCGTGCCGCTGCGCTTCTCCCAGCAGGACCTCGACGCCATCGCCGCCGGCTCCGTCGTTACCAAGGTCTTCTACCTCGAACACCCCGACAAGGCCGAGCCCAAGGCAGCCGACAAGAGCGACCCGCTGGAGATCGACGTGCCGCGCGCCGGCAACATCTGGCACGAGGCGCGGCAGAAGGGCCGCATCATGCTCGCCCTGCACTTCGGCCCGCGTCACCCGACGGCGGAGGAGCTGGCGGCGATCAACGTGCCGGGGACGATCCTGTTCCCCGGCCAGAAGGTGGTCGGGCCGGCGTCCGGCCCGCCGCACATGATGATGGGCTGGCCGGCGTTCATCGACCCCAAGGCCGGCCCGCGCCCCGCCGAGGAGGAGTGCCTGCACGACGGCGGCGACCGCGGCGAACGCGCCGGCCACGACGCCGGCGGCCGGCTCTACGGCGTCGGCCCCGAGGACACCGTCGCCGAGTGGACCGACCCGCAGGGCCGCCGCCACCTCGTCCCGTCGAACCGCATCTGCCTGTGCGCGCCACGCTTCGTCGGCCTGCGCAAGGAGGTGCCGCTGGGCCTCGCGGAGAGCTTCCTCGGCCCACGCGGCGCCCAGGGCACGCACATGCAGCAGCAGGTCGATTCGCGCCAGCCCGTGCGTTCCGCGGATAGGGCGGATCGCCTGCGCGGCTTCGAGAGCCGCACACGCCCGGCCCAGGACACGGGCACGACGGCGCTCGGCCTGCTCCAGCAGCTCAAGGTGCTGGAGGCGACCAACGTGACGCTCGGCCTGGGCGAGGCCATCGGCACGCAGCAGATCCTCACCCTCCGCAAGCAGGACCACCTCGTGCTGCTCAAGCAGATGGAGGTGGTGAAACAGTTCTCCAACACGCAGCGCCTGGCCGGCGCGGAGGAGATCGTCGGCACGGCGGTCGTCGCCCGGGTGAAGGCGGGCTCGCAGATCGTGGAGACGGCCCTGTCGGTGCGCGACCTCACCGTGTGCTGCGAGTGCCCCGGCCCCATCCCCATCGACCGCCCCCTGGTGCTGGTGAAGTGCGCCGACAAGATCTCGGCCCAGAGCGGCGACGAGGTCACGTTCACGCTGCGGTTCACCAACGGCGGGACACGTCCGCTGACCGACGTGGCCGTGACGGACAGCCTGTCGGGCCGGCTGGAGTACGTCCCCGGCAGCGCCCAGTCGGACCGCGAGGCGGTGTTCACGATGCGGGAGAACGAGGCCGGCTCGTCGGTGCTGCGCTGGGAGATCGGCGGCACACTCGCCCCCGGCGACACGGGCCGCGTGAAGTTCCGCGTCAAGGTGCGGTGAGCCACCCCGTCGGACACACCGCCTTCGCAGATCGAAGGCGCGGGCGTCTGTGGGGGTGTTCACGGGACGGGTGTGGTGGGAAAGGATTGCATTGCATTTCAGACCCCCACACACGAACTTGAAATGAAGACGGTTGAGCCGTGTGAGCGCCCCCGCGTGCCGATGGCCGCCGGTCCCTGCCGCCAGGGGACGCGAGGCCCCGTCGGGCGCCGAGTCACCTGGGCACTTCCGTGGGTCACCTGCCCACTTTCTCCGCGAGTGGGCAGGTGACTCTGGCGCCGACTGTCGCGGTGTGTCACGGACCGGCGTCGAGTGCGCGAGTCACATGCTCACTCGCTCACCTGCTCACTTTCGCGTACGCCACCTCTGGGGCCGCTCGGCGTCCTCACACCTCACAAACCAGCCAAGGGGCCGGCGACCGAAGGCGGACGGCACCACCCGGCCCATCACGCGCTACGCCCAGCAAGGACAACCCGCCCTGCGCCGCGCCCCACATCCACCGATCCTCGACCGTTGGAGCCGCTCCGTCAACCATAGACTACAGCCCGGGTTGACGGCCCGCGGAGCCCCCGGGGCGATGAGAAGGCACCAGCGGTGCCGTGCCCGAGGAGGGGCCGATGTCCACGAAGCCGTTCGACGACACGTTCAAGGACATGCTGGAGATGTCGCCCTCCGGCTGGGCCGAACGCTTCCTCGGCGGGGCCATCATCTCCGCGGACTGCATCGACGCCGACGTGGCGACGGTCACCGCCGCCGCCGACAAGGTGCTGCGCGTCAACAGGCCGGGCGGCGCCCTGCTCCTGAACCCGGAGGCGTGGTCCGGCCACGCCGGCACCGCCCCCGGCCAGGCGCACCTCTACTCCACCCTCCTGACCAACCGCCACGCCCTGCCCGTCCGCTCGGTCATCATCCTCCTCCGCCCAGAGGCCAACGCCACCAACCTCACGGGGACGATGGAGCTGAGCGAGCTGCCGGACGACCCGGAGCCGTACCTCGTATTCCGCTACCGCGTCGTCCGCCTCTGGCAGGAGCCGCTGGAGCCGTTCCTGTCCGGCCCCGCCGCGCTGCTGCCCTTCGCGCCGCTGACCGACGAGGGCGGCCGCGACCTGGCGGGCACCGTCGGCCGTGTCGTGCGCCGGATCCGTGCGGAGACTTCGCCCGAGGTTGCTGGTAAGATGGAGGCGGCCACGTTCGTCCTGCTCGGCCTCCGCCACGAGGCGGAGGTCATACAGAGGGTCTTCGAGGGGGTCAAGGAGATGGAAGAGTCAACGACCTACCAGGCCATCCTCCGCAAGGGCCAGGAGCGCGGCGTGATCCAGACCTTGCGCGAGACGTTGTTGCAGTTCGGGGGGTGGAAGCTGGGGGAGCCCGGCCCCGCCGCCGTGGGGGCCATCGAGGCGATCACCGACGTGGGGAGGCTGCGGGCCCTCGCCGCCCGCCTCCGTGAAGTCGATTCCTGGGAGGCCCTCCTGGCGGAGTGAGTCGTGGTGGGCCGAACGCCGAGACGCCAGCGCAGTCTGTCTCGGCTATCGAGGGGGTCCAGGAAATGGAAGAGTCCACCACCTACCTGTGGATCCTCAGCCAGGGCGAGACCCGCGGCGAGGCACGCACCCTCCGGCAGACGATCCTGCGGCAGGGGGCCAGCAAGTTCAAGGGGCCGGCCCCGGAGGGGGCCCGGTCGGCCATCGAGGCCATCGCCGACCTCGAACGCCTGTGGCACCACGCCGACCGCGTCCTCGTCGTCGATTCCTGGGACGCACTCCTCGCCGAGTGAACGTCCCTGGGTGATCTTTGACAGGCCGCACGAGGAAGAGCCCAGGGTCCACGCCCTCCCCCGCCTTGCGCGGCCCCACGCTCGCTGCGCTCGCTCGGCCTCGGCCGCAAAGCCGGCCTCGCCGGGGCCGCTCGGCGTCCTCACACCTCACAAGACAGCCAACGGCCTGCCGCCGAAGGCGGCAGGTCCGGCCGGCATCACCCCGCCCAGACCATCTCGGCCGGCAGCAGACGCACCCGGCCGTCACGCGAGCCCAGCGCCACCGTCCGCCCGTCCGCCGTCAGCGCCTCCGGCGTCGGGCCGATCAGGACGGCGCTCACGACTTCGGCTCCCTCCCCGTGTACGCCCCGCACAGCGCACCGAAGCCCGCCCCCAGCACCATCGACAGATAAATCACCCAGTGATCCATGCTGTGGATGGTCGGGTGCGTCGCCCACAGGAGCACGAGCCGCGTGGCGTACAGCAGCGCCGCGGCGAACGCCACGCCGGCCAGCCCGCCGATCAGGCTGCGGGTCATGGCAGTTTCGGCCTCGGGGCGCGCGGGTCGATCCGCCGCATCGCGTCCGCCGCCGACCGCTTCACCGCGTCCTCCGGGTCCGCAGTCAGCTTCTCCAGCGCCGCCATGATGTCGCGGTCGGCGTCACGCGCCGCCGCCCCCATGTCCCCCAGCGTCTCCGCCGCCGCCGCCCTCACCCCGGCGTCCTTGTCCGACAGGCACCCCTTCAGCACGACGATCACGTCCTTCGGCTTGCCCGTGATCGCCAGCACCCCCTGCGCCGCGTACAGCCGCACGCTCGGGTCGCCGTCCTCCATCGCCGCCTTCAGCGCCGGCAACGCCGCCTTGGCCTCCGCGCCGATGTTGGCCAGCGCGAACGCCGCCGCCGCCTTCACCGCCTTCACGTCCCCCTTCAGCTGCGCCTCGATGTCCGCCACCGCCTCCTTCGCCTCGTGACGCAACGCCCCCAGGGCGTCCAGCGCGTGCGTCCGCATCGCCGGGTCCTTGTCCTTCAGCATGTCACGCAGGGCCGGCAGCGCCGCCTTCGCCTCGGGGCCGGCCGCCGCGATGGCCTCGGCCGCCGCCTCGCGCACCCCCTTGCCGCCCTCGCGCGCCAGTTGAGTGAGGAGGTCAACCGCCTTGGCCGCCGCCGGCCCCGCCGTCGCGATGGCCCGCACGCACTCGCGCACGAATTCGCCGTCCTTGCCGTGCTCCTTGACCGCCTCCACGAGCGCCGGGATGGCCGCCGCCGCGTCGGCGCCGGCGAACTGCAGCGCCTTCGCGCACTCCAGGCGGAACCGCGCCTTCGGGCTCTTCAGCCCGCGCACCAGGTCCGCCACGTCGTCCGCGTCCGGCGCGCCGATCCGCTCCAGGGCGTCGGCCACCGCCTCGGCCACGTCCGGCGGCTCGCCCTCCTTCATCCTCATCAGCGTCGGCAGCGCCGGCATCGCGGACGGGCCCATGTCGGCGAGCGTCTCCGCCGCCGCCTTGCGGAACCGCGCGTCCTTGTGCGCCAACACCTCCAGCATGATGGGTAGGGCGGCCTCGGCCTGGTTGTCGATCCGCCACAGCGCCATCGCCGCCCGCATCTGCAGCATCGGCTCGGGGCTGCCGAGCAACTTCTCCAGGTCCGGCACCGCGTCGCGCGCCGCCCGGCCCATGCGCTCCAGCGCCCCCGCCGACCGCGCCTTCAGCTCCGCCGACCCCTCCTTGAGGAACTCACGCAGCGTGTCCACCGCATCCTTCGCGTTCGGCCCGATGAGGCGCAAAGCGTACACGACCTGTAGCCGCGTCTCCTCGCCGCCCGCCTTCATCACGGCGATCATCGCCTTGACGGCCTTGCCCGCCGGCGGGCCGATGGCCCCCAGCGCCATCGCCGCCCGCCCGCGCAGCGCCGGCTCGTCGCTGGCCAGCAGCACGGCGAGGTTCTCGACCGCCGGCGCCGCCGCCGCGCCCATGTGCCCGAGGATCTCCGCCGCCATGCCACGCACCGCCGCGTCCTTCTCCGTCAGCAGCTTGTCGAGGACGGGGACGAGCGGCTTGGCCTGACCGTCGATCTCCCACAGCGCCTGACACGCCTGGAAGCGGACCGACGGGTCCTGATCGGTCAAGGCGTCCTGCAACGACGCCCCGGCCCGCGCCGCCTGCTTGCCCATCAGCCCCAGCCCGTAGGCCGCCGCCATCCGCACGCCGGCGTCAGCCTCCTTGAGCGCCGCCTCCAGCACCGGCAGCACGGGCTTCGGTTCCTTCGTCACGCCCCACAGGGCCTGGGCGCAGAACACCCGCACACGCGGGTCCGAATCCTCCAGCCCCTCCGTCAGCGGGCCCCGCGCGTCCTCGGCGGACGGGTTGGCCATCAACAGCGCCTGCGCTACGGAGGCGCGGAACCCCGCCTGCGGCGCCTTGAGCATCACCGCCAGGAAGGCCGCGTCGCCCGGCCCCGGCATGCCGACCATGATCGCCGCGATGGACGCCTTGTTGCGCGGGCCGGCCTCGGGGTCGCTCTTGCTGACGTGGAGCAGGGCCGGATACGCCCCGCGTGCCGCCGGCCCGAGCCTGCCCAGCGCCTCCGCCGCCGCGGCGCGCACCTTCGGCGACGGGTCCTCCAGGGCGTGGGCCAATTCACCCAGGGAAGCCGTCACCTTGCCGGAGATGGCGCCCAGCGCCGTGGCGGTGCCGACACGCTTGGCCTCGTCGATCTCGCTCAGGGCGCGGGCGAGCGCCTCCCGATCCAGCAGGGCCGGGATGGCCTCGAGCGTCTTCGGCGGTGGGGTGGGCGGGACGACCTTGGGCGGCGGCTTCTCACCGCCCCCGTTGTCCGGCGGGGGAGGCGCGGGCGGCTCCGGCGGCTTCAGCAGGCCCATCTGCAGGACGACGCCGAGGACGGCCGCCTGCAACCCGGCGGCGAGCCCGGCACACGGGAATCCGCACGCCTGCGCCCCCCGCGGCAGCGCCGCCAGCAGCGCCCCGACGCCGACGAGCGCCCCGACGGCGGCCAGGGCGATCCCGGCGACGCGCACCTGCGGGCTCCACGCCGCGAGGAACCCCAGGACCGCCAGCCCCAAAGCCAGCCCGCCGAACATCACATCGACGGGGGCCGCCCCCTCGGCGGGCTCGGGCACGGCGGGGGCGGGCGCCGGCGGGGTCGCCGTCACCGCCGTGGGCTTCGGCGGGGCGGCGGTCATGGTCTTCGCCGCCGGGGCCGCGGGCATCGTCTGCACGGCGGGCGCCGCGGGCGCGGGTGCGGCGGCGGGGGGCGCCGGGATGTCGAGGCTCGTCGGCGGCGACTCCCAGTCGGGCGGCAGGGTGGGCGGCGACTGGAAGCCGCTGTCGGCCGTCTGCGCCCACCAGTCGCCGCCGGCGGACGGCGTGCGGCAGGCGGGGCACTTGTCCGGCGCGCCGATGAACGGCTTGCGGCAGCTCGGGCACAGGGGCTCGGCCATGCGATGGGCCCTCGGAGGTGCGGCGCTGGGGAGGCGCCTCCTTCTACGAAAGACGGGCGGCGCCCGGTTGTCAAGGGGCCGGCGGGGCTATTTCCCCGCCTTCTCCGCTTCCTCGATCGCCCGATCCACCGCCGCGTCGAGCGCCTTCTCGCCGGGCGCGCCCAGCCACTTGTTGCGGATCACGCCATCGTGGCCGATGACGTAGAGCGTCGGCGTGGCGGTCAGGTTCCAGCGCGACGCGATGGCACCCTTGCCCAGCGGGTCGGGGTCGGCGAACGTGCGCCACGGCAGTTTCTCCTTCTCGATCGCCGCCTTCAGCTCCTTGACCGAGTAGCCGTTGACGTTCACGCCGAGGAGGGCGAAGGGCCTGCCCGCCAGGTTCTTCACGAGCGACCGCTCGTGGGGCCACTGGGCCCGTCACGTCAGTCACTGCTGGTGCCAGAAGTCGAGCAACACCACCTTGCCGCGGTATCCGCTCAGCTTGAAGCGCCTGCCGTCCTGGTCCTGGCCCTCGATGTCCGGGGCCTCGCGCCCCACGGACAGGTGCCGGGCCTCGAACAACGCCGCCTTCGCCGCCTCGCCGACGGTGCCGCCGTCGGGGATCTTCACCTTGCCGAACGTCTCGGCGGCCCGCCCGTACAGCGCCTCGGCCTCCTCGGCGGCCTTCGCCGCCCCGCGCTTCTGGATGGCCGCGAGGTACCCCTCGCCGTACAGGCCGGCGAACTCCTTGCCGAGCGCCGGCTCGTCGCGGATGAGGGTGAGGCGGGCGGCGCGGCTCGTCATGAATCGCGCCAGCCCGAGGCAGGCGAGCGCCCGCACCTCCTCGTGCGGGCTCTTCTCCAGCGCGGCGCGGAGGATCCCCTCGTACTCCTTCGCGAACCCGTGCGACACGCGCTGGCACAGGGCGCCGAACTTCGCGTCGCGGATGTGCCGGCGGATCAGCAGGGCGGCGGCCTTCGGGCGCGCGGGGTCGTCGCCGGTGACCTCGATCGGCCACGGCGTGGTGTTCACCTGCCACAGCGCCATCAGCAGGGCATCAATGGCGACGGGGTCATCGGGGTGCTTCTCGGCCAGCTCCAGGAACCTGACGGCGCTCTTGTTGCGGTGCCGGTACACCTTGCCGATGAACTTGAGGCGCTCGCCGTCGGTGAACGGCCCGCCGCCGGAGATCGTGTCGTACTCCTTCCGGATCGCCTTGAATTGTTCGGCGGGCGTGGCCGCGAGTGCCAGCAGGAGCGCCGCGAGGCCGGCAGTGGGTGTCATCGGATGCTCCTCCAGCACCTCCGGGGTGCTGATCCCCTTCAGCTCCTTCAGGTCGGTCATCCCTCGCATGACACACCGGCGGTTCACCGGTGTCAAGCAGATTCCCCCGCCCCGCGCCGACGCACGTCGCCGAGGGCCGGCAGGACGGCCCACGCCAGCAGCCCGAAAACGCACCCCGGCGGACGGCCGCCGATCGCGACCATCGCCGCCCCTCCGCCAGGTGATCCCGCCGGGCGAGGGCGTGGCCAGATAGGTCAACACGCCACGGGCGTGAACGTTGACGGCTCACGGGCGGCGCCCTGCATATCCTGACCGGAGTGCCCTCACCCGAGGAGGCCGGCCATGCCCGTCCCGCTGTACCACGTCAGCGCCTTCACGCGCCGGCCGTTCGCCGGCAACCCCGCCGCCGTCTGCCTGCTCGACGCACCGCGCCCCGACGCCTGGCTGCATTCCGTCGCCGCCCAGATGAACCTGTCCGAGACGGCCTTCCTCTGGCCCGAGGGCGACGGCCAGCGCCTGCGCTGGCTCACGCCGAAGGTCGAGGTCGATCTGTGCGGCCACGCCACCCTCGCCAGCGCCCACATCCTCTACGAGACGGGCCGCCGCCCCTCCACCCTGGCGATCCGCTTCCACACGCGCAGCGGCACCCTGATCGTCGAGCCGAGCGGCGGCGAGCTGGTGATGGACTTCCCTGCCCGCCCCGCCCAGGAGGCCCCCACCCCGCCGGGGCTGGCCGCCGCCCTCGGCGCCGAAGTTCGCTGGTCGGGCCAGAACGGCATGGACTGGCTCGTCGAGGTGTCCGGCGAGGCCGAGCTGCGTGGGCTGACGCCCGACATGGCGGCGCTGGCGAAACTGCCGGTGCGTGGCGTGATCGTGACGGCAGCGCCGGCTTCGCCGGGCGTCGATTTCGTGTCGCGCTTCTTCGCGCCGGGTGCGGGCGTGCCCGAGGACCCGGTGACGGGGTCGGCGCACTGCTGCCTGGCCCCCTTCTGGGCGGCGCGCCTGGGCAAGACCGAGATGCACGCGGCGCAGGTGTCGGCGCGCGGCGGCGAGATGGGCGTGCGTGTGGCCGGCGAGCGTGTCTTCCTGACGGGGTCGGCGGTCACGGTGCTGCGTGGGGAGCTGCTGGCCTGACCGTTGCGAGCTCCATTGGCCTGCGCCATCACCCCCCGCAGCCGCCCGACACGCAGCCCTTCGGCCCGTCGCCCACCATCGGCAGCGACAGCCGCGCCCACGGGCTGCCGCCGCCCTCCGTGCCCGCCGCCAGCCCCTTCGTCAGCACGTACCAGCAGAAGAAGCAATGGTTGCTCGTCGCCCCCGGCAGGGCGTCGGGGTCCTTCGCCAGGATCTCGTCGCGGATCGCCGTCAGCCCCTCGCGGAACAGCTTGCCCACGTACGGGTGCTTCCGCGCCCTCTGGATGATCTGCTCCACCGTGTCGGCGTGGATGTTGCCGATGGTCAACTGGTCGAGGTCGCTGGCGAAGCCGCAGCACGGCTTCACCTCGCCCTTGGGCGTCACGATCAGCGCCTGCCCAGGCCCCTCGCAGTAGTCCTCCTTGAACCACTCGCCGTCCCACGACCCGGTGAACTTCTCCGCCCGCTCCACCGCCGCGAGGTGATTCCAGTTCAGGACGATGTTCATGTCGGGTGTCACGAGCATGTAACGGTGCAGCCAATCCGACCAGTCGATCACCCCGTCTAACTCTTCGGCGAGCCGGCGCACCGGCTCCAGACCCTGCGTCGGCTCGCGGCTGGCGTAGGACAGCGACACGATGTTGTCACGCCCGAAGACCCGCCGGGCCTCCCGGCAGAACAGGGCCGCCTTGTCGATCTCGACGCCGTGGAACTTGTCCACGCTCAGGCCCAGCTTGCCGCTGAACCCCGCGTCCCGCAATCCCGTCAGCGTGGTGGACAGATGGTCGGCGTCACGGAACCACACCCCGTTCGTCTGCACCTTGTCGAAACGCATGCCCAATTCGGCGGCCTTGCGGGTTATGCCGGTCACGAACTCCGGGTAAAGGAATGGCTCCCCGCCGGTGAAGCCGATCCACTCGATGCCGTGGCCGTGGGCGTCCTGCAAAAAGCGGAGGGCCACGTCCAGCGGGAGCCGATCTTCCCATTCGATGGGGACGCAGCAGTGCGGGCAGGACAGGTTGCACTGATACGTGCCGGCGAACGACAGGTAATTGGGGCGGAAGGTGCGGGTGCGGCGACGCACCGGGCGCGCCCCGCCCCTGCCGGTCGGCACGGCCTGGCCGTCGGGGGAAGACATGAAGGATGCTCCGGGCGGGATGGCCGTGCGGGTCTTGCGGGCGGCGCCCGGCGCGCGGGCCGTCACGTCCGGCGTTCACGGCCCGATCGGTGCGCGCGCCCCGTCCCTGGGGGTGATATCATGTTAGCTCTCGCCCGCCGCCTCGTCATCCGGGGTTGGCGGCCCGCCCCACCGCCCGGCGTGTTTTGTCCTTGCCGGCGGGGCCCGTGCGGTGCCACAATAAGCCCTTGAACCTCTCTCCTATCCACAAGCCTCTTCGGGCCGAGGTCCGGGAAGACGACTCTACAGATCCTGGGAGACGCACACGATGTCCTGGAGTAACCGTCGCGCCTTGTTCCTGCTGGCGGCGCTCGTCGTCCTCGGCACCATGTCCGGCGTGGGGCACGTGCTCGCCCAGAAGCGGCCGCCCAAAGGGGGGCCCATGCCGCCCATCCCCGGCAAGCCCGTCCGCGACGCCTTCGACCTCGGCGACCTGACCCTCCCCAAGGAGGAGGAGCTGCAGGAGCGCGTCGAGGCCGCCGGCGACAACATCAAGAATGCCATCAAGGAGGGGAACAAGGATTCCGCCGCGCCGTACTGGCGCCGCGCCTGCGAGACCCTCCAGCTCCTCCTCATCCGCGACGGCGACGTCTTCGTCCCCCTCAAGAAGAAGGACGCCGAGGGCCGCGAGGCCGACATCTACGTCTCCGTCAAGAAGGAGGCGGCGGAGATGATCGGCACCATGCCGAAGGCCGGCCGTGAGTTCTACGAGACGATGTACGGCGGCGAGGCCCGCAAGCTCGTCGAGGCCGGCAAGACCAACAACGACTTCCTGCAGATGAGCCTGGCCATGAGCCGGTTCCTGTACACCAAGGCCGGCGCCGAGGCCGCCACCTGGCTCGGCACCCGCTACCTCGACCGCGCCGAATTCCAGGGCGCCGCCCGCATCTACAGCATCCTCATCGCCCGCACCGGCCTCACGAACAAGGAAGAGCTGAAGGATAAGACCCTCATCAAGGCCGCCATCGCCTTCCACGGCGCCAACGACACCGAGAGCAAGCGCAGCTACGAGGCCGTCTTCGCCGAGCTGAAGAACCGCGGCGTCGAGCTGAAGCTGCGTGACGAGGCCCTCACCGCCGCCGACATCAAGGCCGACCTCGACAAGACCATCGTCTACACCTCCGAGCAGTCGGCTAGCGACTCGCCGCTGTTCCGCGGCGGCAGGACGCGGACCACCATGCTCGCCGGCGGCACGCCCTTCCTCGAGCCGTCGTGGAAGATCCCGATGGCCTACACCGACCAGACCAAGGGCTACCTGCGCACCGCCGAGACGGCCCTGCAGAGCCGCGCCCTCACCATGCTCTCCTCCTTCGTGCCCGTCACCGCCACCATCATGAAGGACGGCAAGAAGGTCTCCGTCCTCGCCTACCGCTCGTGGCGTGGCGTCCACGCCATCAACATGTCGGACGGCAAGCAGATGTGGGGCGCCCCCAACGACTGGGGCCTCGACTTCGTCCACGATCCGAAGGAGACGGGCCGCGACACCAACAAGATCAACTACTACTCGTCGGCCATCAGCGCCTTCAGCGCCAGCAACGCCCGGCCCCAGATGATCCTGGAGAACAGCGTCCAGGGCATGCTCAGCGCCGACTCCAGGAACGTCTACACCGTCGAAGACCTCGCCGTCCCGCCCCCGGCCCAGTGGTTCCTCGGCGGCGGCATGCCCGGCTACGGCCCCGTCGTCCAGGCGGCCATGAACCACAACAAGCTCGTCGCCTACGGCCTGGGCCGCGGCGGCCGGCTGGTGTGGGAGGTGGGTGGCACCGGCAAGGACCCCCTGCACGACACGTTCTTCCTCAGCGCCCCGCTGCCGCTCAACAACAAGCTGTTCGTGCTGTGCGAGCGTCAGCAGGAGATCCGCCTCGCGGCGCTCGACCCCAATACCGGCAAGACGCTGTCGATCCAGCCGCTGGCCAACCTCAAGAACCTGCGCATGCAGACGGACCCGCTCCGCCGCACGCAGGCGGCGAACCTGGCCTACGCCGAGGGCATCCTCGTCGTGCCGACGAACGCCGGGGCGGTCTTCGGCGTGGACACCATGTCGAACGCGCTCCTCTGGGCGTACCCGTACCGCGAGGTCGGCGCCCCCGCCGGCGTCCCCGCCCTGCCCCCCGGCGTCCCCGTGCCCGGCGCGGCCGGCTCCCTACAGGCCAACTGGCAGGTGACGGCCCCGGCCATCGCCGACGGCAAGGTGATCTTCACCGCCCCGGACGGCCGCAACATCCACTGCATCAACCTGCGTGACGGCACGCGGCAGTGGGCCGCCCCCCGCGAGGACGGCGACCTGTACTTCGCCGGCGTGTACGGCGGCAAGGCGCTCGTCGTCGGCGAGAAGTCCACCCGCGCCCTGAGCCTCAAGAACGGGGCCATCGAGTGGCGCGTGGACACGGGCCGGCCCTCCGGCCTGGGCGCCGCGAGCAACACCGGCGGCACGGTGATGTTCTACCTGCCCATCCGCGAGTCGCTGTCGGACCGCAAGCCCGAGATCCTGGCCATCGACGTGGCCAAGGGCTTCATCCACGCCCACACCCGCTCGCGCAAGGGCGAGATCCCCGGCAACCTCCTCTTCTTCGAGGGCCGGGTGCTGTCGCAGTCGCACACCGAGGTGGCCGCCTACCCGCAGATCGAGGTGGAGCTGGCGCGGCTGGACAAGCTGGTGGCCGACGCCCCGAACGACCCGAAGCTGCTGACGGAGCGTGGCGACTACCTGCTCGACAAGGGCGACCTGGTGAAGGCCATCGCCGACCTGCGCAAGGCGCGCGACAACAAGCCGGACGCGGCGACGCTGCCCATGACGCGGGCCAAGCTGTACGAGGCGTTCACCGAGCTGTTCCAGCGCGACTTCGTGAAGGCCGAGACGTACATCACCGAGTACGAGGAGGTTTGCAAGGTCGAGCTGGAGGGCCTGACGGGTGACGCCCGCACCGCGGCGATGGACGACGCCCGCCGCCGCCGCGCCAACTTCCTGTGCCTGGTCGGCAAGGGCCGCGAGGGGCAGGGCCGGCTCGTGGAGGCGTTCGAGAGGTACCTCGAGCTGGGGACCGGGGTGCGTCCCGATGAGCTGATCCAGGTGATCGACGAGCCGTCGGTGAAGGCGGCCCCGGACGTGTGGTCGCAGGGCCGCATCGACCAGATGATCCGCAACGCCGGCGACGCCAAGGCCAAGGCCGAGCTGGAGAGGCTCATCACGGCCCGCTGGGACAAGGTCAAGGGCGGCAAGGCCGACGACGTGCGCAAGTACGTCGCCCTGTTCGGCTCGCTGTTCGGCGTGGGCCGCGAGGCGCGGTTCACCCTGGCCGAGAAGCTCATGGAGGACACCGACCTCAACTCGCTGCTGGAGGCCGAGCAGGTGCTGAGCGGGTTGCGGAGCGACCCGGACGACCAGACGGCGGCGCGGGCCATCGAGGCCCTGGCGCGGCTGAACACCCGCAAGGGCCTGCTCGAGGACGCCGCGTATTACTACCGCGTGCTGGGCGAGCGCTACCCCAACATCAAGGTCGGCGGGATGAAGGGCTCGGAGCATCTGGAGGACCTCTCCACCGACAAGCGGTTCCTGCCTTACCTGGGCAACGAGGCCCGCTTCAAGGTGAAGGGCAAGGTGCGCTTCGACTCGCGGCCCATGGTGGACGCCCCGCACTCGACGGCGGTGTACCAGTTCGCCAACCTCGGCGACCAGCTGCCGTACTTCGTCCGCAACAAGATCGGCTTCAAGCTCGACTGGACGCGCTCGCTGGAGATCAGCGACACGGCCACGGGCGACAGGAAGATCAAGCAGCTGGACAACACCGCGTTCCAGCAGGTCATCCAGAACCCGGCTTTCACGACGGCGGCCCGCATCCAGTTCGGCTTCCAGAACATCGGGCACACGGTCGTCCTGCAGCTCGGGCACAAGGTGTACGGCATCGACCCGCTCGGCAAGGAGCCGCGCATCCTGTGGACGGAGAACCTGTCGCAGATGCCGGGCACGGACGCCAACCCGCCGCAGATGGACCCCGCCCGCCCGCAGCCGACGTTCGACCCGCGTGACGGGGCGGCGGTGATGGAGTACTCCGACGGCTCGATGCAGCGTCTGGGCGTGGGCGGCCCGCTCCAGGCCGGCGTCGTCTGCCTGCTGCGTCGCGACTCGCTGACGGCCATCGACCCCGTCACGGGGCGGAAGCTGTGGGTGCGGACGGACATCACGTCGCGGTCGCACATCTTCGGCGACGGGCAAAATATCTACGTGGTCGCCATCGACCCGCGTGGCAACGCGGCGGGGACGCGGGCGATCCGCGCCCACGACGGCGTGAGCATCAAGGCCCGTGACTTCTCGACCGAGTTCGACTCGCGGAAGTACATCAACGGCCGGACCATCCTGTCCAAGGTGACCAACCTCCGCAACGAATCGACCCTGTCGCTGTACGACGTGGTGGACGGCAAGACGGTGTGGCAGCACCAGTTCCCCGCCGGCACCGTCGTCGTCGATTCGACCGACCCGGACCTGGTGGGCGGCGTGGAGCCGGCCACGGGCAAGATCACCGTCTTCAGCCTGAAGGCGCGCAAGGCCATCCTCGAGAAGACCATGCGTGACGCGAAGCACTCGATGGGTGCGGAGGCGGTGACGCTGGTGGCCGACCCGGATTACCTGTTCCTGGCGGTGAAGCAGCCCGACGACCCGAACGTGATCGCGGGCGTGTGGTGGAACCCGGCGGGCGGCGGGCAGGTGAACGGCACGCTGTCGAACATGCAGCCGGGCGTCGGGACGCGGACGGCGAAGGTGAACGGCATGGTGTACGCCTTCCGCCGGAAGGACAACGCGCTGATGTGGTTCAACCCGGTGGCGAACTCGCAGATCGTGCTGTCGGGCGTGGAGGACTCGCCGGCGTTGCACTTCAACGCCCGCTACATGGGCTGGATCGGCGCCGGCGGCGGGCGGTCGCAGCAGATGGTGTACACGGCCCTGTCGTTCGCCAAGCACAACGGCAAGATGTGCCTCGACCAGCCGAACATGCCGCAGAACATGTACATCACCGAGTATACCGTCGATCAGCGGACGGGCGACATGGCGATGATCGGCCAGGGCAAGAAGTGGAGCATCATCGCCGAGCAGATCAAGTGACCTGTTCGGGCGAGCCGGGGGCGTGAGCCCTTGGAAAGAAGCCACACGGGGGGCGGGCCGTTCGCGGCCCGCCCCCCGTGCGTTCAATCGGGCGCGCTCCGAGCTGTGGGCGATCACGCCCCCAGACCCCCGTTGGGCCCGCTCGCCTGATCCGAAGACACGGCGGGCTCACGCCGCCTCACGCCCCGCCACCTGCCCCCGCGTTTCAGCCGCGGACGAAATCGGTGAGCTGGGCGTAACCGACGTACTTCTGGAAGGAGGCGCCGACGAGGAAGGTGCCGTCTTCGGCCTTGACGACCCACATGACGCGGGCGGTGCATTTGAAGGGCTGCAGCGCCGGGCCCTCCAGGTTGACCTCGAACTCGTGGCCGGCGGGCAGCTCCTCTTTGAGGACGAGGCGGACGCCGGACTCGGAGACGTCGAGGGCGCGGACGGCGATGTTCGGCCCCAGGCCGAGGGCGTTCTTGTACGCCTTGACCTTGGTGCTGCCCTTGGAGGGGAGGCGGCGCGAGCGGCGCGTGTTGGCCCGCTGCCCGGCGGGTGTGGGGTCGGCCACAGGTGGGCTCCTGGTCGGAAGGAGAATGAGGGGGCGCAGGAAGCGTAGTTCACGGACGGGGGCGATGCAAATGCCCCCATCACCCCAGGAGCCGCCGCAGCGCGGACAGGCCCAGATCGACCAGCGACGCGGGCTTGACGCGCCACAGGTCGGGGTTGAACAGCTCCAGCGACACGGGGCCCGTGTAATTGATCGCCCGCAGGTGAGCGATCAGGGGCGCGAGGTGGAAGTCGCCCTCGCCGGGCAGTATGCGGTCGGCGTCGGACGCCAGCTCGCGGGCGACCCCGGCCAGGTCGCACACCTGCACCAGGGCCAGCCGTCCGGGGCGGATCAGGGCGAGGTCCTCGAACTTGCTCGGGCCGGTGTAGTAGTGGAACACGTCGAGGCACAGGCCGACGTTCGGCTCGCCCGCCGCCTCGATCAGCGACAGGGCCGTCGGCAGGCAGGCGCAGAACGTCCCGCGCGCGCGCGGCTCCAGGGCGAGCGTCACGCCGAACGTCTGGGCCCACTGGGCGGCCTGGCGCAGCGACACGACGGCACGCTCCAGGGCCGTCGGGTCGATCGGCCCGGTGAAGTCGGGGACGACGGCCAGGACGCCGATGCCGAACGCCTCGCACAGGCCGAGGCGGCGTTTGAAGTGGTCGAAATGGGCGGCCCGCTGCTCGCCCTGCGACAGGAGCAGGCCGCCCTGGTACGACGCCGCCACGGGCCGCACGCCGCGGTCAGCGAGCAGTTTCCGGGTGTCTTCCGCGGGGTGCGCTTCGAGGTGTTTCTCCAGCTTGGTGAGCCACACCTCGGTGGCGCCGCCGCCGGCCTCGCCGAGGGCTGCCACGTCGTCGGCGAAGCTGGCGGGCATGGTGCAGGTCTGGCTGATGCAAGGGATCATGTGGTTTTCGCTGGCTGTTGCTGACTGTCGCTGGCTGTCGCTGGCTGTCGGCGACTCACTCAGCTACTCAGGTGAAAGATGCGGGCTGTGCGGGACGTTCTCACGGGCGCGGGGCGGCGGGCGGACGCCGCCCCTTCTTCCTTGTTCTAGAGTTGGATATCATAGACGGCGGCACTTCCGGCCGCGGCACGACGCCGCCGCCATCGAGCGGGTACCCCTGATGCCGGCACCATCGACCGTCGATGAATTCCTCGACCTCGTCCGCAAGAGCGGGGTCGTGGAGGAGAAACGCCTCGCCACGCAGCTCGAGCGGCTGCGGGCGGCCGGGCCGGTGCCGTCCGACGTGCTGGAGTTCGCCACGCAGCTCGTGCGCGAGGGCGTGCTGACGAAATTCCAGGCGGAGCAGTTCCTCCAGGGCAAGTGGCGGCGCTTCACGCTGGGCAAGTACCGCGTGCTGGAGAAGCTGGGGTCGGGCGGCATGGGCAGCGTGTACCTGTGTGAGCACACGCTGATGCGCCGGCGCGTGGCGGTCAAGGTGCTGCCGCCGCAGAAGTCGGGCGACACGTCGTCGCTGGACCGCTTCAAGCGCGAGGCGCGGGCGGTGGCGGCGCTGGACCACCCGAACATCGTGCGTGCCTACGACATGGACCAGGAGGGCGACCTGCACTTCCTGGTGATGGAGCACGTGGACGGGGCGTCGCTGCAGGAGATCATCAAGGTGTCGCCGGCGGGGATCGACACGCTGCGGGCGTGCCACTACATCCGGCAGTCGGCGCTGGGGCTGCAGCACGCCCACGAGACGGCGGGGCTGATCCACCGCGACATCAAGCCGGGCAACATCCTCGTGGACCGCAACGGCATCGTCAAGGTGCTGGACATGGGGCTGGCGCGGTTCTTCCACGACGAGGAGGACCAGCTCACCAAGAAGTTCGACGAGAACGTGCTGGGGACGGCGGACTACCTGGCGCCGGAGCAGGCGCTCGACAGCCACACGGTGGACATCCGCGCCGACATCTACAGCCTGGGGGCGACGTTCTACTTCTGCCTGACGGGGCGGACGCCGTTCTCCGAGGGGTCGGTGGCGCAGAAGCTGATCTGGCATCAGACGCGGGCGCCGCGGCCGGTGCGCTCGATCCGCCCCGACGTGCCGGAGGGCGTGGCGGCCATCGTGGACCGCATGATGTCGAAGTCGCCGGACGCGCGTTACCAGACGCCGCAGGCGGTGGCCGACGCCCTGGCGCCGCTGACGCAGACGCCGATCCCCCCGCCGCCGGAGGCGGAGATGCCGCAATTGAGCCTGGCGGCGACGCGGACGCTGACGCCGGGGGGCGATTCCTCGCAGCGCGGCGACGGCGGGTCGAAGTCGAAGCGGAACTGGAGCGTGTCGGGCATCGTGACGCCGGCGCCCGCGCCGGCGACGCCCGGGTCGCAGCCGCCGACGCCGCCGCCCGTGGTGGTCGCGCCGGCCCGCGCGCCGGCGCCCCCGCCGCCCC
>CAZVZK010000138.1:0-28023 GCA_964630925.1 uncultured Alcaligenaceae bacterium
ACCTCCAAGGCCGGGTTTCCCGCCCGCCCTTTGTTACCCACCTTTGAACCGTGCCTCAGGGGCGATAGGAACTCGTGCAGGAGGTAGCCGTGGGCCGCGTGGACCTCGATGACCCGGAACCCGGCGGCCACGGCCCGCCCGGCGGCGGCCTCGAACGCGGCGACAAGCGTGTCGATGCCCGCCTCGTCCAGCGGCACGGGCGGCGGGTCGCCTTCGTGGAACGGGACCGGGCTGGGGCCGACCACCGCCCAGCCGCCCGCCTCGGGGGTGAGTGAGGCCCCACCCTTCCAGGGGGCCTCGCAACTGGCCTTCCGCCCGGCGTGGGCCAACTGGATACCGGCGACGGACCCCTGAGCATGAACGAAACGGACGATGCGGGCCAACGGCTCGACGTGCTGTTCGCCCCAGATGCCCATGTCGCCCGGCGTGATCCTCCCCTCGGGCGTCACGGCCGACGCCTCGACCACAACCAGCGCCACCCCACCGACGGCCCGGCTGCCCAGGTGGACCAGGTGCCAGTCGGAGGCCAGACCGTCCTGCGCGACGTACTGGCACATGGGCGACATGACGATGCGGTTGCGAAGGGTGACCCCGCGGATCGTCATCGGGGTGAGCAGGTCGGTCTCCGGGACTTCCCGGTCGTGGTCGGTCCCCGCCCGGCAACCGTGGCCCGAGACGGGCGGGTCATTGCCGTCGGACCGGCCGGCCGCTGACTTGTCCATCGTCCCGTCTCCGTTGACAGATGAGTGCCCTTCCCTGGTCAAGGTCCGCCGAACGACACCGTTCACTTGCCGCGGCGGCTGGTGAGACGTTGAAACCTGAACAGCCGTGATGCCGCCGCGGTCAGGTGCAACGGCTGGTTCGGCGCGACACCTTCACCCACCCAGCGACCGGATGCGGGCCTCGATCGCTCCCACCGCCCCGGCCTCCTCAGCCGGCGAACAGTAGAAAGCGATCCCGTTGACCGCCGCCCGCAGCTGCTCCACGCCCCCGCCGCCCTCCAGCCCGACCAACCGCCACACGGCCACTTGCAACGGCGGGGGCAGGCTGATGTACGGCTCCTCGAAGAACCGGGCGGCGAACGCGGCCAGTTCGGACGCCGGGGAGGTGACGATCTCCCACAGGAGCTGGTCGTACGCTCGCTGGAACCGCCCCAGGTCGGGTGCCCCGCCGCGCTCCGTCCAAACGCGACCGTCGGGGCCGGTGTAGGTGCGGTCGGTGCCGGGCGGTCGCCACGCCGCCAGCAACTCGTCGGCCGCATCCCAGAGCCACCGGCGCTCCGCCACCTCTGCGCCCTCCGCCGCCGAACTGGTGATGATCCTGACCGGCGCCGGCACATGATCACCCCGCCGGCACGCTCTTCCGGCCCCGGCGCGCTACCACGACAGTGCCGGCACATGATCACGGCCCGGCGCGTCATCCGCAGGCACGGCGTTGACATTCTCCCTACCGCCACACGCACCGTCAAGGATCGTTCTCTAGCTCCTTCCCGCCCCCCGGAGTCAGCACCCGGGGCGTTGACGAGCCGCGCCCCTGATTCCGGCCCCTCGACTCAACCCAACCTGTCCGGCCCCCAGACCGGAAGCACACGCGGCAGACAACACCCCACGTTGCAACGACTCACCACTCACACTGCTTTCAGCCCCGTTCACGGGGCTTGGGTTTGTAGACCCGCCCTTGAGGGCGGGGCGTCCGCACGTCTGGCCCCGGCCATCGGTCCCATCGGTCCCATCCGTCGCATCAGTCCCATCGCCCGCCCCCAACCACTCGCTTCACCGCCGCTTGCGGGTTCGCGCTCGCCCACACCCCTCCCCGTCTTCACCCCCGCTTGAACGCCCCCACGCCCCGCCTACAATGCCCACCTCACCCCCGAGGACGACCCCACCCCATGCGCGCCAACCCCGTCAAGAAGGCCCTCAAGGCCGGCCTGCCCTCCGTCGGCACCTGGCTCTCCCTCGGCAGCATCACCGCCTCCCGCTTCCTCGCACGCTGCGGCTTCCACTGGCTCACCGTCGACATCGAACACTCCCTCGTCGATTGGGAGACCGCCTCTCACATCTTTGGCGCCGTCGCCGACGCCGGCTCCACCGCCCTCGCCCGCGTCCCCGCCAACCGCCACGACCACATCAAACGCGTCCTCGATAACGGCGCCCACGGCGTCGTCGTCCCCATGGTCAACACCCGCGAGGAGGCCGAGGCCGCCGTCAAGGCCTGCCTCTACCCCCCCTTCGGCAACCGCTCCGTCGGCGGCTCCGTCCACGCCCTCAACTTCCAGGCCACCCCCGCCGACTACTACGCCCGCGCCAACGACGAGATCCTCATCGTCCTCCAGTGCGAGCACCCCCTGGCCGTCGAGAACGCCGAGGACGTCTACTCCGTCCCCGGCGTCGACGCCGTCTTCATCGGCCCCAACGACCTCGCCCAGAACATGCGCGGCCCCGACAACAAGCCCCCCTCCGCCGAGGCCCAGGCCGCCGCCCACAAACGCGTCCTCCAGGCCTGCAAGAAGATCGGCGTCCCCGCCGGCATCCACTGCTACAGCGCCGAGGAGGCGAAGGCCCGCATCGCCGAGGGCTGGCAATTCCTCGCCATCGGCAGCGAGCTGCGCATGATGATGGACGCCGCCAACGCCACCGTCAAGAACACCGGCCTCACCTCGCACGGCGACCTCGCGAAGTATTAACGCCCGCGCTCACGCCCCGCCGATCTCGTCGAGCTGCCCCTTCATCCGCTGCGCGTTCTTGATGTCGCCCATCTCGAAGTACACCTGGATCATCATCAGGATGCAGTTCCTCACCAGCGGGGCGCGTACCCCCATCGTCTTCCGGATCAGCGGCAGGGCCGCCTCCAGCTCCGCCACGCTGTCCTTGTGCCGCCTCAACCCGTACAGCGCGTAGGCCAGGTTCGAGCGCGTGACGAGCGTGTCCTGGTGGCCCTCGCCCAGCGCCTCCGTCCGGAGCGCCAGCAGCTCCCGCAGGATCCTCTCCGCCTCCTTGAACCGCTTCTTGTTGTTCAGGATGAACCCGATGTTGTTGAGGCACAGGAGCGTGACGCCCCCGGTGCGCCCCAGGACGTGCCGCGCCGCGGGGAGGAGCTTCTCATACTCGCGCAGGGCCGCGTCCTCGTGGCCCAGGTTGCTCAGGACGACGGCCCGGTTCGCGCGGGCCAGCAGGCGGTCCGGGTGGTCGGCCGCCACATCCGTCCGCAGGTCGAGGAAGCCCTCGTACAGGCGCAGCGACTCGGCCGGGCGCGTGTGCAGCAGAGAGGTCGCCAGGTTGTTCATCGTCACCCCGATGTCCTCGTCGCTCGCGCCCGCCCGCCGCCGCCGCGCCAGCGCGTCACGCAGCACCCGCTCGGCCTCCCGGTGCTGCCCGGCCTCGTTGAGCGCGAACCCCAGGTTGTTGAGCGCCGTCAGCGTCATCCGGTCCTCCCGCCCCGCCACCTTCTCCAGTCGGCCGACGGTCTCGCGCAGAAGCGGGATCGCCTCGCGCGGCCTGCCGCCCGCCGCGATCAATCTCGCCAGGTCCGCCGAGGCGTCGATGATGTCCTTCTCCGAGCGGCCCGGCATCCGCTCCATCGCCGCCACCGCCTGCCTCTGCACCTCCAGCGCCGGCCTCGCCGCACCCAGCCGGGCGTACGTCTCCGCCAGCGCCGTGCACACCGCCGCCTCGTCCTCCGGCAACCCCGCGAACGCCCCCTTGGCCGCCGCCCGCGCCTTGTCCAGCGCCTCGCGCAGCGTCACCTCCGGCCCCAGACCCTCGCCGCCGGGCCGCGCCGCCTTCAGCACGTGCTTCTCGTAGAAGTCGCGGATACGCCGGCTCCGCTCGGCGTTGCGCTCGGCGGCGCCGCGGGCCTCGACCGCCTCGCCGCGCTTCCGCTCGATCTCCTCCGCGTCGGCCACCGCCTTGAGCCGCGCCGCGTCGATCTGCTCCGCGTCGGCCAGGGCCTTGCGCCGGGCCGTGTCGCTCACCCACGCCAGGGCCGCCGCCAGCGGCACCGCCAGCAGCAGCAACACGGCGGCCGCCGCCACGAGCGTCCGATTCCGCCGCGCCCACCGGCCCAGCCGGGCATGCCACGGCTCCCGATACGCCGACACCGGCTCGTCGGCCAGCCAGCTCTCCACGTCGCGGGCCAGGGCGCCGGCGTCGGGATAGCGCCCCCCCGGCTCACGTGCCATCGCCTTGACGCACACGGCGTTCAGCGCCGCCGGCACACCCTTGCCCAGCGCGGCGGGCGCCGGCGGCGGGCCGGCGACCACCTGGCCCACCACGTCCGGCGACGACCTCCCCCTGTACGGCGCCTTCCCGCTCAGGATCGCGTACAGCACGGCGCCCAGCGCGTAGATGTCCGCCGCGGGCCCGACGGCGTGGGAGCCGCGTGCCTGCTCCGGCGGCATGAACGCCGGCGTGCCCAGCACCTGCCCCACCTCGGTCAGGCCCGATAAGCCGTCGGACGTGGAGCCGGCTGATCCGGCGGGCACCGGCTCCTCCTCGCCGACGCGTTTGGCCAGGCCCCAATCGACCACGAGCGTCTCGCCGAAGCCGCCGAGCATCACGTTCGACGGCTTCAGGTCGCGGTGGATCACCCCCCGCGAGTGCGCGTACGCCACGGCGTTGCACACGGCGATGAAGCGATGCAGCAGCTCGCGCAGCGCGAGCGGCGTCGGCGCCCGGTGGTACGCCCGGATGGCTTCCTCCATCGTCCGCCCCTGGATGAAGCGCATCGCGTACACCGGGCGTCCGCCCTCCCCCGCCTCCAGGGCGTAGACGGGGACGATGCCGGGGTGCTCGAGCTGCCCGGTGATCTCCGCCTCGGCCAGGAACCGGGCGCGGGCGGCGCCGTCGGAGGCGTACTCGTCGCGGATCTCCTTCAGCGCCACCTCGCGCTTGAGCTGCCCGTCCAGCGCGACGCTGACCCGGCCCAGCCCGCCCGAGGCGTGCGGACGCAGCACGCGGAACCGCTCGCCGGCGGGGAGGGCCGCCGCCGGGGCCGCGCCGCTCGGCGCCGTGGTCGCCAGGGGGTCGAGGCCGGGTGTGGTGTCGGGCATGGTCGGGCTCCGGTTGGATTCACCCCTCCGCCGGCAAGGGAGCGTCAGCGGCTCTGGATCGGGCGAGCGGGGTCGCGTCAGCGCCCCGAGTTGGAGCGTCAGCGGCTCTGGATCGGGCGTCAGCGCCCCGAGTGGAGCGTCAGCGCATCTCGGCTTGACCACGCCAGGATACCACGCCCGCGCCGCCCCAACAATCGGCCGCCCAAGTGCCACGGGGCTTTTCCGCCCCCCCCCGTCACGGTAAACTTGACCAGGAACCCATCGGAACGTCCAGGGGCCAGCGATGAAGCACGTCACCGTCTCCTGCACCGGCTGCGAACGGCAGCTCAAGCTCCCCACCGAGGTCATCGGCGGCACCGTCCGCTGCCCCCTGTGTCAGACCGAATTCCTCACCGTCGGCGACAGCCACGGCAACGTCGAGGCCGTCCCCCTCGCGTCCGCCGGCGCTCCCAAACCTGCCGGCCCGAAGCCCCTCGCCCCCATCCTCGTCGACGAGCCGCCCCCCGAGTCCGCCGGCCCCCCCTCGCTGTCCATCGATGACGTGGACGAGGTCCCCCTAGCGCCCCTCGCCCCGCTCGCCCCCATCACCCCCGAATTGCAGCCCCTCGATGACGAGGAGGACGTGCCCAGGGCCCGGCCCGCGCCGCCGCCCATCCGCAAGACGCTCCCGGCCGGCAAGCCCTTCGCCGCCGTCCGCTTCGTCGTCTTCATCCAGCGCGACCCCGACGGCAGGCTCGACGGACGCTTCCAGGCCGAGGTGTCCCCCGACGGCCTGCGCATCTGGCGCGGCAAGGGCCGCATCATCGAGGTGCCCCGCGGCTCCCCCGCCGAGCATAAGAAGGGCAGCCGCCTGTCCGTCGAGATCGAGGGCCGCATGGTCGATCTCACGGTCATCCACGACCGCGACGCCATTGGCCTCGCCGGCCAGGTCGCCGACTTCCTCTCCGGCGAGGCCGACCTCGTCGACATGCCCACCGCCTCCGCCTGGCCCTTCATCCCCTTCGCCCTCCTCCCCGTCGGCGTCCCCTTCCTCGCCGCCGCCTTCGGCGACCATTCCGCCGGCCCCCTCGGCATCGCCCTCTGGTCCTGCTTCACCGCCGCCGTCGTCGGCGTCGCCCTCCTGTTCGTCTTCATCAAGTCGTGGTCCGGCCTCGCCCGCGGCCTGCTCACCGGCCTCCTCGTCTTCCTCTCCTACTTCGCCCTCGCCGCCGGCCTCATCATCGACAAGGCCATGGGCCCCGGAGGCATCCCCGCCTCCAACTGGTCCGCCTTCGCCGGCCCCGGCTTCTCCGTGCAGATGCCCGGCCGGCCCACGTCCCTCAAACGCCCCCAGGCCGGCTTCGCCGATTTCGAAGAGTTCACCCTCACCCCGCCCGGACGCGACCTCACCTACCGCGTCCTCGCCGGACGCTACAACGACCCCGGCAACCCCGGCGACCACTTCGTCCCCGCACGCCGCCGCGACGACGCCATCAACACCCTCGTCACCATCAACGGCACCTTCTCCACCGGACGCAACAACCTCCCCGCCCCGGCCCCCGGCATCGAGGCAGCCGAGGTCAGCCTCCGCGGCCCCGGCACGCTCAACGGCCTCGCACGCGTCTACGCCGGCCGCCAGCGCGTCGTCGTCGTGATGGCCACCAGCAAGAGCCTCCCCGCCAACCACGCCGACATCACCCGCATGGTCTTCTCCGCCAACGTCGCCCGCATGGCCGACGGCGGCAAGGACGGCTGGAAGGACGCGGGGATCAAGGAGGTCCCCAAGGACAAGGACGCCGGCAAGATGCCCGACACCGGCGACCTCGGCAACGGCGGCTTCCGCATGAGCGCCGAACGCGACCAGTACGTCTGGGCCGGCTTCCGCCCCGACGGACGCATCGTCGCCGTCAAGACACGCGGCGGCCACGCCACCTGGGACCGCCCCGGCGCCGCCCCCGACGCCCGCCCCGCCCCCGGCGACGACGAGGCCCACGCCGCCGACCTCCACGCCACCCGCCTCGCCTCCGCCGGCCTCAACGGCAACTACCTGTCCATCGTCCCCCTCGACGGCCCGCACGCGCCCCTCGGCCTCGCCGACGGCTACCGCGGCAAGGCCCTCTGGGGCGTCGCCTTCTCCGCCGACGGCAAGTGGCTCGCCACCGCGCACGGCGACCAGAAGGTCCGCATCTGGGACGCCGAGAAACGCACCTTCGAACGCGAGATCGCCTCGGGCACGAATCAGGTGCTGTCCGTCGCCTTCTCGCCCGACGGCGGCCTCGTGGCGGCGGCCAACGCCGACCTCAAGATACGCGTCCACGACCCGAAGACCGGCGCCCTCGTCGCCACCTGCGAGGGCCACCAGGCCGTCCGCCCGCCCTTCGACGGCGTCCGCGACTGGCGCTGGAACGTCCGCTCCCTGTCCTTCTCACGCGACGGACGCACCCTCGTCTCCGCCGGCAACGACGAGACCGCCCGCGTCTGGGACGCCACCACCGGCGCCCTCATCCAGACCATCCGCCACCCCGCCCCCGTGACCGCCGCCGCGTTCCACCCCGCCGGGCGGATCATCGCCACCGGCTCCTCCGACGGCCGAATGCGTTTCTTCGACGCCGCCACCGGCGCCGAACGCGGCCGCGGCATCGCCCGGCCTGCCGGCCCGTACCACTCGATCAAGTTCAACGCCGACGGCGGCCTCCTCGTCGCCGTCCGCTCCGGGCAGGTCGAGCGCTGGGAGTGGATGCGCCACGCCGAGCTTCGCGCCGAGGACACCCGGAACGTCGAGGCCCTGCCGCGCAACGTGTCGCGCCTCACCGTCCCCGGCGGCTCCGCCATCCAGCGTGTCGAGGTGGCCGCCGCGGGTTCGCGCCTCGCCGTCCACACCACCGACAACAAGCTCCACCTCTACGCCGGCACGCCGCCCAGGCCCGTCCGCATCATCCCCCTCGACGGCCCGGCCGGCGAGCCGGTCTTCTCCCCGGACGGCAAGCGTCTCGCCCACGGCACGCGCCGCGGCACCGTCGTGTTCGACACCGACAACGGCGAGGCCGTCGCCACCTTCGAGCACCCCAACGAGCCCCCGCCCGTCCTCGCCTTCACCCCCGACGGCGCCCGCCTCCTGATGGCGGTCCAGGCCCACCCCGTCACCCGCAACGCCTACCTGCGCGTCTTCGACCTCGCCTCCAGGGTCGAGCGCCCGCCCGTCCACGGCGTCCAGGCCCGCTCGGGGATGACCCTCTCTCCCGACGGCCTGGCCCTCGCCACCGCCTCCGCCTTCACCAAGCCCCTCCACCTGTACGAGGCCGCCACCGGCCGCGAGTACGCCCGCCTCACCGGCCACGACTGGGGCACCTTCCGCGCCGCCTGGGCCCCCGACGGCAAGACCCTCGTCTCACTCGGCCAGACCGACGGCGTCCGCATCTGGGACGCCGCGGCCGGCCGCCAGCGCTTCCACGTCACCGGCGACGGCCTCGCCATCGGCCGCGGCCCCGGCCACCTGTCCCTCTCCCCCGACGGCAAGACCGCCGCCGCCGCCCTCCACGCCGCCACGTCCGTCGCCGTCATCGACCTCCCCAGCGGCACGCGCCTCGCCACCCTCAAGCCGCCCGGCGGCAACGTGACGGGCCTGGGCTTCGGCGAGGACGGCAAGACGCTGTCCGTGGCCGGCAACGGCGACGCCATCGACCACTACGACCTGGCGAAGATGCCCGAGCTGCAGAAGCGCCCGGCCCCGCGCCCGGCCGACCTGGAGAAGTCGCCGGCGCCGGAGATCCCCGACCTCCAGCCCGCCGGCACCGCCGAGCCGCACCTCGCCGCCGTGATCGACGCCGAGGGCGGCCACGCCATCCTGTTCACGCGCGACCGCCTGGCCCTGCACTACGCCTACCCCTCGATGCGCCTCCGCGCCGCCGTGTGGGCCGGCCACGTCGTCACCCAGGCCGCGTTCGACCGCAAGAACGGCCGCGTCCTCGCCGCCACCGTGGGATTGCGCTCCCTCCCCGCCAACAGCGCCGACGTGCGCCAGGGCCACGGCCCCCTCGTCTCCTTCGACGTGAAGGGCCTGCTGGAGGGCAAGCCGCCCGCCCGCCTGGAGGCGAAGGAGTTACCGCTGACCGGCAAATTCACCGCCCTCGCGGTGTCCGGCAAGTGGCTCTTCGCCCTCGACACGAAGGAGATCCTCAAGCCCGCCGTCCGCCGCCTCGACCTGGAGAAGTCGGAGGCGGCCGGCAACGCCGACCTGCCGTTCCGCCCGGCGTCGCTGGCCCTGTCGCCGGACGGCAAGAAGCTGTACGCCGCCGGCCAGGGCAAGCCCGGCGAGGGCCGCGTCGCCCGCATCGACCCCGCGACGCTCAAGGCCGAGAAGGAGGCGGACGCCCACGCCTGGGGCACGTCGCTGGCCGCCACGGAGAAGTACGTCCTCGTCGGCGGCTTCGGCGCGGCCGGCGACGGCATCACCGTCCTCGACGCCACGAAGGACGACCTGCCGAAGTTGACGCGGTGGAACGGCCTCGGCATCCCGCGCGCCTGGGCGGCGGGCGGACGGATCTACATGATGCAGCGCCTCGGCGCCGTACGCATCAACGCCTACCCGGCCGCCGACACGCTGCCGGCGTCGGCCCCCGCCGTGGTGGCGCAGTACACCGGCCGCCCGCCCGGCGACGACGTGACCCTGTCGCCCGACGGCCGACACGCCCTGCTCCTCGAGGGCACGCTGCTGCGGATGACCTCCGGGAAGATCGAGCCGCCGACGGCGAGGTGGGCCGACACGGCCCCGCCGGCGAAGGAGGCGGCCCCGATCGCCGTCCTGCCGGGGGCGTGGGCCGCCCCGGCGGGGCGGACGCTGGGGCTGGCCTGGACGCCGGAGGACAGGTCCCTGATCGGCGCCACGTCCGGCGGCGAGGTCATCCGCTGGAACGCCCCCACGGGCACCGCGTCCCGCCGCGCCACCCCCTGGAACGTGCCGGCCACCGGCGTGACGCTCGGCAAGTTCGGGGCCCACGCCCATGTGGTGACGGCAGGGGGCGACGTCCTGTCGGTCTCTGTCGAGGACATGACGCAGACGAAGCCGACGGGCGTCCGCCGCGAGGCGGTGCCCACCGGGGCCGACGGCATCGCGTACGGGGCCTCCTACCTCTACTGGGCCGACGCCGAGGGCCTCCACGGCTTCCCCAACGGGGGCGGCATGATCCTCGCGGTCCCGTCGCCCTCGCCGCTCACCGGCGTGGCCGCGGCAGACGACGCCGTGGCCGCCGGGGCGTTCGACGGCATCGTCCGCGTCTACGACATCAAGGGCAAGCACCAGCGCGACCTGAAGGGGCACGAGGCCGAGGTGCGGGCCGTGGCGTGGTCGCCGGACGGCAGGCGTCTGGCGTCCGTGGACGTGGCCGGCAAGATGATCCTGTGGGACGGGGAGGGCAAGGCCGAGAAGACCGTCGAGGCGCACGCCTCCGCGATCCTGGCGCTGGCGTTCGCCCCGGACGGCAAGGTGATCGCCACGGGGGCGGCCGACGGCTCGCTCGCCCTGTGGGATCTCACGGGGAAGAAGCTGCGCGAGGTGAGGCCGAGGCCGGCGATGCCGGTGTGTTCCCTGGCGTTCACGTCGGACGGCCAGTCGCTCGCCGCCGGCGAGGGGGGCGAGCTGCGCCGTTACTCCATGCTGGGGATCGTCGAGCGGGTGAAAGGGGGCGGGGAGCCGGCCGTGGCGGCCCGCCTGACCGCCACCAACCGCGGCGTCATCATCGACACCGGCAAGGGCTTCGGCCTGGCGCTCGGCTCGACCTCGTTCGGGCAGGTCACCCGCTTCACCGTGCCGGCGTACAAGACGGAGGCCTTGTTCCGGCCGGACCGGACCATCTACCGGCTGCTCTACGACCCGGCGGGCGAGAAGGTGTACGGCTTCCGCTCGGCCACCACGCCCGTCGCCGCGCCGCACCCGCGCGGGAGGAACGTTGCCGTGCTGATGTTCGCCCTCGACAAGTTCAAGGGCGACGGGAAGCTGAAAGGCCCGAAGGGGCCGATCCTCGCGGCCGACAAGCAGTCGAACGTCACCGGGACGGTGTTCTGCCCGCGTCTGTCCCCGGACGGCAAGCACCTGTACTGGCTCGACGCCGACGCCCGCCAGGTGGTGAAGTTCGGCACCGGCCTGGAGGGCAAGCCGGAGACGCTCGACCTCAAGGCGAATCCCGTCGCGCTCGCCCTGTCCCCCGACGGGCGGACGCTGTACGCCGTCATCGAGGGCGCCGTCCGCCGCGGCACCCTAGTGACCATCGACGCCGCCACGATGAAGACGACGGCGACGAGGCCGCTGGGCCAGGAGGTGTACGACGTGGCGGCCGGGGCCGACGGCGACGTGGTCCTCGCCGGCGCGGACAAGCTGGTGTGGGCGTCGGCGGCGACGCCGGACAGGCCGAAGCGCCAGCAGTTGACCGCGGGGAGGCGCTACCGCGTGGAGACGGCCGCGGCGGGCAAACTCGCCGTGCTGTGCCCGGACGTGTCGGGCGAGGTGGAGCTGCTGGTGTGGCCGCTGGACGGCCGTGGCGGCGGGCGCGTGACGGTGACATCGGCGGGACGGGCCCCGCAGGGCGGCGACTTCTCGATCACGCCGGACGGCTCGCGCGTCGCCCTGCGGAGCGGCGACATCGTGACGCTGCCGGCCAAGTGGGTGCCGAAGTGACGGCCTTGCCCCTGTCCCCGCTGCGTGGTTCAATGGACATGCGGAGGGCAAGGGGATGACGCTTGAAACCCTGCTGATGTCCTTGAGGGCGTTTTCTCGCCGGCGGCCCTTCCTGCCATTCGTCCTCCAGATGATGTCCGGCTAGGAGATCCGCATCAGGCACCCGGAGGCGTGGCGGGCGGGCGGGGGCTTGTTCCTGCTGCGCGAGCCGGACGGACGGGTGCATCTGTTCGATGCCGGGAGTGTTCAACAGCTGTTTGAGCCGCCAACGACGGGCGGCCAACCGCAAGGTGATACCACGGATTGACCAGGGGAGACGGCCACATGACCGCCAGCGAATTCGAGGAGACCATCTTCAGGCTCTTGCGCACGGAGCCGTTCGTGCCGTTCGAGGTCGAATTGACTGACGGGCGGGTGATCCACGTCGAGATCCCGGATCACATCGCCACCTCGGGGCCGAATGCCGTCTTCTGGAAGTTCGACGACGAAGGCTTGATCGACCTCTACCCCAGCAACACGCTGCGCATGACCGCCCTCACTTCCGCGGCCAAGTGAGCTGCCCGCCTTGACAGGGAGCAGGCCACATGACCGCCGGCGCATTCGAGGAGGCCATCTTCCGCCTCTCGCGCACCGAGCCGTTCGTCCTTGCGCATGACGCCCCTCGCGTGCCCCTCGCGTCCGCCCCGGAATGAACGCCGGCGAGGGCGGGTGTCCATCCCCCGGCCGTAAGGCAGGGGAGAGGGCACCCGCCCTCGCCGCGGAGGGTGTTCACTTGATGCAGCCGGCGCAGCCCGCCTGCCCGCCGTTCTGCCCGCCGTTCGGTCCGCCTTCGGACCGGCCCGCCCCCGGGCCGACACGGCGGTAGCCCGACTCCTCGCCGGCCCACGGCGGCAGCGGGGACGGCGGGGCGCCCTTCAGGCACGGCTCGCCGTAGAACGTCCGGCACGAGCCGAAGATGAAGGCCGCGTCCGCCTTCAGGCTGCCGCAGCCGTAGCCGTTGAAGCTCGACCAGCAGCCGAGCGGCCGCTTGAACCGAAGGAAGTCGAGGATGGGGGTCTTCGAGGGCGAGTTATCCACCGGCGGGTGGCCGGGCGGCAGCTCGTTCGCGCCGGGCGGCGTCCGCGGGAACGGGGCCTGGGCGGCCAGCCGGCCAACGGGGACAAGTGCCGCCATCATCGCGCCAGCCAACAAGATCCGCTTCATGCGGCGCCCTCCTGGGCGGCATCGTGCCGCCGGTCCGCTGATCCGCTTTCCTTATCGGACGGGGGCGCCGGCGCGGTCAGTGCGTCCGGTGGTCGCAACCCCACGAATCCTGCCGGGAGGGCCGGCTGTGAGGGTCGCGCGGGCCGTGACGCCAAAAGGGAGCGGCCAGGGGTGGATGACCCCTGGCCGCGAGCTGAACACACGCTGGGTGAGGCGTCAGAAGCCCTGACCCGTGCCACCGCAGACGCCGAGCGCGCCCTTGTTGAACCCACCGGCGATGCCGCCCTGGATCCCGCCGGCGAACCCGCCCTGGATGCCACCCGCGAACCCGCCCTGAAGGCCGCCCTGGATGCCGCCCGCAAACCCGCCCTGCAAGCCGCCCGCGAACCCGCCCTGGAGACCACCCTGCAGGCCGCCCGCAAACCCGCCCTGCAAGCCGCCCGCGAACCCGCCCTGGAGACCACCCTGCAGGCCGCCGGCGAAGCCACCCTGGAGGCCACCTGCGAACCCGCCCTGGAGACCGCCAGCGAGCCCGCCCTGCAACCCGCCGACCAGGCCACCTTGCAGGCCGCCAGCGATGCCGCCGGCGAGACTGATGCCGCCGGAGAGGCTGATGCCGCCGGAGAGGCTGATGCCGCCCGACAGGCTGATGCCGCCGGCGAGGCTGAGGCCGCCCACCAGGTTGTTCTGTCCGGCGACGTTGCCGTTGAGCGAGGAGTTCGTGTTGATGGTCACCGAGGTGTTCTGCCCGGTGGACATGTTGACGTTCATGCCGCCCATCGGGCTGGGCGCCGGGCTGAGGCCGCCCCAGGGCGACAGCGGCGAGCCGTTGAGGCCGGGCCGGCCGGGGATGCCCTTGCGGTACTGCCCGTGCGACTCGCCGGGGGTGGTCAGCAGCACCACCGCTCCCACGATCCCCAGGGCATACGCCACCTGCATCAGACGCGCGAGGCAGTTCATTCGGAGGCTCCCTCAGGAGGTACGCAAAAAAAGCGGACACGACGCACAGGTCGCGCCCGCCGGCACCTATTCGACCCTTCCCTTGGGAGATGTTCGGGCACTGACTGGCGAGGATCCCTTCCTCCCCGTCCGCCTCCCAGTTGGTAATTGTGTTCCCCGGCACCCCCAACGTCAAGCGAATCCCGGCCGGGTCGTTCATATTCTCTGCTGGCGAGAGCGGTTTCGGAGTCGGTGTCGCGGCTTGGGTAGCCGCGACACGAAGCCGAGCGCTCCATCCCCGATATCGCTCTCGCTAGAAGCCCTGCGCCGACCCGCCGCAGACGCCCAGCGCCCCCTTGTTGAAGCCCACCGCCACGTTGCCGCCGATGGCGAGGTTGCCTCCGACGGCGAGGTTCCCGCCGACAGCCAGATTCCCCCCGATGGCGAGATTGCCGCCCACCGCCAGGTTGTTCCCGATGGCCAGGTTGTTCCCGACGGCGAGGTTATTCCCCACGGCCAGGGGACCGCCGACGGCGAGGTTGTTCCCGATAGCCAGGTTGTTCCCGACGGCCAGGTTGTTCCCGATGGCCAGGTTGTTCCCGATGGCCAGGTTGTTCCCGATGCTGATGCTGCTTGTCAGGCTGATGCTGCTGGAAATGCTGATGCTGCTAGAGACGCTGGTACTCGTGGCGAGGCTGACGCTGCTGGAGACGCTGACGCTGCTGGTGATGCTGACGTTGCCGTTGAGCGTGGAGCTGGTGTTGATCGTGGTGGTCGTGTTCATCCCGGTGGACATGTTGACGTTCATGCCGCCCATCGGCTGCGGCGCCGGGCTGAGGCCGCCCCACGGCTGCAGCGGCGAGCCGTTGAGGCCGGGCCGGCCGGGGATGCCCTTGCGGTACTGCCCGTGCGACTCGCCGGGGGTGGTCAGCAGGACGACAACGCCCATGATCGCCAGTGCGTAGGCCACCTGCATCAGACGTGCGAGGCAGTTCATTCGGAGGCTCCGTCGAGGTGTGCAGACATGCGGCTGCCGTGACGCTATGGCGCCGCCCTCTGGCTCCTGCTCACCTTGCCCCCGAGAGGTGTCCGGGTCGATCTCGATGTTCCCTTCCCCCGGCCCTCTCGATTGGACATTGTCCCGGCCGGCACGCCCGCCGTCAAGCGGGGCCCGCACGGTTTTCCTTCCCGTCGGCCCCGAGGCGGACACCGGCCCCCACCCGCCCTATAACGCCTCTTGACCCCGACGAGAGCGGAGGCGTCCGACTTGACCCCCAAGGAAGTCCTGGCCCTGATCCGCGAGAAGGAGGCGCGCGCCGTCGATCTCCGCTTCATGGACTTCCCAGGCCTGTGGCAGCACTTCACCGTCCCCGCCGACTCCCTCCACGAACGTGACTTCGAGGAGGGCCGCGGCATCGACGGCTCCAGCATCCGCGGCTGGCAGGCCATCAACGAGTCCGACATGCTCGTCGTGCCCGACCCCGCCACCGCCTTCATCGACCCCTTCTGCCGCGACAAGACCCTCACGATGATCTGCAACATCCAGGACCCGCTCACCAAGGAGGACTACTCGCGCGACCCCCGCAACGTCGCCCGCAAGGCCGTCAATTACATGAAGTCCGGCGGCATCGCCGACGCCGCCCTCTTCGGCCCCGAGATCGAGTTCTTCCTCTTCGACGACGTGCGCTTCGACCAGGCCGCCCAGCACGGGTACTACTTCCTCGACAGCGCCGAGGGCGCCTGGAACACCGGCCGCGACGAGCGCCCCAACCTCGCCTACAAGATCCGCCACCGCGAGGGCTACTCCCCCACGCCCCCCGCCGACGCCACCCACGACCTCCGCTCCGAGATGATGCTCCGCATGATCGACTGCGGCCTCCACGCCGAGGGCCACCACCACGAGTCCGCCACCGGCGGGCAGGGCTCCATCGACGTCCGCCCCGCCGACCTCGTCGCGATGGCCGACGGCGTCCTCAAGTACAAGTACATCGTCCGCACCGTCGCCCGACAGCACGGCAAGGCCGCCACCTTCATGCCCAAGCCGATCCACGGCGACAACGGCAACGGCATGCACGTCCACTGCTCCCTGTGGAAGGACGGCAAGAACCTCTTCGCCGGCACACGCTACGCCGGCCTCAGCGAGACCGCCCTGTGGGCCATCGGCGGCCTCCTCCGCCACGCCCCCGCCCTCTGCGCCTTCACCAACCCCACCACCAACAGCTACAAACGCCTCACACCCGGCTTCGACGCCCCCATCAACCTGTCCTACTCCGTCCGCAACCGCTCCGCCGCCATCCGCATCCCCGTCCACTCCGCCGACCCGCGCGGCAAGGGCCTGCAATTCCGCCTCCCCGACGCCTCCTGCAACCCCTACCTCTCCTTCGCCGGCATGCTGATGGCCATGCTCGACGGCATCAAGAACAAGACCAGCCCCGGCGAGCCGCTCGACCGCGACATCTACGACCTCCCGCCCGAGGAATTGCAGGGCGTCCCGCCCACACCCCACTCGCTCGAGGAGGCGCTCGACCACCTGCGCCGGGGCAACGAGTTCCTCCTCCAGGGCGACGTGTTCACCGAGGACGTCATCGCCACCTGGATCAAGTACAAACGCGAGCGCGAGGCCGACGCCGTCCGCCTCCGCCCCCACCCCTACGAGTTCGCCCTCTACTTCGACATCTGACCGATCCTTCTCACAGGCTGGACGCCGACCTCTCCCCGGCCGACATGCCATCCCGTTGACCCCCGAGGAAGCAGGTAGTGACATGACGACTTCACTCAGGCAGGCGGCCATCCAGGCCATCGCGGCGGCGCACCACCAGCTCGCCAACATCAACTTCAAGGACGGCCACATCAAGGACCTGTTCGCCCAGCACGTCTTCAGCGAAGGCGTGCAGCGCGAGCGCCTCCCCAAGCCGGTGTACAAGGCCCTCCAGCGCACCATCCGCCAGGGCGCCCCCCTCGACGCCGACATCGCCGACGCCGTCGCAACCGCCATGAAGGACTGGGCCCTGGAGAAGGGCGCCACCCACTTCACCCACCTCTTCCAGCCCATGACCGGCCTCACCGCCGAGAAGCACGACAGCTTCATCTCCCCCGCCGACGGCGGCAAGGCCATCCTCGAATTCTCCGGCAAGGAGCTGGTGCGCGGCGAGCCCGACGCCTCGTCCTTCCCCTCCGGCGGCATCCGCGCCACCTTCGAGGCCCGCGGCTACACCGCCTGGGACCCCACCAGCCCGGCCTTCATCATCGAGAACCCCAACGGCGCCACCCTCGTCATCCCCACCGCCTTCGTCTCCTGGACCGACGAGGCCCTCGACAAGAAGACGCCGCTCCTGCGCTCCATCGAGGCCCTGTCCAAGCAGGCCATGCGCATCCTCAAGCTGTTCGGCAACACCGACGCGCGGAAGGTCTACACGACCGTCGGCCCCGAGCAGGAGTACTTCCTGATCGACAAGAACTTCTGGTACGCCCGCCCCGACCTGATCGCCACGGGCCGCACCCTCTTCGGCGCCCCGCCGCCCAAGGGCCAGGAGATGGAGGACCAGTACTTCGGCACCATCCCCGACCGCGTCCTGGCGTACATGGCCGACTGCGAGTCGCAGCTCTTCCAGCTCGGCGTGCCCGTCAAGACGCGCCACAACGAGGTCGCCCCCAGCCAGTACGAGCTGGCCCCCGTCTTCGAGGACAGCAACCTCGGCACCGACCACCAGATGCTGACGATGGAGATCCTCCGCAAGACGGCGCCGAAATACGGCCTGGTGTGCCTGATGCACGAGAAGCCGTTCGCCGGCATCAACGGCTCGGGCAAGCACAACAACTGGTCGATGTCCACCGACACCGGCGACAACCTCCTCGAGCCCGGCGAGACGCCGCACGAGAAGAAGCAGTTCCTCCTCTTCTGCGTCGCCGTCATCCGCGCCGTCCACAAGTACGCCAAGCTCCTCCGCGTCAGCGTGGCCAGCGCCGGCAACGACCACCGGCTCGGCGCCAACGAGGCGCCTCCGGCCATCATCAGCATCTTCCTGGGCGACCAGCTCCAGGACGTGATGAACCAGCTCGCCGACGCCGGCAGCGCCACGACGAGCAAGCAGGGCGGCGTGCTGGACTCCGGCGTCAACGTCCTGCCCAAGCTGCCCAAGCACGCCGGCGACCGCAACCGCACCTCCCCCTTCGCCTTCACCGGAAACAAGTTCGAGTTCCGCGCCGTCGGCTCGTCGTTCAGCATCGCCGGGCCCAACACCGTGCTGAACACCATGGTCGCCGAGTCGCTCGACTACATGGCCACGGCCCTGGAGAAGTCCAAGGCCGACGGCAAGAACTTCGACGCCGCGATGGAGGGCCTGCTGTCGGCGGTGCTCAAGGAGAGCCGCGGCGTCCTGTTCCAGGGCGACGGCTACTCGGACGAGTGGCACGCCGAGGCGGCCAGGCGTGGCCTGCCGAACCTGAAGACGACGCCGGATGCCCTGGGCGTCATCATGGACAGGGACTCGGTGGAGCTGTTCACGAAGTACAAGGTGTACAGCGAGCGCGAGCTGCAGAGCCGCTTCACGATCCTGTGCGAGGCGTACGTCAAGACGGTCACCATCGAGGGCAAGTGCGCCGTGATGATGGGCCGCACCCTCATCCTGCCGGCGGCCCTGCGCTACCAGACGCAGGTGGCCGGCAGCATCGCCGCCCTGGTGAGCGCGGGCGTGAAGGCCCCGGCGCGGCAGTCGGCCCTCCTCGGCTCGCTGACGGAGACGATCGACGGGTTCCAGGCGGCGCTGGACAAGCTGGATGCGGCGCTGCACCATCACGCCTCGGGCGGGCCGCTGGACCACACCAAGCACATGCGCGACCAGGTCGTGGCGGGCATGGCCGAGGTGCGCCGCCTTGGCGACCAGCTGGAGACGATGGTGGCCGACGACCTGTGGCCGCTGCCGACCTACCGCGAGATGCTGTTCATGAAGTGAGTCAGGGCCGACGCCCGCCGTGAAGACGGCGGGCGTGATGGCCCACGGTGGATCGTGCCGCGTCGAATTCGAGGATGCCGACTCCAAGGTGCGTGAGGAGGAGTCATGTTCGCCTGGTGGTCCGAATTGCCCGCCGTACTCCGTTTCGGCGTAGCGGTCCTGTTCCTTCTGGCCTCGACAGGGCTGTGGTTCGCAGGCTACTTCTGGCCCTACGGCTGGGTGGTGGGGACGGTCCTGCTGATCTTCTCCTTCCCGAACAAGGCCCAGGAGAGGGGCTACCACGACTTCTGAACGGAGGCCCCATGTTCGGCTGGTTCTCCTCGTCACCGAAATGCCCCCTACCCACGAACGAAAAGGCGTGGCTAGAGGAGCTGATGCTCCGGCTCGCCCGCATGCTCGGCCCCGAGCCGCTGTTCGAGGCACACGTGTTGGAGCCGACGGCGGCCTTCTTCGCCGGCCACACGGCGGACCTCGATGGGGCGCGCCGCCTTATGCGCCGGCTATGCCCCGACCTCGGCCTCTCCCCCGCGTCGGCCCCGGACCTCCTCGTCGCAACCGACGAAGACATCGACGGGTCCGCCGGCCAGTACATCGCCGCACGCGACAACGCCCCGGCGTGCATCGTCGTCGCGTCGTCGCAGCTCGCCGCCCCGGTGCCCCTTGTGGCCACGCTGGCGCACGAGCTGGCCCACGAGGTGCTCCTCGGGGGCGGCCACCTGACGACGGCCGATCCGGACCATGAGATCCTGACCGACCTGCTGCCGGTGTACCGCGGCGCCGGGGTCTTCGGCGCCAACGCCACCATCCACGAGGGCTCGGGACACACCGGCAATGGGTCGTGGTGGGAGATGTCGCGGCAGGGGTATCTGTCGTCCCAGCAGCTCGGCTACGCGCTGGCCCTGTTTGCCTACGCGCGGGGCGAGGCTTCGCCCGTGTGGGCGGCCCACCTCCGGCCCGACGCCGGCGTCACGCTCCGCGAGGCGCTGGCGTACTTCGCCAAGACCGGCGATACCCTGTTCACGCCAACGACCGCCCGAACGCCGCCGCCCGACCCCACGCCGGCGGAGTCTCTTGCACGGCTGTCGGACAAGTCGGCCACGGTGAGGCTCTCGGCCCTCTGGACCATGTCGGCGTCCCCGCCGGGGCCGGAGGGGCTGGCCCCGATCCTCGCCCGGCTGCGCGACGCCGACCCCTGGGTCGCCGCCGCGGCCGCCGCCACGCTGGGCGCACTCGGCCCCCATGCCGCCCCGGCGGTGGGGGATCTGCTCGGCCTCTTGTGGCACGAGTCGCGCGAAATGCGCATCTCGGCGGCATCCGGTCTGGCCGGCATCGGCGTTGAGCCTGAGCGCTGTGCCCGCGAGCTGGGCTCTCTGCTGCGGGAGGCGGACTCCGCGCTGTTCGCCGCCGGGCTGGACGCACTCGCCCGCCTCGGCGTGAAGCCCGGTGAGGCGGAGATGACCCTGATCCTCGGCCGCTTCGAGGACGCCTTGGTGCGCTTCAACGAGGAGGTCTGCGTCGAGTGCGTGCGTGCCCTTGCTGAGTTCTCCGATCAGCCGCGCCGCCTGGTGAAGCGGCATTTCCGCGAGGACGAGGAGCTATGCCGGGAGGCACTGCTGGCCTTCAAACGCTACGTCGTCGGCCCTGAAATGCCCCACACACCCGAGGACCGGGCCTCGAATGCGCCCTGAACCGCCATGACCATCCAGGCCCAGGTCCTCGGCCCCGCCGGCGGCGACAGCGCCGCCCTCATCCGCATCGACACGGGCCAGGCCGTCCACCGCCTGCTGTTCGACTGCGGCGAGGGGTGCCTCTCCGCGCTCGACTTTTCCGACGTGAAGGAGATCGACCGCGTCTTCTTCTCGCACCTGCACATGGACCACGTCGCGGGCTTCGACTCGCTCTTCCGCGCCACCTTCGACCGGGGCCGGCCCATGCTCGCCGCCGGCCCCGAGGGGACGGCCCGCATCCTGCACCACCGCTTCCGCGGTTACCTCTGGAACCTGCGCGAGGGCCTCGCCGGCAGTTGGGCCGTCGAGGACGTGTCGCCTGACCGCGTCGAGCGCTGGCGGTATCAGGCCAACGAGGGCTTCGAGGCCGCCCACCCCGAGCCGGGCCGCCCGTTCGCCGGCGTCGTCGTGCGGGAGGCCGACTACACCGTCGAGGCCCTACACATGGACCACGGCACGCCGTCGCTGGCGTACATCGTCAGGACGCCGGGCCGGCGGAACATCGACGCGGCGAAGCTGGCGGCGCTGGGCCGCCCGCCGGGGCCGTGGCTCAAGGAGCTGAAGGAGGGCCGCGGCGACCCGGAGTTGGTGCGGAGCCTGATCGTCGAGACGCCGGGCGAGTCGGCCGCGTACCTCACGGACTTCCTGATGGACGACGCCGCGATGGATCGCCTGGCACCGGCGCTGGCCGGGTGCGGCACGGTCATCTGCGAGAGCCAGTATCGCGCCTCCGACGCGGCGCTGGCGGCGGCGAACAGGCACATGACGTGCGTGCAGGCGGCGGAGCTGGCGCGGCGGGCCGACGTGGGCGAGCTGGTGCTGTTCCACCTGTCCTCGCGGTACACGGCGCAAGAGTGGCGCGAGATGCTGCGCGAGGCGCGTGCGGTCTTCCCGCGCACGCGCTTCCCGGCGCACTGGGGCATGGAGGCGTGATGGCGGCGGTCAACCCGCGGCCGCCTGCCTGGCGGCGCGGGCGCTCATCGAGTCGATGACGGAGGCGATGGGGGGGGAGTCGAAGACCTTCTTGATGAGGGCCTCCAATTCGTCGTCGGTGGCCGCGCGGTTCTCGGTGTAGGGGATGGCGGACGAGTGGAGGCCCTGACGCTCCCACTCGCCCAGCCGGGGGGCGCCGGCGGAGTGGAACAGCTCCGCGTCCACGATGGCCGGGTACGGCTCATCCACGGCGCCGAGGACGGCGAGGACACCGCGCCTGGAGTTGAGAGGGGGGATCAAGACGTCGAGCCAGAGACGGTACAGCCCGCCGTCTTCGCGGGGATACTCGCCGACCTCGCCCTGGAGCAGGCCACCGGTGCGGGGCGCGATGGCGGCCGCCTGCTCGGTGAGAACCTCCAGGGGAGAACGCATGGGCTTGCGGATGACGCCGGGGGACAGGCTGCTGACCGCCGACATGATGCGCCTCCTCTCAAAGGTCGAGCCGAAACAACACGGGCAGGTGGTCGGAGTAGTTCTCGGCGTCGGGGAAGCCCTCGCCGTCAACGAGTGAGTGCGTCCCGTCATGAGCAAGTATAGACAGATCCCCGAGCGTCGGGATGAGTGCGGGGCGAAGGAGCACCTGGTCGAGGATGCTCCAGTGGGTGTTGTGCGGCAGCGAGGACTCCCAGCGGTGCGTCCCCGCCGGCCCAGGAGTCCGGTCCCCGAAGAACCCCCACATCGGGTTGTAGAGCCGCCTGCGTGGCTCCCCGCGGTACACCCGATCTGGGCGTTCGGCCAGGCTCCGGGTCATGAAGGCGTGTAGGCCAATCGCGGAGGTCATGCCCTCGTCGTAAGGGTGCATGTTGAAATCCCCGGCCAACACGGCCCGCCGGTGGCCGGCCACGTCCTCGGCCTTGCCAAGAACTTCCGCCAGATCCCGCGCCGCATCCGCCTGCCCGGCGGCCGTGAGGCCGCCTGCCTTCGAAGGGAGATGCACCCCACCAAGGAGGATCTCGCCGCCGATCCTCGGCGCGGGCAGCGACCAGAGGGCGAGATCGCCGGTGCGTCCCGTGACCCGGTGGGGGATGCGTGCCGGCTCAAGGCGTGTCAGGAGGCGCACCTTGGCCCCGTCGTTGTCAACCTCGCGGAAGGCCGGCCCGAGGGCAGCCAGCGCCGGGGCGATGTCCTTGGGGCACTCCGCCAGCAGGAAGACGTCGATGGAGTGCCGCGCCGCCAGGCACGCGAGGTGCGGCAACACGGCGTCCGCCTTGTGGATGTTCCAGAACAGGATCGTCACCACGGGGCACCAGGGGCATCGAGGGCGGAGGCGGCTATCCTATCCCCAACGGCATCAGCGGCCCTTGCCTGGAGGCGTGATGGCCAGCAACGACTACCGCTTCGTCACGCGCTGGCGCGTCGAGGCGACGTGCGAAGACGTGTACGCCATCCTCGAGGACACGGCGGCCCTGCCGCGCTGGTGGCCGAGCGTCTTCCTCAAGGTCGAGACGCTGGAGCCGGCGGTGCCGGGCCGGGGCGGCCTGTACTCGATGCTGACGAAGGGCTGGCTGCCGTACCTGCTGCGCTGGAACGCCCGCACCCTGGAGAAGGTGCCGCCCACGCGCATCCGCCTCGGGGCCGAGGGCGACTTCGCCGGAGGCGGGCTGTGGGAGCTGCGCCAGGAGGGCCGCGAGGTGGCGATCACCTACACGTGGCACATCGTGGCGGACAAGCCGCTCCTGAAGTACCTCTCCTGGCTGTTGAAGCCGGCCTTCTCGTGGAACCACGGTTGGGCGATGGCGCGTGGCCTGGAGAGCCTGCGTCTGGAGCTGCGCCGCCGGCGCGGCGAGGCCGTGCCGCCGCCGCCGGGGCCGACGTTCCTGGGGCGTCTGAAGCGGCGCGAGCTGGGGCTGCCCGCGGCACGCTGAACGTCGGGCTTCGCTCGGCCCCGCCGACCTCAACAAGAACTACCCGACCCGCGCCAACGCCGACTCCACGATGCCGCGGATGAGCGTCTCGTAGGGCATCCCGTTGAGCCGCGCCAGGATCACGAGGTCGCTCGTCTCCGGGTTCAATCCGGGGAGCGGGTTCGCCTCCAGGAAGTACGGCACGCCGTCACGCACGCGGTAGTCGATCCGCGCCACGTCGCGGCAACCCAGGGCGCGATACGCCAACAGCGCCGCGGCCTCCGCCGCACGCAGGTGCTCCGCGGGTAGCCGCGGCGGCCCCTCGTAGCGCACGCGCTCGGCGTAATCGCGTTTCACCTCCAGGCTGTACACGAAGCGAGGCTCGTCGCGCAGCGGCACCACACGCAACGAGCCGATCACCCGAGGCGGCGCGTTGCCGATCACGCCGACCGTCAGCTCCTCGCCGGCGATGTACTCCTCCACCAGCAGCGGCTGCCGCTGGTCGCGGCGCTCGTCCACGGCCCGCAGCAGGTCGGCCTCGTCATCGACGACGCACTTGCCGCGGATGCCCTTGCTCGACCCCTCCCACGCCGGCTTCACGATCACCGGGTATCTCGGCACGGGCGCGGGTAAGGGCTCGCCGGGCGTCACCACCATGCCCCAGGGCACGAGGCCGCCGTGCGACGCCACCAGACGCCTGGCACAGTCCTTGTCGAGCGTGGTGGCCGCCGTGAGCGGGTCGGGGCCGGTGTGCGGGATGCCGAGCATCTCCAGAACGGCGGGGACGCGCGCCTCGCGGGAGCGCGACACGCCCTGCCCCTCCGCGAAGTTGAACACCAGATCCGGCGGCGACGCCATCACCTTCTGTAGGAAGTCGCGCCCGTTGCCCAGCAGAACCGGCTCGTGCCCCATCGACCGCAGGACATCGGCGATGCCCTCGACGGTCTTCGGGCTGTCGAACTCCTCCTGGTGATCGTCGGGCAGGCCCGGCGCCGCCGGCGCGTCGCTCTTCAGGTCGAAGGTGATGCCGATACGCATAGGGGCCTCGTGCCCGGAGGGACAAATGGGCCGGATGGGGCGGATAGGCCCTATCCGCCCCATCCGGCCCATCACTTCAACTGCCGCAGCCGTTGATCAGGTTCAGCGGCAGGATCGTCGGGCCGGGCTTGCCCTCCGCGTCGTCGTGGTCGCCGCAGCCGCCGCCGCTGCCGCACGCCTCGTCGCCGTTGACCCCGTTCTGGTTCGTCAGCACGGCCAGGGCCTTGCGCCGGGCCATCCGCTCCGTGTTCTCCGGCATCAACACGCTGCGGCTGCCCTGCGTCAGGGCGCTGACGCCGCGCGTCTGCGTCGGCGTGATGGTGTTGGGCCGGTCCTCCGGCTGATAGCGGACGATCATCCCCTCGTAGTTGCGCAGGATGACCGCGTCCTCGCTGGCGCTGATGATGTAGTTCGGCATCATGGGGATCTTGCCGCCGCCGTGGGGGCTGTCCACGACGTAGGTCGGCACGCCCAGGCCCGACATGTGCCCGCGCAGGCCCTCGATGATCTCCAGCCCCTTCCACACCGTCGTCCGCAGGTGGCCGGCGCCGATCACCGGGTCGCAGTGGAAGATGTAGTAGGGCCGAACCTTGATCCGCAGCAGGCCGCGCATCAGCTCGCGCATCGTCTCCAGGGAGTCGTTGACGCCCTTGAGGAGCACCGCGTGGTTGTTGATCGGCATGCCCGCCTTGACGAGGGCGTCGCAGGCGCGGGCCGCCTCGGGCGTGATCTCGCGCGGGTGGTTGAAATGGGTCTGGATCCAGATCTTCTTCGCCGACGCCAGCATCTCCACCAGCGCCGGGTCGAACAGCCGCTGCGGCAGCGTCACCGGGACGCGCGTGCCGACGCGGATGACGTCGACGTGCTTGATGGCCGACAGGTTGTCGAGGAAGAACTTGAGCTTGACGTTGTTCAGCGTGAGCGGGTCGCCGCCCGAGAGGATCACGTCGCGGATCTCGGGATGCGCCTTGACGTACTCGACCATGCGCTCGTCATTACGGCTGACGGCGTCCCAGCCGCCGCGCACCATCGTCGCGCGCTTGCGGGTGCAGAAGCGGCAGTACATGGTGCAGACGTGCGTGGTGACGAGCAGGCAGCGGTCCGGGTAGCGGTGGGTGAGGCCGGGGACCGGCGAGTCCTTGTCCTCCTCGAGCGGGTCCTCCAGCTCGTAGCCCGACGGGTTGTCGCGCTCGAGGGGGCTGGGGACCGACTGGAGGCGGATGGGGTCGTTGGGGTCGGACGTGTCGATGAGCGAGAAGTAGTACGGCGGGATGGCCGTCTTGTACTCCGTCTCCAGCTCGCCGATGGCCGCCAGCTCGTCCTGCGTGAACGGGAGCAGGTCGCGCAGCTGCCGCACGGAGCGGATGGCGTTCTGCGACTGCCAGCGCCAGTCCTCCCAGAGGTGGTCCGGCACGTCACGCCAGATGGGCAGCCGGCGCGCTTGGCTGGGGGGCTCTTCGTCATCCCCCACGGCTGGGGCCGTCGTCATGGGCCGAGCCACCATGCTGGTGCGCTCGATGGGTTCGTTCATCGTCCCAGAAGCCTCCAAGGGCTCGGGGGCCTTACCCCCCGCATCCGGCCCGTCGCCCCGCTCACGGCAGGGCCGAAGAACGGACAGGACAGAACACGTCAACAGCGGATGCTACCTTGCCTCGCGTGAATTGCAAGACATCTTCGGCCAATCCGGACACTTCTGGCAAGAAAAGTGCCCCACAGGCCCCGTACAACCCCTCGCGGCACATGCCACGGTGCCCATCTTACCCTCTTCACGCGGATCACACGCGCCACTTCACCCATCGGCACCTTGAGCCCAAGAGCTGAATGAACTACCTGACAAGGGGGAGAAAAGGCGCGGCCCCGCGCCGTCACAGACGCACCGCCCCCCGTGATGAATCTCTTGAAACCGGAACGAACACGGGCAAGCCGAGAAGGCCCCGCCGCGGGGGCCGCGCCCATGCTCCGCGCATACCGAGGAGGACCCATGCGAAGACTCATCACCGCCGCCGCGCTCCTGCTCTCGCTCACCGCCCTCGCCCCTGCCGAGCCGGCCAAGGGCAAGGCCGACGACCTCGTCACCGACTCCGCCGTGCAGCAGGCCGCGCTCAAGCGTGCCTTCGAGGGCTTCCGCCAGAAGCTGACCGTCCTCGCCGGCCGCCTCGAGGCCAGCGACGACATCAAGGACCGCGAGCGTGCCAAGTCGCTGCGTGCCGCCCTGAAGGAGGCCAACGAGCGCGGCACCGACGGCAAGTTCGACGCGCTCATCCGCGGCCTGACGAAGAAGGGCGCGGGCAAGGACCTCGACGCCCTCGCCGCCGCCGTCCGCGAGAACGCCGGCCTCCGCGAGGACCTGAAGAAGATGCTCGCCCTGCTCAACGAGGACGTGCGTGGCGACGCGCTGAAGAAGCGGGCCGATTCGCTCAAGGAGATGCTCGCGACGCTGAAGGAGCTGCGCGACAAGCAGGCCCGCCTCCAGGCCCGCACCGACCGCGGCAAGGACGACAACAAGGACCTCGCCAAACAGCAAGACAAGCTCAAGGAGCAGACCGAGAAGGCGCTCGACGGCAAGGAGGTCTCGAAGAAGGCGAAGGACGCCGTGGGCCGGGCGGCGGGCAAGCAGGGCAAGGCGTCGGGCAAGCTGAACATGGGCAAGCCGGGCGAGGCGTCCGAGGACCAGGGCGGCGCCATCGACGACCTCGACGAGGCGATCAACGACCTGGAGAACGAGCTGAACGAGAACGAGCGCGAGCGCGAGGAGCAGAAGCTGCGCGACCTGCTGGCCCGCGTCAAGAAGATGCTCGTCATGCAGACCGCCATCCGCGACGGCATCGACAAGCTGTACCTCGACATCCGAGCCACCAGGGACGAGCAGCCGACGACGGCCCATTCGGCGCGGGCCAACAAGATCGCCGACGCCCAGACGGACGTGCTGAAGGAGGTGGCGTCGGCGCTGAAGCTGCTGCGTGAGGACGGCATCGGCATCGCGTTCATCGAGGTGTTCGAGCAGGTCGAGAAGGACATGATCGCGGTCCGCGCCCGCATGGACGTGACGGACGCCGGCAAGGTGACGCAGCGGATCGCCGACGACGTGGTCGAGACGCTCAAGGAGATCGCGGCGGCCCTGGAGAAGAAGCTCGCCGAGAACACGCAGCCGCCCATGCCGCCCATGCCCCCCGGCCCTCCCGGCCCGCGCCGCCCCAAGCCGCTGGTGGAATTCCTCCAGCAGCTCAAGATGGTGCAGGCGATGCAGCGGCGGGTGAATGACCGGACCGAGCTGTACGCGAAGCGTTACAGCGGCGAGCAGGCCCCGATGCCGGGGACGGCCACGGACGCGCGGGAGCGCCGCCGGCTGGAGCAGATCCGCAAGGAGCTGGGCGAGCTGTCGGCCCGCCAGGCCAGCATCAAGAAGGTGACGAAGGGCCTCCTCGACCTGACCCGCGAGTAAGGCCTGGGGAGAAGGCATACCACGAAATACACGGAAGACACGAAAGGAAGACAAAGCAGAACAGGCAAGGAAGCAGAAGAAGACGACTGCCCGTCTTCTTTCTTGAGGCCTCTTCTGCTTCGTTGTCTTCTTTTTCGGGTGGAGGCCTACTTGGGCGAGCAAGGTTTGGCGGGGTAGGTGAGCCACTCG
>CAZVZK010000139.1:0-27721 GCA_964630925.1 uncultured Alcaligenaceae bacterium
GCGCGGCCACCGGGGCCGGGAGGTCGCCGCCGGGCGGCGGCAGGGGCGCGCCGGCGCCCGGAGGCGGCGGTACGGGCAGGCCGCTACCGGGGAGGTCCGGCGGCCCGCCGGGCGGGAGGCCTGGGGGCGCGGCCACCGGCGGCTTCGCCTTCGGCGGGGGCGTGTCTTGCGACAATTCACCCGGCGGTGGAGCAGGAACGGGCGTCTTGACCGGCTCGGCCTTCACCGGCTCGGTCTTGACCGGCTCCGCCGTGATCGGGGCGGCCGCAGGAGGCACAGACGCCGACCCGGGGGGCGGCGGCTTGGGCATCTCGGCCTGGGCGACGCGCGTCTCGGGGGCGGGCGGGGGGACGCTCATCGCCGGCGTCGGCTCGCGCCATTTCATCGCCAGCACGGCCCCGACCAGGGCCAGGAATGAGCTGGCCACCACGAGCCCGGCCTTGTTCTCCCTCGTCATCCTTCGGCCCTCCCTGGGAATGATCGCGTCAAGCCGGCAGGCCGGGGGGCGGCGGCGCGCCCCCCGGCCCTCCGGCCTCGCCCCGTGTCCGGGGCGTCACTCGGCCGGGACGCTGGCCTTACGGGCCTGCGTGTACTTGTGCCAGCGGGCGGCGTCCCACACCTCGAAGTGGTCGTCGATGCCGACCAGCACCACCTCGCGGGCGATGCCGGCGAAGGCGGCCAGGCGCTCGCTGACGTGGGCCTTGCCCTCGCTGACGGGCGACTTGACGGTCTGGGCGTAGTACAGGCGCTTGAAGCTCTGGATGTCGCTCTCGCGGGCCGGCGACTTGTCGAGCTTCTGGCCGAGGCGATCGAGGTGGGCCTGGTTCGTCAGCCACAGGCAGCGGTCCGAGCCGGGCGAGAGGAGCACGGTCTCGGCGTGCCCGAGCTGCTCGGCGACGGCCGCCGGCAGGACCAGGTGGCCCTTGTCATCGACCCTGGCCGGGTAGGTGCCGGTCAGCGGCAGGACGGCCTTGGGGCGCGGCGTGGGGCGCGGACGAAGGGCGGGCAGCGGCGTCACGTCGGTCTCGTTGACGACGGCGTCGGCGGGCAGCGCCACGGTGGCGCCGACGGTCAGCGTGGTGTCGGCGTTGACGGCGGGGTTGAGCTTGCAGATCTCGGTCCAGCGCTCGACGCTGCCGAGGGTCTTGCGGGCCAGGGTCTTGACCGTCATCCCGCCGGTGCGGACGCGGTAGGAGATGACCGCCACGGGCGTGGCCGGGGCCTTGTGCTCGACGGGCACCAGGGGCGGGGTCAGCGTGGGCGGGGGCACCGGGTCGGGCGTGTTCGGGGCCATCACCGGCGGTGCGGGCGGCGGGGGCGCTGAGGGCGGCACGGCCGTGGGGTTGATCGGCGGCAGCGGCGAGCCGGCCGCCGGCGGGGGGACGGGGATCGGCGCCGGCGGCGTGCCGCCGGGGATGATGATGGGGCGCTCCTCGCTGCCGGTGGGCGGGACGGGCTTGACAGGCGGCGGCACGGGCCCGTCGGGCGGTGGCGGTGGCGTGGCGCCAGCAGGCGGGGGCACGGGCGGGCCGCCGGGCAGCTCGCCGGGCAGGCCGGGGGGCGGCACGAGCACGTCGGCCCTGGCGGGGACGATGTCCCTGGCGAGGGGCGGCTCGTTGGGGCCGGCCAGGACCGGCAGGGCGGTGCCGAGCGGGGGCAGCGGCCCGGGGGCGGCGGCCTTGTCGCTCTTCATCGGCTCGGGCAGGACCGGGCCGGGGTCGGCGTGGGCGCAGGCGGGGCCGGCGCCGCACAGGCGCACGGTGACGGCCAGGGCGATCAGGCAGGTCAGCGCGCCGGCGGCCATCCAGCCGCGACGGCTCCTGAGGTTCACGTCCATGCGATCCTCTATCCAGCAGGGGGGGAATGGGTCGGGTCCGTTGCCCCGGGGCTCGCAGAGCCTCACCCCGGGCTTTATTCTCGTCGCCGAAGCGGCTCCAACAGCCATCAGCCGAAAGCGGTCCTCGTTGGGTCAATCGCGTGGTGTCTTCAGGGCGGCGGCGCGGAGCTTGGCGCTGCGCGCCCTCGGGTTGGCGGCGGCCTCGGCCTCGCCGGCCTCGACGGGCTTCTTCGTCAGCGCGTCCCAGGTGTCGGCGTCCTTGAACGCCTGCTTCACGGGGCGGTCCTCCAGCGAGTGGAAGCTGATCAGCACGGCGCGGCCCCCGGGCTTGAGGACGCGCGGCAGGTTGTCGAGGAGGCGGTCCAGCTCGCGGGCCTCCTCGTTGACGGCGATGCGCAACGCCTGGAAGGTGCGCGTGGCCGGGTCGATGGACGGCCCCTTGCCGCGGGGCACGGCGGAGCGGACGATGTCGGCGAGCTGGGCGGTGGTCTCGATGGGGGACCTCCTGCGGGCGTCCACGATGCGGCGGGCGATGCGGCGGCTGTGCCTCTCCTCGCCGTGGCGGAAGATGAGGTTGGCCAGGTCGTACTCGCCGAGGCGGTTGACGAGGACGCCGGCCGGCTCCAGCTCGCCGGGGTTCATCCGCATGTCCAGGGGCCCCTCGTGGGTGAAGCTGAAGCCGCGGGCGGGGTCGTCGAGCTGGGCGGAGCAGACGCCGAGGTCGGCCAGCACCCCGTCCACGCGGCCGACGCCGAGCGTCTGGAGGGTGCGCGGGAGCTGGCTGAAGGGCGAGTGGACGAGGGTCACGGGCAGCCCCTCCAGACGCGGGCGGGCGATGTCCAGCATGGCGGGGTCCTGGTCGAGGCAGATGACCCGGCCGGAGGGCGCGACGCGCTCGGCGATGAGGCGCGAGTGCCCGCCGGCGCCGGCCGTGCAATCGACGACGACCTGTCCGGGTTGAGGCGCGAGCCAGCGCAGCGCCTCTTCGGGCAGGACGGGAACGTGCTTCGTGGGGCCGCTCATGGGGGGAACGAGGGACGTGGGTGTCGGTCGGAGGGGTGTCGTTCGCCCGGCGGCGGTTCCGTCGCCACGCCGGGCACGCTGGGAATAGTAACGCGGGGCGGCGCGGGAATCAACCCTGGGGCGCGGCCCGGCGTTTCCACAGGTGGCGTCCGGCGGCCCCGGCGGCGGCGAGGCCGGCGAGGAGGAGCGTGGCCGGCTCGGGGGTCTCGTTGATGGGGGGGTCGGGGTTGTTGGTGGAGGTGCCGGAGACCTGGATCGTGGCGTCGATGAGGGCCTTGCCGGTGCCGGGCGCGGGGAGCTGGACGAGGGCGGGGCTGATGGTGACGGAGTAGTCGCGGCCGGCGATGGTGACGACATCGGTGACGGGGCTGTCGTAGGTGATGGACAGGGCGGCGGAGGAGACGGAGACGGAGCCGGCGATGGTGCCGTCGAATTTGACGGAGCCTGTATGGCCGTCGGAATCCGTGATATTGAGTTTGAGATGGAAGGATGTGTCGAAGGAGTCGGCGGGGGTGGTGGCGCTGGAGACGGTGCGGACCTCAATGCCGAGGAGGAAGGCCGAGGGGCCGCCCAGTTCGGCGGAGCCGGAGCCTGGCGCCACCTGGGAGGCGCCGACCTGGAAGGTGACCTGGCCGGAGCTGCCGGTGGGGCCGGTGGGGCCGGTGATGATGGGCGAGGGCAGCACGTCCCAGGAGTAGGTGAAGCCGATCATCTCGGCGCGGGCGTTGACGGCGAGGGCGAGGCCGACGAGGAGCGCGAGGGAGCGGGAGGCGGAGGACATGAGTGGCCCTTTCGGGGGGACAGGGCAGAAGACGGGATGGCCTGGGGGGGAGGTCCGGGGGTGCGTTGCAGGTTGTACAAAGAGCCCCGGCGCGGGTCAACGGGGGTTGGGAACAGGCAGAAGCAAGCAGAGGCTGTCCACGGATCGCACGGATCGCACGGAGAACAGCCAAGACAGGAAGCAGGCAGTCAGGAGACACCGCCCGACTTACCTGCTTGTTGCTTTGTTCTGATCCGTTTGATCCGTGCGATCCGTGGACAAACTCTTCTTGTCTTCCCTCATTCGTGGATCGGGCTTGTTCCGGGGCGGCGCGGGGGGTATCGTCCGCAGTCGCGCCGTCGGGCCTGTTGGCCCCCCGGTACGCGCTCGAACGCACATCCTGCCGGACACCGCCCCGCGCGTCGGTTCCTTTCCCACCACCCTGCATGGATGCGGGAGTCTCGCCATGTCCCCGCGTATTCTGGGCGTCTACGCCCTTCTGCTGTCCGCCGCCCTGGCCCGGGCGGACGGGAAGCCCGCGCCGCGGCCCCTCGGGTCGCACTCCGGGGGCATCGCCTCCGTCCACTACTCTCCCGACGGCAAGCTCGTCGCCTCCGGCGGCGGCGACAAGTTCGTCCGCGTCTGGGAGGCGGCCACCGGCAAGGAGGTCCTCACCCTCAAGGGGCCGTCGTCGTTCACCTGCGTCGTCCGCTTCTCGCCCGACGGCCACACCGTCGCCGCCGCCGGCTACGAGGCCGGGGCCGGCAACGCCATCTACCTGCATGACGTGCGCACCGGCAAGGAGCTGCCCCGGCTGCCGGGGCACGCCTCCGGCGGGGTGCGCCGGCTGCTGTTCACGCCGGACGGCAAGCAGATCGTCTCGGCGGGGTTCGACGGGCACGTCCGCGTGTGGGACATCGAGTCGGCCAAGGAGCTGCGCTCCTTCAAGGCCGAGTCCGGCACGGTGTACGGGCTGGCGATGTCGGCCGACGGCAAGACCGTCGCCACCGCGGGCCGCGACGGGCTGCGGCTGTGGGACCTGGCGACCGGCGCCGAGCAGCCGCGCGATGGGATGGCCAAGCACAACTGCGTGGCGTGCGCGCTGTCGCCCGACGGGAAGCTCGTGGCCTCCGGGGACAGCGGGACGGTGACGCTGTGGGAGGCGGCGACGGGCAAGGAGGTGATGACCCTGCGCGGGTACAAGGGCGAGCTGAGCTACCTCGTGTTCTCCGGCGACGGGCGGACGCTGTTCACGGGCAGCTACGACCGCATGATCCGCGTGTGGGAGGTGCGCTCGGGGCGCCTGCTGCACGAGCGCGAGGCGCACACCGGCTGGGTGTGGGGCATCTCGCTGTCGCCCGATGAGCAGAAGCTCGTGTCGTGCAGCGTCGACGGGCGATTACTGCTCTGGGACCTGTCCGAGGTCATCCGCCCCAGCCTGAAGGCGGCCAGGCTCGATGACGCCGGGCGCAAGGCGATGCTCGACCGGCTGGCCAGCGCCGACGCCGGCGAGGCCTTCAAGGCGGTCTGCGCGTTGGCCTGTGATCCGGACGCGCTGCCGGAGATCGAGAAGCGTCTGGGCACGCCTCGCGGCAAGGGCCCGACCGCGGGCGAGATCACGGCGCTGATCGAGGGGCTGGACTCGGACGACTGGCCGACCCGCGAGCAGGCGTCGCGGGCGCTGGCCGCCGCCGGGGCCAGGGCGCTGCCGCTGTTGAAGCGGATGCTGACGGCGCCGCCGTCACCGGAGGCGCGGAAGCGTGGCGAGCGTCTGGTGTCGGGGATCGACCCGACGGAGATGGCGGCGGAGGACCTGGAGGCGCTGCGCGGCGTGCAGGCCCTGGAGTACCTGGGCACGCCGGACGCCGAGAAGCTGCTGGAACGGCTGTCGCGGAAAAAGAGCGTCGGGCCTCGGCTGGTCGAGGAGGCGTCGCTGGCCTTGCAGAGGATGCGTTCGCCCGGCGGGCGGTGATCGTCTACTCCGGTGAGCCCAGAGCCCTCACCGGAGGCCCGCCGTGCTGACGACCATCGTGCTGCTGATCGCCCATGTCGGCCCCCCGGCGGCGGATGACCCGCTGCCGAAGGGGGCCGTCGCCCGTTTCGGGACGGCGCGTCTGCGCCACGGCGGGACGATCCGGGCCGTGGCGTTCGCGCCGGACGGCAGGACGCTGGCGTCGGCGAGCCACGACCGGAGCGTCAGCCTGTGGGACGTGCCGTCGGGCAAGGAGCGTCTGCGTCTGTCGGGGCACGAGTTCGACGTGACGTGTCTGGCCTGGCTGCCGGGCGGGCGGCTGGCGTCGGGGGCGGGGGACGGCACGGTGCGCGTCTGGTCCACCACGGGGCCGACGGCCGGGCAGGAGCAGCACAAGTTCACGTTCTCGGCGGACAACGTGCTGGCGCTGGCGCTGGCGCCGTCGGGGAAGGTGCTGGCCGTGGGCTGCGACGACGGCAACGTGCATCTGATCGACCTGGCGACACGCGACACCATCCGGACGCTGGAGCACGACCGGGCGGCGGCGGCGCTGGCGTGGGCCCCGGACGGCAAGACGCTGGCGGTGAGCGGCGGCAGCGCCCAGGGGCTGACGTACTGGGAGGCGGCGACGGGGAAGTTCATCCGGCGTTTCGGGGGCGTGGCGCCCGTGGCGCTGAGCTGGTCGCCGGACGGCAAGACGCTGGCCGCGTGGGAGGCGGGGGACGTGGTGCGCCTGTGGGACGGCGCGGGCAAGGAGGTGCGCTCGTGGAAGGCGCGGGCGGGCGATGACGCCTCGGCGTTCTGCTACCAGGTCGCGTGGCTGGATGGGGAACGCCTGCTGGCCGGGCTGTCCACGGGCGAGGTGAAGGGGTTCGAGGCCGCGACGGGCAAGGAGCTGTTCAAGATCGAGGGTCACGCGGGGCGCGTGTCGGCGCTGGCGGTGTCGGGCAAGGGCGTGCTGGCGACGGCGGGTGCGGACCACGCCATCCGGCTGTGGGACGGTGAGACGCGGAAGGGGCTGGCGGGCTCGGGGCGGGTGGAGCCGTGGAAGGGCGTGACGCTGGCGGGCGGCAAGGCGGGCCTGCTGGCGCGGGCCGGCGGGATGCTGGCCTGGGACGTGAGGACGGGCGAGGCGAGGCCCGGCTCGGCCCCGCTGGCGCTGGCGTCGTCGCGGGACGGGAGGCGGCAGGCGACGGCGGCGGACGGCGGCACGCTGATCGTGGTGGACGTGGACACGAAGAAGGCGACGGAGTGCAAGGCCGACATGAAGAGGCTGGCGCCGGTGCTGTCGGACGACGGCCTGATGGTGGCGGCGGTGACCGGTGCGCCGCTGGTGCCGGTGTGGGACGCGCGGACGGGGCGCTTGCAGCGGATGCTGGCGGGGCACCGGGGCGGGACGTTGGTGGCGGTATTCTCGCCGGACGGGCGGATGCTCATCACGGGCGGGCGCGACCGCCTGATGCGGTTCTGGGACACGGACAGCGGCAAGGAGCGGTACTCGGCGCGCGGGCAGAAGGCCAACGTGACAGCGGCGGCGGCCAGCCCGGACGGCAGGCTGGTGGCGTGCGGGACGGGGGACGGGCTGGTGCAGGTGCGGGTCGCGCGCGGCGGGATGCTGCTGGCGGAGCTGGAGGGGCACCGGGGGGCGGTGACGGGGCTGCTGTTCCTCGACGGCAAGACGCTGGTGAGCGCGGGGGCGGACACGCAGGCCCTCGCCTGGGACGTGGGGGCGCTGGGGAGGGCGGCGCCGAAGGTGTTGAAGCTGAGCGAGGGCGAGCGGGCGGGGCTGTGGAAGGACCTGTTGAAGGATGACCCGGCGGTGTCGGCGGCGGCGCAGGAGAAGCTGGCGATGGCGGGGGACGCCGTCGTGGCGGACGTGCGGCGGGACGTGAAGCCGGTGGACGCGGCGCTGTTCAAGAAGCTGATGAAGGAGCTGGATGACGATGACTTCGACACCCGCCAGCGGGCGCAGGCGAAGTTGCGTGAGCGGGCGAAGTCCTACGAGGCGATGCTGAGGAAGGTGCTGGCGGCGAAGCCGTCGCTGGACATCTACAAGCGTCTGGAGAGAATCCTGGCGGAGCTGCCGGAGGGGCTGGCGGGGTCGCACCTGCGCGACGTGCGTGCGGTGGAGGTGTTGGAGATGATCGGCAGCCCGGTGGCGAAGAAGGTGCTGGCGGAGATCGCGGCGGGCGCGGAGGGGGCGGAGCTGACGGTGCGTGCGAAGGCGGCGCTGGCGCGGCTGAAGTAGGCCGGCGCGGGGATTGCTAAGATTTCCGCAGGCGACCAACCCCGAGAGGAGCTCCCCATGCGGGCCTGCATGCGCATTCTCGCGCCCCCAGCTCTGTTGGTGGCCCTGACCGCCGGGTGCGGACCCACCACGCCTCCCAACGGTGGCCCCGGCCCCGGCGCCGGTGGGAAGAGTGGGAACGCGCCGAAGCCCCTCGGCGACGCGGTGTTCAAACTGTCGTCGCGCGACTTCGTGGGCGAGTTCAAGAAGGACGGCAAGGCGGCCCACATGAAGTACAAGGGCAAGACGGTGGAGGTGACGGGTGTCCTGTGGGCGGTCGGCTCAGACCCAGTCGGCGACCCGGTGATCTTCATCGAGAGCGAACCGAAAAAGGTAGAATTCATGACGGCCCTCATGGCCGAGCGGTATCCGGGCAAGCTGATGGCGCCTGGGCAGACTGTCACGGTGAAGGGCCGGGTGCTTCCTGACTTCCCCAGGGCGCACCTGCTGGACGCCGAGGTGGTGAAGGTGGAGGGCGAGAAGGCGCAGGCGTTCACGGCGGACACGCTACAGGCGGAGTTCGCCAAGGGGCACGACGCGGCCGCAAAGAAGCACGAGAACAAGTGGGTGACGTTGTCGGGCGAGATCGAGAAGGTGGAGCTGAACGACGTGAAGGCGGCGACGGTGGTGTTGAAGACGACGGGGAAGGGGCCGCGGGTGGCGGCGAGGTTCAGCGCCGACGAGAGGCGGAACACGGCGTTCAAGTCGGGGCAGAAGATCGAGGTGATCGGGCAGCTCAGCCCGCTGACGGTCGATGAGAAGGAGGTCGGCCTGTTCACGGCGGAGCTGATCGCGGCGCCGAAGTGAGGCCGCCCCCGGCCCAGCGACGGTGGGCGGCACGTTGGGGGAAGAGATGACGGAAAGCGAGTGGCTCGGGTGCGGCGATCCCGCCCACCTGGCACGGCACCTCCCGCGGCGGCCGCGGCCGTCGATGCGCAAATGGCGGCTGTTCGCGGCCGCCTGCTGCCGGAGGGCGCGGGCCTGGTTCGTCCACCCGTGCCAGCACGCGCTGCTGGACGTGGCCGAGGCGTTCGCGGACGGCTCGGCCACGGCAGATCAGTTAGAGAAAGCGCGGGCGTCGGACCTGACCTCGGACAGGATGATCCTGGCGGCCGAGCACGACATCCCGCCGGAGATCGTCGTCGCTCACCCGCGCGACGGGGAAGACACGGGGCGGTTGCGGGACGAGGCCGCGCTCAAGGCCGCCGCGGCGGCCGCCGAGGCGTTGCGCGCCGCGTCGCAGGCGGAGTGGGCGTGGGGAAGCGGTGCGAGCTGCCCGCGTGCCGTCGAGGAGGTGGTGGGCCACGTCCGGTCGTGCGCGTCGGCGTCGTCGGGGTGGCGCGAGGCCGCCTCCGCCGAGGAGGGGCGAGCCCTGGCCGACATCTTCAGGGACGTCTTCGGCAACCCGTTCCGCCGGGTACGCTTTCGGCCCGCGTGGCGATCTCCCGCCGCCCTCGCCGTCGCCGGGGCGATCAACGCGGGCCGGACGTTCGGCGACATGCCGGTTCTGGCCGACGCGCTGGAGGAGGCCGGGTGCGAGGACGCGCAGGTGGTCGGCCACTGCCGCGGGGCCGGCCCACACGCCCGCGGCTGCTGGGTGATCGACCTCGTCCTCGGCAAGAAGTAGCAGGCGGACGCGGCCGGTTTCACGCGTGAAACCGGCCGCCCCGCGCGGTAGGATGACACCATCCGCATACCGCCGTCCACCCCACCCGAGGAGCCTCCCGCCATGCTCTCCCTCCACGGCAAGCCCTCCGCCACGCACTGCGACGGCGTGTCACGCCGCGAGATCCTGCGCATCGGGGCCGTGGGCGGGCTGTCGCTGGCCGGGCTGCTCCGCGCCGAGGCCGAGGAGGGGAAGAAGTCGCACAAGTCGGTCATCATGGTGTTCCTGTCGGGCGGGCCGCCGCACCAGGACATGGTCGATCTCAAGCCGGACGCCCCCGCCGAGATCCGCGGCGAGTTCAAGCCCATCGCCACCAACGTGCCCGGCATCCGCATCTGTGAGCACCTCCCGCTGCTGGCGAGGATGACGGACCGCGTGGCGATCATCCGCTCGCTGGTGGGCAGCGAGGGGCACCACGCGGCGTTCCAGTGCATGCACGGGCGCACGCAGGCCAAGCAGCCGGGCGGCGGCTGGCCCTCGCTCGGCAGCACGGTGAGCAGGCTGCAAGGCCCGGCTGCCGCCGGAGTGCCGCCCTTCGTGGGGCTGTCGCCGAAGATGACCACCGCCACCTGGGCGAACGTCGGCGAGCCGGGCTTCCTCGGCCGCAAGCACGCCGCCATCAAGCCGAACGCCGACGGCGTCGCCGGCATGACCCTCAAGGGGATGACGTTGCCACAGCTCGGCGACCGTAAGGCGCTGATGCGGGCGTTCGACGGGCTGCGCCGCGAGGCCGACAGCAACGAGGCGCTGCTGGGGGCGGACGAGTCCACGCGGCAGGCGCTGGAGATCCTCACGTCGAGCCGGCTGGCCGACGCCCTCGACCTGGAGCGCGAGCCGTCGCGGACGCGCGACAGGTACGGGCGTGGCGACCCGAAGCCGGCGGGCTACGGCGACGCCGGGCCGCTCATGAACGATTACCTGCTGACGGCGCGACGTCTGGTCGAGGCGGGCGTCCGCGTGGTGACGCTCGCTTATGGGCGGTGGGACTGGCATGGAAAGCCTCATGGGACGAATTTCGAGAACGCGAAGCACCATCTGCCGGTGCTGGACCGCGGCCTGTGCGCGTTGCTGGACGACCTGCGGACCCGCGGCCTGGAGAAGGACGTGACGGTGCTGGTGTGGGGCGAGTTCGGGCGGACGCCTCGGATCAACAAGGAGGGCGGGCGCGACCACTGGCCGCAGGTGGCGTGCGCCATCCTGGCGGGCGGCGGGATGAAGGTGGGGCAGGTGATCGGCTCGACGGACGCCCACGCGGCCCTGGCCAAGGACCGGCCCGTCCACTTCCAGGAGGTGTACGCGACGCTGTACAGGAACCTGGGGCTGAGGCCGACGGAGCAGACGGTGACGGACCTGGCGGGCAGGCCGCACTACCTGGTGGACGACCCGCACGGGCCGATCGCGGAGCTGGCGTGACGCGGGGGCGATCCGCGGTGCCGTCCCTCCTCTGATGCGGTGTCCGCCGGAGCCGCTGACGCTCCACTCGGGGCGATGCCGCAGGCGGCCCCGCTCGCCAGGACGGGAGGGATGGATGTTACCCGTGAAGATCGCCGGCGTCGCCGCCGCCCTGCCGGCGCGCGTCGTCACCAGCGCCGAGCTGGAGCGGGATCTCGACCTGCCGCCCGGATGGATCGAGCGGCGCACCGGCGTCAGGGAGCGGCGCCGGGCCGCCGGCGAGAGCGCCCTCGATCTCGCGGCGGCGGCGGCGCGCGGCGCGATCCGTGCCGCGGGGGCGCCCCTGGCGATCCGCACCGTCATCGCGGCCAGCACGGCGCGGCATCAGTTGATCCCCTGCACGGCGGCGCTGCTGATGGGCGAGCTGGGCCTGCCGGAGGGCGAGTCGTTCGCGTTCGACATCGACGCGACGTGCCTGAGCTTTCTGACGGCGCTCCACGTGGCTTCGCGGACGCTGGACGGCGGGGCGGCGCTGATCGCGTCGAGCGAGGTGAGCCGCTTCAGCCTGGACCCGTCGGAGCCGGAGAGCCACGTGTTGATCGGCGACGGGGCGGCGGCGGCGGTGCTGGAGGCGGCGGGGCCGGGGGAGTCTCGCATCCACGGCGCGTTCTTCGAGACGCACCCCTCGGGGGCGGAGCACACCTGCTTCCTGGGCGGCGGCAGCCGTCACCACCCCAACGACCCCGCGACGACGCGCGGGATGAACCTGTTCCGGATGAACGGGCCGGCGGTGTTCAAGATGGCGCTGAAGCTGGTGCCGCGGTTCATCGAGAGGGCGCTGGCCGGGCTGGGGTGGCGGGCGGCGGAGGTCGATGCCGTGGTGCCGCACCAGGCCAGCGCGCCGGGCGTGGATCTGCTGGTGAGCCGGTGCGGATTCAGGCCCGGACAGGTCGTGCGGAACCTCGAGACGCGGGGCAACTGCATCGCGGCGTCGGTGCCGATCGCGCTGGCGGAGGCGGTGGCGGAGGGCCGGGTGCGCCGGGGTGACAGGGTGCTGCTTTGCGGGACGGGGGCGGGGCTGAGCCTGGGCGCGGTGGGGCTGACGTATTGAGGGCCGATGATGTGGGATGCGATCTTCGGGCTCGTCCACCGGCACAACCTCATCTACAACGCCTGCTGGGAGGACCCGCGCTGTGACCGGGCGTTGCTGGGGCCGCTCACCGGGCATCGCGTGCTGGTCATCACGTCGGCGGGTTGCAACGCCCTGGACTACCTCCTCGCCGGCGCCGGCGAGGTCCACGCCGTCGATCTCAACCCGCGCCAGAATCACCTGCTGGAGCTGAAGTGCGCGGCGATCCGGGCGCTGGAGTACGAGGACCTGTGGGCGCTGTTCGGGTCGGGGAGGTCGCCCCGGGCCGCGGCGCTCATCAGGCGGTGCGTGCCGCTGCTGTCGCCGGGGGCGCGGCGGTACTGGACGCGGAACGCCCATTACTTCACGGGGCCGTCGTTCTACTGGTGCGGCACCAACGGTCTGTTCAACTGGCTGGTGCGGCGGTACGCCGACTGGTGCGGCCTCGCCCCGGCCATCGGGCGGCTGCTGTGGGCGTCGTCCGTCGAGGAGCAGAAGGCGCTGTACGACGCCGAGATCGCGCCGCGCTTCTGGACGCGCTCCCTGGAGTGGTCGCTGGGGCTGCACGCGCCATACCTGCTGCTCGGCGTGCCGCTGCCGCAGCGGCAGGAGATCGTGACGCAGTTCCCCGGCGGCACGGCGGAGTTCAGCCGGTGGTGCCTGGAGGGGGCGTTGACGCGCGTGCCGATCCGCGACAACTACTTCTGGCGCGTCTCCCTCACCGGCTCCTACACGCCCGATTGCTGTCCGGAGTATCTGAAGCCGGACAACGTGGCGCGTCTGCGCGGCGGGCTCCTTGAGCGTCTCCATCACGCGACGCGGTCGGTGACGGATCATCTGACACGCCGCCAGTTGAAGTTCGATCGCTTCGTGCTGCTGGATCACATGGACTGGATGGCGTGGCGGCACCGGGAGGCGTTGGCGGCGGAGTGGTCGGCGATCCTGGCGCACGCGGCTCCGGGGGCGCGGGTGCTGTTCCGCAGCGCGGGGCTGAAGGTGTCGTACCTCGATGACCTGCCGGTGACGCACCAGGGGCGGACGGTGCCGCTCGGGCCGCTCTTGCGGTACGACCCGCGGGCGGAGGAGCAGCACAGGCTGGACCGGACGCAGGTGTACGGCAGCTGCCGGCTGGCGGTGATCGCGTGAGGTGCCGCAATGAATGCTTGGCTTGAAGCCGCAGGCGAGGTAAAATTGCGGGGAGGAGGTGCGTTATGGAGAGCGTAGACGTGACGGTGCCGGCCGCCGATGCCCCCGCCGTCCCTCTCCCAACCCTGCCGGTGGATGGATGTTGCGTGCGCCTCTCCGAGCGCGACGCGGAGCAGGTCGTCCGCGATGCGGAGAAGCCCCCGGCCCCGGTCCCGGCGGCCGTGGAAGCGGCGAAGTGGTTCTTGCAGCGGCAACAGCATGGATGACGCCCGTATCGAGGCACTCGCCCTGCGGCATGAGGTCGCGGCCTTCGACTGTGGCAAGGCCCCGCTGAACTCGTTCCTGCACCTCCACGCGGCGGCGAACGCGGAACGCGGCGTGAGCCGCGTCTGGGTGGTGACACGCGCGGGCGATAACCAGGTCCTGGCGTACAGCGCCTTGTCGGCAGGCACGTTCTTGCGGGATCACCTCCCGCCGGACGACCAGGCCGGGCTCCCCCGCTACCCTCTGCCCACGGTCCACCTCGGCCGTCTTGCCGTGGACCTGTCCTGCCGAGGCCTGCGACTCGGCAAGTTGCTGCTGTTCCACTTCCTGGCGGCGGCCTGCGCGGTGGTAGAGAAGGTGGGCGTCTACGCGGTGGATCTCTTCTCGAAGGACGATGAGGCGAAACGGTTCTACCTGAAGTACGGCTTCATCCCCATGCGGGATGACCCCTTCCCACCTCTATCTGCCGATGGCCACAGTCCGGGCGATGTTCGCGACGGGGGGCGAAACACCCCACGCCGACCCGTCGTCACAGACTGGCGGATGACGCTGTTTCACCTCGCCGGGCCGACGGCCGGTGACTCGGCAAGGGCGGAGGAGCAGCACAGGCGGGACCGGACGCAGGGGTACGGCAGTTGCGGGCTGGCGGTCCTAGAATGACCCCTCCGCCCGCCGGAGGCAAAGCCGATGCCGCGTTACGTCCTCATCCTGTCCCTCACCCTCCTCCCCACGGGGCCGATCATGGCCGACGCCGACACCACCGCCGCCGCCAGGGACTTCGTCGCCGGCCACGAGAAGCGCATCCGCCCGCTCGACGTGGCGTCCGGCCTCGCCTGGTGGAAGGCCAACACCACCGGCGAGAAGGAGGCGTTCAAGGCCAAGGTCGATGCCCAGAACAAGATCGACGCCGCCCTGTCCGACGCCAAGGTCTTCGCCACCCTCAAGGGGCTGCACGAGAAGCGGGCCGACATCGACGACGCCACGACCCGCCGGGCCGTCGAGGTGCTGTACCTCGCGTACCTGGAGAAGCAGCTCGACGCCGGCCTGCTCAAGAAGATGAACGAGCTGGCCAACTCCGTCGAGGAGAAGTTCAACGTCTTCCGCGCCAAGGTCGATGGCGAGGAGCTGACCGACAACAAGGCCCGCGACATCCTCGCCAAATCGGACGACTCGAAGCGCCTGCGTGCCGTGTGGGAGGCGTGCAAGGCGGTCGGCGGCGAGGTCGAGAAGGACCTCAAGGAGCTGGTCAAGCTGCGCAACCAGGCTGCCAAGAAGCTCGGCTTCAAGAACTTCCAGGAGATGCAGCTCAGGCTCAACGAGCAGGACCCCGCCAAGGTGCTGAAGCTCTTCGACGAGCTGGACGAATTGACGAAGGAGCCGTTCCTCGCGGCGAAGAAGGACATCGACGCGCGGCTGGCGAAGCGTTACGGCGTGAAGGAGGCCGACCTCATGCCCTGGCACTACCACGACCCGTTCTTCCAGGACACGCCGCGGGTGTTCGAGGCGGACCTGGATGAGCCGTACCGCAAGGCGGACATCGAGAAGATGTGCCGCGACTTCTACAAGGGGATCGGCCTGCCCATCGACCGGGTGTTGGCGGCGAGCGACCTGTACGAGAAGAAGGGCAAGAGCCAGCACGCCTTCTGCACGGACATCGACCGCGAGGGCGACGTGCGCGTCCTGGCCAACATCGTGCCGAACCACCAGTGGGCCAGCACGATGCTGCACGAGCTGGGGCACGCGGTGTACAGCACGACCGGCAACAACATCCCCGCCAAGCTGCCGTACGCCCTGCGGGGCGAGGCGCACATCCTCGCCACCGAGGGCGTGGCGATGATGTTCGAGCGCCTGGCGAACCGCCCGGCGTTCCTGGAGAAGGTCGGCGTGCCGATGAAGGACGCCGAGGGGTTCGGCAAGGCGGCGGCGCAGGCGCAGAAGTACCGCCTGCTGATCTTCTCGCGCTGGTGCCAGGTGATGCTGCGTTTCGAGAAGGGCATGTACGAGGACCCCGAGCAGGACCTGAGCAAGCTGTGGTGGGGCCTCGTCGAGAAGTACCAGGGGCTGAAGAAGCCCGAGGGCCGCACCGCGCCCGACTACGCGGCCAAGGTGCACGTGGTGGTGGCGCCGGTCTACTACCACAACTACATGATGGGCGAGCTGTTCGCGTCGCAGCTACACCACGCCATCGCGCGGGAGGTCTACAAGGGCGCGACGCCGGACGGCGTGGTCTACGCCGGGAACAAGGAGGTGGGCGAGTTCATGCGGAAGAAGGTGTTCGCGCCGGGGCGGACGCTCGACTGGAACGGCCTGACGAAGCACGCGACGGGCGAGGAGCTGAACGCGAAGGCGTTCGCGGTGGACTTCAAGGCGAAGTGACGGCCCCTTGCGGTGGCGGCACCGGGCGGGGTAGGATGGGGATGGAAGGAGGTGCCGCATGGCGCACATCGTGTTGACCGAGGACCAGATGCGGGCCATCGGCGTCGGCGGCCCGGTGGACCTGCGCGGCCCGGACGGCCAGTTGGTGGCGGTCGCCCAGCCGCTGGTGCCCGGCGAGGCGGAGGCCCTGGAGCGCCTCCGCCGCAGGCGGGCTGACCCGTCGCCCGAGCCGGGCATCCCCTCGGCCCAGGTGCAGACCCACATGCGCAAGCTCGACGAGATCCGCCTGCGCGAGGGCGGGATGACGCGGGACCGGATGCTCGACCTGCTCCGCCGCATGCGGGCGGGTGAAGAGGTATGAGGTACACCGTCGATTGGACGGCCGACGCCGAGAACGCCCTCGCCGGCGTCTGGCTCGATTCGGGGTTCGACCCTGACGTGACGGCGGCACAGGCACGGATCGACCAGTTGCTCGCCGCGGACCCGCACGGCAACGGCGAGCACCGCTCCGAAGGCCTGTACCGCATCGAGGTCAGCCCGCCGGTGGCGACGTACTCCATCGATGACGCGGCCCGGCACGTCGAGGTGTCGAGCGTCTGGTATCGTCCGTGAAGCCGCGTCTTCTCTGCCCCTCGCCGCCTTCCCGATCAACGAATGAAAGCAGAAGGCGCGGCATGACAGAGGAGCGGGAGAAAGACCACCTCGCTGGGTTTGCCGACCTCCACGACGAAGGGGTCCTCACCGACGGGGAGTATTGCCATGCCCTCGTCTGGCACCTCCCGCTGGTGGATTCTGAAGCGGCTCTTGCCGCCCTGACGGTGGCGCGGCTTCGCAGCCTGCGGACGTTCCTGGCGGGTATGCCGCGGTCCGAGGAGGAATGGGGCCGATACCGGGTCTTCCTGATCGGCGAGCCCGATGTCCACCCGTTCCCCGCCCGGACGCGGCTCCGGGCCGGGGTCGAGCTGGCCCGCACGTATCTGGCACGGACAGGCGTGCCGGGATCGTGAATCGGCTCCGTGCGGGTAGCCGTGCCCACGGGCGTCCTGAAGTCAACACTTCGATTCAGAACAGCGGCTTCTTGTCGATGCAGCACTTCTTGTACTTCTTCCCGCTGCCGCACGGGCACGGGTCGTTGCGGCCCGTCTTCGGCTTCTCCGCCGGCGCCGGCTTGAATAGCGGCGCCGAGGCGGGGCGCGGCTTGCTCTCGGCCTCGAACGCCGCCTCGAACGCCGCCATGCGGCGGCGGGTCGTCTCCCGCTCCTGCCGCGCCCGCGCCCGCCACCCCGCCATCTCCGGGTAGTCCTGGCCCAGCAGGGTGCAGGACGCCAGGAAGTCGTCGCGGGCCTCACGTATCACGCCCACCTTCACGAAGCAGGCGTGCAGCGCGTCGTTGGCCTCCGGCGCGATCTTCCGCGCCACCCCGCTCGCCAGGAACTGGGCGACCCCGTCGTCGTCCTCCTTCGGCAGCCACTCCAGGCACGCCCGCAGTGCCGCCTCGGAGCGGATGTCGCCCCAGACGCAGGCCGCCCCGATGCGGAACGAGGTGTCGCCCTTCCCGTAGTCCGCGAGCAGGGCGGCGACGGCCGCATCCGTGCCGATCCGCGTCAGCGAAGTCTGGCACTCCTCCAGCAGCAGCTCGCCGTCGATGTGGAGGCGGCGCACGAGGTCCGGGACGGCGGCCTCCAGGCGCAGCAGGCCGGCGAGCCGGGCCGCCGCGTTCTCCAGCCACAGGCGCGGGTGCCCCGCCACGTCATCGCCCAGGTCCAGCGCCAGCTCCGCCAGCACGCGCGGCCCGATGCCCGGACGCGTGCCGAGGACGGCGACAATGTCCTCCATCTCGTCCCAGCCGGCCTCGTGGGCGTACCCGGCGTCCTTGCCCTTCTCGCTCAGCGCCTCCAACTCGCCCCACAGGGCGTCGTCGTCCCTGTCGAGGTGCAGGAGCCGCCGGGCGAGGGCGTCCTTGTGACTCTTGAACGCCGGGGCGGCGGCGAGCGCCGCCGCGTGCGCCGCCACGAGCGTCGGCTCGGCCTCATCCAGCAGGCCGGCCATCGTCCGCAGGTAGTAATCATCCGCGTCCATCCCCGGCGAAACGGCCTCCGCGACAGCCCACGCGACGGTGGCTGGCGTCTGGGCCAGGTACTCCATCTTGTGGTGATACTCGAACGCCTTCTTCCGCCCGTAACGCCCGAAGGCCTCGATGACGGCGGGGAGGAAGGAGGTGTCGGGGCTCCGCGCGTCGCCCAGGGCGGACAGGACGAGCTGACGCACATCCGCGTCCGGGTGAGAAAGGGCCTCGCGGGCACGGGCATCGTCGAGGATCGGCATGGCGGCACCCCTCCGGGACGCCTCGGGCGGCGCCCCTGGGGGGGATTATAGGGAGGCCGTCAGGCGGCGGGCGCGGCGGCCCTGGCGGCCAGGGCGGCCTCCTTGGCCTTCGCCATGTGAACGATGACGGCGGCGCACTCGTCCACGCCGGCCCGCGCCGAGCTGAGCACCACGTCGTACAGGACCGGGTCGGCGGGGTCGACGCGGAAGTGGTGCTTGAGGAATGCCGTCCGCTCACGGTCGTGCAGCTCGACCCAGCGGCGTGCCTCCTCCGCCGGCACCCCGTCACGCTTCTGCACCTCGGCGACACGCACGTCGAGCGGGGCGACGACGCGGACCGAGAGGGTGGTCTCGTGGGGCAGGACGTGGGACGCCCCGCGGCCGACGATGACGCAGTGCCCGGCCTTGCCGAGGGAGGCGAGCAGGGCCAGCAGGCCGCGCAGGTAGGCGCCGTCGCGGCCGGCCTGCGGGACACCCAGGCCACGCATCAGGCCCTCGAGCCAGGAGACGTGCCTCTCGTCGAGGGTCTCCAGCAGTTTGACGCTGAGGCCCTTCTCGTCGGCGATCTTCTGGAGCAGCTCGCGGTCGTACACGGGCCAGCCGAGGAGTGCGCCGGCGGCGCGGGCGATCTCGGCGCCACGCGAGCCGGCCTCGCGGCTCAGGGCGATGGTGAGCTTGGGAGGCCCCGGCTTCGGCTCCTCGGCCCCGTGCCCCTCGACGGTGAGCGACCCCAGGTAGGCGCGTAGCTGGCCCAGCGGCTCGGCCACCCGCCCGGAGAAACGTGACATGGCACCCTCCACGGCGTTCGGAAAGATTGCGGGCCGCGTCGGGGGACCCCTCCCCGGCAGCGCCACACCCCCCCTCAATGCAAACCGGATGCCCGATCCGATTTGGCTCTCCGGCCCGCAAAATGGCCCCAGACTGAGCGGACCGGCCGGGCCCCGGCCCAGATCCGCACACCCGCACACGGGCGGGCTTGCCGGCCGACCCCCACGCCCCGACAATCACCCGGCCCATCCGCGGAGGCGCCCGATGGCCGGAGATCTGGTGACCGTCGAGAGCTACCCCGATCCGATCACGGCCAACCTGGCCCGGAACCGGCTGGAGGAGGCCGGCATCCGGGCCGTCCTGTCCGGCGAGGAATTGGTCGGGATCTCGTGGGGGTTCCCAGGGGCCATCGGAGGCATCAAGCTCCTGGTGATGGAGGAGGACGCCACACGCGCCGTGTTGCTCCTGGCCGACCCCGCGAGCGAGGCGCCTCCGCCACCCGAGGAGCGGGAGGGCATCCAGGCCGATCCTCCACCGGCACTCGACACGCGGCTCCAGATCGACGCACCCGAGCCGGGCGAAGAGCCCGACGGGCCGGAGGATGAGGAGCCGCACGTCACCCACCTCGACGCGACGGCGGCACGCGCGTACAAAGCGGCCCTGTTCGGGCTGTTCTTCTTCCCCCTCAGCTTCTACGCGATCTACCTGGTCCTCGACGTGACCTCGTCCGACGAGCAGTTGACCGCCAGGGGCCGCCGCGACCTGGGGTACGCGCTCCTCTTCCTCTCGCCCTATTTCCTGGTGATCGCCGCCATCGGCTTCGCCATCGCCTTCAACCTGGCCAACCCGTGACGGGCTTGATTCGGGCCCGTGTGCGGCCCAGCTCCGCCCCCTGACGGGGGCCCGCCCGCCTGGCAGAAACAGCGGCCTTGCGCGTCGCCGGACGCCCCGGCTACAATGGCCTGCATCCCCCGGAGCGCACCCGATGGCACGCAAGAAGAAGAGCAAGAAGGCGCCACGCCTGTCCAACACCCATCGGCCCGCCCACATGTCGCTCGAGGACTGGCAGGTCGCCCTCCGCCGGCAGTTCGGGCGCGAGCAGAAGTTCAAGATCGCCAACCGCGGCGGGCACCCCGTCTTCTCCGACTTCGACGTCCACAACCCCGAGAGCCGCAACACCTACCGCGTCCGCATCCGCGGCCGCGCGCCGGGGGACAACGCCTGCTCCTGCCCCGACTTCGCCACCAACACCCTCGGCACCTGCAAGCACATCGAGTTCGCCCTCGCGCGGATCGAGCGCAAGGCCGACCTGCGCAAGCAGCTCCGCGCCGGGCACATCTCCCCCAACAGCGAGATCTTCCTCCGCTACGGCGGGCAGCGCGAGGTGTGCTTCCGCCCCGGCGCCGAGTGCCCCGTCGAGCTGGCCCGCCTCGCCTCCGCCGTCTTCGGGGCCGACGGCGCCCTGCTCCCCGACGGGGCCGAGGGCTTCGGCGACTTCCTGGAGCAGGCCCGCGCGCTGGAGCCGGCCCTCGACTGCGGCGCCGACGTGCTCGCCTACCTCGCCGAGGTGCGCGACGGGTCGGCCCGGCGGGAGGCCGTCAAGAAGGCGTTCCCACGCGGCATCCGCAGCGCCGCCTTCAACGGGCTGCTCAAGGTGCCCCTCTACGACTACCAGCGGCAGGGCGCGTTGTTCGCCGCCACCGCCGGGCGCTGCCTGATCGGCGACGAGATGGGGCTGGGCAAGACCATCCAGGCCATCGCCGCCGCCGAGATCATGGCCCGGCTGCACGGGGTCGAGCGCGTCCTCATCGTCTGCCCCACGTCGCTCAAGCACCAGTGGCGCCGCGAGATCGAGAAGTTCACCACGCGGCCCGCCGAGGCCGTGGGCGGCGATTGGCCGCAGCGGCAGAAGCAGTGGCGGGCCGCGGGGCCGTTCTTCAAGATCACCAACTACGACACCGTCCACGCCGACCTGGAGGGCATCGCGGCGTGGTCGCCGGACCTCGTCATCCTCGACGAGGCGCAGCGCATCAAGAACTGGAAGACGCGGACGGCACGCAGCGTGAAGAAGATCGCCTCGCCGTTCGCCATCGTGCTGACCGGCACGCCGCTGGAGAACCGGCTGGAGGAGCTGGTGTCGCTGGTGCAGTTCGTGGACCTGTACCGCCTCGGGCCGACGTTCCGCCTCCTGCACGGGCACCAGATCCTCGACGAGTTCGGCAAGGTGATCGGGTACAAGGACCTGGACAAGCTCGGCGAGACGCTGGCGCCGATCCTGCTACGGCGGACCAAGTCCCAGGTGCTGGACCAGTTGCCCGGCCGGCTGGATACGAACGTGTTCGTGCCGCTCACGGAGCCGCAGCAGCGCGTCCACGACGAGGGGAAGGAGGCGGTGGCGCGGATCGTCCACAAGTGGAAGAAATACAAGTTCCTCTCCGAGGCGGACAAGCGGCGGCTGATGGCGGCGCTGCAGGTGATGCGCATGGCGTGCGACAGCACCTACCTGATCGACCCGGCGGACGACCACGGCAAGAAGTGCGGCGAGATCACCGAGCTGCTGCGGGAGATGCTCGAGCGGCCCGACGCCAAGGTCGTCGTCTTCAGCCAGTGGCTGCGCATGCACGAATTGCTGTCGGCGGCGCTGACGGAGGCGAAGGTCGATCACGCGCTGTTCAACGGCTCGCTGGACGGGGTGAAGCGGCGTGACGTGATCGACCGCTTCCGCGACGACCCGGCGTGCCGGGTGCTGCTGGCGACGGACGCGGGCAGCGTGGGTCTGAACCTCCAGTGGGCGTCGGCGGTGATCAACGTCGACCTGCCGTGGAACCCGGCGGTGATGGAGCAGCGGATCGGGCGGGTGCATCGGCTGGGGCAGACGAGGCCGGTGCAGGTGGTGAACTTCATCGCGCGCGGGGCCATCGAGGAGGGGATGCTGTCGCTGCTGAAGTTCAAGACCTCGCTGTTCAAGGGCATCCTCGACGGCGGGGACAAGGAGGTGTTCCTGGGCGGCAGCCGCCTGAAGCGGTTCATGGAGACGGTGGAGCGGGCGACGGGCGACATCCCGTCGCCGCCGGCGGAGGAGGAGCAGCCGCCCGAGCCGGCCCACGCCACGCCCGCCGCGGCGGAGGCGGCGCCGGACCCGTGGCAGGGGCTGTTGCAGACGGGGATGGCGTTGTTGCAGCAATTCACCGCGGCCGCCGCCCCCGGCGCGGCTCCGGCGGCGGCGTCGGCGTTCGTGCGGCGCGACGAGACGACGGGGGAGACGTACCTGCGGCTGCCGGTGCCGCCGCCGGACCTGGTGCGGCAGGCGCTGGGGCTGCTGCAACAATTCCTGGGCGGGGCGGCGCCCCCCTCCGGGGGCTGACGCCGGCCGGCTCGTCCGGAACAAGACACGGCGGGCTCACGCCGCGCCGCTCGCCCTTGAGAGCATCCCATGACCATGCCTCTCGATCTGGTGCTGGTCCGCCACGGCGAGTCGGAGGGCAACCTCGCCTTCGGGCGCGAGCGCGAGGGCGATCACACCCTGTTCACGCCGGAGTTCCTGGGCCGGCACAGCTCGCGCTGGCGCTTGACGGCACGCGGCGTCGAGCAGGCGGAGGCCGCCGGGCGCTGGCTGAGGGCGAACGTGGCCCAGCGGTTCGACCGCTATATCGTCAGCGAGTACCTCCGGGCGATGGAGACGGCGGGGCACCTGTCGTTCCCGGAGGCGCGTTGGGGGCTGGAGTTCTACCTGCGCGAGCGCGACTGGGGCGTGTTCGACCTCATGTCGTTCGAGGAGCGCCGGCAGCGGTACGGCGCGGAGCTGGCGCGGCGTGAGCTGGACACGTTCTTCTGGACGCCGCCGCAGGGCGAGTCGATGGCCTCGGTGTGCCTGCGGGTGGACCGCATCCTCGACACGCTGCACCGGGAGTGCTTCGACCGGCGCGTGCTGATCGTGTGCCACGGCGAGGTGATGTGGGCCTTCCGGGTGCGCCTGGAGCGGATGTCGCAGGAGACGTACCGCGAGCTGGACCGGACGCGCGACCCGAAGGTGAAGCTCTACAACTGCCAGGTGCTGCACTACACCCGCCGCGACCCGGCCACCGGCGAGCTGGCGGACCACCTCGACTGGATGCGCTCGGTGTGCCCGTGGGACGAGTCGCTGTCCGAGAACGTCTGGCGGCGGATCGTGCGTCAGCGTTCGACGAACGAGGAGCTGCTGGCCGCCGCCGGACGGACGGGGCGGCTGTGGCAGCCGGGCTGACGGGGGACACGCGGCCACCCCCGCGAGCCCGCCGGTGCGGCTGGGTGGCCTCGGCGGTCGGGACGTGGGGAGGGCCGCGGCGCGGCGGGGGGAGTCGGCGAGGGGCACCAGCCGTCCCAACGGGATCCTCCGAGGCCGGGGGAAACCCGGATGTCGGCCGTCAACAGACGAAAGGGCCGAGAACGCTCCTCGTCCCAGCGGATGGACGCCTATCGGTGAAGGGAGCGAACCTCAGAGTGCGGACACCCCGGATGGAGGCGCATGGACGCCCATCAGTAGAGTCGGTGCGCAATACGGGGTCACTCGTCACAAAACGTTTGGCTGCAAGTTGTTACGGCCAGAACTGGCCACGCGCCCAGATCTCGACGCAACTCCAAGTAGGACAAGGAGTTAAACGGCCCTTGGCCGCTATTGCGCACCGACTCTATTGAAGGAAACGAACCAGGGAAACGAACTTGCCCGCCGCAAATGCGAGCGGGAGAACGACTTGTGGAAGTTCGTTTCCCGACCTCCCTCACACCCCCCCGCGCGACGGAGACGAATCGCCTCAACGATCAGGCGCATGACTCCGGCGGTGGTGACGCCGCGCAGGGTGGGCGGGACGGCGTCTGATTCTGTCTAACTCCGGATGTCGCGTGAACGGTTACCCTGTGGGCAGAGCGGATACGCTCGACGCACCATCGACACAACGGGCATGGGCGACGGGCCTGTAGATACAATAGCCAACGGCCGCCCCAAGCTCCCGGAACGTGTAGCCCACCGGTGCCCCGCCGGCAGGTGAGCCGGGGCGTCCGGGTGCTCACCGAGGTGGGTGTGGGTATGGAGAAGGCGTTCCTCGACGCGATCGCTGCCTCCCCGGAGGATGACGCGCCCCGGCTCGTCTTCGCCGACTGGCTGGACGAGCACGGCCGGCCCGAAGAGGCGGAGCTGATCCGCCTCCAGTGCCGCCTCGACCCGGACCGTGACCGCTTCGACGACCCGGCGGTCAACGCCGCCCGGGACCGGACGGAGGAGCTGCTCCGGCCGTTGCAGAGGGCCGAGGACCGGTGGTTCAAGTCGCGGACCGGCGGCCGCGTCGATTTCGTGGCGGACTGGCGCCGCGGATTCGTCGACACGCTGAAACTCCCGGTGCAGGCCTTCCTCGCCCACGGCGGGCTGTTCCGCCGCCGGTACCCGCTCCTGCGGAAGCTCGTCCTCTTCCGGCTCAACGGCTGGGGCGAGCGGCTGGCGGCGTGCGCGTGGCTCCGCGGCGTCCGGGAGATCGACCTGCCGTGCTGGTACTCCGACGACGACGCCCGGGCCGTCGCCGCGTCGCCCCACCTGGGGGCCGTCGAGCGGGTCGTCTGCTGGCCCGACGGCCTGGAACAATGCCGCATCCTCGCCCGCGGGTCGGCCTGGCCGGGGCTGAAAAACCTCCACCTCGTCGTCCGGTTCGGCGACCCGGCCGACTGGATCGCCGCCGTCAACGAGGCGGCCGGCCGGCCGGCCGGGTCGGCCTTCGTCGCCGAGGACCAACCCTTCCCGATCGCGGCCGACTTCGACGAGTCTTGCTTCCTCGTCGGCAAGCTCCCCGACGGGACGCAGCTCTTCCTGTCGTGCGGGTGGCCCTGCGCCGCGGCCATCGGGGTCGCGTTCGATCCGGACGGGAGGGCCCGCGAGGACCAGCTCCGGATCGGTTTCCCCCCGGAGATCGTGGATGTCCCGCGGGAGAAGGGCGAGGAGTGGCAGGCGTACCTGAAACGACACCTCCGGGTGCGGAACGACTATCTGCGGGAGACGATCGGATTCGTGCCGGCCATGATCCGGGTGTGGCACTTCGACTTCTACTTCTCCCCGATGCGGTTCCTGGAGGACGTGGAGGACTGGTGGGGCCGACGGGACCCGCCGGACGGGGCGCCGGACCAGCCCGCCAGGGATCACGGCTACGGCCTGTTCGAGTACGACTGGGTGACCGGCGGGTGCTTCGTCCTCTCCGGCGGCAACAGCCCGTGGTGCGACGGGTCCGGCCACATCACTTCGACGTGAGGCACGCCGCCGAACCTGCCCGGCATACTCCTGCCCCGGTGCGCCGCGCGTGTCGGCGGTGGCCCGACACGGAGTGTGAGCGTATCTGGCTGGAGGCGAGGGGTTGCGTCAGCGCCCGAGCGGCCAGGGAAGGCCGCCGGACGGAGGCCGCGCCGGCCGCTACGATGGCAAAGGCAGGATCGCGGTCAGGCCCATCCCCCTCCCAACGGGTGCCACCCCTCCACCCATCCCGCGCCCGGAACTGGCACACCTTCACGGATGGCGGGCCTCGTGCGTGACGGCCGACGCGGGGCGGGATACGGACATGACTCGGCGGCCGACGGCCGTCCTTCTTCAATCAAGGCGACGGGGCGTAATCATGCATCAGATCTTCCAGATCCTCGCGCAGGTCGCCCAGTGGTGCGTGGCCAACCCCGCGAATATGCGCCTCACGTACACGGTTCTCATGGGGGCGAAGCGGGGCTACGACTCGCTGGCCCCGGCCTACAAGGCCAAGGTGGACTACATCATGATCCAGGCCGCCGAGTACCTGGCGAAGGCGGCACTCGGGGACGTGCTCGGCTGGGCGCGGTCCGAAGCCGTCTCCCTCGGGCTCGACAGCGACGCCGCCGCCGTGGCGGAAGTCGGCGTGCGGCGCGTCGCGGAGGTCGGGCTCGCCACGGCCTTCGAAGAGATGGGCAAATCCGGAGGACAGGCACACAAGCCGAGCCCCCCTCCGCCCGACCCCACCGCCTGCAAGCAGTGTTCGGGGGCCTCGGCCACGATGTACAACACCAAGTGCTGCAGCGTGCGTCTGTGCGAGTCTTGTATGGTCAGGTGGCGGGATAACACCGGCTTCCTCTACACCCAGTGTGAGTTCTGCGGCACGATCACCTGGTAGCGAGGCCAGGGCGCCAGTTGTCCAAGCATCTTCCGGCGGCCGCGACGCCTCCACAGCCCAGGTCAGCATTCAGGTGTGTTGACGAGCCGGGCATCCGCCCCCGGCCCTCCCGCTCACCCCACGTGTCCACCACCCAAGCCGGGAGCAGATGCGGCAGACAACACCCCGACCCGCAACCATCCGGCTGTTGGCTGTTGGAGCCGCTTGTATGTTCAGTTTACCCCCAGCCTGGGCGAAAGGGAGTAGCCTGGATGGGGGTCGCGGTGGAGGCCTTTCGAGCCGCTGAGGCACGACCTCTTGCCGAAGATCGGCCCCCCCCGCGCCGCGCCGAGAGCTTGTTACGTCTTGAGGCCCTGACCTCTCATCACAAGCTTCCTCACGGCACGGCTCAGCCGGGGGATCCCGCGTCCCCTTGTCTCCCCTCATCCCTGGAGAAGCCGCCATGCAGCCCCCCGTCCACGGCCCGCCCGCGCGCGTAGGCGTCGGCATCGACACCTCCCGCTACGGCCACCACGCCGCCTTCCTCCGCCACGACTTCCAGCCCGCCGCCGAGGACCTCGCCTTCACCGAGTCCGCCGACGGCTACGCCCGCCTCCGCGCACGCCTCGCCCTCATCGCCTCCCGCCTCCACGCCGCCCACTTCACCGTCCGCCTCGACGCCGCCGGCCAGTACGCCGACAACCTGCTGCACTTCCTCCCACGCCTCGACGCCGCATCAGGCCACCCCGCCGCCATCGCCAACGCCGCCCTCTCCGTCTCCGTCGGCGACCCCCAGCGCAACAAGAACTACCGCGCCGCCCACTTCGGCGCCCGCAAGTCCGACGCCGTCGAGGCACGCGCCTGCGCCCGCTTCGCCGCCGCCGAGCGGCCCCCGTCCGCCCCGGCCGTGCCCGACGCCCTGCGCGTGCTGCGCCAGGTGGCCGCACGCCTGCAGGCCGTCGTCCGCCAGCGCACACGCCTGATCAACCAGCTGCACCAGCTGCTGGCGCTGACCTTCCCCGAGCTGGCGCTGATCCAGAAGGACGTCTCCCAGGGCTGGGTGCTCGAGCTGGTGCACCGCCACCCCACGGCGCCCCTGCTGGCCGCCGCCGGCGCCGAGGGCCTGGACGCCATCGCCTACCTCCCCCCGGCCAAGGCCGGCCCCCTCCTCGGCCACGCCCGCTCCTCCGTCGGCTCGCTGGCCGGGCCGGCCGCGGAGGAGCTGGTCCGCGACCAGGTGAGGGGCCTCCGCGACGCCGACGCCCGGCGGCAACGCCTTGAGGCCCTTCTGGTCACGGCCTACCGCTCGCTCCCGACGCCCAACCACCTCGACACCATCCCCGGCATCGGCCCGGTCACGGCGGCGGTGCTGACCTCGGCCATCGCCGACATCGGCCGCTTCGAGAATCCCGGCAAGCTGGTGGCCTACTTCGGCGTGCTGCCCGTCGAGGTCGGCAGCGGCGTGGGACGCGACGGCACGCCGCGCGCCCCGCGGCGGTACGCGATGAGCAAACGCGGCAACGACCTGGTGAGACGCTACCTGTGGATGGCGGCGCTGAGCGCCGTGCGGTGCAACCCGGCGGTGCGTCCGCTGTTGGTAATCGGCAACCAATTCAGACCCACATCGGCGAGCAATCCGGACCCACCAC
>CAZVZK010000140.1:0-27654 GCA_964630925.1 uncultured Alcaligenaceae bacterium
TTTCGGAGGACCATCGATGACCCGCGTCTCCCTGCTCTCCCTCGCCTGCCTGATCGCACCGGCCCTCGCCGCCGACAAGGAGAAACCCAAGGTGGAAGCCAAGATCTACGAGCTGCGCGTCTACCACGTCCTCCCCGGACGCATGGACGCCATGAACGCCCGCTTCCGCGACCACACCTGCAAGCTCTTCGTCAAGCACGGCATGACCCTCGTCGGCTTCTGGCAGCCCTCCGACCCCGCCGAGCGCGACAAGAAGCTCATCTACATCGTCGCCCACGCCAGCAAGGAGGCCGCCGAGAGGAGCTGGAAGGCGTTCCGCGAGGACAAGGACTGGATCAAGGCCCGGGACGCCTCCGAGAAGGACGGCAAGATCGTCGGCAAGATCGACGTGACCTTCATGAATCCCACCGAGTACTCACTCCTCAAGTGATCTCGGACGCCACCCCGCGCCCCGGCACCGGGGCGCGGGCGCGGGCCGTTACACCGCCCGGCCTGTTGTGGTCTGGATCAGCCCCCGCCGATGCGATAGGCTTGACCTGGGGCGCATTGCCATTTCCCCGTCCACGAAGCCCCCATCGTGAGGACCCAACATGCGTATCTGCCGACTGGCGCTGCCCATCGCGGCCGCGGCCCTCCTGGCCGCCGCCCACGCCGCCCCCACCCCCCCCGAGAGCGACGAGAAGAAGGAGGACCGGCTCGCGGCCTTCCCGGACCGCGAGGCCCGCTGCACCAACGGCAGCGTCATGAAGGTCAAACTCCTCGACGAGACCCTCACCCTGCGCACCCCCTACGGCGTCCTCACCATCCCCCTCGCCAAGGTCACCGAGATCGAGTGCGCCACCCGCATGCCCGCCGCCCTGGAGAAGCGCATCAACGCCGCCATCCTCGGCCTCGGCAGCGACGAGCAGAAGGTGCGCGACGCCAGCGCCGCCGCCCTCGCCAAACTCAAGAGGAAGGCCATCCCCGCCCTGCTCAAGGCCGAGAAGGACAAGGACCCCGAGGTCGTCGTCCGCGCCAAGCGGCTCCTGGAGGCCCTGCGCGAGGAGGCCGGCGAGGAGGAGCTCACCGTCCGCACACGCGACGTGATCCACACCGACGACTCCAGGATCGCCGGCTTCCTCCAGACCGACGCCCTGGCCGTCCACACCGACCTGTTCGGCGAGGGCAAGCTCAAGCTCCACGACGTCGTCAGCATCAAGGTGCCGCAGAAGGAGCCGGAGGAGAAGCCCGGCGAGGTGCTGCCCAACCCCGGCCACCTGCACTCGTACCAGGCCCAGATCGGCAAGGTCTTCCGCTTCCAGGTCGTCGGCACCGTCGAGGGCTCCGTCTGGGGCACCGACGTTTACACCCTCGACACCGCCCTCGCCGCCGCCGCCGTCCACGCCGGCGTCATCCAGGCCGGCAAGACCGGCGTCGTCACCGTCAAGATCCTGCCGCCGCGCAACGCCTTCGTGGGCACGCTGCGCAACGGCGTCGCCTCGCGCAACTACGCCGTCTACCCCGGCTCGTTCGAGTTCGTCAAGGGACGCCGCCCCGCCGGCGGCGGCTGACGCATGGACGCCGCTGATCACTTCGCCCGCCTGACGCGCCTCCTCGAGCTGGAGTCCGAGGAGGAGGCGCGTCAGATCGCGATGTCGGCCCGGCTCACCCCGCACCAGGCCGAGGCCGGCGGGACGTGCCTCCCCGGCCTCGTCGTCCGCGACGGGGTGCCCGGCATGGGGGGGCGCTTCCTCGTCGTGCTGGCGAGGAAGGACGGCCGCCCCCTGCCGTGGACGCGCCTCGGCCCCGGCTCCCCCGTCGTCCTTACGGGCAGGGGCGAGGCGTCCCGCGGCGTCGTCAGCGAGCGCGAGCCGTCCATTATCCGCGTCGCGTTGAACGAGCCGCCGGAGGAGGATGAAGACACCTTCCGCCTCGACCTCGCGCCCGACGAGGCCGCCCGCGTCCGCCAGCGGCGGGCGCTACAGAACGCCCGCGCCGCCGGGGGCCGCCTCGGCGACCTACGCGAGGTGCTGCTCGGCAACGCCGCCCCATCGTTCGCCGCGATGCCGCCCGACGACCCGCTCGACGTCGGCCTCAACGCCGCCCAGCGGGAGGCCGTCTGTCTGGCACTGGCGGCGCGCGACGTGGCGGTCATCCACGGCCCGCCGGGCACGGGGAAGACGACGGCCGTCGTCGAGCTGGTCCGCCGCGCCGTCCGCGCCGGCGAGCGTGTGCTGGTGTGCGCCCCGAGCAACCTCGGCGTGGACAACGTGCTGGAGCGCCTCGTCGCCCACGGCGAGAACGCCGTCCGCCTCGGTCACCCGGCCCGCGTGCTGCCGACGCTGCGCGAACGGACGCTCGACCTGCTGTCGGAGCGCGACACCCAGGCCCGGCACGCACGCAAGCTGTTCAAGGAGGCATTCGCCCTGTTCCGACAGGCCGGCAAGTGGACGCGCGGCAAGCCGGAGCCGGGGTCACGCCAGTCCATGCGCCGCGAGGCCCGCGCCATGATCGCCGACGCCCGCCGCATGGAGGACGCCGCCACGGAGGCCGTCCTCGACGGCGCCTCTGTCCTGTGTTCGACGCTCACCGGCCTGGACGATGAGCTGCTGGGGGATCGCCGCTTCGGGCTTGTGGTGATCGACGAGGCGTGCCAATCGACGGAGCCGGCGTCGTGGATCGCCCTGGCCCGCGCCGGGCGCGTCGTCCTCGCCGGCGACCATTGCCAGCTCCCGCCCACGGTCCTGTCGCCGCAGGCGGCCCGGCAGGGGTTCGGCGTCAGCCTCCAGGAGCGTGTGGCCGGCCTGTTCGCCGACGCCGTCACGCGCCGCCTCGACGTGCAATACCGCATGCACGAACGCATCATGGCCTTCCCATCGTCCGAGCTGTACGACGGCGCCCTCCTGGCCCACCCGTCCGTGGCGGGGCACCTCCTCGCGGGCCTCCCCGGGGTCGGTGACGCCGCCCTGACATCCGCCCCGCTCACGTTCATCGACACGGCGGGGGCGGGGTACGACGAGGAGAAGGAGGAGGGCGGCGAGAGCCGCCTGAACACACGCGAGGCGGCCCTGGCCGCGGCGAAGGTCCGCGCCCTGATCGCCGCCGGGGTGGCGGGCGCTCAGATCGCGGTGATCGCGCCGTACGCGGCCCAGGTGCGTCTCCTGCGCCGCCTGCTCGCCGACGTGGAGGGCGTGGAGATCGACAGCGTGGACGGATTCCAGGGCCGCGAGAAGGAGGCCGTCGTCATCACGATGGTGCGGAGCAACGCCGAGGGGGAGCTGGGCTTCCTTTCGGAGACGCGAAGGACTAATGTGGCGCTCACACGGGCGAGGCGGTGTCTCATCATCATCGGCGACAGCGCGACGCTGGCGTGCGAGCCGTTCCACGCGCGGCTGATCGAGTATTGCGAGGGCGTCGGGGCGTACCGGACGGTGTGGGAAGAATGCGAGTGAGCCCCGCCGGAGCCCGGTGCCGATGAGTAGACAACCGTCATTCCAACCCTCCCCCTCGCCGCGAGGCCCGGCGTGGGTCGGGATTGATGTCTCGCCTGACCAGGGAGAGGTCGAATGCCCGAGACGAGCAACGTCTTCGACCGGCTGATGTGGCACTGGGGGATCCTGCCCCGCGACAACAGACGGGTCCACGTCCGCATCCTCGCCGCCGTCGCCGCCTTCCACCTGGCGGCCCTGCTGGCGTGCATCCCCTGGCTGTTCAGCTGGTCGGGGCTGGCCTGGGCCGTCGGGGGCCTCTACCTCTTCGGCACGCTCGGCATCAACATCGGGTATCACCGTCTGCTGACGCATCGCGGCTTCGCGTGCCCGCTCTGGCTCGAGCACGGCCTCGCCGTCCTCGGGGCCTGCTCCTGGCAGGGCTCGCCGATGGGGTGGGTGGCCATCCACCGCATGCACCACCAGCACTCGGACGAGCAGGGCGACCCCCACAGCCCACGCGGCAACTTCTTCTGGAGCCACGTCGGCTGGGTCCTCATCCACGACCCGGCCATCTACAGCCTGACGACCTACGACCGCTACGCCCGCGACCTGATCAAGGATCGTTTCTACAAGTGGCTCGAACGGCCCCTCGTCTGGCGCAACCTCCACCTGATCCAGTGGGCCGTCTTCACGGGCCTCGGGGCGCTCGTCGGCGGGCTGTGGGCGTGGAGCCTGATGGGGGCGCTGCAGCTCGGCCTGAGCTGGCTCGTCTGGGGTGTGCTGCTCCGCACCGTCCTCGTCTGGCACATCACCTGGTCGGTCAATTCGGTGACCCACGTCTGGGGCTACCGCAGCCACGAGACCCAGGACGACAGCCGCAACAACTTCCTCGTCGGCCTCATCAGCAACGGCGAGGGCTGGCACAACAACCACCACGCCGAGCCGCGCTCCGCCGCCCACGGCCACCGCTGGTGGGAGCTGGACGTGTCCTACCTGACCATCCGTGCGTTCGAGGCCATCGGCCTCGCCACCGACGTGGTCAGGCCGAAGACGCCCACTGCCACGCCCGCCCCCCAGGAGGAGCGGAGGCCGGCCGCCTGACGCGGCGTCATCCAGGCCACCCGGTGGGGCTGCTCTGTGCTCGGGTGGCCGGGGTCGGGCTCTGGCGAGCCCGCTCGCCCGATCCAGATCCGCTCACGCTCCGCTCGGAGCGCTCACCCCTTCTTCGCCTCCAGCTCCTGCCACCGCGCGTACAGGCGTTCCACCGCCTCCTTCGCCGCCGCCAACGCGGCGCACGCCTCGCCGAAGACGACGTGGCCCGCCGTCGCGGACGACTGCACCCGCAGCTCGCACGCCTCCACCTCCGCCTCCGCCGCCAGGATCGCCGCCTCCATCCCCTCCAGCTCACGCTGCTCGTGGAAGGACAACTTCTTCGGCTTTGGCTTTGCCACGGCAGGCGCGGCCCGCGCGGACGCCGGCTTCGCGGCCTCGGCCTTCGCGGCGGCACGCTCCAGGGCCGTCAGCCACTGGGCGACGCTGGCGTAGCCGGCGGCGCCGCCGTCGCCGTCCAGGCCGATCACCTCGGTGCAGAGGCGGTCGAGCAGCTCGCGGTCGTGGCTGACCAACACCACGGCGCCGGGGAAGCCCTCCAGGCTGTCCTCCAGCACTTCCAGGGCGGGGATGTCCAGGTCGTTCGTCGGCTCGTCGAGCAGCAGCACGTCGGCGGGCTTCAGCATGAGCTGGGCGATGCACACCCGCGCCTGCTCGCCGCCCGACAGCTTGCCCACCGGCACCTCGAGCTGCTCCTCGCGGAAGAGGAACTGCTTCGCCCACGCCACGACGTGCATCTTGCGGCCCCGGAACATGAACTCGTCGCCCTGGGGCACCAGGGCGCGGCGCAAGGGGAGGGTGAGGTCGAGCGACGCCCTGCCCTGCTCGAACATCACCGAGCTGAGGCCGTCGGCGCGCGTCACCGTGCCGGCGTCGGGCTCGATGGTGCCGGCCAGGACGCGGAGGAGGGTACTCTTGCCGCTGCCGTTGGCGCCGAGGAGGCCGAGCTTGTCGCCGGGAGAGAGGGCCACGTCGAGGGCGGAGAAGAGGGGCTTGCCGCCGAGGGACTTGGCGAGGCCGGCGGCGGTGAGGAGCTTGCGCGACTGCCGGCCGGTGCCGACGAAGTCGATGCCGGCGGCGCCGGGGCCGGCGTTGCGTGTCTTCAGCTCGGCCAATTCGTCGCGGCGGGCCATCGCGTCGTCGATGCGTGAGGCGGCCTTGCGGGTGCGGGCGGCGGCCTTGCGGCCTAGCCAGTCGGTCTCGACGCGGACGCGGTTGGCGACCGACTCCTCGCGTCGGGCCTGCGCCTCCAGCAGCTCGTCGCGGCGGCGGAGGAACTCGTCGTAGCCGCCGGCGGCCCGCAGCGAGCCGGCGGGGAAGGCGCGGTTGATCTCGATGACGTCGTCGGCCACGGCACGCAGGAAGGCGCGGTCGTGGGTGGCGACGACGTAGGCGAAGCGGGACGAGCGGAGGAGCCGGCCCAGCCAGTCGATGCCCAACAGGTCCAGGTGGTTGGTCGGCTCGTCCATGAGGAGGATGTCGGGCTTGCGGGCCAGCTCGCGGGCCAGGGCCAGGCGTTTGCGCCACCCGCCGGAGAGCGTCGAGGCGTGCTGGTCGGGGTCGGTGAAGCCGACCTGGGTGAGGGTGATGGCGGCCTGGGTCTCGCGCTCGTGGTCCTCGCCGGTGAGGGCGGCGAGGACGACCTCGCGGACGGAGAGGCCGGGGGCGAAGGTGTCGTCCTGGGCGACGTAGCCGAGGACGCCGCCGCGGCGGAGGGAGCGCGTGCCGCCGTCGGGGTCGTCGCGTCCGACGAGGAGGCGGAGGAGGGTGGACTTGCCGGCGCCGTTGGGGCCGATGAGGCCGATGCGTTCGCCGACGGCGATGTCGAGCGACAGGCCGGAGAACAGGGGCCGTGGGCCGAAGGACTTGGTCAGATCCTGGACGCTCAGGAGAACGCTCATCATCGGCCTCTCGGGGCGGACAGTGTATGGATGGCAGAAGCGGGGGCGCGGGTCAAGGGCGAGGACGTGGCCGGGCAGGAGTCACATGCGCACTTCCGCCCCCGAGTGAGCAGGTGACTCTGGCGTCGACGGACGCACCACGTCGCGGATCGTCAGCGAGTGCGTGAGTCACCTGCTCACATGGCCACTTGCCCACCTCGCGCACGTACCCGGCGGGGAGCACTGCCCGTGAGCGTCGATGGCCGCCCCTGTTCGGCGACACCCTCATTCGGACAGGCCAGAACAGGCCGTAGGGGGGCGACGGCCACTCAGCTCTTCGCTTATCCATCTGCCGGGGCCACCCCGCCGCGCTCGTGTCGCCTCGCCGAGGGCCGTCCTTTCTTCCCCGCCGCAGCGGCCCCGACAGCCGAGGCGCGCGGTTACGGCGTGGGGCGCTGTCTGCCGCACCCGCTCCCGGCCTGGGGCCTGAACGGTTGGGGGACGGAACGGGGCCCGGGAGCGGATCGCGGATCGGCACGGATTGTCCTTGACGGGGGCGTGGCCGTGCTGTGTGATAGGCGACGTGGCGCGGGATCGAATGACTATATATAACAGAATTGTTATGCACTATCGGGGGCGGCTTGTCCTTGAGCGGATCGGCTGCGGCGAATAGAAGTGTGAGTCACGGCAGGATTTGGAGTCAACGGAGCGCCAGCCCCGGCCGCTGGGGCCCAGGGTTCGGCTCGACACAGTTTCAGCCCCGAGTGAACCGCGTCTGGTTATCGTTCCCCACGCGAAGAGCAAGAGGGCAGTCGATGGTCAGCCCAGAAGCAGAACAACTGAAGCACCGGCTCGCCGACTTCGCCGCGCGGCTCTCGGGCTGCGGCACGGTAGCTGAGATGCGCGCCCTGTTCTCCATCTTTTCGGAGATCACGGAGAAGCCGGCTGGGGTCACCTGGGCCGAGGTGGATGCGGGCGGGGTGCCTGGCATCTGGGCCGACGCGGACGGCGGGGCGAAGGATCGCGTGATCCAGTACCTGCACGGAGGCGGCTACGCGATCGGTGACGCGCACTCCTACAACCATTTTACCGGGCACCTCGCCAAAACGGCCGGCTGCCGCGTGCTCTGCCTGGACTACCGGCTGGCTCCCGAGCACCCCTACCCGGCAGCGCTCACGGATTCGACGGCCGCCTACGGGTGGCTGCTCCGACAGGGGTGGAAGCCAGAGTGCCTGGCGCTCGCGGGCGACTCGGCCGGCGGCGGGCTGACGCTGGCCACCCTGCTCGCGCTACGCGACGCCGGGACGGCGCTCCCGGCCGCGGCGGTACCCATCTCGCCCTGGGCGGACATGGAAGCGGCCGGGGCGACGATGACGACCAACGCGGGACAGGACGTGCTGATCCAGCGTCCGATGCTCCTCGGCATGGCCGCGATGTTTCTCAACGGCCACGACGCGAGGGATCCGCTGGCCTCACCGATTCACGCCGACTTCACCGGCCTGCCTCCCCTGTGTATTCAGGTCGGCGGCCACGAGACCCTCCTCGACGATGCCAGGAGGGTTGCCGGCGCGGCCCAGAAAGCGGGTGTCAACGCGACGTTGGATGTCTTCCCCGATATGCAACACATCTTCCAGATCGGCGCGGGACGTGTTCCGGAGTCCAATGAGGCGATCGCCAGGATCGGCGCGTTCCTGCGATCTCGATTGGGCTTGTAGGCCCAGGGCCAGCACAAGCCGCCTCAGGAACGGTGCCCCATCCCTTCCCAGACTCTGACGCACCGGCCCGGCGTACCCCGCCCGCCCGACACCGACACGGCGCGGCTAACGCCGGCTCACGCCGCGCCTCAACCCCTCGTGCTCAAGGGCCACGCCTCATCATCGCCCTCTCATCGTGTGCCCCCTATGCATGGCGGATGGGCGGCCCGTCCGGCGCGATCCCCTCGCGCCGGCGTGGGGTTCAACCTTCTGACAACCATTCCGCACTCATCCGGAGCCACGTCACGATGAACGCACCCGCACGCGCCCTGTCGTGCTTCGCCGCCCTCGCCGGCGCCGCCGTCCTCCTCGCCGCCGACGCCCCCGCCGGCGATTGGCCGCAGTGGCGCGGCCCCAACCGCGACGGCGTCTCCACGGAGACCGGCCTGCTCAAGACGTGGCCCGCCGACGGGCCGAAGCAGATTCAGAAGATCACCGGGATCGGCGGCGGCTACTCCACCGTTGCCGTCGTCGGCGGGCGCATCTACACCACCGGCGCCAAGGGCATGCCCCCCGGCAAGGGCGGCGGCGGCAAGGGCGGCGGCGGGTTCGGCAAGGGCGGTTTCGGCGGGGGCGGCCCCAGCCACACCGAGTCGCTCGTCTGCATCGACGCCAGGACCGGCAAGGAGCTGTGGGCGACGAAGATCGGCAAGACCAGCGGCGCGTTCGCCGGGCCGCGCTCGACGCCCGCCGTCTCCGGCGGCCGCGTCTACGCCATGTCGTCCGACGGCAACCTCGTGTGCGTGAACGCCGAGAAGGGCGACGTGGTGTGGAAGAAGGATCTGAAGTCGGACTACGGCGGCGAGGCGGGGATGTTCGCCTACAGCGAGTCGGTGCTGATCGACGGGGGCCGCGTGGTGGTCACGCCGGGCGGCAGCCGGGCCACCATCCTGGCGCTCAACAAGGACACCGGCAAGGACGCCCTCCGCGCCCCCGTCACCGGCCTGACCTCCACGGGCGGCAAGGGCAAGGGCGGCTTCGGCGGCGGGGGCTTCGGCAAGGGCGGCGGCGGGTTCGGCAAGGGCAAGGGCGGCGGCTACAGCTCGGCGGCCTACTCGTCGGTGGTGGCCGCCGACATCGCCGGCGAGAAGACGTACGTGCAGTTCCTCTCCGGCGGCGTGGTCGGCGTGTCGGCGAAGACGGGCAAGCTCCTGTGGAACTACGACGCCCCGTCGTGCGGGATGGCCAACGCCTCGACGCCCATCGTGAAGGGCGACGCGGTGTTCGCCGCCTCGGGCTACTCCAACGGCGGCGGCCGGGCTGATGTCACCAAGGGCGAAACAGGCATGAAGGCGAAGGAGAAGTATTTCCTCAAGTCCATGCAGAACCAGCACGGCGGCATGGTCCTGGTGGACGGCCACGTCTACGGCACGAGCGAGACCCACTTCATGTGCGTCAACTTCGACAGCGGCGAGGTGACCAAGAGCGTGCGCGTGTCGGCCAAGGGCTCGGTGGTGGCGGCCGACGGCATGATCTACTTCCGCAGCGAGCGGGGTGCGGTCCATCTGCTCGAGGCCGACCCGAAGACGCTGACGGAGAAGGGCCGCTTCACGCCGAAGGACAAATCGGGCGACAGCACATGGGCGGTGCCGGTGATCGCGGGCGGCAAGCTGTACCTGCGCGACTGGGACACGCTGCTGATCTACGACGTGAAGGCGGAGAAGACGGAGAAGTGACCTTGGGGAGGGATGAGGGATGAGGGATGAAAGGAGTCGCGTGATGGCCGGCTCGCCCGTCCGGCCCTATTTCATCCTTCATCCTTCATCCTTCATCCTTCCGCACCGGGGTCGCCGATGTCCGACACGCTGCTCGTCCACAACGTCTACTTCAAGCTGCACGACCGCTCGCCGGAGGCGGCCCAGGCCCTGGTGGCGGCGTGCCGCAAGTACCTGACGGACCACGACGGGATCGTGTTCTTCGCGTGCGGGACGCTGTGCCCCGACCTGCGCCGCGAAGTGAACGACCTGAACTTCGACGTGGGCCTGCACATCGTCTTCCGCGACAAGGCGGCGCACGACGCCTACCAGGACGCGCCGACGCACCACGCCTTCGTCAACGAGAACAAGGCCGGCTGGGCCAACGTGCGCGTCTTCGACTCGCTGGCCGGCCAGGGCAAGACGCCGTGAGGCGGCGCGGGGCAGACCTGTCCGCCCCCCGGACGCGGGCGTATGCTTCCCCAAACCCCCCCATCCGACACCAGCCTGCTGGCGCTCATGGACAGGCCCCTTCATTGCCCGAACGGCCACCCCCGGCCTCACGGCCAGGGAGGCCCCTGCCCGCTCTGCGGATCGCCCCCGCGGGAAGAGGAGCCGACGCACGCGCGCACCGCCGTGTATGCCGGCCCCGAGGGGGGCTCGACCACCGTGGCGACCTCCGACTCTCGCGGGCTCGATCTGCCCGGCTACGAGATGCTGGGGCGACTGGGACGCGGTGGCATGGGCACCGTCCACCAGGCCCGGCACCTCGAGAGCCAGCGGCTGGTGGCGGTCAAGGTGCTCCACGAGGGGTTGAGCGACGACGAGGAGCACCGTGCCCGGTTCCGGGCCGAGGCCCGCGCCCTGCTACGGCTGGAGCACCCGGGCATCGTCCGCTGCCTGGAGGCGGGCGAGCAGGCAGGCAGGCCCTACTTCGTGCTGGAGCTGATGACGGGCGGGAGCCTGCAGGAGCGCCTCGCCGAGCGGGCGTTCTCGCCGCGGGAGGCCGCCGGGCTGGTGGCGGAGCTGGCCCTGGCGGTGCAGGCCGCCCACGCGGCGGGGATCATCCACCGCGACCTCAAGCCCGGCAACGTGCTCATGGACGGCGAGGGGCGGCCCAAGGTGAGCGACTTCGGGCTGGCCAAGCATCTTGAAGGCTCGACGCTGCACACGATGTCGGGGGCGATCATGGGCACGCCGGCCTACATGGCCCCCGAGCAGGCCGCCGGGCGGATGAGCCTGATCGGCCCGGCGACGGACGTGTATGCCCTGGGGGCGATCCTCTATACCCTGCTCACGGGGCAGGCGCCGTTCAGCGGCGAGAGCAAGGTCCACCTGCTGGAGCGGGTCCGCACCGAGGAGCCGGCCCCGCCCACGAGGCTGCGTCCCGACGTGCCGCGTGACCTGGAGACGATCTGCCTGAAGTGCCTGCACAAGGCCCCGGAGGGGCGTTACGCCTCGGCCCAGGCACTGGCCGACGACCTCCGCCGCTGGCTGGAGAACCGGCCGATACTGGCGCGGCGGGTGGGCCTGGCCGAGCGGGCGGCCAAGTGGCGGCAGCGCCACCCCGTCCTGGCGACGCTGCTGGTGGTGGCATCCCTGGCGTCCCTGGCGGGCGGCCTCGGGGCCCTGTGGTACTGGAACGCCTACCTCCGGGTGACGGTGCGGCATTACAGGGGCTTCACGCTCTCGAAGGACGGCCCGGTGGGCATCCAGGCCCTTACGGCGGCGGAGGCCAGGGGGCTGTCGCGGAGCATCCGCCTCTCCACGCGGGCCGGCCGTGCCGAACGTGTGGAGTCCGTGAACGCCCTGGGCGAGCTGGCGGAGGCATCATCGGGCCCCCTCTTGCACCGGGCCCAGGGGGAGGAGAACTACCCGGACCGGCTGCGCCCCTGCCAGTACGACTACCGCCGTGGGCCCGGCGGGGATCTGACGCACGAGACGGCCCGGGACCAGCGGGGCAACGTCCTGTGGGTCCTCCAATTCACCACCCCGGAGACGGCGTTCTACGTCAACGCGCGCGGCGTCGCCACGGCACGGACCGGCTCCGGGGCCGCCTTCGTGCGGTTCGTCTGGGGCCAGAGCGGGCTGGCCGACGAGGTCCACTACCTGGGGCACGGCGGCAGGCCGCACCCCAACGACTCGGGGATCTACGGGCTGAGGTACACCCGCGACGAGCTGGGGCGCGTGGCCCGCGTCGTCAACCTCGGCCGGGACGGGCGTCCGGCCCTGGACCGCGACACCCTCTCTGCCGGCGAGGAGCGCGAGTACGACGGGCGCGGGCGGCTCGTCCGCGACTGGGAGCTGGACCGCGAGGGCCGCCGCTCGCGCGGGGCCAATTGGGTGTGCGGGACCGAGTACAAGTACGACGAGGCCGGCAACTGCGTCGAGCGCCGCTACTTCGATGAGGCCGGCAGGCCGTGCCTGCACCGGGACGGCAACCACGGCTGGCGGTCCACTTACGACGAAAGGGGGTACGCCCTCAGCCGCTCCTACTTCGGCCTCGACGGCAAGCCCGCGGTCATCAGCCAGGGCATGGCCCGGGTCGACTCCGAGCCGGACGCGGAGGGCAACGTCCTCGTCACCCGCTATTTCGGGGCCGACGGGGCCCCCTGCTTGCACCGCGACGGCAACCACCTCCTCCGGCGGAAATTCGACGAGCGGGGCGTCCTCGTGGAAGGGGCCTATTACGGGGTGAAGGGCGAGCCGGTCATCGCCCGCGGGCAGCACCGCTGGGTCAGCACCGTCGATGACCACGGCCGGGAGACGGAAACGCGCTACTACGGCCCGGACGGCAACCCCGCCCTGCACTCCGACGGCAACCATGTCGTCCGCCGCAAGTACGATGACCGCGGCAACGTGACGGAATTCTCCTTCTTCGGCGTCAACCAGCGTCCGATCCTGGTGAAGGGCGGATTCGCCGTCCGGAGGATCCGCTATGACGAGGAGGGACGCCAGGTCGAGGAGCGGTGCTTCGGCAGGGACGGCGAACCGTGCCTGCACAAGGAAGGGTACCACGGGTATACGGCCAAGTTCGACGAGCGCGGCTACAGGTCCGAGCGGTCGTATTTCGGGGTGGATGACGGGCGCGTCTACCACAAGGCCGGCGTGGCCCGAGCCCGGTTCCTGCACGACGACCAGGGCCGCGAGATCGAGGCCCGCTATTTCGGGGCGAACAACGAGCCTTGCCTGCACAAGGAAGGCAACCACGCCATCCGGCGCCGGTACGACGGCCGGGGCAACCTCATCCAGCAGGAATTCCTCGGCCTCAAGGACGAGCTGGTCTATGTCCCGGCGAAGGGCTTCGCCCGCTCCTTGGCCGAGTACGACGCCCGCGGCCTGCAGCGTCGGCAACTGTTGTTCGGCCCCGACGGCAAGCCGTGTCTCCATCCCGACGGCAATGCCGGCGTGGTTCACACGCTGAACGAGCGCGGGCACGTCGCCGAATACACGTACCTCGGCCTGGACGGCGAGCCCGCACCCCTGCCCTTGGGCGTGACGCGGATCGCGACGGCGTACACCGCGACGGGGAAGGTCGTGGAGAAACGCTACCTCGACGCGAAGGGCCAGCCCGTGGTGACGCGGGACGGCTACAGCCGGATCACCATCGCGTACGACCTCCGGGGCAACGAGACGGAGCGGGCCTGCTTCGGCATCGACAACCGGCCCTGCCTGTTCCAGGGGAAGTTCGCCCGCATCCGCTACCTCCACGACGCCCAGGACAACCGCGTCGAGCAACGCCTCTTCGGCAAGGACGGGACGCCGGCCAGCGTGGACGGCCACCACCTGCTGCGGATGAAGTACGACGCACGCGGGAACATGATCGAACAGGCCTATTTCGACACCGCGGGGAAGCCGTGCCGCCACACGGACGGCAACCACGCGCTCAGATTCACCTACGACGAGAGGGATCGTGTCGCGCGCCTGGATTACCTCGGCACGAACGGCAAGCCGGTGGCGTGGCGCGGCCAGATGGCCAGCTCGCTCCGGTCGTACGATGCGCGCGACAACCTCACCGAGCTTCGGTTCCTGGGTGTGTCGGGCAAGCCGACGCTCGTCAACGGCGTCCACAAGCGGACGACGCGATACGACCCTCAGGACCGCCCCCTGGTGGTCACCCGCCACGGCGTGGACGGGCGGCCCTTCGCCGAGACTCGCCACGACACGGAGGGGCCGATCGAGGAGGTCGCCTTCGACAAGGACGGCCGGGCCCTTCCGATGGAAGTACGGGTCCGGCGCGTCGAGGCCGGCGGCGCCGCCGCGCGGCTGGGCGTCCACGCCGGGGACGTGCTGCTCACCTACGACGGCAATCCGGTGCGGAGCAGCTTCCTGTTCGTCCGCGCCCGCAAGACGGCCGTCCCCGGCAGCAAGCCGGCACCGCTCGTCCTCCGCCGCGGGGAGGAGAAGCTTACCGTCACGGTACCGCCGGGCCCACTGGGCATCGAGATGGCCAATGCCCCCGCCCGCTGACGGCGCTCACCGGCTCCGGGACGTGTCACGCCATCAGCCGACCTTCGCGAGGGCGCAAGTACCTGACGGACCACGACGGGATCGTGTTCTTCGCGTCCGGGACGCTGTGCGCCGAGCTGCGCCGCGAGGTGAACGACCTGAACTTCGACGTGGGCCTGCACATCGTCTTCCGCGACAAGGCGGCGCACGACGCCTACCAGGACGCGCCGACGCACCACGCCTTCGTCAACGAGAACAAGGCCGGCTGGGCCAACGTGCGCGTCTTCGACTCGCTGGCGGGCCAGGGCCGGGCTCCTTGATTCCGTCGTCCCCTCTGGCGTCCCGCGTGTCATGCCGTTAGGCTGGACGGTGGGAAGACGGTGTCTTTGGGAGTGCCTGCCGCGATGCACGCCAGAATCAAGAACGCCCTGCTGCTCACGCTGACGCTGGGGATGCTCGGCGCCGGCGTGGCCGCCGCCGCCTTCCGCCTCGCCGACACGCCGCCCGCCAAGGCGCCGGCCGCCGAGCCGCCCGCCAAGGCGCGCGTGTTCAAATCCACCCTGCCGCTCATCGTCTACCAGATCGTCGATGGCGAGCCGCTCAAGACGCTCGGGCAGACCGGCCCCGGCGGCGCCGCCAAGGGCGTCAACATCCCCGCCGGCGCCAACTGGGCCGTGCAGCCGATCGCTGGCTTCGGCGGTGGCTTCGGCCAGCTCGGTAACCTCGGCGGCCAGTTCGGCATCATGGGCGGCGGCCTCCAGCTCGGCGGGTTCGGCGGTGCCATGCCGCCAGGGGCCATCGGGGCCGTCGGCGCCGTGGGCGGCATGATCGGCGGCGTGCCGCCCAAGGGCAAGCTGCCCAAGGGCAAGGCGCCGCCCGCGCCCGTCTTCGGCATGAAGCTCGAAGGCGCCGGCCTCAAGGCCCTCGTCACCGAGATGAAGAAGCAGTCCATCCCCGGCCTCGTCCTCGACTTCCCGCCCATCTCCGCCGAGGACTTCGGGCAGATCGCCAACATCGCCGGCCTACGCTCCCTCATCGTCCGCGGCTCCAGCGGCTTCTCGCCCGAGCACCTCGCCAAGCTGGAGGCCGCCAAGGCGCTACGCTTCCTGTCCATCGAACACGTGCCGGTCAAGCCGGAGGGCCTCAAGGCGCTGGCCAAGGCGCCCGCCCTGGCCGAGCTGCACCTGGCCGGCGAGGGGCTGACGTCGAAGGACATGGAGGCTCTGGGGGGCATGAAGTACCTCACCGCCCTGCGCTGGCAGCACGGCCCCGGCGCGGACGGCCTCGCCTTCCTCAAGGGGCTGGCGTCCCTCAAGCGGCTCGAGCTGGTCGGCGGGTTCACCGACACCGACCTCAAGGCGCTCAAGGAGATGTCAAACCTCGAGGTCGTCCGCCTCTTCCAGACGGCGACAACGGACGACGTGATGGACCTGCTGAAGCCGCACAAGGACCTGCGCGTCCTGGCGCTGGACGGGCACCGCTCGCCGGTGGGCGTCGGCATGCAGCCGCTGGCGACCGTCAACGCCGGCAAGCTGCATTGGCACATGATGAACGGCTTCGGCGGCGGCCTCGGCGGCTTGAACCTGGGGGGCGGGCTGGCCCTGGGCGGGGCCGCCGGCTTCATGGGCGGCCCCGGCGTGGGGGCGATGCCCGGCCCGCAATTCACCGCGAAGTCCCTGGAGAGGCTGGCCGATTTCGATAAGCTCGCCGAGGTGAGCGTCTACCACAACAAGCTCAAGGACGCCGACGTGGCCCCGCTGGCGAAGCTCACGGGGCTGCGGAGGCTGGCCCTGTTCGCGCCGGAGGTGACCGACGCCGGCGTCAACAGGCTCAAGGCCCTGACGAAGCTGGAGGTGCTGGACCTGCGCGGCACGGACATAACCACGGCGGCCGCCGCGGCGCTGCGGGCGTTGCCGGCGCTCCGGGTGCTGCGGGTGAATCTGGTGGCGGAGGACGCGGGCCACAAGAAGAAGCTGGCGACGTGGCGGGCGGCTCTGCCCAAGGTGAGCGTGCAGCCGCTCCCGACGACGGCGGGCATCACCCTGGGCGCCGGCGGCTTCGGGGGCTTCGGCGGCGCCGGCTTCGGCATCGGCGGCGGTGCCATCGGCGGCGGCGCGATGCTCGGCGGCAAGCCGTGACGGAGGCGGAAGAGCTGTCGACGGATCACACGGATCACACGGATCAGAACCAAAGCAGGCAGGCAGAGGACACAGGGGTCTTCTGCCTGCCTGCTTCTTGTGTTGGCTGTTACCCGTGTGATCCGTGCGATCCGCGGACAGCTCTTCTGTGGCTCAAGGGGCCGGGACGGCTTGGGCCGCCGGGGCGGGCGGGGCGGCCAGGGCGGTCGGCTTGATGACGTAGGTGAACGCGCCCAGCAGCGAGCCGGCCTCGTGCTTCGGGTGGCAGCTCTTGCAGTCTGCCCGTGAGCGGATCGCCCCCAGCACGCGGATCTCGCCCTCCGACTCCTGCACCCGCACCGCCTCGCCCGCCTGCAAGGCCGGCAACGCCGCCGCCTCGAACGAGTCCAGCTCGCGCGTCTTCGGCCGCGCCGCGGCGAACCGCCTCATTCCCGACGCGGGGTAGACGCCCGGCGTCTCCTGGTTCAGCAGGCTCACCAGCTCCACCTTGTCCATCACCCACGCCGACGGCTTCATGGTCGGGATCGGGGCGCCCGTCTCGTCCACCTCCTGCGCCGGCAGGTCCAGCGACTTCGGGTAGCTCGGCGACGGGTGCGACAGGACGATCATCCGCCCGCCGCCGAAGCCGTCCGTCTTCACGAACAGCTCCACGCACTTGTCGTGGTGGGCCGTCAACAGGTTGTCGCGCAGGGCCGCCCGCGCCGCCGACTCCTTGTCCGTGTCCTTCTTCTTGGCGCAACCCGGCGCGGCCAGGATGCCCAGGGCGATGGCCAGCGAAGCGGCGCCCAGCGTGATGCGATTCATGACAACCCTCTGTGTAAGTGAGCGGCGGACGAGGTGGTGAATGGTACCCTTTCCCTGATACGCGGCATAGAGACGCTGCTTGCGCCTGTTACAGCGGCGTTACACCTTCCGGTGGGGAGACTCGGGCTGAGACTCAGGCCCTGTCGGGGCCCCGCTCGCCTGGAATCCAGTACGCCGACGGGCCGGGGGGCGTTGAGCCGAGCTTTCCGTTTCCCTCGGGGCCTCCGGCCGGATATGATGCCAGCTACCCCGCCAGAGGCCCCGCCATGCTCCGCATCCTCGGCTCCCATCAGCCCGTGTCGCGCCGCCAGGCCCTCGTCGCCGGAGTGGCCGGCGGGCTGTCGCTGCCGGCCCTCCTCGCCGCCGACGCCACCCGTGGCCGCTCCGAGCTGGGGGGCGTCTCGCCCCCCAGACCCCCCGTCGCCCACTTCGGACAGGCCAAGGCGTGCATCCTCCTGCACCTGTACGGCTCGCCGCCCCAGCACGAGACGTTCGACCCCAAGCCCGACGCACCCGAGGACGTGCGCGGCGAGCTGAGGCCCATCGCCACCAGCGTCCCCGGACTGCGCATCGGCGAATTCCTGCCGCGGACGGCGGCGCGGATGCACCGCGTCTCGCTCATCCGCTCGATGACCCACCCCTACCCGATCCACGGCGTCGCCTACGCCCTGACCGGCGTGCCGAAGATCGACGTGCCGATGGAGCTGAATCCGAGGGACGGGCGGCACTGGCCGTACATCGGCAGCGTCCTCGACGCCGTCGAACGCAAGGGCCGCCGCGACGTGCCCGTCCACGCCGGCCTGCCGTGGAAGCTCAGCAGCCGCGCCGAGCCGTTCCGCCGCGCCGGCCCCTACGGCGGCTTCCTCGGGGCCGGGTATGACCCCGTCTGGGCCGAGCTGCACGGCTCCTCCACCGCCGCCGACCCGTACGACGGCGTCGGGCTGGACACGCACTTCAAGGCCATGCCGCCCGGCGGGGAGCCGATCACCCTCGACCGCCTGGACCGGCGGCGCTCGCTGTTGGCGCAGATGGAGGCCGCCCGGCGCGGGATCGACGCGGGCGGATACCCGCGGCAGCGCGGCATGGCGATGGAGATGCTGACCTCGTCGCGCCTGGTGCAGGCGCTCGACACCCGCCGCGAGCCGTCCAAGGTGCGGCAGCGCTACGGCGCGACGCTGTTCGGCCAGTCGGTGCTGACGGCCCGGCGCATGGTCGAGGCCGGCGTGCGCCTGGTGACGGTCTTCTGGGACGAGTTCAAGGAGGCCAACTCGGCGTGGGACACCCACGTCAAGCAGACGCCGCGGCTCAAGACCCTCTGCCCCGGCTTCGACATGGCATTCACCGCCCTCCTCGACGACCTGAGCGAGCGTGGCCTGCTCGACACGACGCTGATCGTGGTGACGACGGAGCACGGCCGCACGCCGAAGGTGACGAAGACGCCCGGCGGCGGGCGCGAGCACTGGTCGGGGGCGTACGGGACGATCCTGGCCGGCGGCGGCATCAAGGCGGGGGCGGTCCACGGCTCGACGGACCGTGAGGCGGGCTTCCCGAAGGAACACCCCACGTCGCCCAAGGACGTGCTGGCGACGATGTATCATTTGCTCGGCGTGCCGGACGATACGCACCTCAGCGACCGCGAGGGCCGGCCCATGCCGCTGCTGCCCGAGGGCAAGATCCTGACGCCCCTACTGGCCTGAAGGGCCGCCCTCGCTGAACGTCACGGACCAGGCGGTGAGCGCGACGCCCACCAGCAGGGCCAGCGCGCCCACGGGGACGAGCAGCACCCACGCCGACGGGTCCATCTCCGTGCAGCCGACGCCGCCCAGGAAGAAGCCGGCCGGCAGGAGCAAGAGGGCGTCCATCACCAGGAACGACGCCAGCCGCAGCCGCCACTCGCCCCAGGCGGCCTTCTCCGCCGCCACGGCGAACGCGAGCTGCACCAGCGACAGGAGCGTGCCGTGGGCGTGCGCCAGCGTCCACATGAGGCGGCGGATGCGGTTCGCGGGGTCCAGGTAAGAGCCGGACTTGAAGCCGTGCAGCCCCTCGAGGACGAGGCCGAGGGTGAGGAACGCCAGCAGGCCCCACCAGCCGAGCATCTGGTGCCGCCGGGCGATCCGACGCCTCGTTTCGTCTGGGGTGTCACTCATGGATGGACAGGTCCGGGTCGTTGCGGGCGTCGAGGAGCCTGCGGAGGGCGGCCTCGTCCACACGCCCCGCCGGGGTCACGGGCAGCCCCGGCGTGGGCCGTAGCGGCGTGTCGAGGCGGGCACGCAGCGCCGCGAGCTGGGCGGAGCGGAGTGCCGGGGCCGCCATGTAGTCATACGGTCCGGCGGCCTCGCCGTGCGCCTCGCGTAGGGCGCGGTGCATCAGGTAGCGCACGGCCGGGTATCGCTCGTTTTCCAGCAGGCGGAGCAGCACGGGGGCGAGCCAGGCCGACCCGCTCGCCCGGCGCGCGTCGGCGGAGGAGAAGGCGCCGGCGGCCATGACGCGGCTGCGGGCGTCGCCCCTGGCCAGCAGGAGCAGGGCGTGGCTCGTCGACCGCTCCTCGGGGGAGAGGGCGGCCGCCGGGCCGGGGCGGTGCTCCTGCGTCCAGGCGAGCGGCTTGTCGAGGTGGCACAGGTTGCAGGCGTGCGGCTTGCCCGTGTCGCGCGAGGTCTTCACGTCCGGCGTCTCGATGCGGTGCGAGCGGTGCGTGTCCATCAGCGAGTACACGACGTGGGGCATGTGGCAGTTGTAACACAGGCTGCCGGGCGAGTCGGCGGCGTGGCGCGTGTGCCGCGTGAGGCCGGCCCGGAAGCCCTCGTGGCACCCGTAGCAGGCCTCGTTCGTCCTCATCCCCGGCTTGAGCTGGTGGTTGGGGTCGTCGCCGTGCATCGTGTGGCAGGAGGTGCAGGAGAGCCCGCCGGCCTGGTGGCAGGCGGACAGCGTCATCCCGTTGTACTCCAGGGCGGTGGTGAGCGGCGTGCCGTCGCCCCAGAAGCGGCCGTCGATGGCGGGCGGGTCGGCCTTCGGCAGGCCGGCGAGGGCGGCCTGCTCCGCCTCGCTGTGGAAGAAGCGGTTGAAGCTGCCGAGGTCCTGCCCCGCGATGAAGGGGTCCTTCTGGGTGCGCCGGTCCCACGCCTCGCGCCTGGGGACGAGGGCGCCGTGGCAGCGGGCGCAGATGTGGTCGCGGCGTGCCGCGGGCAGCCGGAGCGGGTGGACGATGGTCGGGTCGCCGGCGCCGGCCTCGCGGACGGCGAGGCGGCGGGCGGGGTTGGCGTTTGCGGCGACGTGCGTCGCCGCCGGCCCGTGGCACGCCTCGCAGGCGATGCCCAGCTCGGCCACACGCGTCTCGTAGCCGGCCGGGCGCCCGCCGGCCATCACGGGCGCCTTGGCCGGGGCGGTGTTGTGACAGTACAGGCAGGTGTCGTTCCAGGCGTCCCCGCGGCACTGCGCCCAGAAGTCGTCGGTGTCGGGCGCCAGGAACGCGCCGACGCTGGGGAGCCAGCGTCTCTCGCCGATGTGGTACAGGAGGGGGAGGCGCTGGTAGCGGCCATTCGGCTCTTTGGTGAGACACTCCTGAATCCAGTGCGAGCCGACGACGCGGTCGATGCGGAAGAGGGCCGGGCCCTGCCCCCGGGCGGGGGCAGGCGGCACGGTCTCCAGATAATACCCGTCCTTGTGGGTGATGAGACGCGAGCGGACACCCAGGGCGTCCACGGTGACGCCGAACTCACCCTTGACGGTGTCGGGGGCGGCGTCACGCGTCATGGTGCGGTGGAAGCTACGGTGCCAGGAGGCGTGCTGGGACGGGTGGCAGCGGGCGCACTCGGCGGAGGGCACGGATCCGACGGCGGACCAGTCGGCCGGGCCGGTTCCGACGGGGCCGGCCAGGGCGAGGAGCCACCAGGCCCCGCCCAGGGCGGCGGCGATGGCCAGCGCTAGGAAGCCGCCGGCGGCGCGGCCGAAGACGCGTGCTAACTGGGGGATGAGCAGCGCCGCCGCCAGGACGGCCGCCGCCAGGGGGGCCATGACAGGAACCTCCGTTGACTCGGGCCGGCCGCCTGGGAGATTGTAGGGGTCGGCGGTGGGGGGGGCCAATCCGCCGGAGGTGCCGTCTCGTCTAGAATGGCAACGACTCTCCCCTCGACGGCTCAAGAGAGGAATCTTCCATGCGCAAGTGGCTAGTAGCCGGCTTCTGTGCCGGCGTGTTGGGCGTGCTGGTGGCGCTGGTGGCGTTGAACAACGGTAGCGCCCGCGCCGCGAAGGGCGACGAGGACGGGCCTCGGAGCGTGCAGCTCCCGGTGACGCGCGTCGTGCTGTTCTCCTCCGGGGTGGGGCACTTCCTGCGCGAGGGCAAGGTGGACGGCAACGCCCGCATCGACCTGTCGTTCCCGGTGGCGGACATCAACGACCTCATCAAGAGCATGGTCGTCCGCGACCTCGACGACGGCCACATCAGCACCGTCTCCTACGACTCCCTGGCCCCCATCGACCGCACCCTCAAGTCGTTCTCCGTCAACCTGACGGGCAACCCGACCTTCGAGCAGATCCTCAACCAGGCGCGCGGCGAGAAGGCCGAGGTCGCTTTGGCGAACGCCGCCCCGGGGACTCCGGGGATGAGCGGGACCATCGTGGGCGTGGAGAGGCAGAAGGTGGCGGCCGGCAAGGACACGATCGACGTGGCCGTCCTCAACCTGTGGTGCGCCGACGGCGTGCGCAGCGTGAGGCTCAACGAGGTGGCCCGCGTGCGCTTCCTGTCGCCGACGCTGGAGAGCGAGTTCAAGAAGGCGCTGGAGACGCTGGCGCTGTCGCACGACACGCAGAAGAAGGCGGTGGCGATCCGGTGTGTCGGCGAGGGGCAGCGCCGGGTGCAGGTGGGCTACGTCGTTGAGAACCCCATCTGGAAGACCTCCTACCGCCTCGTCATGGGCAACAAGGCCGACAAGAAGCCGCCCTACCTGCAGGGCTGGTCCGTCGTCGAGAACAGCACCGACGAGGACTGGAAGGACGTGAGGATGGCGTTGATCTCGGGCAGGCCCATCTCCTTCCAGATGGACCTCTACCAGCCCCTCTTCGTCAACCGACCCACCATGCAGCTCGAGCTGTTCGCCTCCCTCCGACCCGTCGCCTACTCAGGCTCCTTGGACGAAGAGACGCGCCGCCTGGCCGATTCCAGGGACCGCGCGGAGAAGGCCAAGGCCGACGGCAAGCCGATGGCGGGCGCGCCGCCGATGGCCCCCGGCATGGCCGGCGGCTTCGGCCGTGGCGGCAAGGGCGCGGCGGCGGGTGGCGACGCCTACCGCCGTCAGCTCGACAAGGAGCTGAAAGAGACGATGGACCTGAACTCCAGCGTAGCGTCTGCGGCGACGGCGTCGAAGCTGGGTGACTTCTTCCAGTATGCGATCGACAAGCCGGTGACGCTGCCGAGGCAGAAGTCGGCGCTCCTGCCGATCGTGGGCAAGGACGTGCAGGCGACGCGCACGAGCATCTACAACGAGCGCGTGCAGGCGAAGTTCCCCCTCCTGGGCCTGCGCTTCAAGAACACCTCCGGCCTGCACCTGATGCAGGGCCCCATCACCATCTTCGAGGGCTCCACCTACGCCGGAGACGCCATCATCCGCGACCTCCAGCCCGACGAGGAGCGCCTCCTCTCCTACGCCGTCGACCTCGGCACCGAGGTCAACCCCGTCGCCTCCAACGAGAGCGGACGCTACCTGACCGTCAAGGCGGTCAAGGGCGTCATCACCAGCACCAGCAAGTTCAGGCAGATCAAGGCGTACACCGTCAAGAACCGCAACGACGAGGAGCGCCTCCTCCTGGTCGAGCACCCCGTCAACAACGCCTTCAAGGTCGTCGGCGAGAAGCCGCGCGAGAGCGCCAGCGACTTCCACCGCTTCGAGATCCGCATCCCCGCCGGCCAGACGAAGACCCTGACGGTGACCGAGGAGCGTGACGACTTCCACCGCTTCGAGCTCACGTCCTCCAACGACGACACCATCCGGATGCTGATGACGCAGCCGGTGGCGAGCGAGAAGGTGAAGGCGGGGCTGCGTCAGGCGATGGAGCTGCGGTGGGCGGCCAACAAGACCTCGACGGAGCTGGGCGACCTGCGCCGGCAGTTGAAGGTGATCGAGGACGACCAGGCGCGTCTGCGTCAGAACCTGGACAAGACGCCGAGCACGGCGGCGGTGTACAAGAAGTACCTGAAGAAGCTGGACGACCAGGAGGAGCAGATCGAGAAGCTCCAGGAGAAGATCGAGGCCCAGGAGAAACTGGCCCTCTCCCACAGGAAGGCCCTCGACGACTTCATCGCCAACTTCTCCTGTGAGTAGCTGACAGCCAGCAGCAGCCAGCAACAGCCAGCAACAGCCGGCCTCCCTTCTCATGGGGAGGCCGGCTGTTCTTGCTTCCGCTGGCTGTTCACTGGTTTGGACTGGCTGTTAACTGGCTGTCAACTACCCTTCCACTTCGCGAACTGCTCCAGCATGTGCAGGCCCACCTTCTGGCTCTTCTCCGGGTGGAACTGCGTCGCGAACACGTTGCCCCGGCAGATCGCCGCGCAGAACGGCCCGGGATAGTCCGCCTCGGCGGCCACCAGCGAGGCGTCCGCCGGGGCGGCGTAGTACGAATGCACGAAGTACACGAACGGCTCCGCCGGGAAGCCGCGCAGCATCGGCACCGGCTGGGTCACGCGCAGGCGGTTCCAGCCCATGTGCGGCACCTTCAGGCCCGGCGTCTGCGGGAAACGCACCACCTCGCCGGGGAACACGCCCAGCCCCTCGTGCAGCCCGTCCTCGTGGCCACGCTCGAACAGCATCTGCATCCCCAGGCAGATGCCGAGGAACGGGCGGCCCGACCCGATGTGTTCGCGGATCGGCAGGTCGAGGTGGGTCTCACGCAGCTTCGCGATGGCGTCGCGGAACGCGCCGACGCCCGGCAGGATCAGACGCTCGGCGCGGGCCACACGCTCCGGCTCGGACGTGATCTCGGCGGCGTGCCCGACCCGCTCCAGCGCCTTCTGCACGCTGCGCAAGTTGGCCATCCCGTAATCCACGATGACGATCATGCCTCGCACCCCTACGGGCCCCGCAACAACCGGAGCAGGAAGCTCACCGCCAGGAGGAGGACGGCCCCGCCGCCGGCCAGCCCCGCCACCACCGTCCAGTCGAAGAACAACAGCGCGAACGGGGTGCCGATGTGCGGCCACGCCAGCACCGTCAGCAGGGCGCCCAGCCCGAGCGACGGGCCGAACGGCAACGCCTGCTCGCCGCGGAACAGCAGGCCCAGGAGGGCGAACGCCAGCGCCGGGAACACCGCCACGAAGAAGCCCAGCACCACCGGCTGCCAGCCCACGAACGCCCCCGCCATCATCATCAGGTCGGCGTCGCCCACGCCCAGACCCTCGATGCCGCGGCCCAGCGTGAACAGGAAGCGCACGCCCCGCAGCAGCACCAGCCCCGCGGCGGCCCCGGCCAGCCCGGTGGCGAGGCCGAGCTGCCACGAGCCCGCCGGCAGCCACGCCGGCAGTTGGTACCACACCGGCCACGGGTACGCCCCCGACACGGCGGGCAGCGGCACCAGCCCCGGCGCCGGGGCCGGCACCCCCGCCGTGGGGTAGGGCCACGGCAAGAGCGCCGAGCCGACGAGGCCGATCAGCGTCCCGGGGACGGTGATCGTCAGCGGGATCTCCATGTGGTCGAGGTCGGTCATGGCGGCGGTGATGAGGAACGACAGCAGGATGGCGTGGTGGGCGAAGACGGCGACGGCCCCCGGCGGCACCGGCCAGCCCGCCGCGGGCGGCGCGCCCAGGCCGAGGACGTCGGCCACGGCCTCCAGGTAGAACAGCCCGACGAAGGCCAGCCCCACCCCCACCTCCGCCAAGAGGTGCCGCACCGGGATGGCGGCGCCGCAGGCGCGGCAGCGGCCCGCCAGGAGGAAGTAGCCGACGATGGGGATGCCGTCGTACCAGGCGATGGGCTGCACGCAGGACGCGCAGCGCGAGCCGGGCCAGAGGACGCTCTTCTCGTAGGGCAGGCGGAGGGCGCAGAGGTTGATGAGGCCGCCCGCCCACGCCCCGACGACGAAGACAGCCACGAACGTCAGCAGCAGGCCCATGCGGAGCGCCCCGTGTTTCCCTTCCGTCCCTCAGGTAGCAGACGGCGCGGCGGCCAGAGCGGCAAGGGCCCCGGCGGCCTCCTCCGGCGTGCGGGCCGACGTGTCGATGGCCGCGTGGGCGCATTCGCGGTACAGGGCCTCGCGCGCCGCGAGTACGCGCTCCACCTCGGCGAGGCCGCCGCCGGCCAGGTCGGGCCGGCGGGCCGCCGTCGTGGCGTCGGCGCGGATGCGGCCCCACAACACCTCCGCCGGCGCGTGCAGCCACACCACCAGGCCGGCCTCGCGCATGCGGCGGCGGCTGTCGGGGTCCAGGACCGCCCCGCCGCCGGTGGCGACGACGAGACGCTCTTTGGCGCACAATTCGGCCAGCACGGCGGCCTCGACGGAGCGGAAGGCCGGCTCGCCGTCGGAGGCGAAGATGTCGGCGATGGAGCGGCCGGCGCGGCGTTCGACCTCGGCGTCGGTGTCGATCCAGGCCCAGCCGAGGCGTCCGGCCGCGAGGCGGGCGGCGGTGGTCTTGCCGGCGCCGCGCGGGCCGATGAGGAAAAGGCGGGGGCCTGGCGGCTTCTCGCCCCAAGAGAGGGGGGTCACGACTCTTCCTCGTCGCGGACGGTGACGGGGGAGAGGGCGCGGCGGATGAACGTGCGGAAGAGGTCGATGGGGGCACGCTGGCCCAGGAAGTTCTCGAACTGGAGCGCGGCCTGGCGGACGAACAGCTCGACGCCGGTGATGACGTGACAGCCGCGGTCGCGGGCCTCCTTGACGAGGAGGGTGGACTCGGGGGTGTAGACGGTGTCGAAGACGACCATGCCGGGGCGCAGGTAGCTGTGGTGCAGGGGCGTGTCGTCCACGTTGGGGTGCATGCCGACCGAGGTGCAGTTGACGACGAGGTCGCAGACGATGCTGTGGCGGGCGCTCCACTCGACGTGGCGTCCGCCGACCTCGCCGGAGAGGGCGGCGCCCTTGTCGGAGGTGCGGTTGGCCACGACGACCTGGGCGCCGTGGTGGTGCAGGGCGTGGGCGACGGCGCGGGCGACGCCGCCCGCCCCGAGGACGAGGATCAGGCGTTTGGCCAGGGATTCGAGGTTGGGCGTCATGGGCGGCACGTAGGAGGACTCGACCTCGCCGCCCGTGGCCGGGGCCTGCCGGACGAAGGTGGGGAGGACCTCGCGGAGGGTCTCGATGAAGCCCTCGAAGTCGGTGTTGAAGGCGGAGAAGCCGCCCTCGCGGCGGACGAGGGTGTTGGCGGCCTGGATGCGCGTGACGGTCTCGTCCTTCTGGATGGCGGCGGAGGCGGCGGCCTCCTTGTGGGGGATGGTCACGCTGTAGCCGTCCACCGGCAGTTTGCCGAAGGCGTCGAGGGCGTCGGCGAGGTGGTCGCGCGGCACGCGGAAGGGGAGGTAGACGGCGTTGACGCCGAGGGCGCGGAAGGCGGCGTTGTGGATCAGGGGGCTGAGGCTGTGGCTGACGGGGTCGCCGAGGATGCCGAAGACGCGCGTGCGGGTGTCGATCTGCTCGTAGCGGTACATCCGCTTCAGCTCGAGCAGCGACGGCATGCCGGGGGCGATCATGCGTTCCTTGTTGAAGGCGGCATAGGTGAAGGGGGCGCCGTACTTGGCCTGAAGGATGCGGCTGGGGAAGCCGACGTCGCCCATGCAGAAGGCGACGGTGGGCCTGGGGGCGCCCTTGATCAGGTTGAGGACGCGGATGTTGTCCGCCGGGTGCTGGGCGCGGACGGCGATCTTGACGACGTCGGCGTCCTGCTTGCACATGCGCTCATGGATCTTTTCCAGGTCGTCGGGCAGCTCGCGGAAGTTGTGGTAGCTGACGATGCGCAGGACCTTGCCGAAGCGCGGGATGGAGTCGGCGATGTCGGTCTCCAGGTCCACGAGGTCGAACCCGCCCACGATGGCCTGGCGGAGGACCATGCGGCGGGACTCTTCGGACTGGTCCCATTTGCCGCCGTCGGGGGGGCGGCGGCAGGTGGCGATGATCGGGCAGGGCTTGTCGGCGAGGAGGCGGGCGAAGTCGGGGGCCTTCTTGAGGTAGTCGAGGCGTAGCTCGATGAGGGAGGCCCCGTACTTGATGGCCTCGTGCATCTCGGCGAGCATCATGCCGTGCCGGGTGCGTCCGATGACGGTGACGATGGGGGGGAGGTCGGGGACGGTCACGTCGGTGTCACTCCGCGAGGCGATGCCGCGAACAATCTACTCTACGGCCGGCAGGGGGGCGGACGCAAGGCAGAAGGATGAAGGACGGTGGGCGGGGGCGCACGACACGGTTTGCAAGGGTGGCGGGTGGTTTCGAGGGGTCATCGC
>CAZVZK010000141.1:0-27340 GCA_964630925.1 uncultured Alcaligenaceae bacterium
AGCCACTTTGAACGAAGAGGATTTCTCGTGTCACGAAACGTAGCCCTGTAAGGGCGGGGGGGGTGAGGTGTGTGGGCGGCATCGACTTCGGCTGGCGCAACCCGTTCGCCGCCCTCTGGGGCGCCCTCGACCGAGACGACGTCCTCTGGATCACCGACGAGCGGTACCTCCGCGAGACGCCGCTGCACGAGCACGCCAAGGCGCTCAAGGCCCGCCCCGGCGTCACCTGGTACGCCGACCCCGCCGGCGCCACCGAGATCGCCGAGCTGCGTGCCGCCGGCCTCAAGGTCCTCCGCGCCGACAACGACATCCGCCACGGCATCGCCGCCGTGACGGCCCGCATCCGCACGAAGCGCCTCCGTGTCAACCTCACCTCCTGCCCCAACCTCATCGCCGAGGCCAAGCTCTACCGTTACCCCAGCCCCCAGGAGCGCGCCCATTCCGGCGAGAACCCCATCGACGACAACAACCACGCCCTCGCCGCCCTCCGCTACCTTATCAGCAAGGTCGATCACCGCTTCATCGCCCGCCTCCGCCGCAGCTCGAAGATCGACGGCGCCCCCGTCGAGGACGCACCCACGCCGTCCCCCGCCGAGGCCCAGGCCCAGGGGGAGCGCTGGCGCGAGACGCAGCGCGGCGTCTTCGGCATGGACATCTGGGACGACGACAGCCTCTGGACCGGCGTCTAACCTGTCCGCATGCCGTGCCTGAGGGCAATACGCCTTCTGCCAGGGAGACAGGCCATCCACCGCTCACTTCTGTCTCGCCCTCTCAACTCGGACCAGGCTGCTATGCCTCAGTTGAACGATGAGAATTTTCGCAGTCGGGTGCTTCCCGATACAGATCCCTCTGATTATGGCCTTGTCTTCCGGCAGGATGCCCTGAAACTCAGCCAGGTTCCGCTCCGGCACGAAGCAGTTCACGGAGAGCTCGGGCAGCAGCATGACGTGCAGGGAGTCCTTGCGTCCGTAGTTGTCCACCCCCATGACCTCGCCCGAGACCTCCAGGAATCGATCCTTGAACCGCTTGTCGGCGGCCGCAGGATCCTTGCGGTAGGCCTCGGTTAACTCTTCGGCCGTGACAGCAATCGCCTCCTCGCCTACCGCCGGTTGACGAGGCTCCCCGGAGAACTGCGCCAACAGCAAGTAGGAGGCCCCGACAACGAGGACAATCGCCATGAGGATTAGGAGCGGCCGCATCGGGCACCTCGGCATGGGATGGACTCGACCTCTCCCGTTCAAGCTATCCGCCACGCCCCTCCCCGCCCACGCCCGCCGCCCGCCATGATGCCCACATGGGCATCCTCTCCTGGCTCACCTCCCTGTTCACCCGCTCCGCCCCGCCGGCCCCCCGGCCCGGCGGCGGCGACTTCATCGACGCCCACCGCCGCCAGCGCGAGCCGTCCCCGCGGGACCTCCTCGCCGAGCTGAAGCACACGGCCTGGGCCTGCGCCTCCATCAACGCCTCCGTCTGCGCCAGCCACCCGCCGCGCCTCTACGTCAGCACCTCCCCCGGCCAGGCCGCCCCGCGCTGCTCCACCCGCCCCCAGTCAACACCGTCAGCACTCGGGGGTTGACGAGCCTGGCCCCTGTTTCCGGCCCCTCTCCTCAACCCATCCTGTACGTCCCCCAGGCCGGAAACAGGGGCTGGCAGACAACCCCCACGTTGCAACCACCAACCCATCGGCCGTCGGCTGTTGGAGCCGCTTCGGAGGCTGCTGGCTGTTGCCCCGGCCGAGGCTTTGCGAGTCCGGGGGCTACGTCACCACCGCTGGCGGGTTCGCGCTCGCATGCACACCCACGCGCCTCACATCCACCGCCCCCTTCTGTATCAGCCCCGCCCCCGCCCCTTGCCACCCCCACCCCCCCGACGTATCTGCAACCTCTGACCGGAGGCGCCAAGTATGATCAGCGTCCGCAACCTCACCAAGTACTACGGGGCCTACGCCGCCGTCCGCGACGTGTCCTTCGAGCTCCCCCGCAACAAGGTCGACGGCTTCCTCGGCCACAACGGCGCCGGCAAGTCCACCACCATGCGCATCCTCGCCGGCTACCTCGCCGCCACCTCCGGCGCCGCCTCCGTGGACGGCGTCGACGTCTTCTGGAGCCCCGTCGAGGCACGCCGACGCATCGGCTACATGCCCGAGTCGTCCCCCCTCTACCCCGACATGCGCGTCGACGAGTACCTCTTCTACCGCGCCGGCATCAAGGGCCTCCACGGACGCCGCGCCTCCCAGGCCGTCCGAACCTGCGGCGACCGCTGCTGGCTCTCCGGCGTCCGCACCCAGCTCATCGGCACACTCTCCAAGGGCTTCCGCCAGCGCGTCGGCCTCGCCGACGCCCTGCTGTCCGACCCCCCCGTCCTCATCCTCGACGAGCCCACCGCCGGCCTCGACCCCACCCAGATCCGCGAGACGCGCCAGCTCATCCGCGACCTCGGACGACAGCACACCGTCCTCCTCTCCACCCACATCCTCTCCGAGGTCGAGGCCGCCTGCGACCGCGCCATCATCATCAACCGCGGCCAGGTCGCCGCCGCCGGCACCCTCGCCGAGCTGCGCCCCAACGACATGACGCTCGAAGAGTTCTTCGTCCGCCTCGTCGAACAGGACGCCGCCTGAAGGAGCCGCCCCAGACATGAACACCACCCTCTCCATCATCCTCGCCGCCGCCGTCACCGTCGCGGCCGCCGCCGCCCTCTTCGCCTCCATGGGCCTGTTCCAGGCACGCAGCCTCGTCCGCCGCGAGCTGTCCGCCTACTTCATCTCCCCCATCGCCTACGTCGTCCTCGTCGTCTTCCTCGCCGTCACCGGCTTCCTCTTCTCCCAGACCTTCGCCCTCCTCACCGCCAGCGGCCCACGCGGCACCGAATTCCCCTGGCGAACCATGTTCGCCGACGAGCGATTCTGGCTCGTCTTCCTCGTCATCCCGCCCCTCCTCACCATGCGCCTCTTCGCCGAGGAACGCGCCAGCGGCACCCTCGAGCCCCTCATGACCGCCCCCCTCACCGACGGCCAGATCGTCCTCGGCAAGTACGCCGCCTGCCTCGCCTTCTACGTCATCATGTGGCTCCCCACCCTCCTCTACGTCCCCGCACTCCAGGGCGCCGACCTCGACACCGCCCTCAGGAGGCCCGACGCCGCCGCCTTCACCCCGCTCTCCATCGGCTTCCTCGGCGGCATCGGCGCCGCCCTCCTCGGCCTGATCCTCCTCCTGCCGCGCCTCGACACCCTCTGGCGGGTCGTCTCGCTGCTGCTGATCGTGGGCGGCGTGACCGCCGCCGTCTGGGCCGGCATGTGGCACTTCGTCCGCGACGACGCCAGGCTCGTCACCATCCCCGTCCTCATCGACCCCTACCCTGCCCTCGCCACCTACCTCGGCCTCTTCCTCGCCGGCGCCATGTTCCTCGCCCTCGGCCTGTTCGTCAGCAGCCTCGTCCGTGACCAGCTCGTCGCCGCCATCCTCGCCGTCGCCCTCGGCCTGCCCTTCATCCTCGCCGGCTTCGTCAAGCCCGACTCGATGGACGGCCTCACCGGACAGCTCGTCTACTTCTTCAGCGTCCCCATGCACTTCGACCGCGCCTTCACACGCGGCGTCATCGACTCCCGCCCCGTCGTCCTGTACGCCTCGACTGCCCTGTTCTGCCTCTTCCTCACCGTCCGCAGCCTGGAGAGCCGACGATGGCAGTGAACGACCCCCGCCTCCCCGTCGTGTGGCCGCGCCTCCACTTCGCCCTCCGCGTCCTGGGCCTGTGCGGCCTGCTCGCCGGCCTCGGCATCCTCGCCAGCGAGCTGCCGAAGAACCTGGACGCCGTCAGGGCCATCGTCACCCGCCCGCCCGATCAGGCCTGGCCCCTGTACGTCTGCGGCGGGCTGGTCGCCCTCGCCCTCCTCGCCGAGCTGGCCTCCCTCCTCGGCGCCGCCGCCGCCATGCGCCGCACCGCCACGGGCCTCTCCGGCTCCCTGCAGCTCGCCATCGCCACACTCCTGTTCGTCGGCCTCAACGTCTGGTCGTTCAACCACCCCTGGCGCTGCGACTGGACCCGCCAGAAGCTGTTCACCCTGCCCCAGGACCTCCGCGACCAGCTCGCCAAACTCGACCAGAACACCGAGACGACGGTCCTCGTCTGGCGCTGGAGGACCGGCGCCGCCGACACCCGCGAGGTCGCCGACATCCCCGACGGCCTGCCCCAGTCCGAGCTGCTCCTGAAACTCCAGGAGCGCGTCCGCGGCGTGGCCCGCCAACGCTACGACATCGCCGCCGAACGCAAGGTCATCGAGAAGGTCAAGGACCTCGCCGAGCTGCTCCGCGACACGGCGGGCGTCCGCCTCCGCGTCGAGGTCCTCGACATCGACGACGAGGACATCGAGGCCCGCCTCGAGGCGCTCGTCACGACGGCCCCCGCCGCCGCCCGCGCCCTCGTCAAGGCCAAGGAGAACACCATCTTCGTCACCTCGCGGGACCGCGTCCGCCAGATGAGCTTCGACGAGCTGTACCTCCTCGACCGCGTCCGGTCCCACGACACCAAGAACCTCGTCCTCCTCGGCCAGGGCTCCGACGGCCGCGGCATCCACCCCTTCGTCCGCTGCATCCTCGACCTCGAACAGAAACGCCCCCGCGTCGGCGTCCTCGTCGTCCACGAGCTGCTCACCACCGGCGGCACCGACGACACCTTCTCCCTCGCCGGCCTCAAGAAGGCCCTCAGCTCCCACGGCTTCGACACCCAGGACATCGTCCTCAAACGCGGCTGGGACAGCCGCCGCCTCGAGCCCGCCGCCGACACGTTCGAGGAGAGCAAGCTCGAGCGCCTGGAGGCCGAGCTGCAGAGCGTCGAGGAGGACATCAAGGACAACCGCGAGGAGCTGGAGGCCTACCGCAAGATGCTCGCCGACCTCCGCCCCAGGCCCGGCGAGGACGAGGCCGGCCGCCTCAAGGAGCTGTCGGCCAAGTACGGCGGCCTCGTCTTCGGCGGCAGGGTGACCGCCGACGCCCGCGCCGCCCTCATCAAGCACTTCGAACGCAACACCGACCTCACCGAGAAGGAGATGGCCGACCAGGTCAAGGAGCGCTCCCGCCTCCTCGCTGAGCAGGCCAAACTCGACCTCGACGGCGCCTTCGAGGCCCGCCGCCTCACCGACGTGAAGGCCAAACTCACCTACGCCGCCGCCGACTGCGACATGCTCCTCATCCCACGCCTCACCCGGCAGTCGGGCACCGGCGGCCTCATCCAGCCCCGCCTCCACTCCATGAGCCCCGAGCAGGCCGACGTCGTCAAGGGCTTCCTCAAGGCCGGCAAGCCCGTGCTGGCCTGCCTCGGCCCCATCACCGAGCCGCCCGGCACGCGCCTGCCGCCGGAGTTCGGCCCCGGCGGCCCGGACCCCCTGGAGAAGGTGCTCTCCGACCTGGGCTTCCGCCTCGGCAAGACGACCGTCCTCTTCCCCAGCGACACCAAGGCCTTCGCCGAGCGCCGCACGGACATCCTCCGCCAGGAGACCCCCGTCGAGACCCCGCCGCTGGACTTCTCCGAGAAGGGCCTGGACGCCGACGAGGACCCGCGCGTCGGCGCACGCAAGGGCGACGAGCACCCCCTGCGCCGCGGCCTCCGCGTCCTGGCCAACAGCGCCGGCGGCGGCCTGGACCTCCGCCTCCGCTTCGCCCGCCCCGTGTACTTCGAGCCGCGCGAGAACCTCACCGAGGGCACCTTCCTCCTGACGGCCACCGGCTGGAACGAGGACCGCCCCTTCCCCTCGCGTGACTGGAGGCCGCGCTACACCCCGCCCAAGCCCGACGACCCCGGCCGCTACTCCCTCGAGGCGCGGCGCCGCGGGGCGTTCTCCGTCGCCGCCGCCGCGCAGGTCACCATCCCCGAATCCTGGCTCGAGGAACGCAAGGACGCCAAGGGGGTGACGATCGGCAAGGAGAAGGCCGCCCAGGTGCGGGCGGCGGTGATCGGCCAGGGCGACACCTTCAACGGCATGACGCTCTCCCCGGCACGCGAGCGTCTGCTCCTCCAGACCGCCAACTGGCTCCTGGCGCGGGACGACTACCTGCCAACGGAGAAGCACCCGCACGCCTACCCGCGCCTGCCTTACCGCCCCGACGAGCCGATCTACGCCTACTACGTCTGGGGCGCGAGGGCGGCCCTGCCGCTGCTGTTCGCGTTCCTCGGCATCGTCGTCCTGCTGTACCGCCGCCTGCGGTGAGTGTGGGCCACCTCCTTGATGGGCCGCATGGGCCACATGCGGCCCATTCCGGGTTGAGACGCCAGATCCACGGAGCGATCCGATGAACATCAAGACCACGCTCGGCCTGATCGCCCTCGCCGCCTGCGCCGTCGCCGCGGCCCTCGTCACCGGCGACCTCGTCGACCCCTTCGGCTACGTCAAGCCGCCCGTCAAGCCCGACGCCGCCGCCCAGACGAGCCTCGCGCTACCCGCGGCCTCCTCGCTCACCGCCGTCACCATCGACCGCAAGGGCGAGAAGGCCGAGCTGACGAAGGGCAAGGACGGCGTCTGGCGCATGCCCGGCAACTGGCCCACCAAGCCCGCCGCCGTCCGCCAGCTCCTCGACGCCCTCGGCGGCCTCTCCTCCCGCTTCGCCCCCCAGCGCCCCGAGAGGTGGTCCGACTTCGGCCTCGACTCCCCCGCCGTCAAGGTCACCCTCACCCCCGCCGACGGCAAGCCCGTCGTCCTCGACCTCGCCGAGGCCCCCGCCGACCTCACCCGCTTCGACCGCCCCACCTACCTCCGCATCGACACCGGCAACGAGATGTGGCAGCTCGCCCCCGGCCTCGTCGCCCTCCTCTCCCGCCCCGCCGACTACTACCTCCAACGCCGCATCTTCCCCTCCACCCGCGAGCTGAAGGAGGAAGGCGCCGTCTCCCGCGTGTCCCGCCTCGACGCCAAGGCCCTCACGGTGGAGGAGAAGGGCGAGGTCCGCTTCGCCATCCGCAAGACGCCCTCCGGCTGGGAGCTGAGCTACCCCATCCGCGACGCCCTCGACCCCGCCGCACGCGACCGCCTCCTGGAGGCCGCCGCCGACCTGTGGGCCGAGAAGTTCGTCGACGCCCCCAAGGACTTCCTCCCCGAACGCACCATCACCGCCCGCGGCGGCGACGGCCAGCCCGTCATCCTCGACATCGGCCCCGACCTCCCCGGCTCCGGCCGCCCCCCCATCCCCCCCCTGCCCGGCATGCCCCCCGAGGAGAAGGAGAAGAAACGCGCCGTCGCCCGCCTCCGCGGCTTCAGCCGCTTCTTCGAGATCGACTCCACCGGCCTCGCCTCCCTGTCGCCCGACGTGCAGAGCCTGCGCGAGGGCCAGCTCGCCCGCTTCAAGTCCGACGATGCCCGCGAGCTGACCATCCTCACGTCCAAGGGCAAGATCGTCCTCCGCAATGACCCCAAGCCCAAGGCCGCACCCGACGACCCCGCCCCGCCCGCCGACTGGAAGATCGTCGAGCCGATCAAGGCCCCCGCCGACTCCCCCGCCGTGGACCGCGTCGTCTCCGCCCTGTCCTCCCTCAACGCCGTGGACCGCGACGCCGGCCAGAAGGCCGAATTCGGCGCCGCCGTGGCGATGCTCGGCGTTGATCCGATCACCGCCGCCTGGCTCCTCGGCGCCGACCGCGCCGCCGCCGTCACCGGCACCGCCTCCCCCGGCGCCACCCTGACGGTCAAGGTCACCGAGGGCCCCGACAAGCAGAAGAAGGACCGCACCATCACCGTCCGCCTCGGACGCCACGACCCCGACGCGAAGAAGCTCTTCGCCACCAGCGGCGACTGGCCGCGCGTCAACGAGATCGGCGACGAGCTGGCCGGCCTCGTCCTCAACAAGGGCGCCATCGACTTCCGCGGCAAGAAGCTCCTCGACGGCCACTCGTCCGACCTCAAGTCCGTGAAGGTGGAGCGCCTCGACCTGTCGCCGCTCGTCGGCGTCGGGTCAGGCCCCCTCGCCGCCGCCGCCCTCGCCGCCATCAACCAGACCGGCTCGCTGACGCTGGAGCGCAACCCCTCCGGCGACTGGGCGCTGACCGCCCCGGTGAAGGCCCCGGCGGACCAGATCCGCGCCGCCGACCTCGCGTCGAAGCTCGCCGGCCTGGAGCTGCTCGCCTGGGTCGCCGACAGGGCCGAGCCGGGCGCCTTCGGCTTCGCCACGCCGGCCATCAAGGCCACCTTCGCCTACGACGGCAACAAGCAGCCGGCACGCACCCTGATCGTCGGCGCCCCGCGCCCCGAGGGCGGCTACTACGCGAAGATCGAGGACGCCCCCGAGGTCTTCGCCCTCTCCAAGGAGACGGCCGACGTCCTCGGCCGCGGCAGCCTCGCCTACCGGCCCACCGAGCTGTGGGCCCTCGCCATCGGCGACGAGCCGGTGGAGTTCACCATCCGCCGCGCCGGCCAGCCCGACTTCAAGGTCGTCCGCAAGGGCGAGGGCTGGGAGGTCGCCGGAGCCTTCACCGTCGCCGCCCCCAAGGAGGTCGCCGACGCCCTCGTGTCGGCCCTGCGTTCGCCCCGCGCCGAGAGCTACCTCGCCCACGAGGCCGCCGCCGACGCCTTCGGCCTCGACAAGCCGCGCATCGTCGTCACCGTCAAGACGAAGATGGCCAAGGAGCATTCGCTGTCGCTGGGGGAGGGCAAGGCGGCCCGCCTCGGCAAGGGGCCCGCCGTCTTCACCGTCGCCGACGAGGTCGTCAAGGCCGCCGACCAGAGCGCCCTCGACTTCCTCGACAAGGCCCTCTTCAAGTTCGACCCCGCCGCCGTCACCTCCATCGTCCGCACGGCGGGCGCCGAGACGTTCGAGGCGGCCAAGAAGGACGACGCCTGGGAGATCACGAAGCCGTCGGCCCAGCCGGGCGACGACCAGAAGTTGCCCGCCCTCTTCCGCCAGATCGCCGGCCTCCGCGCCGAGAAGTTCGTCGCGTATGCGCCCACGGACCTCAAGCCCTTCGGCCTCGACACCCCCTCCGCCACCGTCACCATCAAGCCGGGCGACGTGGTGTTGAACATCGGCAGTGAGCTGCCCGGCGGGGCGCGGCACGCCCAGGTGAAGGGGTCGCCGGCGGTGGCCGTCCTCGCCGCCGCCGACGTGAAGCGTCTGCTCGCCAACCCGCTCTCGTTCCGCGACCACATGCTGGCCCGCCTGCCCGACGCCGACGAGGCGTCCCTGACCGCCGGCGAGCGCAAGGCCACGTTCGCCAAGCCAGAGGGGACGTGGAGGCTGGCCAAGCCCGCGAGCGCCGACGCCGACCACGACGCCCTGGAGGGCTTCCTCAACAACCTCGCCCGCCTCCGCGCCGACGAATTCGTCGCCGACAAGCCCGACGCCGCCGCGATGAAGAAGTACGGCCTCGACAGGCCCGCCGCGGCGTGGAGCTTCACCTCCGGCGGCAAGGAGGCGTTGTGGCTGGCCGTGGGCGCCGAGGAGCCGGACGGCAAGCGACGTTACGCCCGCATCACCGGCAAGGACCTCGTCTTCCTGCTCGACGCCAAGCTGTCGGCGCAGGCCGTCGCGGAGTACCGCCCGCGCACGGTGTTCAAGACCGAGATCGACCCGGCCCAGATCGAGGAGGTCCGCTTCGGCTACGCCGAGGGCGCCTTCACCCTCAAGAAGGCCGACGGCGAGTGGAGGTTCGAAGGCAAGCCGGGCGTGAAGGTGAACACGGCGGCGCTGACCGACGCCCTGTCGGTCCTCCGTGGCCTGAAGCTGGAGCGCTACGTCGTCGACACCGGCGCCGACATGAAGCTCTACGGCCTGGACCCGGTGACGCTGACGCTGGAGGTGACGACGCCGGGCGGCAAGCAGACGCTGCTCATCGGCGGAGAGCAGGGCGGAGTCCGCCGGCGCTACGCCAGGCAGCCGGGCAAGGACACGGCGGTCTTCGTCCTCGGCGCCGCGGACAGCTTCAAGCTCGCCCGCACGATGGCCGACCTGACCGCCAAGTGATCAGAGAAAGCATACCACGAAACACACGGAAGACACGAAAAAGAAGACAAGACAAAAGAGGCAGAAGAGAGACTCTTCCTGCTTGACACCTACTTTACTTCTCTGTCTTCTTTTTCGTGTCTTCCGTGTGTTTCGTGGTATGCCTTCTTCCTGCCTGCCCGGATGAGGTGAAGCCATGCTCGCCCTGCTCCTCGCGTTCGCCGCCGGCCCGCCCGGCGAACAGTGGCACCCCCCCGGCTGGAAGGCCGAGGCCGAACGCCTCACGCGCGGCTTCGTCCAGTCGCGCAACGCCGGCCGCCTCGCCGACGCCCTGCGCCTGCTCGATCACGCCGCCGCCCGCGAGCGCGCCGTGTACGGCGACCTCCACGACGAGGCCGTCGGCTCCTCCGTCTCCCGCGTGATGCTCCTCCAGCGCATGGGCCGCTTCACCGACGCCCTGTCGGAGCAGGAGAAGGTGGCCCGCCTCCAGGCCGGCATGCACGGGGCCGCATCGTGGCAGGCGTCCGGCGCGCGGCTGGAGCTGGCGCACTGCCGCAGGCTGGCGGCGCTGGAGGGCGACGAGCGCCGCGACGCCCACCGCGCCGAGGAGGCCCTCCGCGCCGCCGAGAACCTCCAGAACGTCGAGGAGTGGAAGGCGGCCCTGCCGGCGGCGCGCGCGGCCCTGGACAGGTGGGAGGCCCTCGTGAAGCCGCCCCACCCGCGTCTGGCGCTTGCCCTGTTCACCCTCGGCAGCGCCCACCACGGGCTGAACGAGCCGAAGCGGGCCGTCCCGCTGCTGGGGCGCGCCGCGGCCATGTGGGAGCGTCTGCTGGGGCGGAGGTGCCCGGAGGTGGCCCAGTGCCTCGAGCTGATCGGCGAGGCGTACCACGACGCCGACGACCTGGGCCGCGCCGAGAAGGCGTACCGCCAGACGCTGGCGGTGCTGGAGGCGTGCCACGGCAAGGACAGCTTCCCGACGGCGGCGGCCCTGAGCAATCTGAGCCACCTGATGGGCGACCTGAACCGGCGGGCCGAGGCACGCCGGCTCATGGAACGCGCCTTCGCCATCACGGAGCGATCGAAGGGCGAACGCCACCCCGCCAGCCTCCAGCGCATGAACAGCCTGGCCATGATGGAGTCGCGGCACGGCGACATGGCACGCGGGCTGGCGCTGATGGAGCGCGTCGTCTCCCTCGCCGGCGGGCTGTACCACGCCGGCCATCCGACGCGGGCGCTGTACCTCAACAACCTGGGCATGATGCTTTCGGGCAGAGACGAGTTCGCCCGCGCCCGCCCCATGTTGGAGGAGGCCCTCGCCATCCGCCGCCGCGCCCTCGGCGACACCCACCCCTGGACGACCTCGACGATGAACAACCTGGCCCTGGCGCTCCAGTACCAGGGGCACTTCCCCGAGGCGCTGCGCCTCCTGCTCGCCGTGCGCGAGGCGGAGGAGGCGTCGCTCGGCCCGTGGCACACGGACTACGCCTCGACGCTGAACAACCTGGGCCGCCTCTACGCCGACATGGGCGAATTCGTGAGGGCCGACGAGCTGGTCCGGCGGGCCGAGGCCATCCGCCGCAAGGCCCGCGGCCCGCACCACCCCGACGTGCTCCTCTCGATGCGGACGCGGGCCTCCCTGCTGATCCAGTTCGGCCGCCCCGGCAAGGCGCTGGAGCTGGCCGCCGAGACGCTGCGCCTCACCGAACGCGTGCTCGGCCGCGACGACCCGGAGTCGCTCATCTGCGCCAACCAGCTGGCGCTGGCCTACTACAAGGTGGGCGACGCCCGCCGCGCCGTGAAGCTGTACGAGGCCCACATCCCGCGCTCGGAGGCGATACGCGGCGCCGGCCACCCGGAGCACCTCACCGCCCTGCACAACCAGGGCCTGGCCCTGCTGGGCTCGGGCGACGTCGACCGCGCCCTCAACGTCCTCTCCCGCGTCCGCCACCTCCGCGAGAAGCGGCTCCTGCCCTGGCACTGGCACTACACCTCGACGCTGCACGCCGAGGCCAAGGCCCACCTGCTCCGCGGCGACCCGGAGAACGCCTTCCGCGTCGAGGGCCGCGCCCTGCGCCTGGCGCGGGCCGGCATCGAGGCGTCGGGCGCGCTCCAGTCCGAGCGGCAGCAGATGGACGCGGCCGGCTTCCTCAACAGCCACGTCGACCTCTACCTGACGCTGGCGGAGACGCGGCCCGCGTCCGACGACGTCTACGAGGCCGTGCTGCCGGTCAAGGGCATGCTCGTGCAGAGGCAGCTGCGGCAGCGCCGCACCCGGCACGCGGCCGGCCCGGAGGCGGCCGCGCTGCTGCGCCGGCTCGAGGACACCGACCGCGAGCTCGCACGCCTCTCGCTGGCGACGCCCGAGGGGGACGACCCGTCCGCCCTGCTGAACTCGTTCGACCGGCTGGCCGCCCGCAAGGACGAGCTGGAGCAGGCCCTCGCCCTCCGCGGCGCGCCGCCCTCGGCCCTGCTGCCGCGCCCCGAGGGGATCCGCCGCGCCCTGCCGAAGGGGGCGGCCCTGCTCGACTTCTACCTGTACGAACGGGTTGGCCGCCGCCGGGGCGAGCTGCGGCTGGGGTGCTTCGTCGTCCGGCCAGGCCGCCCGGCGAGGTTCGTCCCGTTGGGGCCGGCCCTCCCGGTCCACGACGCCGCCGTCGCCTGGCGCGAGGCGATCACGTCGGGCAAGGCCGGGCCACGCTCCGGCGCCGAGGCGGCCCGGCTGGTGTGGGCGCCGTTGCAGAAGCACCTGGCGGGCGTCACGTCGGCCCTGGTCAGCCCGGACGGCCCCCTGTGCCACCTGCCGTTCGCCGCGCTGCCGGGGGCCAAGGCCGACTACCTGATCGAGGAGATGGCGGTGCTGGCGCTGCCCGTCCCCGCGCTGCTCGCCGCGTCCGGGCCCCGTCCCGCGGGGGGCCCCTCGCTCCTGCTGCTCGGGGACGTGGACTTCGGCGCGGAGCGGCCGCCGGCGGGCGAGGCCGCCACGCTGCGCCGGCGCGGGCTGTTCGACGCGTGGGCGGCGCTACCCGGCACACGCGCCGAGGCGGAGGCGGTGCGCCGCCTGTTCAACGCCCGGTTCCCCGACGCGGCGCTGACCGAGCTGACCGGGCCGAGGGCCACCAGGGCCGCGGCCGCCGCCGGCCTCCCCCGGCATAGGTATCTGCACCTGGCCACCCACGGCTTCTTCGCGCGCGCCGACGGCGCCGGACCGGTGCGTTCGCTGCCCGGCTACTCGGCGCTGTGGCACCCGTCGCTGCTGTCCGGCCTGGTCCTGTCGGGCGCCAACCGCGGCGACGGCGAGACGGGGCTACTGACGGCGCTGGAGGTCTCCAACCTCGACCTGTCCGGCGTCGAGCTGGCGGTCCTGAGCGCCTGCGAGACGGCGATGGGCAAGGTGCAGGCCGGCGAGGGGACGCTCGGCCTGCAGCGCGCCTTCCAGATCGCCGGCGCCCGGGCCACCGTCACCAGCCTGTGGTCGGTGAGCGACGCCGCCACGGCCCTCCTCATGGAGGAGTTCTACTCCCGCCTCTGGGGCAAGGAGAAGTTAACCCCCGCCGAGGCGCTGCGTCAGGCGCAGCTCTTCGTCCTGAAGAGCCCCGGGACGGTCGCGGAGTACCAGGGGCGCCTCCTGAAGTCCCTCCCCGCCGCCGAGCGCGGCCGGCTGCGGGGCGCCGGCAAGGACGCCCTGCCGCTGCCCCCGGCGGGCAAGGAGGGGCCACGCTCGCCGATTGCGTGGTGGGCGGCGTTCGTGCTGTCCGGCGACGGCGGGTGACGCGCCTCACCGCACCACCGCACGCGGATTCGTCAGGCAGTGCAGGTTCACCGGGATGCGCACCGGCTCGCCCTCGATGACGCGCCGCGCCTCCCTCGCCCCCTTCACCCGCATCTCGTCGAACGCCTCCACCGGGTAGAACGCCGTGTGCGGCGTCAGCAGCTACCGCACCCGCACCGGGCAGGCGGCCTGTGCGCCTGGGGCAGGTGGATGGCAAGGGCGGATTCCGAGCCGGTCAACGCCCCGAGAGCGGCCCCTCGCCCCCGGCGCGGGGGCGTCGTGGCCCCTGGGCGTGGCTGCCTGTGTGCTCTCGCTGGCCTCGTCCCCACGGGAACGGCCGAGCGGCACGAAGGACGCCGTGGGCGTGGTGTAGCCGGGCCGGCGTTTCGGTGCTGAAAACGGTTGTGCACCTCACAGCGGGGCCTTACCATACCGTTGGCTGGCAATCACGAGGTGAGGCCTACCCCTGGCGCATCTCCTCTTCGTCTCACCGTGCTCCTTCAAGGGACAGGTGGCCCATGTCAGAAATCCCCCCAGGTTCTGGACAGACCGGGAGCCCACCTCACACCACGCGGAGCCTCGACCCGCCGGGCCAGCGGGTCGAGGACGCCTCGACGGTGGAAGGGCCCTCGGGGGGCCCCCTCGAGGGCGGCCGTCTGGCCGAACCTGACCTCGCGCGCCGTTCGGAGGGCGGTCCTGGGCACCAGCGTGGCATCTCCGTGGCCCAACCAAAGGCCCACGAGACGGAATCGGCGGGCCCCGCGGCGGCCAACGAATGCCCGCCCCCGCCGACAGCCATCGACCGGTTCGAGGTCGTGGAAGAGCTGGGCCGAGGTGGGTTCGGGGTGGTCTACCGTTGCTGGGACCCTCTGTTGAAAGTACACGTCGCGGTCAAGGCCCCACGGCCCGACCGCGACTTCTCGCAGGCCCAGATTGACGACTTCATCGACGAGGCCAGCAAGGCGACCAGGCTCCGCGGCACCCCGAACGTCGTACAGGTGCGGGACGCCCAAAAACGTGGCCTGGATTCGTTCATCGTCTCCGACCTGATCGCGGGCGGTAGCCTGGCGGGGCGGATGGCGGGCGGCGGCCGCTACACCCCGGAAGAGGCGGCCCGGCTCGTGGCCACGCTGGCCGACGCGCTACACCAGGCGCACAGGAAGGACATGGTCCACAGGGACATCAAGCCCGGCAACATCCTGCTGGACGAGAAGGGCACGCCCTACCTCGCGGACTTCGGGATGGCCGCGACGGAGGACGAGCAATACCGGGAAGGCCCCGGGGTACGGGGCACGCCCGCCTACCTCTCCCCTGAGCAGGCGCGGGGCGACAGTCACCTGGCCGGGCCGAGGTCGGACGTGTTCGCCCTGGGCATCGTGCTCTACCAACTGCTGACGGGCAAGCGCCCGTTCGATGGGACGACCACGGGGGAAGTCATCGAGAAGATCCGGAGCCCCGGCCCGCCGCGGATGTCGGTCCGGCAGATCAACGAGGAGGTGCCGGAGGGGCTGGAGGCCGTTTGCCTGAAGTGCCTCCGCAAGAACGCCGAGGAGCGCTACGCGACGGCGCACGACCTGGCGGCGGATCTGAGGCGGTGTATTCAACCCCCGCGGCGGGGCCTGCTGGTGCCGGCGTTGCTCGTCGGGGCCGCGGCCTGCCTGGCCGTACTGATCGGGGTGTCCGCCCGGGGCCCGGCCGGGGAAGATCAACAGGGCAAGGGCGGGAGGGACGGGGGGGCGAAGAAGGCGGCGGCCCCGGAGGTAGAAGACGGCTGGCAGAACCTGCTCGCCCGCAAGCCGATCAAGGTGGTCTGGCCGCCCGTGCGGACCGCCGCCCTGGAGTGGGACGAGGAAGAAAGGTCAATGAAGCTGGCCACGACGGCGGCCGCCCTGGTGAAGATCGGCGACGTGAAGGGCCCCGGCTTTCGCCTCCAGGCGACCATCCACGGGCTGGAATCGGCGGATTCGATCTCCTTCTATTTCGGGTATCGCCACGAGCAGGTCCGTGACACCCAGGCGGCCCGGTATCAACTGTTCACGATACGGCGGGGCGACAAGGGGGGCCTCACGGTGGTCCGGTCCCATCCCTTCGACAACGTCGGTTTAGGTGCAGGGAACCCATCCGGCGCGCCCGTGGCGATTGGCCATCTGCCGCGCCATCCGGCCGGCGTCGGCCCGTGCAAGATCGAGCTGGGCTTCGACAAGACCGGGCTTCGGGAGCTGCGCCTGCAAGGAGAATTGGTCCCTGGCCTCACGGCGGCGAACGCAAGACTCCAGCCGCGGGACCATGTCGGCCCCTGTGGCCTTTTTGTCCGGAATGCCAACGTCGTGGTCGAGTGGGCCCGCTTGAAGCCCGCCGAGGACTGAACGCCCGGCGGAGGTCTCGTCAGCGGGGAGAATAGATAAGCCAGGAAAGCTGGCCAGCGTGGGCCGTTCACATAGGTTAGGAGGTTGGATGGGAACCCTCCCTCCAACCCGCGGGCGTTGTTCGCTCGGGCTCGTGGCGCGTGGCCACGGGCCAACGCGTGGCCTGGGCCCAAGCCCATCGCCCCATCCATCGAGCCGAACCACGGCCTTCGGGCCATTCACTGCTTTCTGCCGCCCGCCCCGGAGGCGGTGCGGATGGAAGGCCGTTCCGTTCGAGGAGGTGTGTCATGGTCAGCGTGCTTCTGTTCGTGACATTGACGGCCGGCGGCGAGAGCCTCGACTTCGGCCGGAGGGGCGGGTGCTGCGGCAGCGGCGGGCTGTTCGGCGGCGGCCTGTTCGGCGGCAAGCGCGCCTCCGGCTTCTCCGGCCGTTACTCCGGCGGCTGCGGCCCCGTCTACGGCGTCCCCGGCTGCTCCGGCGGCATCCCGCCTGGGGTGGGCCGTTTTGTCTCTGATGTAAAAGTGGGTGATGGCGAACTTGTGGATCTTGTAAGTGAAGTGACGGTCAAAGATGGAAAAGTGTTCGATGTGCTCTCGTTCAAGACGCAGCCCGTCATTTCCGGCATCACACCCAACGCGAACAGCTGCAAAGTAGCCATTTTTTCCGGCCACATCGCCCCGCCAGTACCGATGGAGCTGCCCCCGCCGACGGCCGTGGATGCCACGGGCACTGGGGCCGTGACTGACCCGACGCGGGTCTGGACGATTCCCGCCAACACACTCCCTGTGCCCGCCCCCACCACGATGGGTTCAATGAAAACGTTAGTGATCTGGGCATACACGAGCCAGGGAACCATCGTGTTCGTCGAACGGTTCAGCGTGAGGATCAAGGTAAGATAACGCCTCCGGGGCGGGGCTCGGTCTTGAGGCCGGCGCGCACTCTTGATGAAAGGGTGTGCGTGGTAAGGGCGAATGCCGAGCCGATCGACGGCCGGAGGGCGGCCGCTCGTTCCAGGCGCGGCGGGCGTCCGGCCGCAGTGCTTTTCGCGGCCTCCTCCACCGATCCCGCGGCCAGGGCCACTACCGCACCACGGCACGCGGATCCGTCAGGCAGTGCAGGTTCACAGGGTTGCGCACCGGCTCGCCCTCGATGACGCGCCGCGCCTCCTTCGCCCCCTTCACCCGCATCTCGTCGAACGCCTCCACCGAGTAGAACGCCGTGTGCGGCGTCAGCAGCACGCGGGGGTGCGTGCGGATGGCCTCGGGCACCGCCGGCTCCCCCTCGATCACGTCAATGCCCGCGTAAGCGACCTGCCCCGAATCCAGCGCCGCCGCCAGCGCCGCCAGGTCGATGCACCCGCCCCGCGCCGTGTTCACCACGTAGGCCCCGCGCGGCAGCAGCGCCAGCGTCTTCGCGTTCAGGATGTGCCTCGTCTGCGCCGTCAGCGGGCAGTGCAGGCTCACGAAGTGGCACTGCGGCAGCAGCTCCTCCACGGACCGCGCCCGCTCGATCCCCAGCGCCTTGTCGGGGCCGTCCGGCAGGAACGGGTCGAGGAAGACCACCCGCATCCCCAGCGCCTTGCCACGCATCGCCATCGCCGTGCCGATCCGCCCCAGGCCGATGACCCCCAGCGTCTTGCCGCGCATCCGCGGCGTGCCGAACGCCACGTTCGGCTCCCACCCGCCCGACCGCACCAGTTGGTCGCTCGGCAGCAATCTCCGCCCGACGGCCAGCATCATCATCAGGGCGTGGTCGGCCACCTCCTCCGTGCCGTAGTCCGGCACGTTGCAGACCACGATGCCGTTGCGTCCCGCCGCCTGGAGATCGACATTGTCGAAGCCGACCCCGCAGCGGATGATCGCCTTGCACCTCGGCAGGGCGTCGATGGTCGCGGCGGTCAGCTTGATGTCGTGGTAGACGAGGAGGACGTCGGCCCCCGTGCCGCGCGCGATCACGTCGCGCTCATGGCCCGTCTGTAACAGGAGGATGTCGGCGATCCCGTCGAGGACGGGCTTCTCGACCCCGGCCTCGGCGAGGTGGTCGGTGACGACGACGAGCGGACGCGCTGCCATGTTGCCCCTCAATCGAACCACTCGTCCGCCGGGTCGAACGGCGGCACGACGATGTTCAGGATACGCATCGGCGCCGCCGCGCGGTGCCGCACCCCCGGCGGGATCAGCACCGCCTGCCCGACCCGCACCGGATGACGCACGCCGTCCAGCTCCAGCGCCGCGTCCTCGCCGCACGACAGGATGTAGTACACCTCCGTGTGCGTCCTGTGGTAGTGCGTACGTGCGTCGTCCTCGATGTCCACCTGATGGACACTCGCGGCGGCGCCCGGCACGTCCGCGAACGCGCGCCGCGCCCACCCGCACGGGCAGCGAACCGCGTCGATCAGCGACAGGTCGGCGATGCGGGCGGTGCTCATCCGTTCGCCTCCACGCCGCCCAGCGGGTTGTGCGACTTCGGCGCCGCGACGTAGACACCCGTCGAGGGGTGCCGCGCCCGCCAATCCTTCCAGGCCATCAGCTCGCTCGGCAGCGTCGGCAACGCCTCGCCCCCGCCGTAAGGCTTGCCGTCCGATTGCCTGATCGGCCTGCCACCCAGGCTCAGCAGGAGGCTGTCCTCGCCGCGCCCCATCTGGCTCATCGCCAGCGGCCCGGGGCGGGCCCCCGTGAAGACACGCACGCACTTCGCGAGGTCGCAGTAGGTCACCGTCACCGGCACGCCCCCGGCCACGTCGTTGACGACGTGCCGGTCCGGTGGCGCCATCGCCCGCAGGCTATAAGCCCTCGGCACCCCGCCGATCAACATACCCACAACTTCCGCGTCGTCTGCCAGCATCGCCTCGTTTGCCGGGACGAGGACGGGATCCGCAACGCCCGGCGCGATGAACGGCGACGGCATCATCCCGCCCGTCGCACGCCGCGGCGCGGGCGACTTCGGGGCCGGCGGCTGCCAGGAGCAGCCGGCCAGCAGGGCGAGGCACAGCATCATCGCGCCACGCATCACGTCACTCCGCCCCGCCCTTGGGCCGCACCGCGCCCGTCCGCGGCAGCAGCGTGGGCAGGTTCGCCGCACGCATCGCCGCCACGGCGATCACGCTCGCGCCCTGGATCAGGTCCGGCTCACTCAGGCGCTCCACCGTGTCGGCCGCCGTGTGGTGCGAGATCGAGTAGTTGGCCGACTCCTGCACCATCAGGAAGCCGGGCACGCCGGCCCGCTCGAACGACTGGTGGTCGCTGCCGCCGCCCGATCGCGAGCGGAAGTCCCGCATCCCCAGCGGACGCAACGCCGTCAGCTCCTCCTGCAACAGCTTCGCCACCGCCGGCCGCCCGCCGACGCCCAGGCCCAGCACCCTGCCCGTGCCGATGTCGTGGATGAACGCGCACGAGGTCTTCGCCATCTCCTCCTTGTGCCTCTCGACGTAGGCGCGGCTGCCGTACAGCCCCTGCTCCTCGCCCGAGAACAGGCAGAAGCGGATGGTCCGCGAGGGCCGCACGCCACACTTCGCCAGGACGCGGGCCACCTCCAACGTGATGCACGTGCCCGTGCCGTTGTCCGTCGTGCCCTGCGCCAGGTCCCACGAGTCGATGTGGGCGCCGACCGTGACGTACTCGTCCGGCCTGTCCTTGCCGCGGATCTCACCGACGACGTTGAACACCTTGATCGGGCCGGGGATGAACCTGTTCTCCACGTCCAATTCCATCCGCGTCGTCTTGCCAGGCCGCGTGGCCAGGCGGAACAGCATGCGGTAGTTGTCGTGCGCCACCATGAGCTGCGGCAGGCGGTTGGAGGCCGAGGCCCGGTCGGTGCCCGTCCAGCTCCCCGTGGTGGGGACGAGGCCGAAGTGCTTGGCGCCGTCGAGCAGGACGGCGGCGGCCCCCTCCTTCTGCAGGAAGGCGTCGCGCTGCCTGGCGAAGGCCATCATCTCGGCGAACGAGACGCGCGGGCCGTCGGGGGTGGCCGCCGCGATGAGCGGCGACGACCCGAGGTCGGCGAGCGGCCGCAGCGTGCGCGGCGGGCCGGCCAGGACGATGGCCCCCTTAAGCTTGCCCTTGTACTTCTCCAGCTCCTTGAGGGACGGGGCGCGGATGGCGATCACGTCGCCGGTGACCTTGCCCTTGGTCCCCGGACGCCAGCCGTAGGACGCGGCTGTGATGCGCACGCCGTTGTCCGGCTCGACGAGGCGGGCGTGGGCGTGGCCGCGCTCCCACCCCTCGGGGATGGTCCACGGCTCCAGGCGCACGTCGGTCAGCCCGTACGCCTTCATCCGCTCGGCGGCCCAGTCGCAGGCGCGGTTGAGAGACTTCGACCCGGTCAGGCGCGGCCCGATCTCGTCGGAGAGGGTCGTCAGGTTCTTGATGAGGGACGATTCCGCCGCGGCGAGGCCGAGGATGCGGTCGTCGAGGAGGCGTGCCGGGCCGAGGGTGGGGTCGGGGGGGACGTAGGGGCCGGCGGCCAGCGCCAGGCCGGCGGCGAGGAGGAGCGCAGCGAGTGTACGCACGGGGAGCAATCTCCGGATGAGGGTATACCGTCATCCTATCTGGACGGGCTCATGAGTCCAAGTTACATTCGCCATGTTCGCCGGACCGCGTCCGCTCGTCTATCCTGACATACGGGACAGCCCACCTTTCTTGCCCGGCCGGAGTGCCCCATGCAGCCGCTCCTCTTGCTCGCCCTCCTGGTGCCGTCCGCAGACGCCAAACTCACACCGGCCGAATTGGCCGCGAAGATCGACCAGCACATCGACGCGGTGCTGAAGGCGAACAAGGGGGTGGCGGCGCCCGCCGCCGAGCCGGCCGAGCTGGTGCGCCGCATGTACCTCGACCTCACCGGCCGGGCGCCCGACATCGTCAGCGCCCGCGACTTCATCGACGACCGCAAGACCGACAAGGCCGCCCGCCTCGCCCAGAGGCTGCTCGCGGAGAAGCGCTACGCCCAGCACTGGGCGGCGGTGTGGCGCAACTGGCTCGTCGCCGACGCCTCCGACCAGCAGATCGCCTTCCAGCTCCCCAACCTGGAGGCCGACCTCCGCCGCCAGCTCGAGGCCAACACCTCCTATGACAAGATGGTGAGGTCGCTGATCGTCGCCGACGCCTCGCGCGGCATGGGCTTCGGCACCGCCGCCCAGGTGTTCTACCAGGCCAACCAGTTCAAGGCGGAGAACCTGGCCTCGTCCACGACGCGCATCTTCATGGGCGTCAAGCTGGAGTGCGCCCAGTGCCACAACCACCCCTTCGCCAAGTGGGACAAGAAGCACTTCTGGCAGATGGCCGCCTTCTTCGCCGGCAACGTCGGCATGGGCGACCCCCGCTTCCGCGGCGCCCCCACCCCGGGCACCGGCGAGATCACCATCCCCGGCACCGACAAGAAGTTCAAGGCGAGGTTCCCCGACGGCAAGGAGCCGCCCGCCGGCGGCGACTACCGCATCGCCCTCGTGGACTGGATGACGGCGAAGGAAAACCCCTACTTCGCCCGCGCCGCTGCCAACCGCGTGTGGGAGAACCTGATGGGCGTCGGCATCGTCGAGCCCCTCGACGAGGAGAGCGGCGAGAACCCCGCCAGCCACCCCGAGATGCTCGACCTCATGGCCAGGCAATTCGCGGCCAACGACTACGACCTGAAGTACCTGATCCAGGCGGTAGTGCTGACGAAGGCGTACCAGCGGACGAGCAAGAACACCCACGCCTCGCAGGCCGACGGCCGCCTGTTCGCCCGGCAGCGAGTGCGTGGCCTGACGCCGGAGCAGCTCTTCGACACCCTGGCCCTGGTGACCGGCGGCCCCGAGCCGGAGCTGTACAACCCGGCGATGGGCTTCGGCGGGTTCAACCCGGCCTCGCCGCGTGGCGACTTCCTGCGCCGCTTCCCCAACCAGGACAAGCGCTCCGAGCAGCAGACCAGCATCCTCCAGGCGCTCTACCTGATGAACGGCAAGCTCGTGGACGAGGCGACCAGCCTGGAGAAGAACGCCAACCTGAAGGTCATCGCCGAGGGCGTGACGGTCAAGACGCCGCGGCGCGTCCAGCAGCTCTTCCTCATCGCCCTGGGCCGAAAGCCGACCGAGGCCGAGACGGCCCGCCTGGTGAAGTACGTGGACGGCGGCGGCCCGACGAAGGACAGCGCCCGCGCCATGTGCGACGTGTTCTGGGCGCTGCTGAACTCGTCGGAGTTCTGCACGAATCACTGACGCTTCGCGTGTTTTCAGTTTTCAGTTTTCAGTTTTCAGGGAACAGCCGGCCCCGCCGCGCGACCCGAGGCTGACGGCTGTTCCTGAAAACTGAAAACTGAAAACTGAAAACTGAAAACGATGCACGGGAGACCGACCCAATGTTGACGCGAAGGGATTGGCTGAAGCTGTCCGCCACAGGCGTGCTGGGCGGCTCGATGTCGGGCTGGATGGGCCGCCTGGCCGCCGCCGCCCCGGCGCTGACCGCCAAGGTCAAGTCCTGCATCCTGCTGTGGATGAACGGCGGGCCGTCCACCATCGACCTCTGGGACCTCAAGCCCGGCCACAAGAATGGCGGGCCGTTCAAGGAGATCGCGACGAACGCGCCGGGCCTGAGGATCGGCGAGCACCTGCCCAACGTCGCCAAGTGGGGCAAGCGGCTGGCGGTCATCCGCTCGATGACCACCAAGGAGGGCGACCACGGGCGTGCCACGCACTACCTCCGCACCGGCTACTTCCCCAACGCCAGCGTGGCCTACCCGACGATCGGCTCCTTCGTGAGCAAGGAGCTGGGCACCGAGGAGTTCGCCCTTCCCAAGTTCGTCTCGGTGGCCCCCTACCGCTTCTTCAGCCCGGCCGCCTACGCCGCCGGCTTCCTCGGCCCGATGCACGGCCCGCTCGTGGTCGGCGAGGCGCTGCAGTTCGGCGTGCGCCCCGGCACCACCGCCGCCGAATACTCGGATGCCCTCAAGGTGCGTGACCTGGAGCCGCCTTCGCGCCTCAAGGACGGCGAGGGCGACAGCCGCGTCGGCCTGCTCAAGGACCTCGACAAGGACTTCGCCGTCGAACGCCCCGACACCCCGGCCAAGAGCCACAAGGCGGCGTATGAGCGCGCCGTCCGCCTGATGAAGACCGAGGCCCGCAAGGCCTTCGACCTCGACAAGGAGACGGAGAAGACGCGCGACGCCTACGGCCGCAACCTGTTCGGCCAGGGCTGCCTCCTCGCCCGCCGGCTGGTCGAGCGTGGCGTGCCGTTCGTCGAGGTCAACCACGGCGGGGCGCAGCCGGGCGGCTTCGGCTGGGACACGCACGGCAACAACTTCGACCTCGTGAAGAACAACTGCGGCACGCTCGACCCGGCGTGGGGCATGCTGATGAGCGACCTGCACGACCGCGGCCTCTTGGATAGCACGCTGATCATCTGGATGGGCGAGTTCGGGCGCACGCCGCTGATCAACGCCGGCAACGGGCGCGACCACTACCCCAACGCCTGGAGCGCCGTGCTGGCGGGGGCGAACATCGTGGGCGGGCAGGCCTACGGCGCCACGTCGGCGGACGGCACCACGGTGGAGAAGGACCCGGTGAGCGTGCCGGACCTCATGGCGACCATCGTGAAGTCGCTGGGCCTCGACGTGGAGAAGGCGAACAATTTCAGCGGCCGCCCGATCCGCCTGGCCGACCGCGGCGCCAAGCACATCGCCGCGATCACGGGGTGATCCGCCGCATGAAGTGAGCGGTTCAGGCGAGCGGGCCCCGTCCGGGGCCCGAGTCGTTTCCACGAGCCGTTCCGCATTGGCTTCGGGCGGCCTTACAGCCTCTCGCGCTCTCTGTTCCGCACGGCCACCATCTCCTCCGGCGAAAGGTAGAGTCGGCGGCAGCGCTCGACCTCCTCGCTGTCCGCCAGGATCTCGCCGACACGGCGGACCCAGGCGCCGAGGGCCGCGTCCCGGTAGGCATACAGGTGGAACGAGAAGCAGCCCCAGCCGTCCGCGTGGCGGGCCGCATACTCCTCCGGCGACAGCAGGAGATCGTCCGGGGTGAACAACTGGCGGGCGATCCAGTCCCCTTCTTCCGCCGGACGGCCCGCCGGGACGGGGGTCACTTCAGGCTTCATGACGGCTCCCCTCACGGTAGTGAGCGTGGGGACGAATGACGCTCATCCGCTCAGCCGTTTCCCGCCGGTGAGGATTTGCACACGCCCACAGGAGAGGCACTTCACGGTGAATGCGCGGCCGCGTACGCTTTGCCCCGTCATGCTCTCGCGAGCGGCGGCCTCCCCGTACTGCCTCCCGCACCAGGGACACGAGGCTCCCGCTAGGAACCGACCGAAGGCCCATCGCTCACGGTAACGCCGGACGATGAACAGGCCGGCGATACTGCCCAGGAGTAAAGCCAGGAGAAGGTCGGGACTCATCTCATCCCTCCTCTCCCAGCATACGCATCCCCTCCTCCACCATCCGCACCCACGCCAGCGGGTCGGCGGCATCCTCCGGGCTGCCGTAGGCCGGCACCACGACGTATGCCGACGCCAGCCCGTGGCGTGCCGCCTCGTCACGGTGGTGCGGGCTGTCATCGACCAGGAGGTCCGCCCGCAGCCGGCGCACGTCCTTCCACGCGCCCTGCACCTCGTCCCACGAGTGCGACTCGCCGAACCACCGCCCCAGACCGAACGCCAGCGCCTTGTCAACGTACCGGCGCGGGCTCACGGACCACAGGACGAGGTGGCAGCGCTCGCGGAGCCGGTCCAGCAGCTCGGCTGCTCCGGGGCGTAGCTGCCAGCCGACGAACGCCGCCCCTTCGATCAGGGGCACTCCGAGCGTCTCGTCGAGGTCGAAGGCGATCCGCTTCACGATGCCGCCCGTTGGGGTTGGATGTCCCACGGGTATGGTAACAGAAACGCCACGGGGCCTGCCATCCACTGGCAGGCCCCGCGTGAATGTTGCCCCCCTGCGGGGGTCACTTGTCGAACGTCGATGCCTCCAGCCCGACGTTCAGACGCAGGTTGACGTAGCTGAACACCTCGTCCAGCGCCGGGGCCTCTCCCGGCTTCTTCGGCCAGTTGTAGTTCTCGACGCGGATCGGCAGCTTCGTCTCGGCGTCGAAGTACACGACGTTCTTGTGGTGCAGCAGCTTGCCGTCGGCGCTCGTGGGGTGGATCATTTCGACACGCGTGCACTTACGCTTGGCGTAGACGAAGGTGCCCGTCTTCACCTCGGTCTTGCCCAGCTCGCGCTCCTTGACCCACCCGTCGTGGCACAGGTCGATCAGGTTGCCGATCCCCGCCTGCGTCACCGAGTGCCTGCTCGTCTTCTTGCACCGCGGGTCGTCCGGGGCCAGGGAGATGAAGCCGATGGAGCCGAGCAGCCCGGCGGGCCGGCAGCGCATCTTGCCGTCATTCTTGCCGACGACGTAGACCACCTCCTGGGCGGCCATCGCCTTCGGCTCCTGCCACTTCATGTACACGCTGAAGGGGGCGGCCTTCACCTTCATCTCGACGATCTGGGTCTCGCCCAGCACGCCCTCGATCATCTCCCGCTTGATGAGCATGCACTGGTAGTCATCGACCTTGGCGTAGGCGGCCTTGGCCTGGGCCGCCAGCCGGATCGGCACGTCCACGGGGCTCTTCTTCGCGGGGGCGTCCTCGGCCCACGCGGCGCCAACGAAGCCCGAGGCGGCCAGGCCGCCGACGACGCCCATCCAGCCTCGCCTGTTCATGTGCCCGCGCCTCCGCCGTTGTCCCGCCGGTCCTTTACTCTCATCGGCACGCGGAATGCCGCGCCAACAACGCGATCCGGGAGGATTGGGGGCCCGTGGCGATCCCACGCCCCCGCCACCGCCCCAGGCCGCCCGGATTGCCACACCGTGGGTCACGCGGCCCGCGTGCCCTCCACCCGGGGCACGCGGGCCGCGTGACCCTACGGCAGGCCCCCCATGCCACTACAATGCCACCGGAGGGAGACCATGCCGCTGAACATCCGACTCATCGTGTCGCGCCCGTTCGACGAGAACACGTACGTCGTCTGGCGCGATGGCCGGGACGACGCCCTCGTCATCGACCCCGGCATGGAGCCGGACGCCATCCTGGACTGCCTGCGGCAGGAGGGCCTCGCCGTGGCGGCCATCCTGAACACCCACGGCCACGCCGACCATATAGCAGGTAACGCCGAGATGAAGAAGGCCTATCCGGGCGCCCCGCTCCTCATCGGCGAAGGAGACGCCCCGATGCTCACGGACGCCGAGCTGAACCTCAGCGCCGCCTTCGGCATGCCGATCACCAGCCCGCCGGCGGACCGCCTCCTCAAGGACGGCGAGATGATCGAGCTGGCCGGCATCCCCCTGGAGGTGCGGCTGATCCCGGGCCATTCGCCGGGGCACGTCATCTTCGTCCATCACGGGCCGCCCGTGCAGGTGTTCGGCGGTGACGTGCTGTTCGCCGGCGGCATCGGCCGGTGCGACTTCCCCGGGGGCAGCATGCCGACGCTGCTCAAGGGCATCCGCGAGAAGCTGTTGCCCCTGGGGCCGGAGGCGGAGGTGTATCCGGGGCACGGCCCGGACACGACGGCGGGCGAGGAGGCGGCGTCGAACCCGTACCTCGTTTGACGGGGCGCGAACCGTGACCTAGGCTTCCTCGAATGCGTCGCATAATGCACGCCGCGTGAGGCCACGGACATGACTCTGATGCTGGCCACCGACCCCCCGCGCCTGGCTGAACGGCACCCCTGCGCGGTCGAGACGACCTGCCAGCCCCCGTCGTCCTGGGTCAAGGACCCCTGGCCGGCGGTCATACGCTCCATCTGGACGCGTGGCGTGAGCCTGTCGCTGGCCCGGCGCTTCGAGAAGGGCAGCGGCCTGGCGGTCGAGGTGCCGGCAGGCGACGGCACGTCCTCGACGATGCTGGCGCGGGTGACGCAGGTGCAGGCCCATACCGACGGCTTCCTCCTCGACGTGTCGTTCATCAGCGAGCTGAGCGAGGAGGAGGTCGGGCACGTCCTCGACCTGTCCGAGCGCGGCCCGGCCGTCTTCGGCGCCGCCGTGGTGACGGGCGTGCTGTTCCAGACCCGGCTGCCGGACCGGACCGTCCTGCGCTGGCTGGTGCGCCGCCTGGAGCTGCCCGGCGGCTGGCCGCTCCCGGAGGGCAAGGAGATGTCGTTCGCGCTGGCGGGCGTGGCGCCTCTGTCGCTCACCGTCACGCGGTGCCGCTCGATGGGCTCCTACCGCGTACTCGACGTGAAGATCCCCGGCGGGGTGTCGGACGAGGCGCTGGCGGTGCTGACGGGCTGAGGTCAGAGCATGTGAATCTTTCGACGTTCGTACAGGCGATTTCGCCTTCCACGGC